>JBGFSC010000044.1:0-19752 GCA_041694815.1 Elusimicrobiota bacterium | reverse complement strand
AGAAACCTTGCTTGAGCGAGCCTCGCTTTTCGATCTGCTCCACCTCAACCCCAAAAGGCTCGACCGCCTCAGGCGTCAAGACCTCCAGCTATGCCTCCAACTTTAACCGGACAGGAGTGTTAAGAAATGATCGTTAAAGATTCTTGCCATCGAGTACTTGGGGAGGAAAACCCACGAGTTCCTTATATTCTTTATGGAGGTTTCTCATTTCCTCTTGGTTGAGGAGGATCCCCCATCCAGGACCGGCGTAGAATCGGCCTTGTTTTCCGGTCTGCTCTGTCGCCTCGTCTAAAATCCGCGGCATCAGATTGCCGTAAGTAAAGAGCATTCTAATTTGAAAGATCTTCGATACTAAGTCCGTTCGACGAAGCCACTCATCAGCTGAGATGCTCCCTTTAGAAAACTCATCGTGGAGTAATTTTGATAAATACTGTTGGCGGCTGTCTTCCATGCGTTCAATACCCTCGCAGAAGGACCATGCCTTCTCAATATGACTTCGGAAGGACTCATAATTCAACCGTGAATCTTGGGCAATTCCAGATAAAAATACGTCCCTGGTAAGTGCAGCCTTAGATTTGGCCTCCTGCCATTGTGGCAGTAGGGACTCTATTTCTATTCGTCGTTCACGCGTAAGGGAATTCTGCGCAAATATAACAGGGTGGACTACGCTTAAAATGCAGCTTGCCAGCAATAAGACCGATGGGTGTGCGGATTTCATGTGCGATGATTATGGCGCCATCTTGATCCGATTTGCATGGGCCAGAAGGGAAGATTAATGGTCCAAAGGACCTATAGCCAGCTCGGCCTATATCGCATGAAGGCGTTTTTTTGCGCCGCCAAAATGGCGCCGCAAAATTTGGCTTCGCGGCCAAAGTAGCGGAGAGGCGCCGCGTCGCCGGCGGGTTCTAAAGCCATTTTCGCATCCACGTTTGCTAAACTAGCTGCGATGGCCACCCTGTACGTCGACTGCCCCTGCTGCGGCGCGCGCATCGAGGCGGACCGGGAAAGCGGCAAGGTGCTGCAGCATTGGGCGAAGAGAGAGGCCGCCGTCCCGGGCGACCCGCTTAAGGCCGCCATGGAGAAGCTGGAGGCGGACAAGAAGAAGCGCGAGAATTTTTTCTCAAACGCCAAGCAGGCCCTGGAGGCCCGAAAGCGCGAGGCCATGGAGAAGTTCGAGAAGGAGCGCCGGCGCATCGCGGAGGAGGGCGACAACACTCCTCCCCCGCGGCCCTTCGATTTTGATTGATGCTTCTCCTTAAGGGCCTTACGCTTGCGAGCGGGGTCATCCAGTCCCCTCTGGCCGCCTGCACCGACCTGGCCTTCCGCCTGGTCGCCCGCCGCCGCGGCATGGAATTCGCTTTCCTGGAGATGGTCTCGGCCCACGCCCTACTGGAGCGCAACCCCAAGACATTGGAGATGCTCAAGACCGCTCCCGAGGACCGTCCCCTGGGCGCGCAGCTCGTCGGCTGCGACCCGGCGCGCATGGGAGAGGCGGCCGCCGTCATCGAGGGGATGGGCTTCGACTTGCTCGACATCAACATGGGCTGCCCCGTCCCCAAGATCACCGGCGGGGGCGACGGGGCCGGCTCGGCCATGCTGCGACAACCCGAGAAGGCGAGCGAAATCTTCCGCAGGGTGGTCCGGGCCGTGCGCCGCATCCCGGTGACGGTCAAGATGCGCAAGGGCTACGCCGACGAAAGCGGCGCCGAGGCCGTCGAGATCGCCAGACGGGCCGAGGTCGAGGGGATCAGCGCGGTCACGGTGCACGGCCGCACACGGCAGCAGCGCTATTGCGGACGCGCCGATTACCACGCCATCGGGAGGGTCAAGGCCGCGGTCCGGATCCCGGTCATCGGCAACGGGGACGTGCTCTCGGCCCGGGACGCCCGGCGGCTTTTGGAGATTAGCGGCTGCGACGGCGTCATGATCGGCCGCGGCGGGCTCGGCAATCCCTGGATTTACCGCAACATCGAGGGCGGGCTCCGCGACCCCCTCCTTCCCGCGTTTTGCCCCTCCGTGGCCCAGCGGCGGGACGCGCTGCTTGAGCATCTCGATCTGGAGATCGAGCACGCAGGGGAGCGCCTCGCGGTGCTGCGCATGCGCCGCGCGGCCTGTTGGTACGCCTCGGGGCTCCCCGGGGGGGCCGAATTCCGCTCGCGCGCATGCCGGGCGCAGAGCTCAGCCGAGATGCGCGGGCTTATCTACGGCTACTTCCGATCCTTCGAGAAGGAAGCTCAGGCGCTCGAGAGGAGCTTCGGCGAGGACTTGGGCGCGCAAGAGCGCGAGCCATCGTTGAGCTCGGCGCCGATATGCCCGAAGGAATCGAGCCGAGTGTCGTAAAGGATGCGGAATACCTCGCAGCCTTGATCCAAGGCCTCTTGGGCCATCTCGGCGATCAAATTAAAAGCGGGGTCGGTCGGGCGGGCGCAGCGCTCGCATTTCTTATCCGTCAATGAAAGGCAGTAGCAGTCCGGGCAGATGCGGCCCAATTTGGCGAATCCGTCGCGCACGAAGATCGTGCGGACCCTCCCTCGGCCGAGAGCCTCCAGCGTCCGTTCGAGCCCCAAGACCGCTGGGCCGCGGCCGTTGAAGGAGTCGATGAGCCGGTGGATGAGCACGCTTTCGCGGAGCTTGCGGGCTTGGCACTCGTTCTCGAGAACCCTTTCGAGCACTTGCCCCTTGCCGGTCTGCGCCACAAGCAACGGATCGAGGATCAGGTTGTCCTTGAGCTTCATGGGCAAGTGGCTGAGGAAGGCGCCTTCCATCTCGCGCGGGGCGCCGACGATCAGCCGATCCCAATTCCGAAGGCCGGCCAAATGCGCCGCCCGCCTCCCCCATGCGCTTAAGGGAGGCGACTCCTCGCCGCGTGCCGATGGCCTGCGGAAAACCGGGGCATCCTCGTCCTCGCATTCCTCTATTTCCCCGAGAAATACCTCCAGAAAACGCGCCTGCGCGGGGCCGATGAGCGCGACGCCGTAGCGCTGGTACTGGTCTACGATGGATAACAGCGGAGTCAGGTAAGGGCGGGCGCCGAGCAGCAGCGCGCTCTTGACGGGCTGGGGGAGGGGGTAGGCCCGCCACAGCCGCTGCGCGTCGGAGGCGAACACCGCCAGGCCGCGATGAGCCTCGGCCTTGAATTCCTGGACGAATCGCTCGATTTTCTCGAGGTCTTTGCCGCGTTCCCGCAGCGACGCCTGCCGGGCCAAGCCAGCCTGGAGCGCGGCGCGGTAGGCGGCGCCGAAGGAGCTGCCTTCTATTTCAAGGTAGAGGGTGAGTATATCCGCTTCTTCGGATTTGAGCCAACGCAGGGCGTTGAGGTCGCGCGAAGATAGCATGCCGGGTCCGATGGAAAGTATACCCCCGCGATCCTGGAAATTCCAGGCCCGCGTCATGGGGGCGTCAGAGTAGTTTGACCCCGACTATATGGTGGACGGCGTTCGCGCGGCGTACAATGGGCACCGTTGTCCGTTCAACGAAAGGGGGCGCCTATGGCAAGAGCCAAGATTTTAGTGGTGGACGACGAAAAAGACCTGCTGGAAGTCATCAAACCCAATTTCCGGAAAGAGGGATACCGCCCGATCTATGCCCAGGACGGTGAGAGCGGACTGGAGTTGGCGCGCCGAGAGCGGCCCGATATGGCGATCATCGACGTGATGCTGCCCAAGATGGATGGCCTGGAGTTCTGCCGCCAGCTGCGGCTGGAGTTCCAAATCCCGGCGCTGTTTCTGACCGGCAAGACGGGGGAAGTAGACCGCATCCTGGGCCTGAAGCTCGGCGGGGACGATTACGTCACCAAGCCGTTCTCCGTGCGCGAGCTCATGGCGCGCATCGAGGCCATCCTGCGCCGCGTGCGCCCCGACTTGGTCGAGGAGAACGGCGCCCCGCAGAAGATCGGGGACCTGGAGGTCGATTTCGAGCGGCACGAGGTCAAGGTTAAGGGAAAGCCGGTCGGCCTGACCCCGAAGGAGTTCGAGTTCCTCAAGCTGCTCATCGAGGCCAAGGGCAAGGTGCTCTCGCGCGACCACCTGCTTGAATGCGTCTGGGGCTACGAGAAATCCATGGACATCGACACGCGCACCGTCGACCAGCATATCGCGCACCTGCGGCGGAAGCTCCGCGGCGAGGGGCGGCGCATCGTAACCGTCACTAATTTCGGCTACGAGATAAAGATGGATTGACCCCTTTCCCGTCATCAAGCCGTCACAAATTCTTCACATCCCCTCCATTGGCGTTTTTAAATTCAAGATGGTATTATGCGCCCCGCGCTTTTTGACGCGTCATAGTTCATCAGGAACGCCGGAGGGCAAATGGAAACGAATGGAAATGGTAACAAAGGAAAAATATTGATCGTCGAGGACGAAAAGGATTTGGTCCGATTGCTCCAATACAATCTGGAAAACGAGGGCTTCAAGGTCTTCCGCGCCTCGGACGCCGAGACCGGCCTCGCCGTGGCCCGCAAGAACAAACTGGACCTCATCGTTTTGGACATCATGCTGCCCAAGATGGACGGCCTGGAGTTCTGCCGGGTGCTGCGGCAGGAATCCCAGGTCCCGATCATATTCCTGACCGCCAAGAAAAGCGAGATGGACCGGATCCTGGGCCTTAAGCTCGGTGCCGACGATTACATCACCAAGCCCTTCTCCGTCGGCGAGCTCGTCGCGCGCGTGCAGGCCATCTTCCGGCGCTCGGCGGCCGCCGCCAACGGCCAGGACGACAAGGCGGTGACGACCGTCGGAGGCATCGAGGTCGACCCCGAGCGGCACGAGGTGCGCGTGCGCGGCAAGCTCACCGATCTGACCCCCAAGGAGTTCGAGTTCCTGCTGCTGCTCATGAAGGCCCGTGGCAAGGTGCTCTCCAGGGACTACCTGCTCGAGCATATCTGGGGCTACAAGAAGTCCATCGACATCGACACCCGCACGGTGGACCAGCATATCGCCCGGCTGCGTAAGAAGCTCAAGGCCGAGGCGGACCGTATCGTCACCGTCGCGTCGTTCGGCTACCAGATCAAAATGGCGTAAAGCGCCGCGTCAAGGCGGCGGCATACGGTATCCCTAAGGGGAGAGCCGTATGCCGCCGCTTACCAAATCCCTCAACCATTCTTTGACACCCCTTCTATGTGGGAGGGCCTCCGCGCTCCCTATAATGGACGCAGTTAGGCGAGAGCCGCCTGGAGGGGGTATGCGCGAGATGATCCGGCACGAGGTCCTGTTGGTCGAAGACGATCCCGAGCACGTGGAGCTGATGGCCGAGGGATTCCGCCAACGCTGCGAGTCGGTCCGCTGCAGCGTCGTTTCGAGCGCCGCCGAGGCGATGGCCTATCTGCGGCGCGAAGGCCGCTACGTGGGAGCGGCGCGTCCCGACCTTATCCTCATGGACCTGCACCTTCCCGGCAAAAACGGCCACGAGCTGCTGCGCGAGATCAAGAGCGACCCTTTCCTAAAACAGATCGTGGTGGTGATCATGACCTCCTCCCTGGAGGACTCGGACGTGCTCATGACCTACGGCTCTGGGGGCAACTGTTACGTTAATAAGCCGCGGAGCTACGAGCAGTTCGTGCGCACCATGAACGCGATCGAGGAGTTCTGGTTCAACATCGTACGCCTGCCGCCGCGCTGCCTGCAGTAATCCTACGTCAAGCGCGGGAGAAATATAAATTACGCCTCGTCTATGGGCGGCTCTCTTGCGCGCGTCTATAATGCTTGGCGAATTGGGGGGAAAACGTATGGAGTCGAAGGGCCGCAGAAGGGCGAAGTCGACGGAAAAATCGGAAAAGGTGGCGCGCCGGCTCGACTTCGACTACCCGCAGCGGCGCGACGTTATCCTATCGAAGGAATACACTTTCCGTTTGGGGGCCCAGGCTCAACTTAAGGGAGTGGAGATATCCGTCGACGAGGGGCCTTGGGAACCCTGCCGGCAAGCGGTCGGCTACTGGTGGTACGATTGGGCGGGCTACGCCCCTGGCGATCATCAGGCGGTTGCGCGGGGAATCACCCCCGAGGGCAAGTGGGTGTCGACCCCCCCGAGGCAGTTCCAGGTGAGATTCGAGGAACGGGATCCCACCATGCCCAATCACAACGGGTTCGGACCGCGCCCGGATTAAAGCGGCTCCGTCCCAAGCGGCGGGGCGATCATTTAAGGAGGCAGCTATGCCCATTCAAAAAAATGGTGGAAAGGGGGCCGGCCTGTCCTGTCCCAAATGCGGCAGCGCAATCCCGCGCGCCTCGGAGGCCTTCGAGAAGGAAGGGGAGAAATACTGTTGCGTCGGCTGCGCCGAGGACAAGGGCTGCTCCTGCGCCAACCAGGCCGTCGATGTCCGGGCCCGGCGGCGTCCGAAGGCGCGATAGGAGATGACGCTCATGAGCGAAGATCGCGAGGCGAAGCCCGGCCAGAAGGTGCGTTACGCCGTCGTTGGATTAGGGCACGCGGCCCAAGCGGAGGTTCTGCCGGCTTTCGAGCGCTGCTCCGATAATTCCGAGTTGGCGGCCTTCGTTTCGGATGATCCGGTTAAGCACAAGAAGTTGGGTAAGAAGTATCGGGTCGGCCTCGCCTATACTTATGAGGATTATGCCTCCTGCCTCAAGAGCGGCGAGATCGACGCGGTCTGCCTGACGGTGCCCAGCCCGCTGCGACACCCTTTCGCGCTGCGCGCGGCGGAGGCCGGCATCCACGTTTTCTGCCGCCAGCCGATGGGCCGCACACCGGAGGAGGCAGAGGCGGTACTTCGGGCGGCCGGCAGGCGCCAAGCCCGGCTCATGGCCTCCGACGGCCTGCGTTTCGACGAGTCCCATGCCAAGGCGCTGGAATTCGCGCGCGCTGGCAAGCTAGGGGAGCTACGCTCCTTCCACGCCGTAGTCGCGTCGGCCCCCGCCGCCTTATCGGAGGCCTTCCTTGTCGAACCGGGCGGAGCCCTGCTCGTATCCGGGATACATTGCATCGAGACGGCTAGACGCCTCTTCGGCTGCGAACCGGAGGAGGCGTTCGCCTATTCGGTCCAGGGGCCCGGCGAACACTCCCGCGGAAAAGTGGAATTTACCGCGGCCCTGCTGCGCTTCGACGGCGGACGCGTGGCGAGCTTCATGCTTGGCTCGGGCGCCTCGGAGTTGTCTCTTTTCCATATTTTCGGCAGCAAGGGAGAGCTGCGCTGCGAACCGGCCTTCGAGCACGTGGGGGAGCAGCGGCACGCCGTCGTGCTCCAAGGAAAGCGCAAGGAGCGTAGTTTCGAGCGTCGCGGAATTTTTGAAAGGGAGCTGCGCTATTTTTCGGACTGCATCCTGCAAAACCACCCACCGGAGCCATCGGGCGTGGAAGGGGTGGCGAATCTCAGGGTCGCATGCGCGCTGCAGCGCGCCATCCGCGAGGGCCGCCCGGTGGCCATCGGCGGCCAGGCCGGGGGCGCGGCGGCGACGCGCCCCCGGGAGGCTAAAGCCGTCGCCGCTAGTACTCCAATTCCGCGAATTCCTCCTCTTCGAGCAGGCGCTGCAGCTTGATCTGGCGGCTGGAGACTTTTTCCTGAAGGCGGCGAGGCATCTTGGCCCGTCGCGTTTCCCACTTTATCCGATCCTTCTTCTCGCGAAACATCCGGATGCCCTCCTGGTTAGTTATTTGCGGCGAGGCATTTTGGCCTATTCCGCCGCCGTCCTCCATAGCGGGGAGGTAAAGCTTTGTTGTCGGGAGCGTATGGCGGGCGTCGCGAAGGCGTCGCTTGGAAGTTACGGGTTCTCCATGGGAAAGCCGTCGTCGCGCGGCTACAATCTTTGGACGCCGTATAAAACCGAAAGGAGGAAAATATGGACATGACCCTGGCTCAATGTAGCGATTCATGTATGGAGTGTTACAAGGCGTGCATGCGGGCGGTGAAGTTCTGCCTTCAAAAGGGCGGCAAGTACGCGGAGTCGTCCTTGCTGCTCAAGATGATCGAGTGCGCGCAGCTATGCCAGGCTTGCGCGAATTCCTGCATCCACGGTTCCGGACACTGCGGCCCGGTCTGCGACGCCTGCGCCCAGGTCTGCCAGGAGTGCTCCAGGTTGTGCGAGTCTTTCTCGGAGCCGGAGATGAAGCAATGCGCCCAAGCCTGCCGCCAGTGCGCCTCGTGCTGCCGACAGGTGATGGAAGGCGCGACGGCCTAAGCGGCGCGGGACGTTTTAGGCTGGGGGGGCTTTCCGGGCTTGCTCGGGGGCTCCCCCGGCTGTTTTAAGGGCGGCCAGCGCCGAGGCCCGCCGGCCCAGCACCGAATAGATATGCACGGGCTCCTTGCGTCCGCGCACGGCATTGACGCCGACGTCCTTAAATTCGAAGCGGTCTTCGACCGCCTTGTACACCGCCTCGCTCACGATGAAATCGGTGCCAAGCCGCTTGTTGGCCCCCTCCATTCGCGAGGCCAGGTTCACGGAATCCCCGATGACCGTGTACTGCATTTTCTCCTGGCTGCCGATATTGCCCGCCACGGCCACCCCCGTGTGGATGGCGATGCCCATCTTCAAGGGGGGCTTTCCCTCGCGCGCGAAGGAGGCGTTGAGCTCGGCGAGCTTCTCCTGCATGCTCAACCCGGCGTCGACGGCCATGGCGACATGGTCCTGGCGGTAGAGAGGCCAGCCGAAGACGGCCAGTATGGCATCGCCGATGAACTTGTCCACCGTCCCTCCGTGCGTGGTGATGACGTGCACCATCTCGGTGAGGTAGCGGTTGAGCAGGCGCACGACCTCCTCGGGAGGCAGCTTCTCGGAGAGCTCGGTGAAGTCGCGGATGTCGGACATGAGCACCGACATCTCCTTGCGCTCCCCTCCGAGCTCGAGGGAGAGCTTCCCGCTCAAAAAACCGTCTACGACCTCCTTGGAGATGTAGCGCCCGAAGGTATTGCGGATCTTGTTCTTCTCGCGCAGGCCCGCGACCATCTTGTTGAAGGCCGAGGCGAGCTGACCCACCTCGTCGCGGCTCTCGACGTCGATGCGCACGTCCAGATGTCCGGCGCCCACCTCCTCGGCCGCCTGGGCCAGCTGGGGCAGCGGGTGGGTCATCCACTCCACCAGGAAGATGGTTCCGAACACCGCCAGCAGTACCGCGGCGAAGGCGATCCAGAGTATCTGGTCGCGGGCGTCCTGGATGGCGTTCGCGATGGAGGCGCGGGTAAATCCTAGGCGCACGGTCCCGGCCCTCCGGCTGCCGGCGAGCACGGGCGAGGCGATGTCGAAATAGCCGACGCCGTTTTCGGTGTACTCCTGGACGATGGATTGGGAGGAGGCGATGGCGACCTTATCGGTGGGGCTTGAGAGCGTCTCCCCGATGCGGTGGGGGTCGGAGTGGGAGAGGACCTTGCCCTCGGCGTCCAAGACCGAGACGTAGACCACCGCCTTTTCCTTGAGCATCTCCTGCGTGTTGAAATGGAGGGTAAAGCTGTCGAGGCGGGGGAAGATGGCCTCGGCGCAGGAGCGCGCGAAGAAATTGGCCCGGATCTGCATCTCGGAGATCATGGCGCGCTCGATCTGGCGCAGCAATATCCAGGTCATGGCGCCGACGATCGAGAGGATGAAGAGCGACGCCAACAGCGAGAGTTTGAGGCCGAGCCGGTTGACCCGCAGTCTCATGTCGGATTAGTATAACAGAAAGTCGTAAAGCCGCCAGTCTAGGGCAAAGGACGGTACGGGAGGGTAGCATTGAGGGCCCAGCAGAGGAACAAGACGAGCGGGGCGTGGACCAGGAGCTGGATCGCGCTGTAGCCCACGATGTCCCGGGCGCGCAGGCGGAGTATCCCCAATAAAGGAAGCATCCAGAAGGGATGGATCATGCAGGGAAGGGCCTCGGCCGCGTTGTAGACCTGGACCACCCAGCCCCGATGCACCTGGAGCTCGTTGGCCGCCTGCATGAGGTAGGGGGCCTCGATGAGCCACTTGCCTCCCGCCGAGGGGATGAAGAAGCCGAGCAGCCCCGAATAGAGCCCGACCCAGACGGGGTAGCTCTCGCGCGTGGAGACCGACACGAAGAAATGGGCGAGCCGCTCGGCCAGATCGGATTCGGTCATGATCTTGAGTATCCCGCCGTAGAGGGGGTACTGGATCAGTATCCCCGCGGCGGCGGGGACCGACTGGGCGATGGCCGTCATGAAGGAACGGGGCCTCCAATGCAGCAGAAGCGCCATCATGAGGAAAGCAAAGATGTAATTGTTAAGCTCGAGCAGCTCCCTCGCCCCGCCGCGGCCCAAAACCTGCCATAGGTAAAGGCCTCCGATGGAGACGAGCATCAGGCTGAGCCAGGGCTGGTATTCCAGCCATTCCCCGGGCCGCTTCGGTCTCTCGGGCTTCCCGATAAGCGGGGCGTAGGAGACGCCCAATTCCTCCATGCCCCGCGCGTCCTCGGCGGCGGGGGTCACCCAATAGGCGACGATCAAGGAGGCGGCGATCAGCGAGAACACGATCACCCCGCCCTGCCACAAGAAGATCGTCTCCTCTAGGGGGATGACCCCGCTGACCTTGAGTAGCCCGGCGGGCATGGAACCGGGGTTGGCCATGATCAAGGCGGCCGAGGAGGAAAGGCCCATCATGGAGACGCTGCTTAAGCCCAGGTAGGCGGCCGCGCCCACGGCGCGGTAATCGCAGCCCTTGACCCGGTGGGCCACCTCGCGGGCCAGCAGTCCGCTGAAAATCAGGCTGAAGCTCCAGGAAAGCAGGGAGGTGAGCATGGAAAACAGGGCGACCAATACCACCGCCTCTCGAGGGTGGCGCGCCCTCCCGGAAAGCCATTCGATCGAACGGTAGACGGGCGGGGCCGTGGCGACGGCATAGCCGCTGACCACGATGAGAGTCATCTGCATGGTGAATCGGACCAACTCCCAGAAGCCGGAGCCGAACCACAAGGCCGTCTCGGCCGCCGAGTGGCCGGCCGCGAGGCTCGCCGCGAAGACCGCCGCGACGGCGAGCACGGCGAACACGAAGGCGTCCGGGAACCAATGCTCGAACCAATCCGAGACTCGGACCCCTATCTTCGCCAGCGAGGAGCCGCTCATCTCAGTGGTATCGCGGGTCCTTCTCCCCGGCGCGGATGGCGACCGAGAGCGTGTTCTCGGTGGGCGGGATCGGGCAATTGTAATGCGGGCTGAAGGCGCAGGCTGGATTGTAAGCCTCGTTGAAGTCCAGCAGGAATTTCCCGTCCGGCAGGCGCTTGGGGTCGAGGTATCGCCCCAGCTTGTAGGTCTCCCGGCCCGTGGTGGCGTCGCGAAAGAGCAGGCTCAGGTCGTTCTCTCCCACCCCGGGCTCCAGCAGCCGGTAGGCTTCCAGGCGGCAGGGCCGCCCGGCGACCTCGAATTCGAAGCGGCCCGCCTTGATCGCCCGGCGCTGATGGCCTCGGATGGAGAGGATCACGGCCTCCTCGCGGGAGGGGGGCGGCAGGAGAGGGAGGACGTAGCGGTACGACAAGTCGACCGGGAAATAGCGCAGGCCCTTGTAGCGCTTAAACCGCGGGCTCTTCGGGTCGAAGACGATGATCGCGGGAAAATTCTGATGCGACAAGCGCAGGATGAAGCGCGACACGGAAATCTTTCCGGGCTCCAGCAGGGCGCGACGCTCGGAGCGGCCCTGGATCAGGAAGCGGGCCTGGCCGCCCGCGGACTCCACGAGGAATCGATCCCCTTGGACCGAAACTCGCAGATGATGGGACTCGATCCCCTCGTCCTCGAGGCGGATGTCGTTGTCCGGGGCTCGGCCGACGGTGAGGGTCTTTTTGCCCCCGAAATCCTTGCGTGCGACCGCGGCGAGATAAGAATCGGGGGCGCTCTTAAGCCATGCTTCGGTCCTCGCCCGTTCGGCGAGTATCTCCCGGGCGGCCTCTGGGGGGGCAGGGCGTGGAGGGGTAGCCGCTCGGGCGGCGACGACCAGCAAGATCAACGTCGAGGCCCAGGTCACTGGGAACGTTATACAAAAAATCTTGGCAGGCCTCGTGATCTCCTCTCAATCTTTGACCGCGCGCCCCGCACGGACGACCTCATGGTGCTGAGGCACGACCGTCCCGCCCTTCATCTCGAAGCGCCACTTCCAAATCGAATAGAGCACGGGATAAACCAGCAGCTCGAGCAAGAAGGACGTAAAGATCCCGCCCACCATGGGAGCCGCGATCCGCTTCATGACGTCGGCTCCCGCGCCGGTAGACCACATGGCCGGCAAAAGGCCCATGAACATCGCCGTCACCGTCATCATCTTCGGGCGTATGCGCCGGACCGCGCCGTGCAGGATGGCCTCCTCTAAGTCCTGATAGGTCCTCATCCTGCCGGCCTTGACGCGCTCCTCGTAGGCGAGGTCCAAGAATAACAGCATGAAGATCCCGGTCTCGGCGTCGAGGCCCATCAAGGCGATCATCCCCACCCAGACCGCGATGGAGAGGTTGTAGCCGAGCGCGTAGAGCAGCCAAACGGCTCCGATGAGCGAGAACGGCACGGCCAGCATGACGATGCCCGTCTTTACGAGCGAGCCGGTGTTCATGTAGAGCAGGGCCACGATCAGGAAGATCGTCAGGGGGATGACGAGCTTGAGCCTATCTTGGACCCGCGCCATGTTCTCGTATTGGCCGCTCCAGGCGAGGGTATAGCCGGGGGGAAGCTTGATCTTCCCGTCGATCAACCTTTTGGCCTCCTCGACGTAGCTGCCGACGTCGCGACCCCCGACGTCGACGTAGACATAGCCCACGAGCTGCCCGTTCTCATTGCGCACCATCGCGGGCCCTTCCACTATCTTAATGTCGGCGAGATCGGCGAGCGGTATGTGCGAGCCCGCGGCCGTGGGGACGATGACGCGCTTGAGCGCCTCGAGATTGTCTCGGAACTCGCGGGCATAGCGGACGTTCACGGGATAGCGCTCGCGCCCCTCCACGGTCGTCGTGACGTTCTCCCCGCCGATCGCCGAGGAGACGATACTCTGGGCGTCCTGGATGCTCAGGCCGTAGCGCGCGAGCCCCTCGCGCTTGAGCGCGAAGTCGACGAAATAGCCGCCGGCGACCCGTTCCGCGTATACGTTCCTGGTGCCCCGCACGCCCCGGATCGCTTGCTCGATCCGAGAGCCGATCTCTTCGATCCGCTTGATGTCGGGGCCGAACACCTTGATGCCGATCGGCGTGCGCACGCCGGTGGAGAGCATGTCGATGCGATTTTTGATCGGCATGGTCCAGATGTTCGGGATGCCGGGGAAACGGAGCTTGGCGTCCATCTCCTCGATGAGTTGCTCCATGGATTTCTTCCTGGGCCACTGGGAGGGGGGTTTGAGTATGATGGTGGTCTCGATCATCGAAAAAGGGGCCGGGTCCGTGGAAGTCTCAGCTCGCCCGGCTTTGCCGAAAACGCTTTCCACCTCGGGGAACTCCTTGAGGACCTTGTCCTGGATCTGGAGGATGCGCTGAGCCTCGCTCACCGACATTCCGGGCAGCGTCGTTGGCATGTACAGGATGCTGCCTTCGTTGAGCGTGGGCATGAATTCCGATCCCAGGCGCAGGTAGACCGGCACGGTGGACGCCATGAGCGCGAGGGCGGCGGCGAGTACCGTCTTTCGATGCTCCAGGGCCCATCGGCACGCCGGTTCGTAGGCCTCAAAAAGCGCCCGGCTGATCGGGTGCCGCTCCTCCGGGTAGTACTTCCCGACGGCGACGGTGTTGACTAGCCAAGACGCCCAGGCGGGCTTGAAATGGACATAGTCCATGCGGGTGAAAAGCATGCGCATGGCCGGGTCCAGCGTGATGGCCAGCACGGAGGCGATGGCCAGGGCCAGAGTCTTCGAGTAGGCGAGAGGCTTAAACAGCCGGCCTTCCTGGTCGATGAGGGTAAACACCGGCATGAAGGAGACCGCGACGACGAGCAGCGAGAAAAAGACGGAAGGGCCGACTTCCTTGAGCGCCGACAGCCGGACCTTGTGGAAATCGTCCTTGCGCCCCTGCTCGTCCCAGAGTTGGAGCTTTTTGTAGGCGTTTTCCACCTCGATGATGGCCCCGTCCACCAGCACGCCGATCGAGATGGCGATGCCGGCCAGCGACATGATGTTCGCCGTAAAGCCGAGGAAATAGAAGGGGATGAAGGCCAAGAGCACCGAGACGGGAATCGTCAGTATCGGGACCAGGGCCGAGGGGATATGCCACAGGAAGACCAGGATGACGATGCTGACGATGATGATTTCCTCTTTGAGGGTGCGTTGCAGGGTCTCGATCGCGCGTGTGATGAGCTCGGAGCGGTCGTAGACGGGGACGATCTTGACGCCCTCCGGGATACTGGGCGCGATCTCCGCCAGCTTGGCCTTGACGGCCTTGATGACGTTAAGGGCATTCTCGCCCTGCCGCATGATGACGACGCCGCCGACCACGTCGCCTTGTCCGTTAAGGTCGGCGACGCCGCGGCGCATGTCGGGGCCGAGCTGTACCTTGGCGACATGCTTGAGGAGGATCGGCGTGCCTGACTTGTGGTCCACGCCCACGACGATTTTCTCGAAGTCCTCCACGGATTTGGCGTAGCCCCGGCCGCGCACCATGTACTCGGCGTTGGCGAACTCCAACACACGGCCGCCGGTCTCTTGGTTGCCCTCGCGCACGGCTTGGGTCACCCGGCTTAAAGGCACGTTATAGGCGCGCAGGAGGTTGGGATCGACGTTCACCTGGTACTGCTTGACGAAGCCGCCCACCGATGCCACCTCGGCGACGCCGGGCACGGCTTGGAGCTGATAACGCAAGTACCAATCCTGCAGGCTGCGCAATTGGGCCAGGTTGTGGCGGCCCGATTCGTCGGTGACCGCGTACTGGTAGACCCAGCCGACGCTCGTCGCGTCGGGGCCCATCTCGGTCTTGACGCCTTCGGGAAGCTGCCCCTGTATCTTGCTTAAGTACTCGAGCGTGCGGCTGCGCGCCCAATAGATATCCGTGCCGTCTTTGAAGATCACGTAGACGTAGGAATAGCCGAAGTCCGAGAAGCCGCGGATGAGCTTGATGCCGGGAGCCCCCAGCATGGCCGTGACGATCGGGTACGTGACCTGATCCTCGATGATGTCGGGGCTGCGGTCCCACTTGGAATAGATGATGACCTGCGTATCGGAGAGGTCGGGGATGGCGTCGAGGGGAACGTTCTTGGCGGTCCATAAGGCGGCCGATACCGCGACCAAGCTCAGGAGCAAGACCAGGAACTTATGGCGGGCGGAAAACTCGATGATCTTCTCGATCACGGCTTCTCCCTTTCCGCCGTGCCGCTCATCCCTTTGTGCCCGGCCTGGCTGGCGGCGGCCCCGGTCGCCCGCAGCTTGGACTCGGAATCCATGAGGAAGTTCGCCTGGGTCACGACCTTCTCCCCGTCCTTAAGGCCGGAAAGGACCTCGGTGTGCCCCTCGGCCGTTCGGCCGACCTTCACCTCGCGCGGCTCGAACTCTCCGTCGGCGACTTCGACGAACACCAGCTGGCGCTGCCCCGTATCAAAGACGGCGTCTACGGGAACGCTGAGTTCACGCCCGAGCGGGACCCGGATCAACACATTTACGAACATCTCTGGCTTGAGCAGCCCCTTTTCGTTCGGGATCTCCGCCCGTACGCGCACCGTCCGGGTATTCGGGTTGAGGACGGGGTCGATAGCCTTGATCACGCCATGGAACGCGCGTCCCGGGAAGGCTGGCAGCGTCGCCTCCACGCGCTGGCCGGCCGCCACCAGGCCCAGGTCGTACTCGTAGATATCGGCATAGACCCACAGGGTCCCGCCCGCCTGCCCGATGATGAGATTGGTCGAGGACTTTTCAGTCTCGAGGGCGTTGATCTGATCCTCGCTCAACCCCATCAGCTTAAGCTTGAGCCTGGAGGCGTTGACCAAGGCGTTGGCGCGCTCGTGCACGTCCGGCCAAGGGCTGTCCTTGACCTTCTCCCGGGAAATCAACGCTTCCCGGTATTCCGTCTGCGCCGTATAAAGTTCGGGGTCGTAGGCGATCTTGCCTACGGTGCGGATCGAAGCCTTAAGCGGCCGGCGGGCGGCCTGGGTGGTCGTGACGCCGATGAGCTGCCGCCGCCACTTCGGCAGCTTGACGACGGCGTGCCCGGAGACCGGCATTTCCGCCTTCTCTTCGGCCTCGCGCCCGCCCCCTTCCTCCGGCGCATCGTCCATCCTTTGCAGGCGCATGCCGCAGACCGGGCAATTCTCGGGCTTGCTGGAGACGACGGAGGGGTGCATCGGGCAGAAATAGAGAGTTTCCTTGCTGGCGGCCCGAGGAACCTGTGTTTCGGCGTCATGGCGATGGCTACCGAGCCTGGCGAGCACGAGCGCCGCGGCGAGACCGGCGATCAACCCCAAGGCAAAGACGATCCAGCGGCGGTTAATCATGTTGTTCCTCCGTCCGAATAGGCCTCTTCGGCCCGGAAAGATCCCGGCCCACGCGCCTCTCAAGTTCCGCCAGGTTCTCCCCGTATCGGGCTACGGTCTGGTAGTATTCAAGCCGGAAATCGAGCAGGGCGCGCTGGCTGTCGAGCAAATTTAGAAAGTCGATCCGGTCGGTCTGGTAGGCGGATTCAGACACCTTGACCGCCTGCTCGGATTGCGGCAGCACGCTGGTCTTGTATAGCTCGATGAGCCGGCGGCCGGCCTCGACCTTGGAGTAATACCGTTTGATCTCGGCCCGGGTGAGGGCCTGGGCTTGGCGGCGCATCGCGCGGGCGTGCTCGAGCTCGAAGCGCGCGGATTTGACTCGCGCCCCCTGCCTCCAGAAGTAGAGGAAGGGCAGGCTCATCTTGACCACTCCCACGGAGTCGGCGGGCAGGCCCTGCCGGGTCCTGCGTGTGTACTGGAGGGAAAAGTCGGGGAGGGCCTCGCTGCGGGAGGCGGCAAGGTTCGCCCGCATATGGGAGACATGATGCGAGGCCGCGTGCACCTCCGGGCGCTCGGCGAGGGCGATCTCCTCGAGCTCCTTGTAGGCGTAGGCGAGCGGAGCGACGGGAGGCTCCTCCGCCGTTTCCAGCGGTGACTCGGCCTCCCTGTCGAGCAGGGCATTGAGTAGGGCCCGGTCGCTCTCTCCCTCCTGCTGCACCGCGACGAGCATGCTCAGCATCTTGCCGAGCTCGACCTGGGCCCTCAGGGCGTCGGCCTGGGAGGCCTTGCCCACCGAATACTTGGCCTCCGCCGTCTTGGCGAAGCGGCGCATGACCTCCACGTTTTCCTGGATGAGACGCGCCGCCCTCTGCGAGAGCATCAGCTGGTAGTAGGCCGCGCGGACCTTGGCTAGCACGTCGAGCTCCGTGGCGCGGTAGAGTTCCTCAAGCCGGCGCGACTCGTGATCGGCAGCCTTTCCTTTATAATGCAGTTTGCCTGGGAATGGGATTTCCTGGCTGATGTCGTACCATTTCTCCGGCGCGGACGTGACCCTCGTGCCCGTGAACCCCCAGGATTCGTATCCGATCTGGGGAGGCTCCCAGGTTTTGGCCGGCAGCACGGCCGCCCGGGCCCCCAGCCATTGGCTCCGTGCGGCCTGGATTTCGGGATTGCTCCGGCGGGCCTCCTCGAGCACGGCGGCCAAGGAAAGAGTAGGCTCGGCGGCGCCCGACGCCGGCGGGAAAAAAGCGCAGTAAAACGACAGGACAAGACTGAATGCGTTCATAAGACCTCCTCGCGATGGAACGGCTACGGCAGCCGCGGGGCGCGGCTAGGCGAGGATGGGCGGGGCGCGGGGGGAGGAAGCGGCTGCGGGCGGCGCCGATCCGGGAGGCGAAAGCCCGGAGTTCTCGTGGACAAAGGCCCGGCGGGCGGATGAAATCGAAGGCGCAGCGTGAGGAGCGCCGATGGCCGGCTCGAAGGAGACGGCCGGGGCCGCGACGACGCTAGGCAAGGAACCCGCGGGGCAGCAGGAAACGCCGTCGGAAGGCGCATCTTGCGTTTGACCCGGGCAGCAGGAGTGACCCTGCCCTCCTGCGGAGTTCAGCCAGGGGGCGAATATCGGGCAGCTGGCGATAGCGAACGCCAATAATAGACCTGCCAGGCCCTGAAACCGCATACCTGATTATAACCCCCGCTGACGGTTAGGGCAATAGCGAAAGCTATTGATATAGTTTATAGTGTACAGTAAACTATAAACTATGAGGACACAGACTCGATCCCGGATAGTGCGGCATATAACCGAAGAAGAAGGCGCACGGCCGATCGAGCTCGTCAAAAAGCTCGGTATTTCTCCTCAGGCGATCCATCGGCACTTGAGAGCCCTTTTGGCAGCCGGACATCTAGAGCGCCGCGGCCGAGGGCCGCAAACCCGTTACTTCGTCGCGGGCATTCCCCGACTCGAGCGGGTGCGGCGCTGGTTGGGCTCCGCCGGCAAGCCCGCGGTCGGCGACGCCGAATTCTTATGCGAAACGCGCGACGTGTTCATGGCTCGGCTAAATCATCTAGGCTCGTTTTCCAAGGTCGGGCTCAGGGGAAGCGAGCTAGCGCTTGCGATAGCAGTGGCCGGGGAGGTTGGGAATAACAGCTTCGATCATAATCTTGGAAATTGGCGGGATATTCCCGGGTGTTGGTTCGAGACCCAGTTCACCGGAGGGAGATTATGGATTTGCATCGCGGATAGGGGGCAGGGGGTATTGCGCTCGTTGAGGAGGGCCGATCCCACGCTTGCCGACGAGCAAACGGCCCTTGTCACAGCTTTCGAGAGGATACTATCCGGACGCGCTCCGGAGAACAGGGGCAATGGACTGAAATTCGTTAGAAATATCATCCTCGCAGGGCAAGGACGCGGGCTGGCCTGCCGTTCGGGCGCCGGCCTAGTGGAATACGGGCGCCTTGGCGCGGATTGTCGGACGTTGCTTGAGCCCTTTCCCTCCCGGCCCGGGGGAACGATCACCTTGCTCCTTTGGAGGCTGAAATGAGAATAAAATTAAAACAGTACGGCCGCATCCTCACCTCGCGGCCCGCCGGAAGGGAGGCGGCGCTTGCGATGAAAGCGCGGCTCAGGCCGGCTGCCGGCGAGCGCATCGAGCTTGATTTTGACGGCGTGCTCTCGGTCGGCCCCTCGTGGCTTGACGAAGTCCTGGGCGCTTTGCGGCGCGATTACGGGCGCGATCGGGTCGTTTGCCTTCCGACGAAAAACCCGTCCGTGATCGAGTCGTTAAGGGTGGTTGAGGCAGAGTGAAAAACGTTGAGCCGAAGAAAGGGTGCTCCGGCGGTAGGACTCGAACCTACAACCTTCCCGTTAACAGCGGGCCGCTCCACCATTGAGCTACGCCGGAATGCGCGGTATTTTAGCAATTTGACGGTGTCGAACAAAGGGGACGCTTCAGTTCGCCATCAAGCTATCGACACAATAAATAAAAAAGCAAGTAAAAAGCTGTATTTTTTAAATGAATCGAGCTTTCCTGGAATGCTTCGGGATTCCGCGTTATGCTATAGGCATGCAACGACGCTGGATATTTCCATTCGCTGCTTGGCTCTTTCTTTTCTCTTCTTCAAGTCTAAGAGCCGCCTCTCCTGATTTTGCTCAGGAAGATCCATGGGGTTGGGCCGGCCGCGAGCTCGAACGCGATGGCCTTAGGTTGCGCGTTTTGGAATCGCCCGAACCCACGCAACTCCCGCTGCGCGATTCTAACGGAACCGTATTCCTGGTCGCCCAAACTTTCGCGGACTGGAAGGAGACGGATGCCGTCATGAAAGCGGTAAATGACTATTTTTCCTCACTCCTGTCCGGTTAAAATAGCGTAGGCGCCCTTCGTCATTGGTAGAATGTTTCTGCGAGGAAGCAATCTACCGACGGAGGACGCCTATGCCTCATTATAACACAGTCCTGCATCAAC
>JBGFSC010000005.1:0-86972 GCA_041694815.1 Elusimicrobiota bacterium | reverse complement strand
GTCACGAATTCGCGTTCTGTCAGGGAGTGCTTGCGCCTCATTCTTTTTAATTCTTTAAACGACATCCAACAGATTTCTCGTTCTTTCGGTAGGTGGTAACGATGTGCCCGACGAGTTCTACAGCTGTGGGCCTAAAGGCCTAACAGCGTTTAGGCTGTAGGGCTCAGGCGTCCGGACATAATCCGCCTTTATAAATCAGTGCATGCGCTGACCGATTTGTTGTTAACTTCGCGCCAGCATAAGAGGAAACCGCAATGACGCCTGGCCTGTTTTTCTCCGCGCGGTCGAGGCGCGGTGGTGCGGACAGAAAAAGCGGGAGCCTTTCTTTACGATGCCGTGGCGTTTGAGGCAGCGGTGCGATGGCGAATAGGTTCCGGCGATCGTGACTGCCTCGCATTGGCGCTCTCTCATGGCTGTCGGCGATTGCTGAGCAGGTAGTCGATCTTTTCTCGCAGAGCGGAAATCTCAAAGGGCTTTTGGATATAGGCGTCGCCGCCGGTCTCTAGGCTTTTCAAAAAGGTCGCGTTGTCCTTGCGGATCGTCATGAACAGGATCGGGAGCCGCTTGAGACGGGGCTGGGCGCGGATGCGCTCGCAGATCTCGAAGCCGTCGTCGGCGGCGATGTTGACGTCTAAAAGCACCAGTTGCGGGTCATGCGCTTCGATCGTTTTGAGCACCTCGGCGCCGCCTGGAAGGGAGACGACGTCATAGCGGGTTTCCAGTGCCGTCTCCAGCATGGTCCGGATGGCGATGTCGTCGTCGATGACGAGCAGGCGGGGAAGAGATATTTTTTCCGAGGTCATGGTCGTTGGCTCCCGTGTCCGTCGAGGGGAATTCCGATCGAGATAGTGGTTCCCTTGCCTAATTCGCTGGCGACGCTGATCGCGCCGCCGTGCGCCTCGACGACGAGCCGGCAGAAGTAGAGGCCGAGTCCCGTGCCTCTGCGGCTCGTCTGGTCCCCGCCCTCGATCCGATAGTATTTCCCGAACAGCCTCGCGAGATGCTCTTGACCGATGCCGCAGCCCGTATCGTGAATCTTGAAGCGAAGGTCTCCTTCGGCCGCGTTCGCGCTGAGCTTGACCACGCCGCCCTTGGGCGTATACTTGAGCGCGTTATGGAGCAGGTTCAGTATGACTCTTGGAAAGAGGTCGGGGTCGACGCTGATGTGCGACGGCAGGGATGCGCCGAGCTGCTCCTCGATTCGGACCCCCAGGAACTCGGCGGTTCCTCGGACCCCATCGAGGCTTTGGCGCAATAGCGCGCCGATGTCGATGGGAGATCGATTGGGCGCGAGCTCCCCGCATTCAAGGCGGTTCGAATCGACGAGCGTGTCGAGCAGGGTTAGTTGGGCGCGGCAAGAGTTTAGGGCGATCGCGACCAGTTTTTCCCTGCCGGACTCCTCGAGCCCGTTATCGCGGAGCACCGATAGGCAGCCCATGATGGAGGTCATCGGGTTCTTGAGATCGTGAATGATGGCTTCGTTCATCGTTTGCCGCAGCGTGTCGATGCGTTGGGTCAGCTTGCGATTGTGCCGCGTGACCAGTATGAGCGCCAGGATCACCGATGCGAGCGCCCCCGCGACGAGCAAGGCTGCGGGGCTAGACGGCGTTCTGCCGTTGAGCAGGTAGTCGCCCAAAAAAGGCGCGCCGGTGAAAAGATAAGAGGCCCTTTCGGCAAGCAGCGTCGTAGGCATTAAACCCCGCCTAAGAGCCGACGGCTCTCAGGGATACAGGCGGGCGCCGCAGAGATGAAAATGAGGAGGGCGAGCTACGGTTCGGCCGTCCCCCTTACTATAGCATTAAACCAGCCCTTTTTAAGCGACTTGGCTTACCTCACGCACGACCTCCGCGGTTTTGGTCGATTCGCATTTAAGGGCGATATCCGCCTGGGCGACGATGCCGACGCAGCGATTCTCCCGGTCGATCACGGGCACCCGGCGGATCTGATGCTTTTCGAGCAGCTGGCAGCAGGCGTCGACGCTGGTTTCGGGGGTCACGGTGATGGCCGGGGAGCTCATGCAGTCGCGCGCCGCCAGCTCCAGCGGATTTTTTCCTTGGGCGAGGCTGCGGCAGGTGATGTCCCGGTCGGTAATGACGCCCTTGATCTTACGGTTCTGCTCGCTTTCCACGACGGGGACCTCGCCGACGTTGGAATTGCACATGATCTTGGCGACCTCCTCGAGCGAGGTTCCCGGCGCGCAGCAGCGGGGGTTCTTGGTCATAATATCTTTTACTTTCATAATGGCCTCCTGGACGGCGAAGCAGTGTAGTCTTTCCTGCAAGTCTCGGCGATAGCAAGGCCGTAAACTTCATGTTGGGACCCGTTGACTAAAGTGGGTAGGTCTGTTACAATGGCACATTGACCATGGACGGTATTCGAGGGCGTTTGCCTCTCGCGTTCGGCTTGTTGCTCGCTTTGCTGCTCACTAGCACCTTCAAGGTCTCGGCGCCTTCGGACTCGAAAGCCGCGGCCGTTTCCGCGGCCGAACACGATTGCCGGGAGGACTCGCGGCCGTGCGCGGAGGATCATTCCTCCTCGGACGACAATACCCGCCAGGGCGACCTGGACGACTTCGATTCCGCATTGCCGCATCTGCATCCGGCCTGGTCTCCCGTCGCCTTTTCTCACGACTGCGTGTATTCTCTGCGCCTCTGCGACGGCTTTTCCCCACGCCTCAACGCCCCACCCGACTCTTCCCTCCGCGCCTAGCCGGATAGACTCGGTCGAATAGCCTTTTACGGCAAGAATAAAGGATAAAACAGGTCGTTTTATGGGGAGGGTCATGCTCACGAATTCAAACGTTCAAACGTCGCTTAAGCGTCTAATAGATGGAAACGCCCGCTTCGTCTCTGGGCTGAGGTCAGTGGAATCGCTCTCGAGCATCCAGAAACTCCGGGAGCTGGCGGAGAAGGGCCAAAAGCCTTTCGCCGCCGTGATCGGCTGCGCGGATTCCCGCGCCCCGGCGGAGCTGGTTTTCGATTGCGGGCTCGGGGAGCTGTTCGTCTGCCGCGTCGCGGGAAATATCGCGACGCCCTGGATTATCGGCTCGATCGAGTACGCGGCGCTCAAGCTCGGCACCGCGCTCTGTGTGATCCTGGGGCATTCCTCCTGCGGCGCGGTCGGCGCCGCCCTGGAGGGCGTCCCCGCCGGGGCCCCCCGCCACCTGCGCAGGCTGGTCGCGGGCGTCCGGTTGTCCATTAGCGAAGGACGAGATCTTGGCAACGGCGGGGGATTAGACGCTGCCGTATGGCGAAACGTCGACACGCAACGCGAAAAGCTCCTCAGCAAAAGTCCGGAGCTGCGAGGGCTCCACGAGAAGGGCGCCTTCGGTGTCGTGGGCGCATTTTATGACCTGCGCACCGGCGTCGTGTCCTTCTCCGAGAAGGAGGGCGCGGGCCGGAAAGCGGCGGAAGCCGTAGCGAGGAGGGCGTGATGACGGGGCATCCGGAAAACTCCAAGGAGTCTTGGGCGGCGGATTTTTTGTCCTCGCTGGTCGTATTCCTGGTGGCGCTGCCGCTGTGCCTGGGGATCGCTCTGGCCTCGGGCGTGCCTCCGGTAACGGGCATCATCAGCGGAATCATCGGGGGGCTGATCGTCGGCGGCTTGGCCGGCTGCCCGCTTCAGGTGAGCGGCCCCGCGGCCGGCCTCATCACGATCGTCGTCGACATAGTCGGACGGCACGGGATATCAGGCCTTGGGGTCATCCTCATCGGGGCGGGGGCCATCCAGATCGCTTTCGGCGCGGCTGGCCTGGCGCGAAGCTTCCGCAGCGTGTCACCGGCGGTTATCAAGGGGATGCTTAGCGGCATCGGCGTGGTGATCTTCGCCAGCCAGTTTCACGTCATGATCGATGACTCGCCGGCGGGCAGCGCGCTCGTCAATCTCGCGACCATTCCCAAAGCCATCGTGAAGGCTGTTACGCTGGGGGGGGACTCCGCTCATCCCCAAGCCGCGCTGGTCGGCGTCTTGACGATCGTAACGATCTTGCTGTGGGGCTGGAAGCCGCCGCGCCTGCTGCGCGCCGTGCCTCCGTCGCTCGCCGGGGTAGCGGTCGCGATCGCTGCCGCCAACGCCCTTGCAATGCCGATACGCTTCATCCAGATCCCGGAGGCGCTCGGGTCAGCCCTATCCTTTCCCTCCCTGGAGGGCCTCGCCGGGCTGTTGACCCCGTCCCTATTCGGCGCGGCGTTGACGGTCGCCTTCGTGGCCAGCGCCGAGACGCTGCTGACCGCGACGGCCGTAGACCAGATGACCGGCCGGACCAAGACGAATTATGACCGCGAGATCATGGCGCAGGGGACGGGACAGCTGATCGCGGGTGTCCTGGGCTGTCCGCCGATCACCGGCGTGATCGTTCGCAGTGCGACCAACGTCCAGGCGGGCGCCCGAAGCCGGGCCTCGACCATGCTTCACGGATTCTGGCTGTTGCTGTTCTTGACCGCGATGCCCGGACTCCTGACCTATGTGCCGGTCTCGAGCCTGGCCGCCATCTTGGTCTTTACCGGCGTCAAGCTGGTAAATCCGGCCGCGATCCGGCATCTGTGGGAGATCGACAAGGGGGAGGCGGCCGTCTTCCTCGTCACCGTCGCGACGATCGTCGCCTCGAATCTGCTCAACGGCATCATCGCGGGACTGGGCGCGGCGACCATCCTGCTGCTTTATAGGATATCCCGCCTGCAGTGTCAGAAGGAGGTTCCGGAGGGCGAATACGACGAGGCCTTTGTGCTGTCGGGCACGGCCAGCTTCATGAACCTCGCGAAATTGGACCGGCTTCTCGAGATGGTTCCTCCCAGGCGCAATGTTCGAATCCGGATCGAGCTCGCCTACATCGATCACGCGGCGCAACAATTGCTGAGCGACTGGTGCGAGGATTATCGTAGGCGGGGTGGAGAGGTCCGGATCGAAAGCCCAGCCGATGTCCGCGAGACGGTCGTGCCGGCCGTGTCGCAATGAACGTGAGATTCCCTCCCAGGCGAATCCTGGTGCCGGTCGATTTCAGCTGGGTCAGCGCGCCGTCCTTGAGCCACGCCAAGGAGCTCGCTCGCCGTTTCCGGGCGTCCGTGGACGTCGTCTATGTCCAGGAGCCGCCTCCCATGACGGAGGGGATGCTGGCCGCCGCGGCCTATCACGAGAGCGGCTCCAAGGAGGCCATTTTGCGCCGGCTGCGGCAGATCGCGGGTAAGGGTCCGCGGTTGCACGTGTCGCAAGGCGATGCCGTAGTGGCGATACTCCGCATGGCGGAAGAACTTGGCTCCGATCTTATCGTGATGGGCACTCACGGGGCGACGGGACTGCTCCGTTTATGGCTGGGATCGGTCGCGGAGGACGTGGTGCGCCGCTCTACTATCCCCGTGCTGGTCCTGCACGGCCGACCCGCGAAGATGCGCTCCGTCCTGGCCCCGGTCGATTTTAATTCCCATTCGGAGCAAGGAGTGCGCGTCGCCGCTAAGGTCGCTGCCGCGTTTGGAGCGCCGATGACCGTTTTGCATATCATCGGGCCGGCAGATCCCGACCCCACCGGCTCCCTCGAGTCGGTCCGCAAGCGCCTGTCGGCCGCGACGGCCCGTCGCGCGCGGGTCAAGACCAAATGGCGCCGGGGCTACCCTACGGAGGAGATCCTCAAGGCCGGAAGATCGGCCTGGATCGTCTTGGTCGCCCAGCGCAAGTCCATGCTACGCGACTGGGTCCTCGGCACCACGGTGGAGCGCGTCCTTCGCTTTTCGTCCACGCCGGTGCTGACCGTCCCCGCGCCGGGCCCGCGCTAGAACCGCAGGCTCGGCTTCATCCAAAAGAGACGCTTTCTTTACCGCGCCGCTATGGGCGGGCTTGGGGGAGGGCGATATAATCCCGCCCTATGAATAAGACCCTATTGCGTCCCAAGTCGCTCGGAAACGGCGGTAGCGGCAACGGCAACGGCAACGCCCGCGAGGCGAGTTCGGCGGTTGACCGGCTGTTGCAGAAAATCCACACCCGGCAGGCCCGCGTCGGCGTGATCGGGCTCGGCTACGTCGGCCTTCCGCTCGTGCGCCTGTTCACCTCCCGGGGCTATTCCGTCACCGGCTTCGACGTGGACGAGGCCAAGGTCAAGAAGCTCAATCGGGGGGAGTCCTACATCGGCTCGGTCCCCTCTTCCATCGTGGCCGAATTGAGGCGTAGCCGGCGCATGGAGGCCACTTCCGATTTCAAGCGCCTGGGAGCGATGGACGCCATCATCATCTGCGTACCGACCCCGCTGACGGCCGACGGCCGGCCCGACCTCTCCTTCATCCGAGCCACCGCGAAATCCATCGCTGAGAATCAGAGGGCGGGGCAGCTAGTCATCCTCGAGAGCACCACCTATCCCGGCACCACGAGAGAGGTCATGAAGCCGGAGCTCCAAAAGAAGGGGCTTCGCTGCGGCAAGGACTTCTTTCTTGCCTTCTCCCCGGAGCGGGAGGATCCCGGCAACAAGCAGTTCAACAATGAGACCATACCGAAAGTGGTGGGGGCCGCCGATGACCATTCCCGGCGGGTGGCCGCCGAGCTCTACCGTTCCGCCGTCGTCCGCGTCGTGGAGGTCTCCTCATGGGAATCCGCGGAAGCGGCCAAGTTATTGGAGAATATCTACCGCTGCGTTAACATCGCCCTCGTCAACGAGCTCAAGATGTGTTTCGACCGTATGGGCATCGACGTCTGGGAGGTC
Source organism: Elusimicrobiota bacterium (assembly GCA_041694815.1). Lineage (GTDB taxonomy): Bacteria > Elusimicrobiota > Elusimicrobia > UBA1565 > JACRDR01 > JBGFSC01. Next base: position 80,290 of record JBGFSC010000005.1, on the reverse strand, counting down.
ATCGACGCCGCCTCGACCAAGCCCTTCGGTTTCCAGGCATTTCATCCCGGGCCGGGGTTGGGGGGCCACTGCATCCCCATCGACCCTTTTTACCTTTCATGGAAAGCGCGCGAGTACCAGTTCTCGACGCGCTTCATCGATCTGGCGGGGGAGCTCAACACGCAGATGCCCTATTACGTCGTAGGTAAATTGGAGCAGGCCTTGCGCGCGCGCGGACAATCCCTGGAATCCGCGAAGATCCTGCTGCTGGGCCTGGCCTACAAGAAGGACATCGACGACCCGCGCGAGTCTCCGTCCTTCCGCCTCCTGGAGCTCCTGGGGGAGAAGGGGGCTCGCGTCGTCTACCATGACCCGTACATCCCGGTTTTCCCGACGATGCGCCATTACCGCCACCTCAAGGTGAAATCCGTCGCCTTGACCGAGGAGGAAATCTCCGGCAAGGACGCGGTCTTGATCGCGACCAACCACAGCGATTACGACTACTCCTGGATCGTCAAACACGCCTCCCTGGTCGTCGACACCCGCAACGCCTGCGGGGCGGTCAAGGAAGAGCGCCAGAAGATCGTGCGGGCGTAGCTATTCGACCGTCACGCTCTTGGCCAGGTTGCGCGGGCAGTCGACGTCGCAGCCGCGCAGGTCGGCGATGTGGTAGGCCAGCAGTTGCAGGGGGATTACGTTGACGATCGGCGACAGGAACTCTCCCGCCTTGGGCAGCTCGAGCATGCGGTCCGCCTTGCCGTAGAGCCGCTTCTCGCCCTGCGTGCATAGGGCGATGATCTGGCCCCGTCGGGCCTTGGCCTCCTCGATGTTCGAAAGCACCTTGTCGAAGACCTTGGAGTGGGTGGCGATGGCGACCACCGGCATGGCCATGTCGATTAAGGCGATGGGCCCGTGCTTCATTTCACCCGCGGCGTATCCCTCGGCGTGGATGTAGGAGATCTCCTTGAGTTTGAGGGCCCCCTCTAATGCGGTAGGGTAGTTGAAGGTGCGCCCGATGTAGATGAAGTGCTCGGCCCTGCAGTAGTGGCGGGCGATATCCTGGACCTCCGGCTCGAGCTTCAAGGCCGCCTCCACGAGCTCCGGCAGGCGCGATAGCTCCGAGACCCACGCCAGCCCCTCCTGCTCGCTCAGCCGGCCCAGGCTCGCGCCGAGATGCAGGGTCAGCGCGCTCAGGGCGACCAGCTGGCCCACGAAGGCCTTCGTCGAGGCGACGCCGCATTCGGGCCCGCAATGAGTGTAGAAATTGAAGTCCGCGCAGCGGGTCAGGGCGGAGCCCACGGTGTTGCAGATCGAGAGCACCTTGCAGCCGGATTGCCTCGCCAGGCGCGCGGCGGCCAAGGTGTCGGCGGTCTCGCCGGACTGGCTGATCGCGATGACGAGGGTCGAAGGCGAGAGCATGGGCTCGCGGTAGCGGAATTCGGAGGCGGTCTCGACCTGGGCCGGGATCCGGGCGAAACGCTCCAATAGGTACTTGCCGACCATCGCGGCGTGATGTGCCGTGCCGCAGCCCACGAGATGCACGGACGATACCCCGCTCAAGAATCCGCGGTCCATCCCGGTTTCCCGCTCCAGGATCCCATTGCAAAGCGGCAAGGTGCGGCCACGCAAGGTGTCGGCGATCACACGGGGCTGCTCGTGGATCTCCTTGAGCATGAAATGGCGGTAACCGGCCTTCTCGGCCATCCCGCGGTTCCATGAGACGCGGGTGGGGCTTTTCCGGATGCGGTGGCCGCGGATGTCGGAAAATTCGGCCTCGCGGACGCTGAAGGCCGCCATTTCCCCATCGTCGAGGTATATCACGTCACGGGTATATTCGAGGAACGCCGGCACGTCGGACGCCAGGAAGGCCTCGTCCTCGCCGAGCCCGACAGCCAAGGGTGAGGAGGTCTTGGCCGCTAGCAGCTCCCCCGGGAAGTCGGAACAGAGCACCGCGATGGCGTAGGCCCCCTCGAGCTCCCGCAGGGCGAGCCGCAGCGCCTCGCGCAGCGACCCGACGGAGGCCAGCTTTTCCTCCACGAGGTGGGAAATCACCTCGGTGTCGGTCTCCGATCGGAAGGCATGCCCCGAGGTGAGGAGCCTGTCCTTGAGGGGTCCGTGGTTCTCGATGATCCCGTTATGGATGACCGCGATCTTGGAGGAGCAATCGAGATGCGGGTGCGTATTTTCTTCCGAGGGGCGCCCATGGGTGGCCCAGCGCGTATGGCCGATGCCCACGCGGCCTGGCAGTGGCCGGAGGGTGAGCAGGCTGCTCAGGTTGTCGATCTTACCGACGGCCCGCCGCACATGCAGCCCGGTTTCCGAGAGCACGGCCAGCCCAGCCGAGTCGTAGCCGCGGTAGGCGAGGCTTTTGAGGCCTCCCAGCAAGATGGGCACTACCTGGCGCTGGCCGATGTATCCGACGATTCCGCACATAGACCCCTCCGCCGCACACGCGCGTGAAACGTCGCGTCCCGCGCGGGCGTTAGGCTTGTCTCACAAGCCTAGGGGCTATTGTATGCGCAGGGTGGGCTCGGGGGTGTATAGCGGCGGCAACTTGTTATTATTGAGGGGATGAACGAGACCATCGGCGTCGGCCGGTTCGGTCGCCAAGACGCTTCCCATGGCCGCCAGGGTCTCCGAAATGCGTTCCGGGCGGCCCCAGTCGTTCCAAAGAACTCCGTGCATCGGCACGACCACCGTCTTGGCGGGCAAGCGCGCGAGCAGTCCGCTCGAGAAATTGACCCGCTCCATCCCCTCGTAGACCGCCGCCGCTTCCGGCGCGCCGCCTCCTCCGATGAGGGCCAGGCGAAGGCTTTCGAAGCGATGGAGCATCTTGGGGAAGAGGGCCTGGCCCATGGACCAGAGCGCCTTACCTTTAAAAACCATGATCAGGGTATTCCATAGGCAGCCGCGTCGGAAAAGGGAGTCGGCGGTGCGCAGATCCGGCTTCTCAACGAATCGCTCGACGGCGCAGGCGGAGCGGAGCGGACCCTCCTCCAGCGCTCTTCCTGGCTCGATCCATCCGTATTCGGGCTCGGGGCGGTCGGCCGCCGCCCCTAGTAGGACGATTCGGTCCTGCAGGAACTCGGCGAGATCGAAGGCTTGCTCGACGAGGCGCTGGAACTCAGTCTTCGGAAAAATGAAATGGTCCGATGGGAAAACGGCCACGGTGGCCTCCGGCTCGAGCGCCATGACGTAGGTCAGCGGCAAGAAGACCCCCGGCCCGGTGTCCCTCTCCCCGGGCTGTTCGATGATCATGCCGGGGACCGATTGGCGGCGAGGCTCCTCCAGATGCGCCCAATGGCCGCGCCCGATGATGGTCACCAAGCGCTCGGGTAGGATGAGCCCGGCGGTGCGGTCGATCGTGTGTTCCAGCATGCTCCGCTCGCCGAGGAAGGCGCAGTACTGCTTGGGTCGGTGGAAGCCGAGGCGACGCATGGTCCAGGGGCGCAGGCGGGAGCCCTCTCCCCCTGCCAAGACAATTCCCCAGCGACGCGCGGCCATTCGAGTATTCGACATGGAACCTCCGGTAAATGTGAGGTGGCATTTTAACCGCCCCCCGTCTTAGAGTCCATGGAGTCCGTGTAAAGGATTGATTAAGAAACTGTTACGGCCGTCCGGCGGCGCCCGGCGAGTTTTGATACATTGATTCAATGAGACGCCTCGCGGCGTTTTTATTTTTTCTGGGGAGCGCGGCGCCCTCGCAGGCGGCCTTTCAGGAGCCGATATTGAGCCCGCGCTCGGCCGCCCTGGGAAACATTTCCGTGGCCGCCGCCGACGACTCCGCCGGGATATTTTTGAACCCGGCTGGCATCGCGAGATTGCCCCGCCCGGAATGCTATTTCATGCGCAGCGGCTTGTATGCGGGTTTAGACGGCATCGGGGAGATCGGGACGAATCTTATCGCGGCCGGCGTCCCGACCCGTTGGGGGAGCTTCGGCCTAGGCTACGGCAGTTTCCGGGCTTCCGGGCTCATGGAAGAGCGGACCATGGCCTTCACCGTCGCCCGGAAGCTGCCCCTGGGCGTACAGCTCGGCGTCTCCGCCAATTGGCTCCAGCATTCCTTTTCCCCGCAGGGCGAGGATTCGGAGGATCCGGTTTTCCGCGGTGGGACTTCCCGTTCGGCGCTCGGGTTGGACTTCGGGGCCGTGTACCCGATCGCCCCCGGTTTCGACGTCGGGTTCTCGGTCAAGAATTTCAACCGTCCGGATGTCGGGCTCGCCTCCGAGGACCGTGTCGCCAGGCAATGGCGCGCGGCGGTCGCGTTTCCCGTAGGGGGCCGTGTGCTGACGGTCACGACCGAGCTGGCGGTGCGCGGCGCCACCTACCCCGGAGGGGCCCGCCGAGTTCTGCCGACGGTGGGATTGCAAAAGCGTATTTCCGGCGTGTGGGACGCCGAGGTGCTTTTCCGGATCGGGGTCAATCCCGACGAGATCACGAGCGGATTCGGCATACAGAAGGGGCGCATGGGCGTCGACTACGCCTTGGTGCTCAACCGCAACCTCCTGGGCGGCAGCGTCGGCTCGCATCTGATCGGGGTCCGGCTGTTATTCGGCGGGGTGGGGGGATGAGACACGCATGGCTCGCGTGCGTTTTGTTCGTTGTGTCGCGGATGCCTCTGGCCGCCGAGACCCTGGCCAGCTACTCGTTCGAGAATCTGCCGGACGGCCTGGTGACCAACGAGTTCGCCTATTGGTTCCCCAACGACCCGAACGCCGTCAAATCCGATATTTGGGAAATGAGCAGCGGCTCCCTCTTCGCCGACCGGGGTCGCGGTTGGAGCGGGGTTCCCGATTCCGTCCAGCCGAACGCGCGCTCCACCAACGGCACGCACTCGGCGGTTTTTCGACTGACGACGAAGCGCGGCGACTTCAAGGATATCGCGCTGAGGCTGGAATTGCTCAACGACGGCCTGAGCTCCACCCCGGCGACGCCCCCCCGGGATTACGACGGCGTCCATCTCTTTTTGCGCTATCAGAGCGAATATTACACCTATTATGTCACTCTGAACCGCCGGGACGGCACCGTCATGATCAAGAAGAAGATCCCCGGCGGCCCCTCGAACGGAGGGAGTTACTTCACCTTAAGCCCCGTCGTTTCCTACGGCGTTCCGCATAAGGCCTGGCAGCGGATCGAGGCGACGGCGCGCAACAACGCGGACGGCTCCGTGGGCCTCAAGCTTTTCATTGACGGCCGCCTCCTGGCCTCCGCGGTCGACGACGGCTCGATGGGAGGCGCGCCGATTCGTGTGCCAGGAAAGGTTGGCATCCGCGGCGACAACTGCGATTTGAAGTTCCGGAGCTTCACGGTAAGCGCCTTGGATGAATCTCCGCGCCCCGCGCCGGTCCCGGCGCCGGACCCGCCCCAGAGCCCGATTCCGGCCCCCGAGCCACCGATCCCGGCGCCGTCGCCCGAGCCCGTCCCGAGCCCGGCTCCCCCGTCTCCGGCTCCGCCGCTTGGCGAGGAGAGCCGCTCCAAGCAGCGCTTCCTGAGCCCCGCATTGGCCGACGGCATCAACGATTCGGCCCTCTTCGGCCCAGGGGCCGAATCGGTGGAAGTTTTCGACGCCGGGGGCCGGCGCATCGCCGTGCTGACGCGCACGGGAGGCGGCGCGGCGCTGCGATGGGATTGCCGCGACTCCTCCGGGCGTCTGGTCGACTCGGGGGTTTACATAGCGAAGATCCGCCGAAAGGACAATTCCTTCCTGTACCAGAGCTTCGCCGTCGTGAAATAAGGGCAAACAATTTACTTTCCGTTCATCGCTACCCCCGCCGGGCGTTTATATACTCGCGGGCGATGCGTGGAACGATTTATGCCTTTTTTTTGAGCGCGGCCTCGCTCGCAGTTAGGGGTGCCTTTGCCCAGGACACCTGCGCCAATCCCGCCAACGCCGTAGTCGCGGAAAACTGCAAAACGGGTAACCTTTCGACGGAATGGGACATTCCCAAGGCCGGCGATCCCAGCATCGTCGGTTTTTCCACCGAAATCAGCGTCAATCGAGGCGAGACCGTCGACTTCAAGATCCATACGGACGCCTCCCAGTACCGGATCGATATCTATCGATTAGGATTTTATCGTGGAGCCGGCGCGCGCAAGGTTGCCTCGATTTCCCCTTCGGCGGTTCTACCCCAGATCCAGCCGGCCTGCTTGAGCGACTCTTCGACCGGCTTGGTCGATTGCGGCAATTGGGCCGTCTCGGCGTCATGGAGCGTGCCGGCCGAGGCCGTGTCGGGCGTCTATTTCGCCAAGCTGACGCGCGCGGACACCGGGGGAGCCAGCCATATCTTTTTCGTGGTTCGAGATGACGCGGGACGCAGCGATATACTGTTCCAGACATCGGACACCACCTGGCAGGCCTATAACCGCTATGGAGGCGGCAGCCTCTACGTCGCGCCGAGCATGCCGTTTAACCGCGCTTACAAGGTGAGCTACAACCGGCCTTTCACGACGCGGAATTATTCCTCCTCTTGGGTGCTGGGCCACGAGTATCCGATGATCCGGTGGCTGGAGGCCAACGGCTACGACGTGAGCTATTTCACCGGCGTCGACAGCGATCGGCGCGGGGAGCTGATCCGCAACCATAAGGTATTCCTATCCGTGGGGCACGACGAATATTGGTCCGGGCCCCAGCGGAAGGCCGTCGAGGCCGCGCGCGACGCGGGGGTGCATCTGGGCTTTTTTAGCTCCAATGAAATATATTGGAAGATCCGCTGGGAGCCCAGCATCGACGCGACCAAAACCCCGCATCGCACGATGGTCTGTTATAAGGAAAGCGTCAACAATACCCGGGACCCGATGAGCCCTCCTTCCTGGACCGGCTATTGGTGGGATCATCGTTTCAGCCCGCCTTCCGACGGCGGCAAGCACCCCAACTCCCTCTCGGGGCAGGAATACACCGTCGGGCCGTTTCGCAACGACGCCCTGATCGTTCCGTCCGATTTCGCGCGGCATCGTTTCTGGCGCAACACCTCCGTGGCGAGCCTGACACCGGGGACGGAGTCGGTCTACGAGCAGATCCTCGGCTACGAATGGGACGAGGACATCGACAATGGCTACAGGCCCGCCGGTTTGATGCACCTTTCCTCGAGCAGTTACGCGGTGGACCGGCGGCAATTGGGCCCGGGCTACACGTATATTCCCGGGACGGCGACCCATACCCTTACCCTTTACCGCAGCCCGAGCGGGGCCAGGGTTTTCGGCGCCGGCACCATGCAATGGACCTGGGGCTTGGACAGCCATCATGACGCCCCGAATCCGCCGCAGCCCGCCTACCGGGATTTGCAGCAGGCCACCCGCAATCTCCTGGCGGATATGGATTCCCAGCCGGGATCTCCCCAGGCGAATCTAGTGGCGGCCTTCGCTTCCGCTGACTCGCAAGCGCCTTCTTCCGGCATTCTTTCCCCGTCCGAAGGGACCGTATTTTCCACCGGGACCGCGGTGCTCATCGCCGGCACCGCCGCGGACTCGGGCGGTGGCATCGTCGGCGCCGTGGAAGTCTCGGTGGACGGCGGCGCCAGCTGGCGCCCGGCTAAGGGAAGGGAGGCATGGAGCTACGAATGGAAGCCTTCCGGCAGCGGCGGGCGCGTTTTGATGAGCCGGGCCGTCGACGACAGCGGAAACCAGGAGGCGCCCTCGAGGGGCGTCGGCGTGGGGATCGGCGGGCCCGCGCCGGCTCCGCAGCCCTCTAATCCCATCCCCCGGGTGTTCTCCTTGAGCCCCGGCTTCGTGACCGCGGGACAGGGACTCTTTTCCTTGCAGGCGATTGGCGAGGGCTTCGCCGCTGGAGCGACCTTGCAATTCAACGGGGCCGACCGCCAGACCCGCGTGCTGAGTCCCAATCGGCTCGAAGCGGTGATCCTGTCCGAGGACGTGCGCTCCACTGGCACGGCCCAGATCACGGTTTTTAACCCGCCTCCCGGAGGCGGACGCTCCCCTTGGGTTGCCTTGGCGATCCGCGCGCCGGCTCCGGCCATTTCGCCCGGCGGCATGCAGGTATTCCCCAATCCTTGGAAATCCGATCGGCACGGGGGGGTGCCTGTGGTGTTCGATCTTTTAGGGGAAGGCAGCACGGTCAAGATATTCACGCTGTCGGGAAAATGGCTCAAAAGCCTGAGGGCCGTCAACGGCAAAGCTTCCTGGGACTTGACCAACGACGCGGGCCAGGCCGTCGCTTCCGGCTTTTATCTCTATGTGATCACGGATTCGCGGGGGGGAAACTCGCGCGGGCGTATTGCCGTGCTCAAATAGTCCACATACTCATTTTACCGGGCCTGCACTCGATCGACCCATTCGCCGGTTTATACTGCCGCCATGTCGGCACGGGCGATGGTACTGGCAGCCTTGTTGGCCGCGTTTCTCGTCCCTGCTCCTTTCCTGGCGCTCGCGGCCTCCGGTACCGAGGGGGCCTCCTTCCTGGACATTCCGTTGGGCGGGCGGCCGGCGGCGATGGGTTCGGCCTACAGCTCCCTGTCAGTCGACGCTTACGCCCCGAGTTGGAACCCGGGGGGATTGGGTTTTCTTAAAGCCTCCGAACTTTCCCTGACCCATCTGTCCTACGTAGATTCGATGGGCTACGAATTCTTGAGCTTCGTTCATCCGTTCCCCAGAGGCGGGGCGTTCGGACTTTCGGCCCACTATTTCAGGCCCGGGAAGGTGAGCGGGGCCGACGCCATGGGCAACCCGACCGGGGATTTCACCGGATATTTCGCCGCCTACTCCGCGGCTTACGGGATCGCCGTGCACCCCGCTCTGTCTATAGGGGTGACGGGGAGATGGATCCAGGGGCGCATAGACGAGTTCTCCTCCAGCGCATTCAGCGCGGATGCCGGCGCGCTGCTACGCCTCAACCGCCGGCTCTCCTTGGCCGCGGTCGGGTCGAACATCGGTTCCCAGGTGAAATTCATTAGCGCTGGGGACCCGCAGCCGATGCAGTATCGGGCCGGCGTGTCGTACCTCGCTATCGACCCGCTGACCTTGGCCTTCGAGGCAGGGGGCACGCGCAGCGGGACCGCGTTCGCCCGCGCGGGATTGGAATGGAGGCCGGTCGGGGCTCTGTCCCTTCGAGGAGGGTACAAGACGGACGCCTTAAGGCGTTCTTCCGGGCTCAACGGCTTGACGATGGGGCTGGGCCTGCAATGGCGCGGGTACGGTTTCGACTACGCCTGGGTTCCCTTAGGCGATCTCGGGTACACCCAATACTTTTCGCTCACCCTGAAATTTAGCCGCTCATGAAACTGTTGTTGTCCATCTTCTTGGCGATCGGATCCATGACCCTCGCACGAGCCCAAGAGACCGGCGAGCCGGTTGAGTCTTCCACTGGCACGGCCGAATCCCCGAGCGAGCCGGTGGAGCCGTCGACGGGGACGGCGGAATCCCCGAGCGAGCCGGTTGAGTCTTCCACTGGCACGGCCGAATCCCCGAGCGAACCGGTGGAGCCGTCGACGGGAACGGCGGAGTCCCCGAGCGAGCCGGTTGAGTCTTCCACTGGCACGGCCGAATCCCCGAACGAACCGGTGGAGCCGTCGACGGCAACGGCGGAGTCCCCGAGCGAGCCGGTTGAGTCTTCCACTGGCACGGCCGAATCCCCGAACGAACCGGTGGAGCCGTCAACGGGAACGGCGGAGTCCCCGAGCGAGCCGGTGGAGCCGTCGACGGCAACGGCGGAGTCTCCCGGGGAACTGTTAGAACCCTCTACCCGCACCGTAAATGTTCCCAACGAGCCGGTGGAAACAGTGGAGGATATCCCCTCTGAATTGGACGATGATGAGGAGGAGCGGGAGGAAGATAAACGCAAGGAGGAAAAGAAAGGCAAACGGGATGAGGAGAGGCCGGGCTGGCCACCTCCGCGGCTTCCCGAAGACGAACCCGAGTCGGCCATCCCGCCTCCTCCGGAGAATGCTCCGGTGTCGCCGCCTGAGGAGAATCCAGAGCCGCCTCCGGAGAACGGGCCGGCGCCCCCGCCTTCGACCCAGACCTCCGAGGCTCCAGTGAAGATATTTCCCAATCCCTGGAGGGCCGATCGTCATGCCGGAGGGCCGGTAACCTTTAATGCCGGCTTCGCCCAAGGGGCAGTGCGTATCTTCACTCTTTCCGGGCGTTGGGTCCGTTCCTTGCCCCTCGTCAACGGAGTGGCCATATGGGACTTGCGCAACGATGCCGGGGAAACGGCGGCCTCTGGCTTCTATCTTTACCTGATCACCGACGATCAAGGCTGGAAAACGAGCGGAAAATTCGTCGTGATCCGATGATTCAACGTCCGATGGGAATCTGTTTACAAGGCCTTTATAGGGAGCCCCTGGCCGCGCGTTTATACTACGGCGGAGAAACGATGGACGACGAAGCCATCTGCGAGCGATATCGCGGGAATCATGACCGCCGTTGCCAGCCCAGGTTCCGTGAATGGTTCCCGGCTAGCATCTTCTCTTCGGAGCGAGGCCAGGAGCACCAGATTCTCCATGCCACCGCCACGGACTATACGCAGGAGGGCATTTGCTTGCGCTCGAAGGTCGCGCTCCGCCGCGGTCAGAGGGTCGTCGTGCAGTTTAATCTCCCCGAATCGGTGCGCTCGGCCCCGGTCGGCCTACGCTGTGAATTCGCCGGCATCGTGTCGCAGGTGAGGCCGATCGATATCTCACCCACGGAGCAACGCGACCCCTCGATGACCGACCGTTATGTTCTCATCGTCCGATGGGAAAGGTCGCTGCCCAGCCTTATCCGCCGGGCCGTATATCATCGGCGTCGCCAAGCCGGAGTCGCGCTGATGCTGCTTATCGCCTGTATGGCCTATCTCAAATGGGGGAATCTCCAGTTTTTTTGGTACGCCCCCGGAGTCTACACCTACAGCCTCATCTTGGGCGCCTTCTATCTATCGCGCTTCTTGTTGTCTTGCCTCTACCGCGCGCCGAAGATGAGCGGCTATGAGCCATCGATCAGCGTCGTTATCTCCGTCAAGAACGAGGAGCATTTCATCGCGCGGACTGTAGAAAGCTGCTTCCGCGCCCAGTATCCGGACGATAAAAGGGAGATCATCGTCGTCAACGACGGCTCCACCGACGCCACCCCAGCCATCCTCAAGGCCCTGCAGCAGCGTTTTCCCAACTTGAAAGTCTATAACCTGCCTTCCTCGGGCAAGCGGCATGCCATGGCGACCGGCGTGCGCGCCGCTTCCGGGGAAATCATCGTCTTCCTCGATTCCGACACCTTCGTCTATCCGACGGCCTTCCGGAGAATCGTCTGCGGCTTCGAGGATCCGACGCTGGGAGCGGTGTCGGGACACACGGATGTCGAGAACGCGGATAAGAACACGCTCACCCGGATGCAGGAACTCCGCTACCTTGTCTCCTACAAGCTGATGAAGGCGTCCGAAAGCGTATTTAGCTGCGTGACCTGTTGTCCCGGTTGCCTTTCCGCGTACCGGAGAAGTTATTTGATGCCGATATTGGATCCTTGGCTGGGGCAGCGATTTTTGGGGGCGCAGGCCACCTTCGGCGACGATCGGAGCCTCACCAACTTCATCCTGCGCAATTACCGCGTGATATACAACGAGACGGCCGTCTCGACGACTCTGGTCCCGGCCACCTGGTCGCATTACATGCGCCAACAGGTGCGCTGGAAGAAGTCCTGGCTGCGGGAGACCCTGATCGCCGGGCGCTTCGTCTGCCGAAAAAATCCCCTAGGCGCGCTTTCTTTCTACGCGGCCGCCTTGTGCAGCACCGCCTCTCCTTGGATCGCGTATAAGACCCTCTTGGGTGGTATTTGGGGCGGACAAACGGCGGAGCTGAGCTACTACATCGGAGGTTTCGTGATCTTGGGCCTATCCCAATGTTTTTATTTCCTGTGGAAAAGCCCGACGAGCCCGAATTGGCTGTTGGGTGTCCTTATGATGGCCGTTCAGGGCGCGCTGATGGGGCCGCAGACCTACTACGCCTTCTTGACGATGCGGAAAAACCATTGGGGGACCCGCTGATGGAAACGACGGCTTCCGCCGGAAGGCTGCCGCTCCCCGCGAGGGCCGCGCGTCTTCCGAACTATGCGGCCTCCTGGGCGGCGCTGTTGGCCGCCTTCGCCCTGACGGGAATATGGTTGATCGAGGGAAGCGCCTATTTTAGGAGGCGCGGCCTGCAGGCGCAGAGGGCCGCGCGCGCTCGCGGCGAGGCGAGGCATTTCATAGGCGTGCTGATGCCAGCCGTCGACCGCCGCGAGGGCGCATTCCCTCCGGAGGAGTTCACGAGGATCATCGACGGGCTCGACCGGGTAGGCTATTCCACGATCGGATTCTCGGATGTTCGAGATTTTTACCGGGCGGGCCGTCCGTTACCCGCCAAGTCGATCCTAATCGCCTTCGACCGGGATCACCCGCGAAGCATCCATTGGGCCGAGAAGGTCCTCAAGAAACGAAGGATGCGCGCGGCCGCCTTCCAGCAGAAAAATCTGAGAAGGGAGGACCGCCGGCGCGCCCTTTCTCCCCATGCGGTCCGGCAATTGCGCCGAGGGGGGGCTTGGGATTTCGGGACGCGTGTGGACGATGCCGGTTCCGCGCTGGAAGGAGGCGGTGCCGGTTCCGAATTGCGCTTCTTGCCGGCGAGGACCGGCTACAACGATCGGCTGCAGAGCCCGGCGGGGCTGCGCCTGCTCCGCGTCCGGCCTACGGACAGCGCGGCGGACGTGTTGTTGGCCCTTTTCGCCCTCGAGCCGCGCAAGAGGGCTTTCGAGGATTCCTTCCAGGCTGAACGCTTGCGGATGGACTGGACAGTCGAATGGGGGATCATTTCCGCTAAGCGGCGCCTGGCCATTTTGCCGACTCCGCGGCAGACAGGGGCGTCCCTGGCGCTGCGAGGCACCGAGACCTGGAGTGATATGGTCGTCGAATACACCCTCAAAAGCTTCAAACGCGCGGCTTGGATGTATGCCAGGGAAATCCCGGGCCAAAGCTATCTTCGCCTGGGCGCCTCGGAAGGGCACTGGAGGCTCCAGCAGTTGGAGGGCAAGGGGCGCAAGCCCGTCACCTTGGCGAAGGCTCCCGTGACGCCCCACGATTTTCCAGCACGACTGCGCCTCGTCCTCAAGGGTGAGTGGGCGATCGCTTCGCTCAACGGGCGCTTGCTTTTCGCCAAGCCGCGATGGGTCCCTTCGGGAGTCGCCGAGGGGCGCGTCTCCTTCGGTGTTTACGACCCCGACAAGGGAAGCGCCGGCGCCATTCTGAGCTCGGTGCGGGCGGCTCCCTTGCCGGTCCGCTGGCTTTCCTTTTCTCCGAGGGCGGGCATTCAGGAGATCCGCAGCCGCGCTTCCGAGCTCCGCGCCCTGGCACCTCAATGGATCCGGGTGGACCGGCAAGGCCTGCTCGATGTGCAGGGCGAGCAGCAGGAGCTGCTCAAGGCGATCGCCGGCTTTTATCGCTGCGACCTCGTCGCCGGCCTCTACGTGGAAGACCCAAGCGTGATCCGCCGGATGAAGGAGTCCTCACGCCGTCATTTCATCCAGGCCCTATGGCGGCAAGCCGACGCGCTAGGCGGCAAGGGCCTGCTGCTGCGGGTGGGAGCAGGCGCGCGTCCGGAGGACATCCGCGGGGCCGTGTCGGCCCTGCGGAGCGAGCCGGGGTTCAGGCGTCGGAAGCTGTGGGTCGCGCACCCGGATCCCTCCGGCTTCTCCGGCTTGCGCAAGCTCATCGACGGCGTCCTCGTGCCCGAGGGCGGAGGGGAGTTCGAGTGGCTCCGATTGAGCGAGGCCGGCGATCGGGGAGGACATCCATGAGAAACGCCGTTTTTTTCGCATGCCTATTCCTGACGGCGGTCGAAGCCGCGGCCTCGGACCCCACTCGAACGGAACCCCTCAAGCGAGGGCTGGAACTGATGTCGCAGAACCGCTATCGTGAGGCGACCCTATCCTTCGAGGCCGAACTCGCCGCTAATCCCGGCTCCTCGGACGCCTTGATGAACCTGGCCTGGGCGTTCGCCCATCTGCAGGAGTACGACCGCGCCCGCAAGTGTTGGCGCACCTTGATGGCCCTAGACCCCCAAAATCCGGCCTTCGCGCGCGGCCTTTCCAGCCTGGAAATCGATAGCGGGCGTTTCGAGGAAGCGGTCGCCATGGCTCGGGAGGCGCTGCGCCTGGCTCCCGGCGACGCGCGCGGCGCCGTATTGCTGGCGAGGGCGCTCGCGGGATCAGGGCGCGGCGAGGAGGCGCTGCGGGTGCTCGAGCCCTTCTCGCGTTCGCACCCGCGGGATGCGGCGGTGCTGTCTCAAATGGCCGAGCTGCTCGATATGTTGGGGCATTTCGAGCGCTCCTTGAGCTATTACGACCGCCTGGTGAGGCGTTCGCCAGACAACCCCCGCTTCGCCCGGCGTCGCGCGGATGTGCTCTACCAGCTCGGCCGCGGGGAGGAGGCGCTCAAGGTTTGGCGGCAGTGGGTACGGCGGGACCCGCCAGAGCCGGAGAGCATGCGGGCCCTGGCCAGGGCCTACCCTAAGCTCAAGGGGCTCGACAAGGACGCCGTTCGCTGGCGCCGGTTGCCGGAGCGCTACCCCAGGGACGTGGCCGCGCTGATCCTGGCCGCCAGCGTGGAAACCGAGCATGAGAAGTTCGAGCGCGCCTTGGAGCTCTCGGCGCGCGCCTTGGCGCTTTCTCCCAACGACCTCGACGCGGCGCTCCTTCGAGCCAGGACCCTTTTCGGCGCTAAGCGCTCTCTGGAGGCGACGAATTTTCTGCGCGAGTTCCTGCGGGCCAATCCCGGCAGGGCCTCCCGTTTCGGCGCGGCCGACCTGCTCCAGCAAATGGGTTTCTATGAGGCCGCGCTGGAGCAATACGACGAATTGCTGCGCCTCGACCCGGAAAATGGTCGCCTTCGCCGGCTCCGCGCGCAGGCCCTCTACAATCACGGGCAAATCGAGGCCGCCATCGGCCAGTGGCGCCTGTTGGTCGAGCGATCCAGCGATACGTCGGCTATGTTGAGCCTCTGCTGGGCCCATTGGGCCAGGGGGGAACTTGTGGAGGCATTGACGCTGGCTTCGCGCCTGTCGGCGCTGCATCCTGGAAACCACTCTTACCTCGTGCTGCAGGGAAATTTGGAGCTGGGGGAGGGGCGTTACGGTGCGGCGGCGGCCTCCTCGCGCCGCGCGCTGCGCTTGGCGCCGAACGATCGCGAGGCGTCGCTCGTCGCGGCGAAGGCGATGTTCTACCTGAAGCGGAAACAGCAATCCATCGCCCTGCTCAAACGATTGGAAAGCCGCCATAGGGAAGACCCCGCGGTACTGTTCGCGCTGGCCGATTTCTCGGAGCAGCTGGGGGATCGCGAATCGGCCCTAGAACTGTTCGAGCGTCTCGTAAAGCTCCAACCAACGGTGGGGTATCGCAAGCGCCGCGCCTCCCTTCTTTATTCGCTTGGGGGTTTCGACGAAGCGGTTTCGGAGTGGAAATTGCTCGCTTCCAGCGCCGGCGTCAGCGCCGACGCCATCGAGCGCCTCATCGAGGATTCCATATTCCGAAAGGATTTTAACGACGGCCATTATTGGCTCGGGCGATTGGCCGAATTCGGCCCTTATTCCCGGTCATCGTGGCTGCGCCTGGCCAAGGTCTCCCTGGGTTCTGGACGGTCGGCGAAGGCATTGATGGCGGCTTCCCGGGCGATCGAGTTGGACCCGTTCCCCCTTCAGGGCCATGCCCTCAAGGCCGCGGCCCTGGAGCAGGGCCAGCGCTGGTCGGAGGCCCAGAGGACGTATGAATTCATCCATCAAAGGAACCCGAACAACGAACGGCCCTTGTTGGCCGCGGCGCGCATGGCTCAGGCGCGGGGGGAATTCCAGGAGGCGTTGGAAATCCTCAGCGGCCTGGAGAAGGGGCAGGCGACGCCCTTGCTTAAAATCCGGAGGGCTCGTATCTTGGCGGATTCCGGACGGATGGAGGAGGCCTTCGCGTTGGTCCGCCCCCTGGTCCGGGACAGGCCCCCTGCCTTCCATGCCTTGGCGTACGAAGGGATTTCGCCTTTCAGCCGCGGCGAGCGGATATGGGCCGAGAATTTCAAGAAACACGCGGAGGCCCTCAAGCGCGCCGGCTTTCGTACCGTCGGCGTCGCGGAGGTGGAGGAATTCCTGAGTAAGGGCGGGCGCCTGCCCGACAAGGCGCTCGTGCTGAGCTTCGACGATGGCCTACGCGAGACGTTCCGCCAGGCCGATCCGATCTTGAAGGCGACGGGGCTTAAGGCGGTCATGTTCGCCCCCGCGCCGCCGGAGGAAGGCAATCCCTCCCTCGCGGACGCCAAGGAATTGGCCGCATGGCGGAGCACCGGCCGGTGGGAAATACACGCTCAGTCGAGCCGCGAACCGGTCCCGGTGGACAGCTCCAGCCATACCGGGCACGGCTTGGCCAACCGCGCCTGGCTGGCCGAGGCCGGCCGCCTGGAAAGTAGGGAGGAATTCAGGACTAGGCTCGAGGAGCAATACCGCCGGGCGCGGGAATGGGCCTGCCCCGGGGGCCCGTGCGCCTTCGCGTTTCCTTACGGGGATTACGGACAGGCCGCCGAGACCAACGAGCTCGAGGCCGCGTCCCTCAACCGGGCGCTGGTCCAAAAACATTTCGCGTTGGCCTTCATCCAGGATTCCTCCGGCTTCAACGCCGCGGGCTCGACCTCCCATGCCATCAAGCGCTTCCAAGTACCCGCTGACATGGGCGAGGAGCAATTGCTAGCACAGCTCTCGTTGAGCGAGCCCTGGGTCATGGCGCGACTGCTCGAGGCGAGCCTGTGGGTGATGGCGTCTAGGCCGGCCCAGGCCTTGGAGATTTACGAAGGCCTCGAAAGGGAGGGTCTACGCTGCGCCGAGCTCTACGCCGAGAAGGGGGTGGCGATGGAGAAGGCCGGCTATCTTTACGGCGCGCATAAACTCTACGCGGAGGCGCACTCGCTCGATCCCCAGACCCCCCGCTATCAAGAGCTCCTCAGGCAGGCCGAGATGCAGGTGGCTCCCTCGGCGACGCCGGCCTTCGTCGGCTTCTCGGACAATTTCCGCCGCTCCCACGCCAAGCAGATCGTGCGGGTGGCAGCCCCCATCCGTGCGGCGCAGTTTTCCGGTTGGATGGGCCGCTCGCGTTACTCGGAGCACGGCACCACGAGCATCGACGGGCAGGAGGGGGGATTCCAGCTCCAGCTTCCGGTGACGCTTAAGACCGCCGTTCAGCTTTCCTACACCCGCAGGCAGTTCGAGACCCGCTCCGAGCAGCGCCACAACGGGCTGCTGCGTCCCGCCAAGACGGAAAGGACCTCCGACAATTACGGCGTCGGCCTGTCGATGTCGCTGACGCCCACCCTGCGGCTGTCCGTCTTCGACGGGATCGACGACGTGGAGAACGCCTCGGCGATCTTCCGGGGACGCAAGGCCCGCAAGGACGGCTTCACGCTGAGCTGGGCCCCCACGCTCGCGTGGGAGGGGTCGGCCGGCTATGACGAGGTACGGTTTAACGACTCCAACCGCCTGCGCGAGCTGCGCCTGCAGGGCGCCCGCAACCTGGTACGGGGGCTCTCGATCGGATACTCGTTTCTCTATGCGGACTCGCGCTACGGGGACCGGGAATACTTCACGCCGCGGGGCTTAGAGCAGCACATGGGCGTCTTGGCCTTCAAGCGCGGCGGCGGCCCCCTGCGGGCCACCCTTCAGTACGCGGGAGGCTACGGCGTGCAAGAGGGCCGTGGGCGCTGGCTGCAGTCCGCCAAGGCGTCGCTGCGCTGGCGCATGTTCGAGCGACTCTCCTGGGTCTGCGACGTCCTTTACTCGGTGACCCCGCGATACCTCAACCGGCAGCTGGCTACCGGTTTCACCCTGACCTTTTAGGCGCCAGGAGGAGGCGTGCGCCGCTTGCGCCTGAAGGAAAGAAGGATCAGGGCGACGACGGCGACGACAAAAAGGATCACGCCCCAGCCGCGGGTGGCTTGAGGGGCGGCGGCCGCGTCCCCGGGGCCTCCATAGGGCTGCGTCGTCTGCCCGGGCGCTCCCGGGCGCCCCGGCGTCGGCGAGGGCATCGCTCCCGGAGCCTCGCGCATATCCTGCGTCGATGGTTGGACGGAATACGTCTCATTTTGAGCGAGTTTTCTTGCCATAAATTTCCTCCTGGCTTAGCGGCGTTGCGAAGGGACGCAGGGTAGCATCTGCCGGAGGCCCGGGCTATGGAAACGGCGCAATTTAATTATTTGAGCGCCGTGACGGCCTAATTAGGACGGCGCCAAGTCGCAAAAGGAGGTGAGGGCGTGGTAGTTTAGCGTCGAGGGTGCTGGATTCTCTCGCCTCGGTGTTCCATGCGTTCGCCGCGGTTCTGCATCCGCTCGCCCTGGCGCTGCATGCGCTCCCCGTGGCGCTGCATCATCTCGCCGCGATGCTCCATGCGCTCGCCCGCCGGGCCGCCGATGGCCTCGCCTCGCCGCTCGAGCCGCTCGCCGCGCTCCTCGATCCATTCCCCGCGATTCTCGCGGCGCTCGCCGGCCCGTTCCAAATGCTCGCCGTGCCGCTCCATCCGGCGACCCATTCGGCGATGATGGCGGCGGTGATGCCGGCGCCCGGGATGTGCCGCGTGAGGATGGGCTTCGACCGGCGCCATCTCCTGTCCCGAGGGGGCTGCGGGTTCGGCTGGGATCGCCGGCGTAGCGGGCGTCGCAGGCCCTCCGTCGGCCGAGGGTTCGGCGGGGATTGCCGGGGTGGCGGGAGTTGCCCTTCGATTCTCGTCTTGCGCGACCGCGAGGCCGGCTAAGGAAAACGATAGGCATAGAAGCGAGGCGCACAAGCTTAACTTTTTCATTGATTCCTCCGTGGCGTTGGGCCGCTACTATATATCGGGTCGGCCCGGTTTTGTCAATAGCGGATTCAAGCAGGCGTCAAGAGAGGCCTCTGTTAAATAAATTACACAGGTAGAATAAGGATAATTATGCTTAAGATTTCTTTCTTGGCGCTGGTTTACAGTTCCGGTTATCCTGCTATCAGTGGGGAGGAGCTCAATGAAAAAATGCTTGTTGCTCGCAGCTTTTCTGGTCATTGTCGGCGATACGGTGATCGCCAAGCCGCGTGATGGAGTCCGACGAACCGGCCCGGAATCTTCCAATAATTCAAATTCCGGCGCGCCCTCTCGGGTTGCTGGCCAGGCAATTCCCACCCATGGGACGCGGATGACGGCGGTCGCTCGTCAGACGGCTTCCAGACTGTCCGAGGGTATGGTCTCCGAGGAAGTGGCGGCGGTGCTCGGTAACGATTCCGGCCTATCCGGCGTAATGGAGGGCCAGAAATTCGCGCTTCAGCAGGGCAAAGCCGGCTCCGGCAACAAGAGGAAGGGCCCCACGCCGGCGGCTTCTCTGCGCTATGCCGCAGGCAAATTGTCCAACGATCTGCTTGCGTTGGCGGAAAACACGGAAAGACCACGCAAGCTGGGATTAAATGAGCCGGACTTCGACTCCCGAATCAAGGAGCTATTGGCAAGTAATATCGACACGCTCAAGGAAATGAACGGTGGCAAGATTCCGGATGGAGTCGAATCTTTTTCCGCGCTGGTCGGTTCCACGATCAAACGCATAAAAGGACAGGTCAATGTTCGCGATTCCAGAGAACTTAAGAAAGCATTGAAAAATGTGGTGGCGGTATTAGATGGCTTATCAGAAGCCAAATACAATGATGGGACGGAATTTTTTGACAAGGCGCGCAAGCAGCTCGACGCGGTCGATGTTCGTAAAAGATCGTTGCTGACCCATTTCTTCAGTTATGGGGGCATCGCCGCTTTCGCTGGAGCTGCGCTGCATTCTTTGACGCAGGTTGCCTTTAGGCCTTTGCCCACGGAGCTTAGCACGGCTCTGCTCCACACCGGGTCAGACGGCTTTTCTCAGGTGTTGCCGTGGGCCTTCATCGCCCTTGGGACAAGCATGCTCGGTATTTTGGCCGGGGAGTACATGAAGCCGAAAAATCCGTTCCAAGGGATACCGAAGCCGTTATTGTTTGCGATGCTTCCGCCGATGGCATTTATTGAGGAAGTCATCTTTAGGGCCGGCTTGACGCTCGGTGGAGCGGCTCTCTTATCAGCCTTGTCGATGCCAATACTTCCGGCCATACTGACGGCCTCCGTGGGCAGTTCCGTCATATTCGCCAGAGTTCACGGCTACGGTGCCATGGTGCCCCGTGTTCTCAGCGGGTTGCTCTTCGGTTATTTAACTTTGACGCACGGCCTACTGTTTGCGTCGGCCGTACATGCCTTGCATAACGCCTTTGCGCTCGGTTACCAGGAAGTCGTTTCGTTCGTTGAGAATCGAACGCGTAAGAACGCATGAAAAGATTCAAGGAGGTTGCGATGAAAATGGACGGGATTCTGCCGATCTTATTCGGAGTGTTGGCCGTGGCATGGGTGCCCCCAAGCGTGCACGGCAACGAAAGGCTCGAGGACGGACGGAAATGGCAGCGCAAAGATCTGCCTACCGGCCCGTTGAGTGAGAGGGATTGGAAGGCGATCATGGCCGGCATCGGCATGGAGCGCTACGATATGCAAAGCCCGCCGCCTCCCGAGCCGCCGAAGGCCGAGGAATTGATGGCCTCTTCCTCTAAGATGGCGGACGCCGGGATGGACAAGCTTCGCGGCTTGCTGGGCAGCATGCGCGCCGCGGGCCAAAACGCCCTTCGTTCGGAGGGGCGGCAATTGCGCCGGCATATCGAGCCGCAGACGAAATTCGAGAAGGCCGAGATGGTGGCCGCCGACGGATCGATGTACATGATCCTGCCCAGCGGGCATGTGTTCCATAAGGCAAGCGGCAAGCCGGGCGTCCGCTATTCGCCGTTGGAGCCTTCAAGCGATCCGTTCAAAGCCTTCAAGGCTGAACTGGTCTTTTGGGCGGCCTTCCACGATCGGCAGGGGGATGCAAGCGTCGACAAGAAAGTCTTGATGGTTCTCCCGAACGCGAAAGCGGATCGGGTCGAGATCCGGCAGGGAAGCACCTCGGAGGAGCTCTCTCCAGCCGAAAAGTATCTCGATATTTGCGCGTCTCTTCAAGAGAGAGGCCTCACCCAGCTGACTCGCCAGGGCCATGTTTTTGCGATAAGAAACTTCGATGAATCGTCGCGGAATTTTATAGTCGATATATGGGGGCCGGGGGGGCAAGGCATCCTTTATATGGACGGTGGCCAAGCTATGGTCACGGCGGTTCGGGGAACACAGTCCTCGGTGAACGCCGAGGCCCTGTTTTGGTTCAAGCTGCCGGAGAAGGATTACAAGGGCGGGTTTGACTCCATTCCGTAAGCCTAGAGACCGCGCCTCTTTTCGTTTTCGAAGACGGCTTGTTTAAACAGTTCGGAGCGCCTGAGCCGGCGCAGCGCGATCGGCTTCTTAAGCGCGTTCTCGAAGCGTATCCCCTCGAAGCTGTTCCCCGCGCCGCAATAACCCCGGCAGGTATTCCCATCTTCGACGTAAATAGCGTCGGGCCTGGGCACGAGCGCCATGACGCAGCGCCTGGCGCCGGGGGGCGAATCCTCGGGCAGATCCGGCCTTTCGACAAAAACGAAGCGCCCACCCCGATGCTTGGCGATGCCATAGAGCCCGCAGCTGCCGTTCTCGGTGACATGCTTGATGTGGAAGTAGACGTTCTCCCTCCCGTAGGGAGCCAGCTGCAGGCTTTTGACGGGTGAAATCCCAGAATGTTTGCGGTGCGGCGCGGCGCTCAGGGTTTTTTCATATCGGCCGCTGATCCGTTGGGCGAGCTCACAGCCGGGCGTTCTGCATCTCGGAGCCAACGCGCAGCCGGAAAACAGGATTAAGAGCGCCAGGAGGGTGGGCAAGGATTCCATGCGCCCGGCAGGAATCGAACCTGCACTTGCAGCTTCGGAGGCTGCCGTGATATCCATTTCACTACGGGCGCGACGAGTGGATTCTAGCAAAACGCTGGCCGGAGAAAGTTGAGAAAGTGTAGAAAGTGGATGCTGGCACCGCTAAGCGTGCCGGCGTAGCGCGTCGGCCACGGCCCCGACAAGCGCATCCCAATCGAAGTCGGGGCCTCCGCCCTGGGCGAAATCCGCGCGCCCCCCGGCCTTCCCGTTCATCCTTTCGGCGAGGCTTTTGGCGATGGAGGCCGCGTCGATGCCGCGGCCGAGCAAGTCCTGCGTGATCCCGACGACGAAGGAAAGCTTGTTCTCCTCGGTGCTGCCTAGAAACACCACGCCGCTGCCGAGATCGCGCTTGATCTGATCGCAGACGCGGCGCAAGGTGGCCATCTCCGCCTGCCGGAACTTTTGCACGCAGAGCTTGACCTGGCCCACCTCCAGGTGCACCTGTCCCATCTGGGCTTGGCGGGTCAGCGCCTCCTGCTTATGCCGCGTGATTTCGCCCTTAAGCGACTTTTCCGCCTCGCGCAAAGTGTCGATCGCCTTTTTCACTTCCTCGAGGGCGCCCGCGCCGGGGTCGGGCCACGGCGCGGCGGCGGGTGGAGGCTTGCCGGTTAGCTCCTGGAGCTCGGCGGCCAGCTTACGGTAGCGGCTTAAGGCCTCCCGCAGGGCCTGGCGCTGCGCCTGCTCGGCCAGGCGCTGATGCTCCTCGAAGGCCGGACCCGCCACCGCCTCGATGCGGCGTATGCCCGCGGCCACGGCCGACTCCTTGACGATCTTGACGCGGCGGATCTCCCCGGTGCGCCGCACGTGCGTGCCGCCGCAAAGCTCGAGGCTGTAGCGCTCGCGGGGGTCGTCCCAGCCGCGCGGTCCGATGAGCACGAAGCGCGGCTTCTCCCCGTAGCTTTCGCCGAGCAGGGTCGTGGCACCGAGGGCCTCGATATCCGCGGCGGCGCGTTCCTGCGGCTCGACGGGCATATCGGCTTCGATGGCCTCGTTGACGCTGCGTTCGACCTCGCGGATCTGCTCGGCCGTCATGGGCTTGGGGTAGGTGAAATCGAATCGCAGGCGGTCCGGAGCCACCAGCGAGCCCGCCTGGCGGACCGAGGCTCCGAGCGCCTTCTTGAGCGCGGCATTGAGCAGATGCGTGGCGGTGTGGTGGTAGCGCACTGTCTCCCGGTGCGCGGCCGACACCTGGGCGCGCACCTTCATCCCGGTCCTGATGAGCCGCAAGGCCGTCACCCGGTGGACGATGAGGGGCGGCAGCGGCTTTTGGGTGTCATGCACTTCCGCGATCTTCTGCCCGAGATCGTCGAAGATCTCGCCGCGGTCCCCGACCTGGCCTCCGCCCTCGGGATAAAAGGGAGTCTTGTGCAAGACGATCTCCCCGGAGTCCGCCGGCAGCAATTCGTCCGGCTTCCCTTGGGGGGCGGGAGGGCGGGAACGGAACACGCCCACGACGCGGGTCTCCAGCGATAGGGAAGAGTATCCCTTGAATTCGCAGTTCAGCCCCGGGTTGGCCGCGGCATACGCCTCGTAACCCGCCGAGCCCTTCTCGCCGGATCCCTTCCAGCCCGCGCGGGCGACATCGGCGGCGGCAGCCTGCGCCCTCGCGAAGCCCTCGACGTCGACGTCGACGCCGTGTCTGAGGCATATCTCCTGGGTCAGCTCCAGAGGGAAACCGAAGGTGTCGTAGAGCTTGAAGGCGAGCTCCCCGGAAAGCTGCCGAGGCTTGTGCTCCAGGATCTCGCGCAATTCGCGCTCTCCCTTCTCCAGCGTTTCCAGGAAACGCTCCTCCTCGGCCTGCAGCGTGTGTTCGATCTGCGCGCGCGCTTTGGCGAGGTCGGGATACTGGGGGCCGAGAATGTCGAGCACCGCCCCGACGAGGCGGTGGAGGAAGGGCTCCTTGCGCCCCAACAGCTGCCCGTAACGCATCGCGCGGCGGATGAGCCGGCGCAGCACGTAGCCGCGCTCCACGTTGGAGGGGATGATGCCCTCGGCGGCGAGCACCGTCGCGGCGCGCGCGTGGTCGCCGATGATGCGGAAGGCGAGCTTGGTCTCCGGGGTCTTGCCCGGCAGCGTCTGGAGCAGCTCGGAAGCCTGCTCCATGATCGGCCAGAACAGTTCCGTTTCGAAGGGGCTCTTCTTGCCCTGAACCGCCAGGGCCAGGCGTTCTAAGCCCATGCCGGTATCGATGTTTTTTTGGGGCAATTCCTTAAGCGAATTATCGGCTTGGCGGTCGAACTGGGTGAAGACTAGGTTCCATATCTCAAGGTAACGGTCGCAATCGCAGCCCGGGGCGCAGCCAGGCTTGCCGCAGGAGAGCTCCGGTCCCAGGTCGTAATATATCTCCGAGCAAGGGCCGCAAGGACCCGTGGGGCCCATGTTCCAGAAATTGCTGTCCTCGCCCAATCGGATGACGGCGTGCGCGGGCTTCTCCTTGTTCCAAAGATTGAGCGCCTCGTCGTCGTCCTTGTAGACGGTCGGATAGAGCTTTTGGCGGTCGAGCTTCATCTCCCGGGTCAGGAACTCCCAAGCCCAGTGTATGGTCTCGGCCTTAAAATAATCGCCGAAGGAAAAATTGCCGAGCATCTCAAAGAAGGTGAGGTGGCGGATCGTCGATCCGACGCGGTCGATATCCGTCGTCCTGAAGCAGCGCTGGCAGGAGGCCGCGCGGGAGAGCCCCGATTTCAGGCCGAGGAAATAGGCCTTGAAGGGAACCATCCCCGCCGAAGTGAACAGCAGGCTCGGATCTCCCTGTGGAACGATCGGCGTCGAGGCGATGATATTGTGCCCCTTGCGGTCGAAGTAATCGAGAAAAGTTTCTCTCAGAGATAGCATGAATTTGCCGTCATATATTAGCAATTTTAACTTTGAGCTTCATATTTGACTGAATTAGTCAGGAATGATAAACTTTACCCAAAATGAACGCTTTTTCACATCCGCCGGAGCTGGCATCGACGCCTCGGGAAGTCGGCAACACGCCTTTATTGGAGATAAGCGGATTTTCCGAGTTAAACGATGAAGTGCGCCTGTTCGCGAAAGCCGAGTGGCTCAATCCCGGCGGTTCGGTCAAGGACCGAGCGGCCTGGAGGATGGTCGAAGAGGCGACGCGCAGCGGCGCCTTCACGCCGGGCAAGACCCTGCTGGACGCGACCTCGGGCAATACGGGCATCGCCTACGCCTGGATCGGAGCCCGGCGCGGTTTCAAGGTGAAGCTCGCCGTCCCCTCGAGCATCAACGAGGAGCGCAAGAAAGTCCTCATGGCCTACGGCGCCGAGCTCGTATGGACCGATCCTTTGGAGGGTTCCGACGGAGCCATTCGCGAGGCGCGGCGCCTCTTTGAGGCGTCTCCCGAGCTGTACTTTTACCCCGACCAATACTCCAATCCGGCCAATTGGCGCGCCCATTACGACGGCACGGCCGTGGAGATTTGGCGGCAGACCGAGGGACGGCTGACGCATTTCATCACGGGACTAGGGACCAGCGGCACCTTCGTCGGTACCGGCCGACGCCTGCGCGAGCTCAAGGCGTCGATACGGTTGGTTTCGGTGGAGCCCGATTCCCCCTTCCACGGGCTCGAGGGCCTAAAGCATATGGCAAGCGCCTTGGTCCCGGCGATCTACGACCCGGCCTTGGCGGACGCCAAGATGTCGGTCTCTACGGAGGACGCGCACCGCTGCGTGCAGGCATTGGCCCGCCGCGGGATTTTGGCGGGCGTTTCCTCCGGCGCGAACCTGGCTGCCGCTCTCCGCCTTTGCGGCGAGCTTTCGCGCGAGGGCGCCTCGGCCACGGTGGTCACCGTCTTTCCTGACAGCGGGGAACGCTACCTCAGCGAGAGGTTTTGGAATTGAGCCTTCGCCTGTCCCGCGCCATGATGGGGGAGATCGAGCGGCATGCCTTGGCGTCGCATCCCGAGGAATGCTGCGGGGTCTTGCTGGGCCCCATCCCTCCCGACTTTGACCGCCAGGGCCGCAGCGTGGAAGCGCAGGAGCATCGGCCCCTGGCGAACGCCTGGGAATCGGGAGGGCGGGGAACGCGGTATCAAATCGATCCCGCCCTGATCCTGAAGATCGAAAAGGAATTCCGCGGGACCGGGCGCGGCATCGTCGGCTGGTATCATTCGCATCCGGACCTTCCGGCATGGCCCTCCCCGTTCGACCTGTCTCGGGCCTGGCCTTGCTACAGCTATATGATCCTATCGGTGTTCAAAGACGAGCTGCGCGCGACGCGCAGCTGGATTCGGAGCGAAGGCGGCAATGATTTCGTGCCCGAAGCGCTGGAGATCCTATGAAGAAGAGGAGAAGAATATGAGCGTTCAAGTCTATCTGCCCACCGCCCTTAGGTCCTACGCCGAAAAGCGCGAGACGGTGGAGCTCGACGGCAAGACAGTGGGGGAGATCCTTTCCGCATTGACGGGGCGTTATGTCGGGCTCAAGGAGCATCTCTTCTCGCCGGAGGGCCGGCTGCGCCATTTCGTCAACGTCTACGTCAACGACGAGGATATCCGGCACCTGCAGGGCGTCGGCACCGCCGTCAAGCCCGGAGACAGCGTGTTGATCGTGCCCTCCATCGCGGGAGGAAGCACGGCGCTGGCCGAAGGGGCGGCATTGAGCCCCGAGGAGCTTCGCCGCTACAACCGCCATATCATCATGCCCGAGGTCGGCTTGGAGGGTCAAAAGAGGCTCAAGGCGGCCAGGGTGCTTACCGTGGGGGCGGGGGGGTTGGGCTCCCCCCTTTCGCTGTATCTGGCCGCCGCGGGGGTGGGGACCATCGGCGTCGTGGATTTCGACGTGGTCGACTTTTCCAATCTGCAGCGGCAGGTCCTTTTCTCCACCGGTTCGGTCGGCAAACCCAAGCTCCAGGAGGCCAAGGCGCGCCTTTCGGGCCTCAATCCCGATATCCGCATCGAAACCTACGAGACCCGGCTCACGTCCCAGAACGCGCTGGAATTGTTCAAGCAATACGACGTCATCGCCGACGGCACCGACAATTTCCCGACGCGTTATCTCGTCAACGACGCCTGCGTGCTCTCGGGCAAGCCCAACGTTTACGGATCGATTTTCCGCTTTGAGGGCCAGGTCTCGGTGTTCAAGGCCCCCGAGGGGCCGTGCTACCGTTGCCTGTATCCCGAGCCGCCGCCGCCCGGGCTCGTCCCGTCCTGCGCGGAGGGCGGCGTATTCGGGGTGCTGCCCGGGGTGATCGGCTCGCTACAGGCGGTGGAGGTCATCAAGTGGATACTGGGACTAGGCGATCCTTTGGTCGGACGGCTGATGCTTTTCGACGCCTTAAAAATGCAGTGGCGGCAGCTCAAGCTCCGCAAGGACCCGAACTGCCCGTTGTGCGGGAATAATCCCAGCATCCGTGCCTTAATCGACTACGAGGCCTTCTGCGGGGTCCGTTCCGCCGTCGGCGCTTCGAACGGATCGCCGCTCCCGGAGATTTCCGTCGAGCAGCTCAAGGCCCGTATGGACCGGAAGGAGGAGTTCTACCTCCTGGACGTGCGCGAGCCTTTCGAGTACGAGATCGGTCGGATTCCGGGCTCCCACCTCATTCCGTTGGGCCAATTGCCAGAGCGTTTGGGCGAATTGGACCCTCAAAGCGACATCGTCGTCCACTGCAAGATGGGAGGGCGCTCGGCCAAGGCCGCGAAGCTGCTGCTGGAGAAGGGCTTCAAGCGCGTGACCAATGTGGCCGGAGGAATCAACGCCTGGTCCGAGCGCGTCGATCCCTCCGTCCCGAAATATTAAGTCAACGTCTGACACCTGAAGGATTGACACTCCGAGTTCGTTCTGTTACACTTTTTTGACGTCTCGGAGAGCGATTGACACGCCTGAGCGGCTTCTTTAAGCAGTTGGGGCGGCACGTCACCGTGCTTGTCATCCCCCATACCGATCTTCCCGTATGGCGGGCCCGGTTTTCCCTCCATTTCGCCTTCTTTTGCCTTGCCGTTTGGACGCTCGTGACGGTCTGGGCCGGCATCATATTAGGGAAGCATGCCGATTATTGGGTTACCAAGGCCGACAACCAGGTGATGCGGGCGAAGATGCTCTATCTGGCCAATGAGGTGGAGCGCTCACGGGGCGTCGTCGAGAACGCCCGCCTGACCGACCAGCAGATGCGCGTGCTCTTGGGCATGCGCAACCGCCGCGCGGTAATCGAATCGGAAGAAGGGGTCGGCGGACCCAACGCCGCCGACCGGCTGAGCTTGACGCGCCTGCTGTCGGACAGCAATCCCGCGCAGCTCAGCCAGCCCGCCATCCGCAAAAGCCTGGAGGCCCTACGCAAGGAATCGCAGCAGCGCGTCGCGGGATTCCAGGAGATCGCGTGGTATATCACCAACGAGCGCAGCCTGTTCCGGGCGACGCCCAATATCTGGCCCGCCGACGGGCGCATCAGTTCGGGTTTCGGGTACCGCTTCTCGCCGCTCCACGTTTCCGACGAGTCTGATTCGGGCGAATTCCATCCGGGGGTCGACATCGCCAACGACGCCGACACGCCGATCTTTGCCACGGCCGATGGCACGGTGCGCCGGGCCGGCTGGACGGGCGGCTACGGCCGAATGCTCCTTATCGACCACGGCTGGGGCTATTCCACCCTCTACGGCCACACCTCCAAGGTGCTGGTCAAGGAGGGGGAATTCGTGCAGCGCGGGCGGATGATCGGGTACATGGGCACGACGGGCCGTTCGACCGGCAACCATCTACACTACGAGGTGCTCCGCCATGGGAAGCCCGTCAATCCCCGCCCTTATTTGAAAAAGCAGGCGCAGGAAGAGCCCGCCCTCTGAGCCGAGCGTATGGGATTATTCGGCAAATCGAACGCGTTTGAATCCGGCGACATGGTCACCGTGGTCGGGCCGGAGGCGTATTTCCACGGCACGATGACGGTCCGTGGCTCGATCCGGGTGGAGGGGAAGGTCGAGGGGGACATCCTCGAGGCTCAGATCGCGATCGTCGGCCCGGGCGGCCAGGTCCGGGGCAATGTATGCGCCGAGAGCGTCGTCGTGGCCGGCCTCGTCTCGGGCGACATCGTCGCTTCGGCCGCCTTGGAGATCAAGTCCACCGGCAAGGTGGCGGGCAATATACGTTGCGCCAAGCTTTTCGTGGAAGAGGGCGCCGTCTTCGATGGCGCCTGCGCGATGTCGGAGAAAACGAAGCCCTCGCACGCCCACAAAACCGCCGAATCCGCCGCATGATTTCATACCTGCGCCGGCACCGGCGCCCTTTTTTCGTCGGGACGATCGCCGTCTTCCTGCTCGGGACCTTCGTGGGCTTGGGCGGCTACTTTTTCTCGGGCGCGTCGACGGCGGAGGCGGTGGCGGCGGTCGGCGGCAAGAAGATCCCGTTTTTGCAGTACCAGGCCCGGGTGGACCAGTATCTCGACGCCCTGCGGGAGCGCAATGTCGAGGTCAATGACTCTCTCGTCGCGGAGGTGCGCCAGGGGATGCTGCGCGACATGATCGTCGACGAGATCCTCTACCTGGAGGCGAAAAAATTGGGCATTCGGGTCACCGACGGCGAACTGGCCATGAGCATCCGCAATACGCCCAGCTTCCAGCGCAACGGCGCCTTCGACCAGGGGTTGTATTTCCAAATCGTCCGCTATTCGCTCAAGACCAGCCCGGAGGAGTACGAACGCCAACAGCGCCAAGCCCTCGCCGTGTTCAAGCTCAAGCAGATGATCTTCCAAAGCGCGAAACTCTTGCCCGGAGAGGTCCTGGAGGAATATAAGAGGGCCAATAAGGGCTCGACGAAGGATTTCGAAAAAAAGAAGGACGAGTTCGTCCAAGTCCTGCAGCAGAACCGCGCCCTGGACCTGATTAATTTTTACTTGCGCCAGGCCAGCGCCCAAATGGATATCCGCAGCTATCTCGAAGAAAGGCTTAAGGGAGCGTGATCATGGAGTCTATACTGGTCGTGGGCTCGGTGGCGTTGGATTCGGTCAAGACCCCCGCCGGGGAAAGCCGCGAGGCCTTGGGCGGCTCGGCCGTCTATTTTTCCCTTGCGGCGCGGCTCTTCTCGCGGGTGCAGCTCCTGGGGGTGGTGGGCACCGATTTCCCCGCGGCGCACCGCAAAATGCTGGAGTCCAAGGCGATCGATCTCGAGGGGCTCAAGGCCGTCGACGGCAAGACCTTCCGTTGGTCGGGAAAGTACGGCAAGGACCTCAACTCGGCCAAGACCTTGGAGACCCACCTCAACGTCTTCGAGCGCTTCAAGCCGTCGCTCAACGGGCAGCAGAAGGCGGCGCCGGTTGTGTTTCTGGCCAACATCGATCCGGAGCTGCAGTGGGAGGTCCTGGCGCAAATGCAGGGGCCCCGCCTTGTGGCCTGCGATACGATGAATTATTGGATCGCGCAGAAGAAGCCGGCCCTCAAGGAGCTCTTGCCCAAGATCGACGTTTTTTTCGTCAATGAGGAGGAGGCGCGCAAGCTCTCGGGGGAATCCAATAATTGCCGCGCGGCCCGAAGGCTCGCCGAATGGGGCCCCTCCGTGGTGGTCGTTAAGAAAGGGGAGCACGGGGCCATCGTCGTCGTGCAGGAGCACCTCTACGCCTTCCCCGCGTTCCCGATCGACTCTGTCCTGGACCCGACCGGTGCCGGAGACTCCTTCGCCGGGGGGTTCCTGGGAGCCCTGGCCTCGGCCGACGATTTCCGCCAAATCCGCCACATCAAGCGGGCCACGCTGCTGGGCAGCGTGGTCGCGTCCTTCAACGTCGAGGGCTTCAGCACGAGGGTTCTCGAGGATTTGACCTTGGAGGCGGTCGAGTCGCGCTACCGCCAGTTCATCGAGCTCTTGGCCGTCGAAGAACCCGGCCTCGTGGCCGCTTGATCAAGGTCGCGGGGCTTACCAAGCGCTTCGGGAGCTTCGTTGCCGTCGACTCGCTGAACCTGGATATCCCCCGCGGCGAGATTTTCGGGTTTCTCGGCCCCAACGGCGCCGGCAAGACCACGACG
The DNA here is from genome assembly GCA_041694815.1 of Elusimicrobiota bacterium. GTDB lineage: Bacteria > Elusimicrobiota > Elusimicrobia > UBA1565 > JACRDR01 > JBGFSC01. The sequence continues at coordinate 49,534 of JBGFSC010000005.1, read as the reverse complement.
GTCAAGATGATCGCTGGCCTGCTGCGCCCCAGCGCCGGCTCGGTCCAGGTCGCGGGGCTCGACGTGCATGCCCGGACCCTCGAAGCCAAAAAAAGGATGGGGCTGGTCCCCGACGAGCCTTTCGTCTACCCTAAACTGACCGGCGTCGAATTCATGCGCTTCGTGGGGGACCTTTACGGCGTCCCCTTGCAGACCCAGGCGCGTCGTATCCCGGAGCTGCTCGAAATGTTCGAGCTGCGCCCATGGGGGGGCGAGCTCGCGGAAAGCTACTCGCACGGGATGCGGCAGAAGCTAGTCTTGGCGGCCAACCTGCTCCACGAACCGGAGGTGCTCATCCTCGACGAACCTTTGGTCGGCCTCGACCCCAAGAGCGCTCGGCTGGTCAAGGACATTTTTAAGGAGCTCTCGCGCCGAGGCCGCACCTTATTCATGTGCACGCACGTCCTGGAAATCGCCGAGCGGCTTTGCGACCGCGTCGGCATCATGATCTCCGGTAGGCTGGTGGCCCTCGACACGCTTGAAGCCCTCCGCTTCGGGCGCGAAGGCGAGCGCTTGGAGGACATCTTCCTGTCCTTGACCGGCGGGCAGCAGTATTCCGGCCTGCTGAAGTACCTCTGAGGCCATGCGGCTATTGGCCGTGCTCTTGGAGCGCAAGGCGCGTTGCGGGTTCAACTCCCTGCGCGAGCTGACGCCGTGGGAATGGGCGCGCAACGCCGCCTTCGCGGCGGCCGGATTTTTCATGCTGATGGGTCTACACCACGGCTTCCTGCGCCTGCTGCGCTTCTTAGACGGCGTTCCCCTCATCGGGCCGCTGCTCATATGGAAATTGACCGCCGTGGCCCTCCTGTCGACCTTCTCGATGGTGGCGCTCTCGAGCGTGCTCATATCTCTTACCACGCTTTTCTATTCTTTCGACCTGCCGTTCCTGATGAAGGCACCGTTGCCCGAACCGGTCGTTTTCGCCGAAAAGTCCCTGGAGAGCGCCTTTTTCTCGTCTTGGATGCTGCTGCTCGTCTTGCTGCCCTTTCTGTTCGCGCTCGGCGAGGTGAGGGGGCTGCCGTGGACCTTCTACGCGGCCTTCGGGTGGCTCTGGATCCCGTTCGCGCTTCTGGCGGCTTCCATCGGCATGGGCTTCACGCTCGCCTTAATGAGGCTGTTCCCGTCCTCGAGGACCCGCGACGCGCTCTGGCTTCTGTCGAGCCTTTCCTTGGCTGGCGTCTACGTCCTGCTCCGCTTGAGCGAGCCCGAGCGCCTGGCTCGCCCCGACATATTGCAGCGGGTCGCCGATTACCTCCGCTACCTGCAGGCGCCGACGGCACCGGCCCTCCCCTCCTGGTGGTTGGCCCTGGCCCTCCAATCGTTCGACGGCGTTCGGCCCTCGGGCGCGGCGATCTTTTGGGGGCAGTCGGCCCTCTTGACTGGGTCGGCGGCCACCGTATACGCCGGCCTTTTATGGATCGCGGGAAAAACTTATGGCGAAGCCTACAGCGGCGCCCAGGAGTCGGCACGGTCGGGCCGGTCGCAGGAGGTGCTGCCGACGCCAGAATCCCGGTTGGCCGCGCGCCTGAGCTCCTGGGGCCTCATCGACGGCCAACAAGCGCTGCGTTTCGCCGCCTCTTTCTGGAAGGACCGGCGGACCTTTTTCAGGGATGTCCGGCATTGGTCGCAGATGGCACTGGTTTTGGCCCTTATGGCCGTCTACCTGTTCAGCGTCCGGAACCTCCCGTTGGATACCCCGGACTTAAAAAACCTCGTCGCCTTCCTGAACATCGCGGTAGCCGGGTTCGTGATCTCCAGCCTCGGCCTCCGCTTCACATTCCCCGCCATCAGCATGGAAGGGCGCGCCTTCTGGGTCACGCGCTGCTCCCCACAAGGCCTGGGCGCGTTGATGGCCGGTAAATTCCTCTTCCATTGGATCCCTATGGTCCTGTTGTCCATGACCCTGATCGTCGTTTCGAACCGGCTGCTTCGCGCCGACCCATTCATCTCCTGGCTGTCGGCCGGCACCGTCTTCGTCATGACAGCGACGCTGTGCGGGATGGGCGTCGGATTCGGGGCGCTTTTCCCGAGATTTAATACCACCAACATCCATCAGATCGAATCCTCGGCGGGCGGTTTCGTCTACATGGCCGCGGCGATAGGCTATATCGCCTTGACGATCGCCTTGGAGGTACTGCCGGTGCAAATGCATTTTCAGCAGCGTTTCGGAATCAGCCGCGGATGGGACGCGGCCGCGCTGGGACTTTGCGCCTTGGGGTTGCTGCTACTGAACGCGGCGGCTTTCCTGGGGCCTTGGCTCTTGGGAAGGAGGCATCTGGAGCATTATGAAGAGAAATAGCGTTTGGGCCGCCGCTTGCCTCGCCGCGCTTGCCTCGGCTACGGCGGCGGCCGGGGCCAAGCCACGGATCGCGATCGTCATCGATGATTTTGGGCTCACTTACCCGAAAAACGTGCCGGACGAGGCCTGGATGAAAATGCCTTGGCCGATGACCTTTGCCGTGATGCCCAGTTCCCCCAAGACTCGGGAGGCGGCGGCGGCGACGCTTAGGGCGGGTAAGGAACTTATCATCCATTTCCCGTTCGATCCGTTCCTGTCGCTCGAGCTCCCGGCGGAGCAGGCATCGGCTTCCGATTTAGCCAAGGTCGAGGCCCTTTTGACCCGTTCCCTCGCCGACATCCGTGGCGCGGTGGGCCTCAACAACCACCGTTCCTATCGGGCGACGCAAAACAGGCCCCTGATGCGCGCCTTCATGCGCTTGCTCGGGCGCAAGGCCGAGGGTTTCTATTTCCTCGACAGCGTCGTTTCTCCCCGCTCCGTCGCCTTCGATGAGGCGAGGGACTCGGGCCTGCCCGCCCTGGCGAACCATCAGTTCCTTGACGAAGCCAAGCGCCACGATAAGGAATTCTGCATGAGGATGCTGCGGGCCTGCGCCGCGCGGGCCAGGCGCAACGGCCAGGCGATCGCCATCGGCCACCACTATTTCCATGGAACCTACGAGGGCCTGATGGAAATGGTACCCAAGCTCCAGGCCGAGGGCTTCGAATTCGTGTTCGCCTCCCAACTGCTCAAGCGATGAGCCTGCTCGCCGGCTGCTTATGGGCTTACGCCGGGCTTTTAGCGGTCTTGCAGGCGGCGGCCTTCTTCGCCAGCCGGCGGCACTTCAGGCTTGACTCAGGTCCGCGCAAGCCCCTCCAGACGCCCTTTACCGTCATCAAGCCGCTGCGCGGCGCCGACGCCGGGATGTTGGACAATTTCCGCGCCCTGCTTTCGGCCGATGGCGAACGCCGCCTCCAATTCATATTCGCCATGGAGTCGGCCGAGGACCCGGCCCACCCGGCCGCCTACGCCATGGTCCGCGAGTTTCCCGAGCACGACGTACTCCTGGTCGAGACCGGGCCCAGTGGGCGAAGGACCGGCAAGATGCACAACATGATCGAGGCCCTCAAGAGTGCCAAACACGCCCATGTCGTGTTCTCGGATGCCGACGTGTTCACCACGCGCGAGGTGCTAGAGGAGACCTCGGCCGCCTTCGCCTCCGGGGCCGAAGCCGTATTCGCCGCGCCGTACCATCTCCCTTCGAGGGGGGCGGCGGCGCTCTGGTATCAGATCGCCTTCAACCATTTTTTCACCCCGGCGGCGGCCCTTTCCTACCGGCTTGGCTTTTTCCGCTGCTTCGCTGGGGCCTGGATGGGATATTCCCGAGCCGCCCTCGAGGATATCGGAGGCCTTGAACCGCTCGCCCGCAAGATCGCCGACGACTATTCGCTCGGCTCCCGGGTGGTCGCCGCGGGCCGCCGGCCCGTGCTGCTGCGCTCTTGGGTGGCCGTCGACGAGGAAGGCAAGACGCTCGTCGAGGCCTTCTCCCATCTGAGCAAATGGTACGTCATGGGGTGGTGGACCCTGCCCTGGCTTTACCTGCTCTTCCCCTTGGCGGTGCCGGGGTTTATCGCCGGCATGGCCTTGGCGGCGGGCGGCCCATCAGCGTTGGGAATCGCTTTCTTGGCCGTTCTTCCGTTGTGGAGGACGGCGATCGGGTGGGCGCAGGACCGCTGGGTTTACCGAAACCCGATGCCTTGGCCCGGATATCTCCTGCTGGGCCTCTCCGATATCGGCATGATGCTGCTTTGGGTCTCCGGGTTCAGGAGGAGGCTTGCCTGGCGCGGCCGGGTCTACCGCGCGGCCTCCCACGGCGAGGCGGAACTTGTCAGGGGCGAGCAAAGGTAGTAGTATTAGCGCGTGCAGAAAATCCTGGTCGTAGACGACAATTCCGCCTTCACCGAGCTCGTCGAGATGGTTTTCAGCGAGCAGTACGAGGTGCTCAAGGCTGCCGACGGCGAGGAAGGCATCAAGATGGCCCGGGAGTCCAAGCCCGACGTGATCCTCTTGGACGTGATGATGCCGAAGGTGACGGGGGTCGAGATGTTGCGGATGCTTCAGGCGGACACGGAGACCCGTAAAATCCCCGTCGTCATACTCACGGCGACCCATTTCGACCCCTCGACCAAGCAGATGTTCGAGCAGGAGCCGAACGTCGACTCCTTCCTGAAGAAGCCCTGCGGCGTCGAGGACCTGCGCAACCGCATCAAGGTCGCCCTCGCCAAGGGATAGGCGTGACCGCCGCCAACCGTACCCACGAGTTCGCCGTCCGCGTGGCGTTCGCCGACACCGACAAGATGGGAGTGAGCTACTACGCCAACTATTTCAAGTATTTCGAGACCGGAAGGACCGAGCTTCTGCGCTCCTTGGGCGTGCGCTACCGCGACTTGGAGGCCGACAAGAAGCTTTATCTTCCCGCCGTCGAGGCGCGCTGCCGGTACCTGGCGCCGAGCCGCTACGATGATCTACTGATCGTGCGGACCTGGCTGGCGTCCCTGGGCCAGGCGAGCATCAGCTTCGAGCACGAGATCTTCGACCAAGACAGCGGCGACCTCCTCGTGGCGCGCGGCCACACGCGGCATGCCGTCGTCAACGAACAATGGCGCCCGGCCAAGATTCCCGAAGAGATCCGCGGCCTTTTGCAGCCCTACGTCAGAATCGCCTAGCTGCCGCCGTTTTGCCCGCCGGGGGGAGGGTCTTCCTCGCGCGCCTTGCGCCAGCGCGAGCGGGTGGAATAAAAAGTGGTGGCAGCGCCCAGCGCCAGGCCCAGCCCGCGTATCCAACGGGAGCGCATTAGCGAGCTCAGCTGAGAGGCGGCCGAGGCGGCGCGCCGCAGGCCATGGAGATGGTCTCCGATCTCGTAAACCCGCGCTTCGACGGCTTGGGCCGTCCGCCTCAATTGTAGCCCCGCCACGATCAGGATGATCAGGCCGATCCAGAGCGCCAGCGTGATCAAGACGAGGCAGACCGAGGCCAAGGTTGTCATGGGCGCATGCTAACATAAACCCCCAGGGCTGTCAAAGACGAGGGGGTATGCGGCCCTTGACGGGAGCGGTAAGCCGCATTATCCTGGAAATAATGGAAGAGTCCGACATAGATCCGAGAGTGGAAATCGAGGAGCTGGCGGCTAAAAACCAAGAAAAGGAAAGAAAGGGCGCCGGAGCCTTCTGGAAGATACGCGTGCGAGGGCAAGGCCTTTTCGCCAGCCCGCAATCCCGGGTGGCGCTTTGGGCATGCCTGCTGTTCGGGGCGAGCCTGGCGTCGGGGCTGGGCGCCTCGCTCATGCTGCGGCGCGACGGCGGCTTCGGGAAGGGCTTGTCCCTGGGCGCGACCCTCGACGGCTTACGGATCAAACGCCCTAAGGACCGCTCCCTCAAAGCCCTGTCCCAGGCGAATGCGGGCAAACTCTCCTTCGATGAGGCGCGCGAAAAGCCGGGAGAGGGCGGCGTGGGAAGCGAAGGGGCTGCTGAGCCGACGCAGGATATTGAGGAGGCTTTGAAAGGCGCGGCGCGCGGCAGCGAGGCCGGAAATGGGGAAAAACGGTCGGGCATCGAAGGGGGGGATCCCGGGGGGACCTCGATGTACTATGATAGTCCGGCCGTGGGGAAAAAAATGCCGGCGGGAACGGTCGAAGGCGGTCACGTTCCAGGCGGAGGCTCGCTTTCGGCCTCCCGCGCCGTCAATTCCGTCCGCGCGCAGGGGGGGCGAAGCGCGCGCGCGGTGCATTCCAAAAACGCCTTCGGGCAATTAGCCTTCGCCAAACAGGCCTCCCAGATCGGGGCCAGGGTCGGGGGGGAGGCCGGCAGCCAGTACGCCGCCAACGCCTTCGAGCAGGCGGCCGTCGGAGGGGGTCGCCTCTCGCCGTTGCCGCCGGGGTCCGCGCCGCCCGATGCCCTGGGGTCCGAAACGGTTCACCCGCAGGGAACCGGCGCCCCGAACCTTTTCCCGCCGACCATGCAGCCCGGCGTGGACGTGACGCCGGAGTGGATGAAGATCGAGAAGGAAAAGGCCGACGGCCTTATGGCCAACGCCAAAAGCTTGAGGGACGCGACGCAGAACAATATCCTTTTGGCGGCCCTCGTGGCGGGAGCGGCCGGCGCTGCGCTTGGCTTCATGATGGGCGGTCCCATGGGAGCCTTGGTGGGAGCGGCGTTATCGGCAGGAGGGACCGTCGCCCTCATGTATTTCCTGAATAAGAACCATTTCGAGCAGGCGGACGCTTACGAGCGGCAGGCGACTCAGATGGAACGCGACGCGCGGGCGAGGGCCGAGAAGGAATGGGCGCGCTACCGCAATCCCGCGGTCCGGCAGGCGGTCGAGCAACAGAGAAAGAAACTCGATAGCCTGCCCAGGCTCCCGTAAAATCGGTTAGCGCCGCAGAGAATCCCAGCGATGCCGTTCTGAAGGCGGTTGGGACCGCCCGCCAAGAATCCTGGTCAAAAACGCTTCTGCGGCCGCGTAAAATTTTAAGCGATTCTCGGGCCGGGCGAATCCATGGCCCTCGTCCGGAAACACCAAATACTCGACCGGAATATTTTTCTGCCGCATCGCGGCGACGATCTGATCGCTCTCCGACTGCTTGACTCGAGGGTCATTGGCTCCTTGCGCGATGAGCAGTGGCGCCTTGATTTGGTCAACCTTGAACAACGGCGAACGCGAATTCAGGAATTCCTCCTCCGTCTCCAGCTTGCCGATCCGTTTATCGAACATTGACTTTATCGGCGCCCAGTAAGGAGGAATGGACTTGATGAGCGTCGCGATGCTGGAGGGGCCGACGATGTCTACACCGCAGGCGAACTCCTCGGGAGTGAACGTCAGCCCGACCAACGTGGCATAGCCGCCGTAACTGCCGCCGTAGATGCAGACTTTTTTGGGGTCGGCGTAGCCCTGCTGGACTGCCCAACGCTTGGCGTCTACGAGGTCATCATGCATCTTGCCCGCCCATTCGCGATCGCCGGCGTTCAGGAACTTTTTCCCATAGCCGGTGGAACCGCGAAAATTAACCTGCAGAACGGCATAGCCCCTGTTGGCCAGCCACTGCACCCCTGGATTCATTTTCCAGATATCTCGGTCCCACGGGCCGCCATGCACGTTGAGCACCATGGGCAGCCCCTGTCGTTTTGAGCCGACCGGAAGCGTCAAGTAACCGTGAATCGTCAGGCCATCGCGCGCTTTGAATGATATCGGCAGCATCTTGGAAAGCGCATACTTCTCGAGTTCCGGTTGATTGCTAAATAGTAGTGCCGCCTTGCGTGTCCCGCGGGTATAGGCATAGTAATAAACTGGCCGATTATCGACATCATATGACACGATCCATGTCTTGTCGGCTAGATCGCGGCTGACGATATGGAAATCTCCATCGCGCAATTTCCCCAGCGCCTCAAAATCAGGTTTTAACGACGGATCGAGCGGCATCCACTCGCATCTGGCCCGGTTAAAACTTACGGCTTCCAGAGTTCTCTTGGTCGGGTGGATCATGACATGGTCCACATCATAGGTTGCGTCTTCCGCCAGGACCTTCGACTGATCCGTCGTTAGGTCGTATTCGAGCAGGCGTACGGCATTCGCCCCGACGCTCGAAGATACCCAGGCCCCCCGCCCATTCGGCGTGAAAGCGACGATGCCGCCGAAGCTCTCTTGGGGATCCCATCTCTGGAAGATGCGCCAGGGAGACCGCGCGTCGTCGCGGATGCGTAGTTCGGTGCCGCCGTCGGACGTTTTGGCCGAGGCCCCTCGCACCTGCAGGCGGTTGTCAACGCTCCAGCCTTCGACGTCGCCGGGATTCTTGGTGTCGAGCTCCACGGCGCCGTTTTTTAAATTGATGCGGTAGATATCGTGAAGCTTGCGGTCCTCGAAATTGAGGCCGACCAGGATCTCATCAGGGAAATCCGGATCGGCAAAGACCATCCGCGCCATGACGCCCTGGAACGGAGTCAGATCGCGCGTATTCTTCGTGTCAAGATTCGTTTGGTATAGATGCCAGTTCTCGTCACCATCCTGATCCTGTAGGTAGAGGATGTGTCGACTATCTTGCTGCCAAAAGAATTGGCGGATACCGCGCTTTTTATCGGCGGTAAGCACTTGATCGTCGCTTCGGTCGACGCTACGTACCCAGACATTCAGGATGTCTTTCTCGGGCGCTAGATAGGCAAGCTTTTTGCCGTCAGGCGATATCTTCGGCGAAGCCTTGACCGGATTGCCGAAGAGCAGCTCGCGGGGTATCAATGGTGGTGCCTCCGAGGAGGCGAAGGAGACGCAGAGGAACAGGAGGAGGAGCTGTTTCATCGCGGGATTATAGAAAATTTCTCGTACTCAGCTACCCACGGTGGATGCCTGCGCCGTCTTTGGCTGCGGCTTTGCTGTTATCCACAAAAAACCCGTGACTTTTCGGAGAGATAATGCTTTTAAGACCGGCAGAATTTTCTTTCCAGTCTCACCGGTGAGACTGGAAAGAAAAAATCCTATTTGCTCTCAGCGTTTTTTGATTTGAAAGTCACGGGATGGAACTAAATCGACCTGTTATTCGTATATATGGGTGGAGGCATATGGAGGAATATGGGTCTGGAGGCATATGGACGAAATCGAACGGCAGTTCAAAGAAACGGCCGCTTGGACCGATGAGCGGTTGACCGCGGAACTGCTCGAGGCCGCAAGTAACGAGCGTCGGTCGCTTATAGCCCTGCTCATTCGGCTCGGGGAGTTCGACCGCAGACAACTACCCGAGAGCAAGGGGTACCCTTCGGCCTTTGAATATTGCACGCGGATCCTTAAATACTCGCGGGCCGGGGCTTATCGTCGGATCGCTGTGGCCCGCAAGGGACGCCGATTCCGTTCGCTGTTGCGGATGATAGGCGAAGGCGAGATTTGCTTATCGGCCGCGACGATGCTTGCCCCGCTATTGACTTCGGAAAATCACCAACGGCTGCTTCAAAGAGCGTCCGGCAAAAGCAAGGAGGAGGTCGAGCGGATTGTCGCCGCCTTAAATCCTAAGCAGCCTCCGAGGGATATGATCCGGATAGTCGCGGCGCCGTCCCTGACGGAAATTGCTTCGGTCGCCGTTCTGCCGGTTATAAGCCGTGCGTCAGAAGATGCGACGGCTTTGGGTAGTCCCGATTCCCTCTTGCCGGCTTTAAGCCAGGTTTCGGTCGATGCGAAGGCTTCTGCTGATCCCGATCTTTTCGGTCAATACGTAAGCGGGACTCTACAGACCACGGTGAATGCCGAGATATACGAGTTTCGCTTCGCCGCGAGTAAAACGACCATAGACATGATCGCTCGGGCCAAGGAAATATTGCGGCATCGATTCCCTAACGGGGAAACAGACGCCGTTATCGGTCTGGCGCTTAGCGAGTTGTTGGATCGGCACGATCGGGACCGCCGCAAAAGCGGGCCCGAGCATCGGCGCCCGACGACGGGGAATCGAGAAGGCCTTAAACGTTCGCGGTATATCCCGGAGTCGGTTAAGCAAACGGTGCATGAGCGCGATGGCGGCCGATGCGTCTTCATTGGATCGGACGGGGTGCGCTGCGAAAGTCGGGCCTGGTTGGAGTTCGATCATAAGCTGCCTTACGCCCTCGGCGGATCCTCGGACCAACCCGAGGGGCTCAGGCAGTTTTGTCGGCCGCATAATCTTCTGGCCGGCCGAAGGGCGTTCGGCGGTCCGTACTTCCAGCGCGAGTAATAACATTATTATGCTTAGAAGCCGTCCAAAAACCTGTTGGAACACGAAAACGTGGGTTCGAGCCAAGGCAACAAATGCGGCGCACCTGCAACCCGAAAGGTACGCAAGCGAGGAATGATGTGGGCGTAGGCCGAAAGCCAAGTTTGCAGGCGTAAGGCGCCGTCAAGAAATAAACTTTACGTTTTAGAGAGATCGACTCTCGATGCAGTTTCGCGGTGATTGTAGACGGCGCCTGACAGGTTTGGATGGCTTCTATGGAAAGGCGAGCTTGGGGACTAAAATGTTATGATGACGGGCGATGGACTTCAAATTAAAGCCCCATCACCTCGAAATCCAAAGGAAAGTCAGGGAATTCTGCGAGCGGGAGGTGCTGCCCCGAGCGCATGAGTACGATATCAAGGAGCAATTCCCTTGGGATTTCGTGGAGGGCGCCAAGAAATTGGGCCTGTTCGGCATCTTTTTCCCCAAGAAGTACGGCGGCCAGGAGCTCGATACGGTCAGCTACTGCCTCATCCTCGAGGAGTTGGGCCGGGCCGACGCTTCGCTGGCGCTGACCGTCGAGTCGCACAATTCCCTCTGCTCCGGCCACATCTTCCTGACGGGCAACGAGGCGCAAAAGCAGAAGTATCTGTCTCGCCTGGCGCGGGGAGAGGTGCTCGGCGCCTGGGCCCTGACCGAGCCTGGGGCGGGCTCGGACGCCGCCTCCATCAAGACCACGGCCGTCTTCGAGGGTGGCCGATGGGTGCTCAATGGCTCGAAAACCTTCACCACCCAGGGCTCCGTGGCCGGGGTCTACGTGATCATGGCTCGGACAGGGGAGAAGGCGTTGACGGCCTTCGTCTGCGATAAGGGGACGCCGGGCCTGGAGGTCGGAAAGAAAGAGAAAAAAATGGGCATCCGCGGCTCGGACACGGCGCAGCTGCACTTAAGCGGCGTGCGCCTGGGCCCCGAGCATGTCCTGGGCGAGCCGGGCCGCGCCTTCGGCGATGTCATGCGCGTCTTGGACGGCGGCCGCGTCGGCATCTCGGGCGTGGCCGTGGGCATCGCGCGCGGGGCTCTCGAGGAGGGAATCCGCTGGGTCAAGCCGAGAAAGCACCAGTTCAAGATCCGCCCCGATAATCCCGGGCTCACGGGGGCGCAGAAGCTCTTGGCGGACATCGCCACCGAGATCGACGCCGCGCGCCTGTTGACGCTGCGCGCGGCGTTGCTCGTTGACAACGGCGAGCGCTACTCGAAGGAAGCCTCCATGGCCAAGCTCATGAGCGGGGACCTGGCGATGAAGGCGCCCACCTTGATTCTCGATCTTTTCGGGCCCCACGGCGCCCTGATGCGCAATCCCGTCCAGCGTTATTTCCGGGACGCGAAGCTCTACCAGATCGGGGAGGGCTCCAGCCAGATCCAGGAGCTCATCATCAGTCGGCATCTCTTGGCCGACTGATCCCTCTCTTCATGGCTGATTACTCCAGCACCGTACACCTTCCCAAGACTCAGTTTCCCATGCGCGGGGAATTGCCCAAGCGGGAGCCCCAATGGCTCGAGTTCTGGCGGGAGAAGGACGTTTACCGGAGGATGCAGAGGGGGGAAAAGGGATTCGTCCTCCACGACGGTCCGCCCTATGCTAACGGGCATATCCATATCGGGCACGCGCTCAATAAGATTCTCAAGGACATGACGGTCAAGTCCCGCGCCTTGTCCGGACGGCGCGCCCCCTACGTGCCGGGATGGGACTGCCACGGCCTGCCCATCGAGCTCGCCCTGCTCAAGGAGATGAAGACCGACAAGCGCTCGATCACCGATCCGGTGGGATTTAGGCGCAAGGCGGCCGCCTTCGCCGCCAAATTCATCGAGATACAGAAAGAGGAGTTCCGCCGCCTGGGCGTGTTCGGTGACTGGGACCATCCCTACACGACGATGTCTCCGGAGTATGAGTCCCGGGTTATCGGCGCCTTCCGGTCGCTGCTGAAGGCAGGCTACATCTACCGCGGCCTCAAGCCGGTATATTGGTGCATCCATTGCGAGACCGCCTTGGCCGAGGCCGAGGTCGAGTATAAAGACAAAACCTCACCCTCGATCTACGTCGCTTTTCCAATCAAGAATTGGGTCGGGAATGATCCCGCCGAGGTGCTGATCTGGACGACGACGCCGTGGACCTTGCCGGCCAACATGGCCGTCGCCTTCCATCCGGAGCTCCGATACGTGCTGGCCGATTTCGAATTAGCCGCGGGTGCGCGCCGGTTCCTCGTCGCGGGGCAACGGCTGCAGGCGGTGGCCGGCGCGCTCGGAGCGAAGGGCTTTCGCGAGATCCGTTCCTGGCTCGGGCGTGAACTCGCATCGGCCCCGAAAGAGGCGGTGCGTTTCGAGTACGAGAAGCCTTTCGGGGGAATCGGCGTCGGCTTATTGGCGGATTTCGTCAGCGCCGAGGACGGCACCGGCATTGTCCATTCCGCTCCCGGTCACGGCGCCGATGATTTTTACGCGGGCCAGCGATATCAGCTCAAAATCTTTTGCCCCGTCGACGCATCCGGGCGTTTTGGCGCCGAGGTCGGGCCGTTGCAGGGGATGCAGGTGTTTAAAGAGGGCAACCCCGCGGTACTGGACTCGCTGCGTCGACGCGAGCTGCTGTTATGCGAATCCCAATTGCAACACAGCTACCCTCACTGCTGGCGCTGCAAGAATCCGATCGTCTTCCGCGCGACGGAGCAGTGGTTCTTGAGCGTCGAGCGCGGCGGGCTGCGCCAAAAGCTGCTCGAGGCGATCTCTCGGGTCCGCTGGGTCCCTCCCGAGGGGCAGGCGCGGATATCGGCGATGGTCGAGGGGCGGCCCGATTGGTGCCTTTCGCGCCAGAGGGTCTGGGGCACTCCCATCCCGGCGCTCTTCTGCGCGGCGTGCGGCGAGTTCCTCAACGACGACTCGGTGATCGAATCGATCGAAAAACGCGTCGCCCGGGAGGGCTCGGATTTTTGGTTCGAGTCGCCCGGCAAAAACGTGCGTTTGGGCGGCGCGAAGGAGGATGAGCTATCCTGGGGCTTCATCGATCCCAAATCATGCGCCCGATGCGGTGGGGAGGCGTTCCGGCGCGAAGATGACATCCTCGACGTGTGGATGGACTCGGGAGCGTCCTGGCTGGCGGTCCTAGGCGAAGGGCAGTCGCCCTGCGACCTGTACTTGGAAGGCTCGGACCAGCACCGCGGTTGGTTCCAGAGCTCGCTGGTCACCTCCGTCGCGCTGGCCGGCAAGGCCCCCTATAAGGGGGTCTTGACCCATGGCTTCGTGCTAGACGACCAGGGCCGCGCGATGCACAAGTCCCTAGGCAACGTCGTCGCTCCGCAGGAAGTCACGGACAAACTGGGGGCCGACGTTCTGAGGCTTTGGGTGGCCCTCGCCGACTATTCCGACGACGTGAGGCTTTCGCCGAAGCTGCTGGAGGTCCCCTCCGAGGCCTACCGTAAGGCGCGCAACACTTTCCGCTACCTCTTGGGAAACGTCTGCGACTTCGACCCGGCTAGGCACGCCGTCCCGCTGGAGTCTCTCGGGGAGATGGACCGCTACATCCTGCACCGCCTGTCGTTGGTCATCAAGCAAACGGCCGAAGCCTACGAGGGGTTCCGCTTCCGGGACGCGGCGCGCGGCCTCGTCGATTTCTGCAACCTCGAGCTCTCGGCCTTTTACCTGGACGCCTGCAAGGACAAGCTCTATACCCTCGCTCGCGAGAACCCGCAGCGGCGCGCGGCGCAGACGGCGATGTACTGGACGCTCGAGCGGCTCTTGGTCCTGGCCGCGCCGATCCTTTCCTTCACCGCCGAGGAGGCCTGGCAGGAAATGCGCCGGATGCTTTCGTCGTTGGGCTCCAAGCACCCTATTGCCGAGAGCGTGTTCCTCGCCGACGGCGCGCGGGCCGAGGCGCGTTGGACGGACGAGCGGCTGGGGCAGCGGTGGCGTTCGGTGCTCTCCATACGCGAGGAGGTCAACAAGCGCATCGAGGCCCAACGCGCCGCGGGAGCCCTGGGTAGCTCCCTGCAGGCGAAGGTGATCCTAGCCGCCGGAGCGGACGCGCCGTGGCTCGGCGAGTACCGCGGGAACTGGGAGGAGATACTCCTGGTCTCCCAGGTGGAGGTCAAGGAGGGAAACGGTCGGCTCAGCATCGAGGTCACCAAGGCCGAAGGCTCCAAGTGCGCCCGTTGTTGGCGCTTCCAGACGAGTATCGGCGCAGACCCTAAGCGCCCCGACCTCTGCGCGCGATGCGTGTCTCAACTCAAGGCGTGATGGAAGGGGCTCTGATCGGCGCGATCCTGCTCGCCGACCGCTGGAGCAAGTCCTGGGCCCAGCGCTTCCTGGCCCCGCGCTCCTTCATCGAGATATTTCCGTTTTTGAGGCTCACCTATGTGGAGAATACGGGCGCGGCCTTCGGCGTGCTGCAGGACTCCAACGCCTTTTTCATCGCCCTCTCGATCGTGTTGTTGGGGGGCCTGCTCGTCGCCCGGCGCCGCTGGTGCTCCGCGCGGTCCGGCTCCCGCTATGCGGTCGCTCTGGTCATCGCCGGGGCGCTGGGCAATCTCTATGATCGGCTGGCGTTCGGGCATGTCATCGATTTCATCGACCTGAGGGTCTGGCCGGTGTTCAATATCGCCGATTCGTGCATTTCCGTCGGCGCGCTGAGCCTGGCGTGGATGCTTGGCAAAGAGGAACGCCGGGCATGATTCGGCGCGCCGTCCTTCTCCTTTTCCTGCTACCGTCCGCCTGCGGTAAGCCGAAAGAAACATTGCCCTCGCGACCCTCCGACCGGGTGACGATCGTGTTCCGGCATGGGAGGGTCAGCGGGTTCGAGGCCTTTTTCCACCAGGTGATCGAGGGCTTCGAGCGCGAGCACCCCTCCATCCATGTCGCCGAGGAGGTGATGCCCTGGGATTCCGGCCAGCAGCATCAGCTCTACGCTATCAATCTCGAAGGCAAGAGCGACGCTATCGACGTGATGGGCCTCGACATCATTTGGATCGCCGAGTTCGCCCGGGCGGGATGGCTAATGGACCTCTCGCCCTGGTTCTCGGCCGACAAGCAGGCCAAATTTCTTCCCGCGACCATCCGCGCGGCGACCTTCCAGGGAGGCATTTACGGCGTGCCCTGGTTCACCGACGCGGGGCTGCTCTATTACCGCAAGGACCTCCTAGCCAAGTACGGGCTCGGCGTGCCTCAGACATGGCCGGAGCTCATCCATGCCGCCCAGACCGTGCTCCGCGGCGAGAACAATCCGAACTTGTCCGGTTTCCTCTGGCAGGGCAAGCAATACGAGGGCTTGATGTGCGACGCGATGGAGTTCTTCGGGTCCAACGGGGTGCAGGTCGTAGGCGAGAACGGGAGCTGGGTGATGGACCGCGGGCGGGCCGAGGAGGCCTTGCAGCTCATGGTGGACCTGGTATACCTCCACAAGGTTTCCCCGAAGCTCGTTCTAGCGGCCGACGAGGAGGTCGCCCGCCATGTCTTCAGCGAGGGTAACGCCTTGTTCCTGCGCAATTGGCCCTACGTTCTCGGCATTTTCAATAAGTCGGACGCCAGCATCCGCCAGAAGGTGGGGTTGGCTCCCCTGCCGCGCTTCCCGGGCCAGCCCAGCGTCAGCACGTTGGGGGGGTGGTACCTCGGGGTCAATCGACATTCCAAGCACCCGCAGGAAGCCTTCTTGTTCGCGGAATATTTCACTTCCTTCGCCGTGCAGAAGTTGCTCTACGAGCGCTTGAGCTACCTCCCGACTCGCTCGGCGCTCTACCGCGACCAGGACCTGCTCTCGCGCCATCCGCATTTGTCGCTATTCGAGAAGATCTTGTCGAACGCGCGGCCCCGGCCCGTCTCGCCGTTCTATATGAGCCTGTCCGAAATATTCCAGACGGAGATCTCCGCCGCCTTGGTGAGGATCAAGACGCCGAAGCAGGCCATCGTCGACATCGAGATACAGGCCAAACCCATATTGGGGCGCTGGCGATGAGGCGCTCCACGGCGACCCTGTGGCTGGGGCCGGCCTTGCTGCTGATCGCGGCGACGGCCGTATTCCCGATAGTCGTGACCTTTTGGATGAGCCTGCACCGCCGTTTCCCGATCTTCGGCGTCAACGAGTACGTGGGTTTGGCCAATTACGTCCATCTGGCGCAGAACCCCCGCTTCTTGCGCAGCGCCGCCGTGACGCTCTCTTTCACCCTCGTCTCCGTCGCCGTCGAGTTCGCCTTGGGGCTGGCCTGCGCCCTCGCCCTGCGCCGGGATTTCCGCGGTCATCGCTGGATTCTCGCCGTCCTGCTCATCCCCTGGATCGTCCCGACGACGGTCTCGGCGCGGATCTGGGAGTGGATCTACAACGGGAATTTCGGTCTGCTCAATTACCTGTTGCTGCGCCTGGGGGTGATCGCCGAGCCGGTGGTATGGACCGCGGATGTGCGCCTGGTGCTGCCCGCCGCGATGCTGGCCGAGATTTGGAAGACGACGCCCTTCATGACCCTGTTGCTGCTGGCGGGGTTAAAGTCCATCCCCCAACCCCTCTATCGCGCCGCGGCCGTCGACGGAGCGGGGGCTTGGACGACCTTCCTTCATGTCACCTGGCCGCAGCTCAAGCCGATGGCCCTGGTGGCGCTGCTCTTTAGGAGCCTCGATTCCATCCGCGTCTTCGACGTCGTCTATGTCCTGACCGGGGGAGGGCCCGCCGGGAGCACGGAGACGCTCTCGGTCTTCGCCTATAAAAAGCTTTTCCAAAGCCTAGAATTCGGCTACGGCTCCGCCGTGGGGATCGCGGTTCTACTACTGTCGGCCGCCGTCAGCGCCCTTTTCCTCTTATGCATGGGCCGCCTCCGCCCGTCTTCGGCATGAACATTGGCCGAGTGCTCGGGGTTTGGGTCGCCGCACTCTTCGCCCTTTGGTCGCTGGCCCCCTTCCTTTGGCAGGTGCAGACCTCCTTGAGGCCCGACGAGTATCTCGCGCGGCTTCCGCCCCTGTTGCCCCCGCGTCCGACCTTGGCGCATTACCGGGCGGTGCTCGCCGACCCGACCTTCCTGCGCCTGGTCGTCAACAGCCTCGGCGTGGGGGCGGCCACCACCTTGGCTAGCTTGCTCGCCGGCGGCTTCGCCGCTTTCGCCTTGGCCCAACTGCCGGCCCGTGGCAAAGGCCTCGTGCTCGGCTTGACGCTGAGCGTTTCGATGCTGCCGGCCGTGGCCCTGCTCGCCCCTCTGTTTTTGCTGGTGCGCGCCTTAGGCCTGCGCGACAGCTGGGCGGCCCTGGTCCTGACGCATACAACCTTCACCCTGCCCCTGACGCTGTGGACCCTGACGCATTTTTTCAAGGAGATCCCGCGCGAGCTTTTCCACGCCGCGCGCGTCGACGGGCTTAGCGCCTGGCAGACCTTTTGGAGCATCCATCTGCCGCTTTCCAAGGGGGGCATCGCCGCCTGCGCCATCTTGAACTTCATCTTTTCCTGGAACGAGTTCCTAATGGCGCTGACCTTCACGACGACCGACGCCTCCAGGACCGTCCCGGTGGGAGTCGCCTTATTCCAGGGCCTTCACGAGACGCCATTCGGCGACATCGCCGCGGCCTCGGTGCTCGTCTGCCTTCCCGTGATCCTACTCGCCTGTCTGTTCCAACGGGGTATCGTGGCCGGCTTGACGCAGGGAGCGGTGAAGGGGTAATGGCCAAGATCGAGGTCCGCGGCCTGGGCAAGGCCTTCGCGAGGAACTCCGTTTTGTCCGGGCTCGAGCTGACGATCGAAGACGGGGAGTTCTTTTGCCTGGTCGGCCCCTCGGGCTGCGGCAAGACCACCTTGCTCAACCTTATCGCGGGGCTGGAGGAAGCCAGCGTCGGCGAGATTTTTTTCGACGGCCGGCCCGTCGGGGCGCTGGGCCCGCGCGAAAGGGACGTGGCCATGGTGTTCCAGAACTATGCCCTTTATCCCCATAAGACGGTGCGCGAGAACATCGCCTTTCCCCTACTTGTGCGCGGCCTGCCCAAGGACGAGATCCGTAGCCGCGTCGAGCGCATGGCGGAATTGATGGGGCTCTCGCAGGCGCTTGAGTCGCGGCCCGCGCAGCTCAGCGGGGGCCAGCAGCAGCGGGTGGCGTTGGGCCGCGCCCTGGTTCGCCAGCCCCGGGTATTCCTGATGGACGAGCCGCTCTCGAACCTTGACGCCAAGCTCAGGGCGCAGATGCGCATGGAGCTCAAAAAACTCCACCAGGATTTCCCGGTGACCACGCTCTACGTCACCCATGATCAAGAGGAGGCCATGTCCTTGTCCGACCGCATGGTCATCCTCAAGGGAGGAGCCCCGCAGCAGGTGGGGACTCCCATGGAGGTGTACGAAAACCCGGCCAACCTATTCGTCGGGCAGTTCATCGGCAAGCCCCCAATGAACACCTTGGAAGCCGTCGTCGAGGGCTCGGGACTGCGAATCGGCTCCCAGTTGTGGCCATTACCCGATTCGATGAAGGCGGCGCTGCCTTCCCGCGTAACCGTGGGACTTAGGCCCGAGCATATCCTGCTGGAGGCCTACGCCGGAGAGGGGATATGCGGGCGCCTCGAGCTGATCGAGCCGATGGGCGCCGAAACTTGGGCGGAGCTTTCCTTGGGGCAGGAGCGGCTCTTATGCCGCATACAAGGGAAAACGGGGCTCGCCCTAAAAAGCCAGGTCCGACTCCGCTTCGAGCCCGGGGCCTTTTATTTCTTCGACGCGCAGGGCCGGCGGATCAGTCGGCCGGCTTCGTAAATACGGAATCGAACGTCACCCAGCTCAGTATCGCCGCCGCCAGTCCGAGAACTCCCCCGATGATAAAGCTGTTCGTGGCGGCTGTTCCGATCAGCGTCCCCACCATGAAGGCCACGGCCGACATCCCGATCTTTTTTTCCACCAGATTCCGGGCCTTTTCCTCCTCCTCGTCGTCGCCCGAGCCCCCGACCGGGATGCCGACCGGCTTTTGAGCCTTCTGTAACGGCGCGGCCGCGTTCACGGAGCCGCGCCGGCGAGCCGAGCCAAGGGTGATGCCCTGGGAGCGCTTCGATCCGCGATCGAAGGCGCTGCTTAGCCCCTCTTCCGGGGAAGACGCGATATCTTGCGCCATGTCTTTCAAGTGGGAAAAATCCTCTTTGCCGTGCGCGAGACCCACCCCTAAAAATAGAAAGGTGAAGAACAGTGCTTTTCTCATGCCTTATTTGTAGCCGGAGCTTTGGAATTTGCCAAGCGCCTTCGGACCTAACGGGGAAATGGGACGAAGGGCCTAGATTAGTCCTTGGTCGTGGCCTTCACGAGAAGGCCGAGGGCGCAGCCCGCGAGGACCCCGGCGAGAAGCCAGGGCATCCCGAGCACCAGGGCGCCGCCCATGCCGGAATTCATGACGGCACCGAATATGAAGCCGGTACCGACCCAGACTCCCCAATTCCTAATGGATTCGTAAAGCTTAATTCTCAACTGCGGCGTCTTGCTCTTTTCTCCCTTATCCTCGCCCGGAGTGGGCGGGGTGTCGACGGAAAATCCTGGCGCGGGCTTGGGCCTCTCGGCGAGCACCGGCCCTCGCGCGGCAGCTTTGGCAGCACCTCCGTCCGGAGGGGCTACTTCCGGCGGCTTCTGCAGGCCGGCCATTTCCAAGGCCTGCTTGCCGCTGACCATGAGCTCGATCGGCGTTGGAGGGGGAAGGTCCACGTATTTCTGCCACTCGGCGCGCTTGGAATCGGTCATCTCGTCGGTGGCCATGTACTCCGCGGCCAAGGACTGGAATTTTTTCCTCCAGGTCTCCACGAAGGCGGGGCGCCCCTTCTCCTCAAGAGGGTTGTCGGCGTAACGCGACCAGTCGTTGTCGAAACCCGTCTTGAGCGGCGCTTTCGCCGGGTCCTGGGAAAGGCGTTGATAGACCTGCCAATCGAGCTCGTGCGCAAAGAGCTTCTTGAAGCTCCCTTCCTCCGGACCAGCCGCATCGGCGCGACCGGCGGAAAACAGCGCGGCCGTCCAAAGGATCAACGCTAGGCGCGCTAGGCTCATGGCTTTAGTATGGCCCCTAAAGCCCGCGATTTCCAGGGGTCAAGGACCCATCAGAATCTAGGCCTAAAGACCTACCCGTTCGAACGCGCCCACGAGTTCCACGTGGGAGGTTTGGGGAAACAGATCGACCGGTTGAACTTGCTTAAGACCAAAGCCCGTTTGAGACAATAATGCGGCGTCGCGGGCGAATGTCGCCGGATTGCAGGATACGTAGACGATCCGGCCTACGGCTGGCGCCTGAAGGCTTGCGAGTATGGGTTTGGCGACACCTGAGCGTGGCGGGTCTAGAACGACCGCGCAGGAGCCCGGAGGCCGCCTTTCCCATTCCTCGCGCAGCTGGCGAAGCAGAGTCTCGGCGCGGCCAGCGATGAATCTCGCGTTGGAGACATGATTGGCCCGCGCGTTCGCCCAAGCGTCGGCAACGGCCTCTCGATTCTCTTCGAGGCCGAGCACCTTGTCGGCCGATGGGGAGAGCCATAACGCGATGGAGCCGACCCCGCAGTAGAGATCGGCCAGGAAGCCGGGATGGAAGCCTCCGGCGGTCAAGGCGCGCTCCGCCTGCTCATAGAGCAGTTCGCAGGCGGGCGTGTTGACCTGAAGAAACGCCCCGGGCGAACAGAGCAGCCTCAAGCGGCCTATCCTCTCTTCCAGATGAGGGCTGCCCCATAGCTTTCTCCACCGGCTTCCCAGAATCACCGATGTTTTCTCCTCCTGGACATTCTGGAAAAGGCCGACGAGCTCCGGGAAGGCGCGGCGCATGGCGGCCACGAATTCCTCTTGGCCAGGGAATTCCGCCGAGCGGGTAACCAGGGTCAATTGCCCTTGGCCGTGGCGGTTTACCCGGATGAGCGCGTGCCGTAGCCAGCCCCGGTGTAGCCTCTCGTCGTAAACACGCCAGCGCTTTTCGCGCGCCCAGTCCTTGAGCCGGAGGGTCAGCCGCACGGACAGCTCCGGTTGGACTGGGCAATCCTGGAAATCGACGATGCGGTGGCTGCCGGGAGAGTAGAAGCCGGCAACGATGCGCCCGTCCTGCAGCCCGAAAGGGACTTGTACCTTGTTGCGGTAACGCCAAGCCTTGGGGGAGGGCAGGCAGGGCCCCACCTCGACCGTCGGCAGTCCTCCGATGCGTTTGAGGCAATCGAGCACCAAGGCCCTTTTGTGTTCGAGCTGAGCCGGGGTGTCCATCTGCTGCCAATCGCAGCCTCCGCACCAAGGATCCTGGCGGCCGACGTAGAAGTGAAGCGGGCAGGGAGGGTCGATCCGCTGCGGCCCGGGAGTGCGCAAGGCGAGCAAGCGGCCCACCGAATAGCCGCCCTTGCTCGAGACGGTCTCGGCGTCAAGCTCGTCGCCGGGAACCCCATAGGGGACGAAAACGACCTTCCCTCCGCCCGGAGCGCGCCCGATCGCCTGGCCTTCCGGAGCCATGCGCTCGATCTTGAGGGTCTGCACCTGTAGGACGGGCCGGGGTTTCACCAGCCCATGTTAGACAATTTTATACAATGCGAACCATGCGCTTCTCGTCGTGGGCGCTGCTGCTGCTCTCGCTTCAGGGCTGCGTCTCCCTTCCGGAAGGCTCCGCGCCGGCGGAGTCGACCTCCACGCTCGCCTCCGGCGTTTTTCCCGGCCTCGACCCAGGGGGCAAGGAGGTTTCCGGCCTGCATTTCACCGTGAAGGCCTATGGTTCCTCCAGGGCTGCGGAAATATTGGAAGCCGCCGAGGCGCAATACAACCGGATCATGGGGGATACGGGGCTTTATTCCTTCCGGCCACGCGGGCTCTACGAGATCGTCATCTACGCGGATGCGGGAGAATACCACAGGAAGACGCAGTTCGCCGCATGGTCCGCGGGATTGACGGTCGACAACGCCATCTATAGCTACGACGGCCCGCACCTGGCGGGTGTGCTGGCGCATGAAATGACGCATTTGATCTTCCACGAGTACATGGGCGGCTCGCCGCTCGAACTCCGCTGGATCAACGAGGGCCTGGCGGTCTACGAGGAGGCTCAGGCGACGGGCCATCGGGCGCTGGCGACCTTCCCCCGGCAGCTGCAGCCCGTGCCCTTCGACCAGATGGCGGCATTGGTGCCGGCGAGCGAGCGGGAGCGCGAGGTCAACCGTTGGTACCAACAGGTCGGCGATGTCGCCGGCTTCATGATCGAGCGAGGCGGGCGCATCGGCTTCTCGCAATGCCTGGCGGCCCTCAAGGAGCGAAAGGGTATAGACGAGGCGGTGCGCTTGGGATTCGCGGGGATATGGTCCGGAATGAGCGCCTTGGAGGCGGCGTGGCAAGGCTCCCTCAGCGGCCGGTAAGCGAGCGCGAGCGGGTCGTGCTCCCCATCCCGGGGATGCATTGCGCCTCCTGCGTGTCCAAGATAGAAGGGGCCCTGTCCGGGCTCGACGGCGTCTATTCGGCCGCGGTCCACCTGCCCAGCAAGACGGCTTCCGTCGAATTCGATTCTTCCCGGGTTTCGGCACAGGCCATCCGCCGCGCGGTCGAGGAGCGCGGCTATCCCGTGGCGGGATTGGCCGCGAGCTACGAGGATGCCGAAAAGGCGGCGCTCGAGGCCGAGCGCAAAAGATTGCGCACCCTCAAGATGCGCTTGATCACCGCGGCCGCGTTGTGGGCGGCGATCCTGTCGCATGGGTTCTTCAACTTTTCCATCTACACCGTCTGGGCTCTGGCGACGGTGGCGCAGCTCTTCTGCGGGTCGCACTTCCACCAAGGACTTATGCAAAGCCTGCGGCACCGGCGCGCGGACATGGACACGCTGGTGTCCGTGGGCACCTGGGCCGCGTACGCCTTCGGCAGCTGGGCGGTGTTCTTGCCGGAAAAGCTTCCGCCTGGCTCGCGCATGCCGGACTTCGACGCTTCCGTCGGGCTCATCACCGTGGTGACCTTGGGAAGGGTGCTGGAGATCTCCTTCAAGAAGCGCAGCTCCGACGCCCTGCGCCGACTCCTGCGCAAGGCGCCCAAGACCGCGCGCGTGCTGCGCCCCGCCGGGGAGGCCGTCGTGCCCCTTTCCGAGGTGGCCAAGGGAGAGCGCATCCTGGTGCGTCCCGGCGAACAGGTCGGACTCGACGGGGTCGTCGAGGAGGGCTTCTCGGCCGTCGACGAGTCGCTTTTGACCGGAGAGAGCATCCCCGCGGAAAAGGGTCCTGGCGCTCGGGTCTACGGCGGCACGCTCAATATGACGGGGGCTATGACCGTGGCGGTGACGGAGGTGGGCGCTACCACCGCGCTTTCGCGCATCCTCGAGGCCGTGCAACGCAGCCAGTCCTCGAAGGCGCCAGTCCAGCGCTTGGTCGACCGCGTGGCCGCTGTCTTCGTACCGGCTGTTTTCTTGCTGGCGCTGGGCGCGGCCGTGTTTTGGCTCTCGCGCGGGAAGGAGCCGCGCCTTCGCAACGCCATGACGGCTTTCGTCTCGGTTCTGGCCGTGGCCTGCCCCTGCGCCCTCGGGTTGGCGACGCCGATGGCCGTTATGATCGGCATGGCCAAGGCCTCCGAGTCCGGAGTGCTGCTGCGTAACGCCGAGACGCTCGAGAAGGTCGGCAAGCTCGATGCCGTGGTCTTCGATAAGACGGGCACGCTCACCGAGGGGCGCCCGGAATTGACCGCCTTAGCACCCGCCGCGGGCAAGAGCGAGGCCGAGCTGCTGCGCTACGCGGTCACCGCCGAGCAGCGCTCCGAGCATCCCTTCGCCGAGGCCATCCGGAGGGCGGCCGCCGCCCGGAATATCTCGCCGGCCGCGCTCGATTCCTTCGAGGCCTTTCCCGGAAGGGGCGTGAAGGCGGCGGCTTTCGGCGAAACGATACTCTCGGGCAACGCCGCCTGGCTTTCTGCGTCGGGGGTGCGCATCCCGCAGGCGGCGCTCGCCCTTTCGGGAGCGGGCTCCGTGGTCGCCGTGGCCGTGGACGGGGCTTTCTACGGCACGCTGCAACTGGCCGACCGGGTCCGAGACGGGGCCGAAGAGGTGGTCGCCCGCCTGAAGGCGATCGGCCTGGACCTCATCCTCGCCTCCGGGGATCGCCGTGCCGCCGCTGAGGCGGTCGCCTCCAAGGTCGGCATCTCCACCGTTTACGCGGAGCTCTTGCCGGACGAGAAATCCAAGATCGTCGCCGAGCTGCAGGCCAAGGGGCATCGAGTCGCGATGGTCGGAGAGGGCTTCAACGACGCGCCCGCCTTGAGCCAGGCGGATATCGGCATCGCCTTGGGTAGTGGCACGGACGTGGCCATGGAATCGGCCGATATCACGCTGCTCAGCCACGACCTAGCCCACGTGATGGAGGCCATCGAGCTCAGCCGACGCATCCGCCGCGTCATCCGGCAGAATCTGGCCTGGGCCTTCGCGTACAATATCCTGCTCTTGCCGGTGGCCGCCGGGGCCTTGGCGCCCCAATTCGGGCTGTGGCTGAGGCCGCAGTTCGCCGGCGCCGCGATGGCCTTGAGCTCGATTTCGGTGATCGTCAATTCCCTGAGACTGAGGAGAAAACATGCCGCGTGAGAAAAGGACCTCGTTGGGATACACGTCGCAGCAGGCTAGGTCGGGGCGCAGCGAGCGGCTGCCGGCGATCGAGACCTGGCCCAACCAATACCGCGGCTACGAGATCCGCATCGAGATGCCCGAGTTCACCTCGATCTGCCCGAAGACCGGCCTTCCCGACGTGGGGACGATTACGCTGCAGTATCTCCCCGACAAGGAATGCGTGGAGCTCAAATCCCTCAAGTACTACATCCTCGCCTACCGCAATCTCGGCATCTTCTACGAGAACGCCGTCAACCGCATCCTCGACGACGTCGTCGGCGCCGTCAAGCCCCATTGGGCCGTGGTGACCGGCTCCTTCAACACCCGCGGGGGGATGCGCTCGACAATCACCGCGCGTTATCCCCGCAGGGCGCAGCCGGCGCCTTGACGGGACTCACGGCGTGTATTACAATAAGTATTACTTATGACCGTGACCCTTCGCCTCAAGAAGCGTGAGAGGTCGGTTCTTTCGAGAGCGGCGCGCCGTTTTGGCGGGACGCGCAGCCGCTCCGCCTTGATTCGTGAGGCGGTGATTAGTTATTGGGAGAACAAGCTCGCTCGCTCGGAGCGTTCGCCCTACGATGAGATCAAGGACAGCCTGGGGATTTGCCGGGACGCCCCTGCGGACCTTTCCGAGCGCGCGCACGATTATTTCCGCAGGGCGTTAAATGTCCGCCGAGCGCGTTCTCGTTGACGCCGGCCCCCTGATCGCCTTTTTTAGCTCCAACGATAAGCATCATGAATCTTGCGTCAGGGCATTAAAGAGTTTTAAGGGAGCCCTGTTCACCGCCTGGCCGGCCGTAACGGAGGCGCTGCATTTGTTGTCAATCTCTTTCGAAGCCCAAGACGCCGTGTTAAGGCTGATGGAATCCGGCAGTCTGATCCCCTTGGAGCTGGGACAGAACGAGATCCCTAGAATTCGAGAGCTCATGCGAAAGTACCGGGACTTGCCCATGGATTTTGCCGATGCCGCGCTGGTATCCATCGCGGAAAGGGAGAACATCAAGACCCTGTTTACGGTGGATCGAGATTTCGCCCATTATCGGCCTAGCCATATCCGTAATTTTCATCTGCTTCCCAAACGCGCGTAAAGCTAGGCCGATCGGCCTGCTCGTTCGTAGGTCTTAAGACCGGCAAGATTAGGCCTTTCGGCTCAGGCGAGGACTTATTTAGCCTACTATCCTCATGAAGATGCATTTCGTGTTAGGATCGCTCCTATTTTTGGGGAATTCCCGGGCGTTTGCCGACCCGATCCATGACGCCTCGGAGGCTGTTTCAGCCTTGGAGCAGGGTCTTAGGCCTGAACATGCGCTAGAGGAGCTCCATGACGCCGGCCGGCGGGCGGAAGAACTGATGCTGGGGGGAGGCACTCGCGTTTCGGTATCAGGACGCTCGCGCGTGAAATCGGCGCCTCACTTGCTGGCCCGCCTGGTCGCTAAACTGCCGCGGAAAGGCCCGATCGTCGTTAAAGAACCGAAATCCTATCGAAGCATAGGGCGGGTTGCTGGCGGGTTATTGGGCTTTACGATCGGCGGCTCTCTCCTTGGCGGATGGTGGATGACGGTGTATGGAGTCCCGTTCGTCAATCGAATTTTCCCGGCCGATTCCCCACCTATCCTTTTGCCGGTCTTGCTGGTGTTTCTGATCACTTCAGTGCCTCTTGCGATATTGATCTCGGGAGCTCCCTTCGGCGCAGCGGGATATCTTTTGGGCCGCTCGATCGGCGGCGTCATCGATCGGTGGAAATGGAAAAAATAGCTTTCGCTGTTCTATTCCTCTTTGGATCCATGCCCTTCGCGTCGGCGTCTCCCATCGAACACGCCTCCGAGGCGGCATCGGTGCTTGAGGCGGGTTTAGGCCAAGGAGCCTCGCCGGAGGCTGGTCATGCCGCGGGTGTGCGCGCGGAAGAAATCATGATCGGCGGTTCGGTCGGCTCCGTGAAAGGAAACGCGGGCGGGGTGATTAGGGCACTTTTTGCCTATACCGCCCGGGCCAAGCGGCAGGAACCCATCATCGTCAGGGAGCCGCGCCGAACGGATGAGCGCCGTTTAAAGACAGCCGGCTCCTATGCCGGATTTTTGATCGGTGGCTGGGGGAGTTCTCTGATGGGATTGCAAATACTGCCATGGACCAAGGAATTCATTCACCGAGCTCCATCTTCCCATGTCGATTCAATCCTTCAGGGAGTCTCATTGTTTGTCTGGCCGGCCCTTATTGTCGGCCTGACTCTCGGGACTTGGGCCGCGGGACGTTTTCTCGGCGCGAGGATCGGTGCCTGGAGGGATTCCCGTGCGCAAAAATGATTTAAGCGCGTCCGAAGGCGGTATTGCGTCGCCGAGGAAACGAATCCCCTTGTCGCTGTTTTGCATAGCCTTCGGCATGGGAGTCGCATCGGCGGCGTCCTCCGAGGGTATGGGAAACGCGTCGGCGGCGATCGCGGCATTGCAGGATGGGCTTAAACCTGGCAGCTCGCTGGAAAGCTCCCAGGCGGCCGGACAGCGGGCGGAGGAGCTGATGTCGGGCGTGGGTGGCGGACCCACGGTGTCGGGAAAAACGCCTGCTCAAGGGGCGACTCATTTTTTGAGCCGACTGATCGCCAATATGCCTCGGAAAAAGGGGCCCATCATCGTCCAAGAGCCGGCGTCTTACAAAGACTCGCTGGGGCCTATAGGCGCCACCCTGGGCGGCGTGAGCGGATTTTTGGCAACAGGTTTTAAGCTAATTTCTTTTCTCTGGCAAAATCCTTTTTCATTCGATGCCTTATCGCTGGCATCATGGTTAGTCGCTATCGCGGCGACGGCCGTGTTTGCGGGGGCCTGGGTTGGCGCGACCATCTCCTCCGGCGTATTGGGCAATCGATTAGGGCGTCTAACCGGAACTTTCATCGATCGACATTGGCCAAAATGATTGCCGCGTGTTCTACTGCGTCCGGACGCATTAAAAAAGGCCTTTGTGGTAGCTATGTGTCGATATTCCCGATATTCGCCGCGATTTATTTCGGCCTTTCGGAAATTGCCTGGGCTGAATTGACGCTCAACGCCTCGGAGGCTGTCGCCGCCTTGGAACAAGGCCTCGAGCCGAATGCTTCGATGGAGAAGATGTCCGACGCCGGCCGGCGCGCGGAGGAGCTGATGTTGGGGCAGTCGACTTCAGGGTCGCCGCGGGCGGAGGCGTCTTCAGAATCGAAGCTCAATTTTCTAGCTCGCTTGAGCACGCCGTTGCCCGGCCGTAGAAAGTCGATCGTCGTCAGGGAACCGCGCTCCCATAAGGATATCTGTGCTCACATCGGCGAAAAGATCGGGAGCCTCGGCTTAGGGGCAGGCGGCGCCTATGCGGGGGCATGGACGATGGGGCTGACCCAATGGTTATTGTCCTCGTCCCGCGGCCCCTTGGATCTTATTCAGGTAAGCGTGATCGCAACTATGATTATCTCCTCTGCCATAGGCGGTTACCAAATAGGCCGCGTTTCGGGATGGAATATAGGCTGGGCTATTGGCCGTCTGCTGGATTGTTGGCGGGGGCCGCGCGGATGATAAACACGGTGCTTCTAGTGCTGTTTGCTTGCTCGAGCCTTTCCTCGGCCGCGTTGACCGATAACGCCTCCGCCGCGATCACGGCATTGGAGAACGGGCTTGCAACTGGCAATTCTCTGGAAAGCTCCCATGCGGCCGGTCAGCGGGCGGAGGAACTATTGTTGGGTGGCGGCTCCACCGTGTCTGTGGCCGCGCCGCCAAGGAAAGGGAATAATTTCCTGGCGCGACTGAGCACGATATTGCCCGGCAAGAAGGGCCCCATCACGGTCAAGGAGCCGGTTTCGTACAGGCGCAGAGCCCTGGAGATCGGCACCCATCAAATAATGCTGCCGGGCATGGCGGTCCTATTCTTCGCTAATTTCTTCGTGCTTCAGCAATTGTGGCCTATGGTGCCGCCGGGCGAATTTAAGAATTTGCTTTTCGCGGTGGCCCTCGTCGCTGTGCCGGTATCGCCGATGCTGTTGCCGCTCACGTTGGGGATGTTCGTGGGCAGGCTGATCGACCGTTGGAAAAAATGACGTCTCTATTAATTATGCTCTTCCCGCACGCAGTAGAATGAATCGAAGCGCAATTCATTGGAGGGTCGTCTGCCTAATAACCATGACTTCCTGCGTCGTGGCAACGGCATCGGCCAATATCTCCGAGAACGCTGCGGAGGCGATCGCGGCATTGGAGGACGGGCTCAGGGCAGGCAATTCCGTTGAAAGCTCCCATGCGGCCGGTCAGCGGGCCGAAGAAATCATATCAGGCATGGGCGATAGACCCTCCGTAACGGGAAAAGCGCCTGCTCAAAGGGGGGCTCATTTTTTAAGCCGCCTAATCGCTAATATGCCTCGGAAAAAAGGGCCTATCGTCGTTCAAGAGCCGGCGACTTACAAAGATTCAGGGGGAATGATAGGCGCCACCCTAGGCGGTGTGGGGGGGATTTTCGCCCAATTTTTTGTGCTCCCTTCTTTTTTGCAACTAGCTGGCCCTGTTGCTCCTGGCGTGCTCTACTCATTGGTGGTGCTCTCCATGGGCGTGGCTCCTGTTTTGGGCGCATTGGGCTATCGATTGGGCCGCATGGTCGGAGCTGTCATGGACCGGTATTTGGAAAAATGATTATCGCCGCGTGTTCTACTGCGTCCGGACGCAGTAAAATAGGCCACGGGATCTGTGTATCGATGTTTCCGTTGATCGCCGTGATTTATTTCGGACTTTCTGCGCCGGCCGGCGCCGAGTTGACTCAAAACGCATCGGAAGCCCTTTCCGTTTTAGAGGAGGGGCTGAGAACAGACGGCTCCGTCGAAAACCTCAACGCCGCAGGCCAGCGAGCGGAGGAGCTATTGCTCGGCGGGCGGAATGCCGTAATGCCCGTGGCCGCGTCGCCAGGGAAAGGGAACAATTTCCTGGCGCGACTATTGCCCGGCAAGAAAGGACCAATCACGGTCAAAGAGCCGATTTCCTATCGTAATAGTATTCTAAATTCAGCGGCGAGCCCGAAAATGATGATGGCTGGTGTTCCCCTTGCCTTTGGCTTTATGGCGGCGCAATCCCTTCTCTTTCCTTCTTTTTTGCCGGAGAAGTTCGATAGCCTTCCTTACGTCGCATTGGCGATTACATTGCTGCTTTTGCCCAATTTTATTTTCGGGATTGTGGGCGGATATTTCGCAGGCTTCATAGACCGCTGGAGAAGATGACATGTTGAACCAAATCGCAGTTTACTGCCCGCGGGTTATTTATTGCATAACCGCGACTTTTTGTATTGCGGCAACGGCATCGGCCAATATCTCTGAGAACGCCGCGGAGGCGATCGCGGCATTGGAGGCTGGCCTCAAGCCGAACGCTTCGCCGGAGGAATCATCCGTCGCCGGACAGCGCGCGGAGGAACTATTAATGGGCCGGAAGGGCTCGGCTGCGCGCACTGCCGCGCCATTAAAGAAGGGGGATAATTTTTTGTTGCGGCTAAGCGCGATGCTGCCGGGCAAGAAAAAACGCGCTATCACGGTCAAGGAACCGAGTTCTTATAGGCGCAACATCAGGGAACTCGGCATGAGGCCGGGCATGGTTCTGGCAGGCTTGGGACTCGGCAACGGGTTCATCGCTCTCCTATCCCGCTTTCCAGCCGTTTTTGAATCCATGCCCGCATGGCAGCAATTTGCCGTCATCCTTCCTATCGTATTGATTTTACTCTTCCTGCCAAATCTGATCCTCGCACACCTGGGCGGTTTTTTCGCCGGCCTCATCGACCGATTCAGGATAAAATAAGCCGGTATTGACAGCTTAACGCCTGTCCCTTACACTTAGCGGGCAACGCGCGGCTGTTGATTTGGATAGGCCAGTTTGTTACAGTGTCGCCTGATCCCCTTATTAAGGTAAGGCAGCACAGGCCCAGTTGGCGCAGCGGTAGTGGACTGGGAAAGTATGGCATAGTCGCCCAGTTGGCGCAGCGGTAGCGCGTTCCCTTGACATGGGAAAGGTCATAGGTTCAAATCCTATACTGGGCACCATTTTTTTATCCAACAACAGCTGATGGCGGCATCCCCCCGAGCAGCCAATCCGACACAGGACGCCGACCCTAATTCGAAGCAGTCCTTGGACAAGTTGAGGCATTCCTGCGCGCATGTGATGGCGCAGGCCGTCCAGGAGATATTCCCCGGCACCAAGATCGCCATCGGCCCCGCGATCGAGGACGGCTTCTACTACGACTTCGATTCCGAGCATCATTTCACCCTCGAGGACCTGCCGAAGATCGAAAAACGAATGCGGCAGATCGCCGAGGGGAACCATCCCTTCCGTGGGGAGGTTATCTCCCCCGAGGATTCCCGGAAGTATTGGCGCAAGCGCAACGAGCCCTACAAGCTCGAGATACTCGAGGGGCTTAAGGGCCAGACCGTGACCCATTACACCCACGACACCTTCACCGATCTCTGCCGCGGGGGGCATTGCGCCGACACCCGGCCGATCCGGCATTTCAAGCTGCTCAGCGTCGCCGGGGCCTATTGGCGCGGCGACGAGAAAAACCCGATGCTCCAGCGCATCTACGGCACCGCATGGCCCTCGAAGGATCAATTGGACGCCTATCTCAAACGCCTCGAGGAGGCCAAGCGCCGCGACCACCGCAAACTGGGCGTTGAGCTCGATCTATTCAGCATCCAGGAATTGGCGGGGCCGGGACTCATCTTCTGGCATCCCAAGGGCGGGCTGATGCGTTTTCTCATGGAGGAATGGCTGCGCGGCGAGGCGCTGCGCCGCGGCTACCAGGTGGTGTATACGCCGCATATCGCGCAGCTCGACTTATGGAAGACCTCGGGGCATACGAGCTTCTACAAGGAGAACATGTTCGAGCCCATCGAGGTGGAAAAGGCCGACTACCAGCTCAAGCCGATGAACTGCCCGTTCCACATCCTGATTTACCGCAGCCGCCTGCGCAGCTACCGCGACCTCCCGCTGCGCCTGGCGGAGCTGGGTACCGTGTACCGCTACGAGCGTTCTGGGGTCCTGCACGGGCTCATGCGCGTGCGCGGCTTCACCCAGGACGACGCCCATATTTTCTGCGCCCCGGAGAGCATCGCCTCGGAGATCGACGGCTGCGTGGATTTCGCCCTGGCGGTGTTTAAGACCTTCGGCTTTGAGCAGTATGCGATAGAGATCTCCACCTGGGACCCCGCGAGGAAGGCCGAGTACAGCGGGGAGGCGTCCGACTGGCAGGGGGCGCAGGAAGCGCTCGAAGGCGTGCTGCGCAAACGCGGTGTTCCCTACACGCTCATCCCCGGGGAAGCGGCGTTCTACGGGCCTAAGATCGACGTCAAGCTCATCGACGCGATCGGGCGCCAGTGGCAATTGTCGACGGTGCAATTCGACTTCAACCTGCCCAAGAAATTCGAACTCGAGTACGTCGCCTCGGACGGTTCCCGCAGGACCCCGCTGATGGTGCACCGCGCTCTCTACGGCTCCATCGAGCGCTTCTTCGGCATACTGATCGAGCATTACGCGGGGCAGTTCCCGCTCTGGCTCTCGCCGGTGCAGGTCAAGATCCTCACCCTCACGGACCAACAGGAAGTCCCGGCGCGCCGGCTCTTCGACCAGATGCGGGCGGCGGGGCTGCGGCCCGAGCTGGACTTAAGCCCCGAAAAATTGGGATATAAGGTGCGTGAGGCCACGCTCGAAAAAGTCCCCTACATGGCCGTGCTGGGGCCCAAGGACGTGGAGGCCGGCGTCGTGAGCGTGCGGCTGCGCGACGGCCGCCAGTTGCCGGTAAGCCCCGAGCGTTTGATCTCCGCGCTGCAGGAGGAGGTCCGCACGAAAAGCCTTCGGCCACTTTTGAACCCATGAAGAGGCTCGGGATTTTGCTCGTCTGCGCCGCCCTTTCGCCGATCCCGCCGGCCGAGGCCATAGGCTTCGGCGGCCGTAGGGATCTTGGCACAACGAAGGCCGAGGAGGAGCTTTTCCAGTCCGCCTCCCAGCTTTACCAAGAAACCAAGCGGGATAAGACCGCCGCGATCGAGGCCTTCGAGCGCTTCGTCAAGACCTTTCCCTCCAGCGTGCGCTCCGATGACGCGCATTTCATGATTGGACAGGGTTACATGGAACAGGCCCTTGCCGTCCTCCGTGCGGAGGCCTCGGCGAAAAAGAGCTCCTCGGCCCGGGTGCTCGCGCCCCGCAACAGCGCCGCGCTCAGTTACCTGGAGAGCGCCAAGGACGCCTTTCAAACCGTCATCGACCGCTACCGCAAGGGAACCCTGGCCTCCTCGGCCCAATACCGGTTAGGGGAGGTGCTCTACAACCAGAAGGATTGGAACGGGGCCATCGAGGCCTTCAAGCAGGTCGAAAAACGCCATCCCAAGTCCTACTTGATCCCCGAGAGCTGGATGGGCATCCTCTACGCCAATCTCGCGCTGGAGCAGTTTAGCCAGGCGGAGGCCAATCTTTTCCTCCTGGGCGAGACGTATCCCAATTACCTCAAGACCCCGGAGGTGCTCTACGTGCAGGGGCTCATCAGCCTGCACAAGGGCGATTACGCCGCGGCGGAGAAAGCCCTGACCCGCGTGCAGACCCCGGAGGCCCAGTTCTACCTCGGCAAGACCTACCTCCTATCGAAGAAGCCCTTCC
This sequence comes from Elusimicrobiota bacterium, assembly GCA_041694815.1. GTDB lineage: Bacteria > Elusimicrobiota > Elusimicrobia > UBA1565 > JACRDR01 > JBGFSC01. Next base: position 16,333 of record JBGFSC010000005.1, on the reverse strand, counting down.
TGGCGGCCTCCGCCTTCGAGCGCCTCGTGCGGGATTATCCCGAGACCGAGCTCAAGGAGGAGGCGGACTTTTTCACCGGCGACTCGTTCTTCCTGGCCAAGGATTATGACGGCGCCATCGCCAAGTACCAGAGGTTCTTGAGCCGCTACCCCGACTCCAGGCTGAAGGTCTCAGCCCTTTACCGGATTGGCTCCTCGCATTTCCAGAAGGGGAATTTCGTCGATGCGCGATCCAGTTTCCAATCCGTGCTCGACCGCTACCCGCAGGATTTCTTCGCCCCCCTGTCGCAGTACTTCATCGCCGAGTCCTACCTCGTCAACGACCAGATGCGCGAGGCCCTTTTCGCCTACACCAAGGTGATCACGCAGTACCCAGAGACCATCCGCATCTCGCCTTTGGCGCATTATAAGCTGGCCTGGACCCAGTTCCAGGTGAGCGATTATGCCCAGGCGATACAGACCTGCCAGAATTTCCTGGCGCTGTATCCGACCAACGCCCTCGCCAAGAACGTCTACCTCGTGCAGGGCAACGCCTTGCTCGCCCTCAACCGCAACGCGGAGGCGGTCTCGGCCTTCCAGCGCATCATCGACCTCTCTCCGACCTCCGAGATCGCCGAGCAGGCGCTTTTCTCGATCCTGCAGGCCCAGCACAAGATGAAGAATTACGAGTCCATCCTGACCTCCTACCAGTTCATCTTCCGGCACCTGCCTCCCTCGCAGTCGAAGTGGCGCAGCCTGTCGTACCTATACGCGGCCGAGGCCTACCTGGCCTTGAACCAGGTCGACGAGGCCAAGGCCATCTACGAGATGCTGCTTAAGGTGTACCCGAACGACACGGCGGCCTTCTACGCGCAGGACGGGCTCGCCTGGGCCTACAGCTTGAAGGGGGAGGACGCTCGGGCCTTGGAGGAGCGCCATAAGCTCCAGGACATGCTTGCCGCCGTGACGTCGACCTTCACCTTCACCGGCTTGAACCAACTCGGCATCGCCGACAGCATGTACAACCAGAAAAATTACGAGGAGGCCTACCAGCTCTACGACAAGTTCGCGCGCGAGAATCCCGGCTCCTCGAGCGCTTCGACCGCCCTCTACCGCTCGGGCATGAGCCTCTACCATCTGCGCTATTACACGCAGGCCATCGAGACCTGGCAGCGCCTGATCCAGAATTACCCCAAGGCCAAGGAGGCCCAGCAGGCGGTATACCAGGTGGCCGACACGCTGTTTAGAGGCCAGAAATATCCCGAGGCCATCGCGGCCTACAAGGGCATCATCGAGAAATATCCCGACAGCCCCCAGCTGCCGCTGGCCTACCTGCGCATCGTCAACGCCTCCTTTAACCGCAAGGACGATCCGGCGACGATCCGCGAGGCCTCGACCCTGCTCGGGCGCTTCCCGAACGCCCCCGAGGTCAACGACGCGCTCGACCTGATGGAGGCGGTGTTCGACCGCTCGCCCCAGTTGGACTTCAAGCCGGTATTCGCGGCCATCATCGCCGCCAAGCCGCACAGCAGCCTGGCTGCGGACGCGCAATTCAGGCTCGCGCGCCGCTTGCTGGATCTCAAGAAGTACGCCGAGGCGGCGGCGGAGTTTCAGCAGTTCAGCGTCGAGTACACCGACAACCCGCAGCTGCCCAAGGCGCAGTTCCTACTGGCCGAGTCGTATTTCGCCCAAGGCAAGCACCGGGAGGCGGTGCCCTCCTACCAGCGTTTCTTGAACAATTTCGCGCGTTCCGACGACACGCCGCGCGCTCTTTTCCATCTGGCGAGCGCCTATTACAGCCTCAAGGAGTACCAGCCGGCCGCCGAGTACTACCAGAGGCTTCTCGAGGAGTACCCGGGCTCCGAGCACGCGCAGGCCACCCAGTTCAACCTCGCCCTATGCTACAAGGCCCTGGGCAAGCTCGACAGCGCCCAGGAGGCCTATACGCGCTACGCGGCGGTCGTGGGGAGCGGGGATAAGATGGGCCAGGCCTCGCTCTGGGAAGTCTTCAATATCCAGAAGGATCGAAAGGATTACGATGGGGCCCTCGATACCCTCCGGCGGATCGAAGAGGCCCCCAACCGGCCGGCCGAAACGGCGCTGGAAACCGCCTACCGCGCCGGCGAGGTCTACGCGCTAATGAACCGGACCGAGGCCGCGCTGGGGCAGTGGGAAAAACTGCGTCCCATGCGTCCCGCCGCCAATCCCTTCCGCCTCCAGGCGATGATCAAGCTCGCCGAGGCTTACGAGAAAGCGGAGGACCCCGCGCGCGCCGCGCAGGTCTACCAAGACCTCGCGCAGAACGCGGGCGGGCAGATCGCGGCGGCTGCCAAGGAGCGGGCGGCGGCAATGATCAAGCTCGTCCAGTCGGGTAAGGCCGCGCCGAGGCGCGCGCCGGCCGTCGGGCAGGAAAATTCCACGCAGGTGATGCCGGAGGAGAAGAACTGATGCCAAGCGAAATCGATTATCTGGCGATATTCAAGGAGAGCTTCACGCTGGTCATACTGCTTTTCTGTTCCATCGTCTCGGTCTCCTTCGCCCTGGAGCGCTGGTGGTTTTTCCGCAAGGCCGAGATCGACGGCGACGAGCTATTGACCTCGATCAGGAAGTTCCTGGAGGGTGGGAAATACGATCAGGCCCAGGCGGCCTGCGTGAAGCTGCCGTCCCCGATCGCTCACGTGATCCATTACGGCCTGGTCAACCGGCATCATTCCCGCGACCAGCTCGAGGAGTTGCTCAACACCAAGCGGATGGAGGAGCGGCTCAAGATGGAGCGCTACCTGGCGGTGCTGGGCACGATGGGCAACACGGCGCCCTTCATCGGGCTCTTCGGCACCGTCGTCGGCATCATCAAGGCCTTCCGCGACCTCGCCCTTGCGGGAGCCGGGGGCCCCTCGGTGGTGGCCAAGGGCATCGCCGAGGCTCTGGTCGCCACCGCGGGAGGGTTGGCCGTCGCCATACCCGCGGTCATCTGCTACAACTATTTCCAACGCAAGGTGAAGACGCTGGGGGTGCAGATGGAGGTGTTTTCCTCGCGTCTCTTGGTCATGATGGGAGCCAAATAAGGGATGGCCGGCGGCCCGCAGAACGAAGGCGATGAGATCACTGACATCAACGTCACGCCGCTCGTCGACGTGAGCCTGGTGCTCGTCATCATCTTCATGGCGGTGGCCCCCTTCGCGGTCACGGCGGGCATCAAGGTGCTTGAATCCAAGGCGAGGGCCGCCGAGGGCAAGGCCTCCGCCTCCGAGAACGTGCAGGTGCGCCTAAGCGCCGAGGGGGCGCTGACCATCAACGGCAGGGCTGCCTCCTTTGACGGCCTGTTCAAGGCCCTCGAGGAGGCGCTGGCCGCCGCCAAGGACAAGATGGTGCTCGTGACGGCTGACGAGAAGAACAAGGTCGGACAGGTGGTGGAAATACTCGATTCGGCCAAACAGGCGGGCGCCCTGAAGCTGGCGATCATGAAGGAGGAGAGGGCGAAGGGATGAGGCGGCGCTCAGCCGAAGCCCCGGAGGAGGGCCTGGTCACCGGCATCAACGTGACCCCGCTTGTCGACGTCTGTCTGGTATTGGTCATTATCTTCATGGTCACCGCCCCGCTGCTCTCGAATCCCGCCTTCAAGGTAGACCTGCCCAAGGCCCGCACCCAGGAAGGGGAGGAGAAGGACAAGGTGACGATTTCCCTGTCGGCGGACGGGCGCTACGCCGTCGATGACAAGGAATACAAGACGACTGGGGAGCTCGAGCAGGCCCTCAAGGAACGCCTGGCCTACAGCGAGTCCAAATGGGTGATCCTGCGGGCCGACGCCCAGGCCTTGCACGGTGCTTTGACCGATCTCATGGCGCGGGCCAAGGAGGCCGGAGCCTCCTCGCTGACCATCGCCACGCTCCAGAAGAAGGGTCCCCATGGAAACTAGGCTTCCCGTGACCGTTACCCTCTCGACCGCGCTCCATCTGGGCGGCGCCGCCGCGTGGCTCTACCTCCACCAGGTCTCCAAGAAGGCGCCCCTGAGGGTGATCGCGGACGTCGACCTCCTGGTAACCAGGAGGCCGGAAGCTCCCACGGTCGTAGCCAAGGCCTCGCCGCCCAGCACCTGGAATTTCCTGAAAATGGCCCTCCCGAGCGTTCCGCAGGCCATCAAGCCGATGGAGATCAAAACGCCCGAGGCCTCCAGGAAGCTGCTCATGGAGGCCCCGCAAAAGCTCGACGACCGCGGGAGACTCAAGAAGAACGAGTCGCTGGACGCGCTCGATTTAAGCCGCAAACGCGCGGAGGCGGCTCTGGACGTGGGGCAACTGGAGGCCCGCACGCGCCGGCCCTCCGTCACGGAGCTGCCCAAGCTCGAGGAGGTTGGCATCCGGCGGGCGCCCAAGCGGGTCATCGAGATGGCCGCCTTGGCCGAGGAGCAACGCAGCCGGCTGATGCCGCAGGATTTGTCGGCCCTTTCCGCCGCGCCCCGCGCGGGCCGGGCCGCGCCAGAGCAGGCCCTGCTGCCGCAGGAGGCGGCTCCCGCTTCTCGAAAGAACCTCTTGAGCAAGGCGGCCGAACTCCTTCCGGCCTCCGCTCCGCTGGCCTTGGCCCCCGTATCGGCCCCGGCGGCGCCGCGCCGAATGGACGCCCTCAAGTCCCAGGCGCCCGCCCGCGAACAGGCCTCCCTTCTGGGCGAAAAAAAGAAATCCGTGGAGATAGAGGGGCCGTTGTCCGGCCGCAAGGTGGTTTATTACGAAGTACCGAAATTTCCCGACTGGGCCTCGGCGCAGGGGATATTGGAGGCCGAAGTCCGCATACGGTTTTACGTTTCCGCCTCGGGCGAGGTTCTGCCCGAGATGAGGGTCGAAACCACCTCCGGCTTCGGGCGCTTGGACCGCTTGGCGATGGATTCGCTCAAGCGTTGGCGCTTCGAGCCGATACTCGACGCCGGAAGGCAATGGGGCATCATCACCTTCCGCTTCCTCTTGGAGTGACCCGATGAAGACTTGGATCCTTTTTCTGCTCTGCGGCGCCTTTCGGGCGGCCGGCGCCGAACCGGGGGCGCCCATCCCGTCGCTGCCGGGAATGAGCGCTGACACGGTCCCGCAAAAAGAGGAACCGGCCATGCCCAAGCCGCCGCAGTCCGCCGCGCCGCCGGCCGCGCCTGCGGCACCGCCCGAGCCCACCGCCCCGAGCGCCGCCGCCACGCCGTCTCCGGAAACCCCTTCTGTCGGGGGGAACTTGCCGACCGAGGTCATCATCAAAGGCTCTGATTCGAGCAAATTGAAGGTGAGCAAGCCTCCGCTGCAGATCGACAGCGACGCCTTTGACTCGATACGGGCGTCGCTTAAGCCGGAGGAGTCGCTGCTCTTGGCCGAATCGCCCCTGACGGTATCCTGGCATCGCACGCACCCGGAGGTGCTCAACAACGCGAGGGTCGTCGAGCCCTGGCGCACCACGTTCAGCGAGCGGGCGGGCATCGCCTTCTACCCCTTGGAGCAGCTTTCGGAAGCCTTGGGCCGCAAGCTGGACTCCCGCGAGGCCAAGGCCTACCAATGGTCCCTCAACATCGCCGACGAGGAAGGCCGGGTTTTTCAGCATTACGAGGGCTCCAGCGACCCGCCCGAGGAGCTCTTGTGGAGCGGGCAGAACGACCAGGGCGAGTGGATCAAGGCGGGGCGCTCGTACTCACCCATCTTCCTATTCACCGACCCTTCCGGTTCGCCGCGCACGAAGGTCGGCAAGACGCTACAATTCACCGGGATCGTGCACCAGGAATCCGACGGGCTGCACGTGAGCCTCGATTCTACAATGCTCTTCGGCAACGCGAAGGCCGGCCAGGCGGTAGAAAAGAACGGCATTGGGCTGCTCCGCTCGGCGGCCGACCTGGTCAAGCGCCGCTACAGCGGCATCCCGCTGCAGGTGCAGGCCTACGCCTCCACCAAGGAGCTCGCCGAATCCCAGGCAACGGCGGTACAGCAGTATCTGCTCGGCGATCTCATGGTCATGCCACAGACCATCACGGCCGAGGGGCATTCGGCGGCCTTTTCCGAGCAGAGAGTAGAAATAGTCCTCTTAAATCGCTAAGATAGTCTCTCTTCTTATCACCGTGGGGCTACCGCTTCCCGCGGGGGAGGCCATTAATGGGCGTTAAGGTAGGCATCAACGGTTTTGGCCGCATAGGCCGTCTGGTCCTTCGGGCCGGCATCGAGAATCCCAACCTGGAATTCGTCGCGGTCAACGACTTGACCGACGCCCCGACCCTGGCGTACCTGTTCAAATACGACTCCACCTTCGGCGTCTATCCGGGCACGGTGGAGGCGGAGGGGTCCTCGATACGCATCAACGGCAAGTCCATTCAGGTCATCGCCCAGAAGGACCCTGCCCAATTGCCCTGGAAGTCTCTCGGGGTCGAGCTGGCTATAGAATCGACGGGGCGCTTCACGGAGGCGGAGAAGGCGAAGGCGCACCTGCAGGCCGGCGCCCGCAAGGTCATCATCTCGGCCCCGGCCAAGGGCGAGGACATCACCCTGTGCATGGGCATCAACGAGGACCGCTACGATCCCGACAAGCACCATATTATCTCCAACGCTTCCTGTACGACGAACTGCCTGGCTCCCCTGGCCAAGTTGTTGCACGAGAATTTCACGGTCAAGTCCGGGCTCATGACCACCGTGCACTCCTACACCAACGACCAAGTCATCCTGGATTTCCCTCACAAGGACCTGCGCCGGGGGCGGGCCGCGGCGGTGAGCATGATCCCGTCTTCGACGGGGGCGGCCAAGGCCATCGGCCTGGTGGTGCCGGAGCTCAAGGGCAAGCTCAGCGGCATCGCCATCCGGGTGCCGACCCAGGACGTTTCCATCGTCGACCTGAGCGTCGTCACCGAGAAGGCGACGACGAAGGAGGAGGTCAATGCCGTCTTCCGCAAGGCCTCCGAGAGCCCCCGGCTGCGCCGCTACCTGCAGTATCTGGAGGTGCCGCTCGTTTCCAGGGATTTCATCGGGAACAGCGCCTCGTCGGTATTCGACGCGACCTTGACCGACGTCATGGGAGGCAATCTCGTCAAGGTCTTCGGCTGGTACGACAATGAATGGGGCTATTCCAATCGCATCGTCGACCTGGCCGCCTTCGTCGCTGGCAAGATCCCGGCTGTCACTAAAGCATAGGCGTATGGGGTCGCGCAAAGTCGCCTTGATCGGAGTCCCGCTGGACTGGGGAGCCTCCAAGCGCGGCGCTTCGGGCGGACCTGCGGCCATCCGTCGGGCCGAGCTGCAAAAACACCTGGAGGGCATGGGCCTGGCGGTCGCCGATCTCGGCGACATCGCCGTCCCGAAGGAGAACGTTAGGCCGGGCGGCGGGAAAATGAAATACGCGCCGGTGATCCGCAAGGTCTGCCGGCTCCTGGCGGAGGAAACTTATGATGCGCTTAAATCCGGCCATACCCCGGTGGTGCTCGGCGGCGACCACAGCCTGGCCGCCGGCTCCGTTTCGGGGGTCGCGCGGCGCTTTCGGGAGTCGGGCAAGGACATCGGGCTCATCTGGGTAGACGCCCACGGCGACATCAATACTCCACAGACCTCTCCCAGCGGCAACCTGCACGGCATGCCGCTCGCGCATATACTGGGGATGGGGGACAAGGCCCTTTCCCGCCTGGCCGGTTTTTCTCCCGCCGTCGCCGCCTCGCGCGTCGCCCTCGTAGGGGTCCGGGATCTCGATGCCGGCGAGAGGGCCAATCTCCGCAAGTCCGGCATCCGCGTTTTCACCATGATGGACATCGACCGCCATGGGTTGGCTCGGGTGATCGAACAGGCCATCGAGACTGCGGGCGAGGGGACCGCCGGGATCCATGTGAGCTTCGACATCGACGCCGCCGACCCCTCGATCGCGGAGGGGGTGGGCACCCCCAAGCGCGGCGGGCTCAATTACCGGGAGGCGCATCTGCTCATGGAGATCGTCGCCGAATCCGGAAGGCTGCTCTCGCTAGACCTGACCGAGGTCAACCCCCTCGAGGACAGCCACAACATGACCGCGGTTCTGGCCTCCGAGCTCATTCAATCCGCCCTCGGCAAGAGAATATATTGATGGCCGAGAAAACCGCCTTGCGATTGAAAAGACTTCAGGATGTCGACGCCGCCGGAAAGCGCGTGCTGCTGCGCGTCGATTTCAACGTCCCGCTTAAAAACGGCTCCGTCGCGGACTCCAGCCGCATCGAGGAAACCCTGCCGACCCTGCGGTCCTTGCTGGAGAAGCGGAGCCGGATCGTGCTGATTTCCCATCTGGGGCGGCCCAAGGGCAAGCCCGAGCCCAAGTACAGCCTACGCCCGGTGGCCGCGGAGCTTGAGCGTCGGCTCGGGGCCAAGGTACTTTTCGCGCCGGATTGCGTGGGCCCCGCGGCCGAGAAGGCCGCCCGGGGCCTGCGCGAGGGCGAACTGTTGCTGCTCGAGAATCTCCGCTTCCATCCGGAGGAGGAGGGCAATGACCCCGCGTTCGCGGCGCTTCTGGCCAAGCACGGGGAACTCTTTGTGCAGGAGGCCTTCGGGGCCCTGCACCGGGCGCACGCCTCCACCGCCGGCGTCCCGAGGCACCTTCCCGGCTGCGTGGGGCTGCTCGTCCAAAAAGAGCTCGATTTCCTGGGAAGGCTCACCGGAAACCCGGAGCATCCGTTTTTGGCCATCTTGGGCGGGGCCAAGGTCTCCGACAAGATCGGCGTGCTCGAGAAGCTCATCGAAAGAGTCGATACCCTCGTCATCGGCGGGGGCATGGCCTACACCTTCATGGCGGCCCAGGGCATGTCCATCGGCCGCTCGCTCCTGGAGAAGGACAAGGTGGAGGAGGCCAAGAGAATCATCGAGAAGGCCTATCATCGCGGTGTGGAGTGCCTGCTTCCCGCCGATCACCGGGTCGTGGTGGATATCTCCGAGCGGGCGGCCATCGAGGAGACCTCTGGGATGGCGATCCCCGAGAATAAGATAGGAGTCGACATCGGCCCCCGCAGCGTCGAGTTTTTCCAGGAGGAGATACGCATGGCGCGGACCATATTCTGGAATGGTCCCATGGGCATCTTCGAGATGGATCCCTTCGCGCAGGGAAGCCTCGCCGTCGCCAAGGCCATCGCCAGGGCGACGCGCGGCGGGGCCGTCTCGGTGGTGGGGGGCGGCGATAGTCTCGCGGTGATCCATAAGGCCGGGGTCTCGGGTCAGATCAGCCATTGCTCAACCGGAGGGGGGGCCAGCCTGGAGCTTTTGGAGGGGAAAGCCCTTCCGGGGCTGACGGCGCTCTCTTTTTGACGGGTCTCGGGCAAAACTGTTATAATTAAGCGCGATGTACGGTTTTTTGATGTCCATCCACGTGGCGGCTTGCGTGCTCCTCATCCTGGTCGTGCTGCTCCAGGCCGGCCGGGGTGCGGGCCTTGCCGTATTCGGGGGGGGCGGAAGTGACGCGCTCTTTACCGCGCCGACGACCACCGGCTTCATGAAGCAGTTGACGGCGGTGTTGGCGGGGACCTTCGCGTTCACCTCGCTTTTCTTGGCGTTGATGTCGAGCCGCTCGGGCATGCGCAGCGTCACGATGACGGCGCCGCCCCCACCGCCCCCGATTTCCCAGCCGGTGAATAAGTAAGAAATACGCGCGGGTGGCGGAACTGGCAGACGCGTACGTTTGAGGGGCGTATGGGGAAACCCGTGTGGGTTCAAGTCCCACCCCGCGCAAGAGTTTAGTGCTGAGGACCGTCTTGTTGTCCCAAGCACGTGGGGGTTCAAGTCCCCCCCGCGCAATTTTGGGCCCGTGGTGAAATGGGATCACGCTTCCATGGCATGGAAGTATTAAGGGTTCGACTCCCTTCGGGTCCACCAGATCTCGCAGTCATCGAAATGTCGTTTACATCCGCGCCCGCTATTGCTAGCATTCTAGGCCGTTAGCGGTATCCGTTCAACCAAAAGGAGATATCTTATGCCAACTACCATCGAGCAAAAGCCGATACGCATCAACGACGTAGCGCCGGATTTCACGGCGGATTCCACCGCGGGTCCCATCGATTTCTACAAATGGGCCGGCGAGAGCTGGGTCGTCTTCTTCTCGCACCCGAAGGATTTCACCCCGGTCTGCACCACCGAGCTCGGGCAGGTCGCCAAGATGAAGCCCGAGTGGGCCAAGCGCAACGCCAAGGTGCTGGCTGTCAGCGTGGATTCCGTGGCCGACCACAAGAAGTGGACGCTCGACATTAACGAGACACAGGGGGTCAAGGTCGACTACCCGATCCTGGGGGGCGAGTCGGCCAAGGAGGTCGCCCAGACCTACGGGATGATCCACCCCAACGCCTCCGACACCTTCACCGTCCGCACGGTGTTCTTCATCGACCCCAAGAAGAAGGTCCGAGCCATGATCACCTATCCCGCGCCGACCGGCCGCAATTTCGAGGAGGTGCTGCGCGTGCTCGACGCCCTCCAGCTTACCGACCGGGCCAGCGTCGCCACCCCCGTGAATTGGAAGAAGGGCGGCGACTGCATCATCCTGCCGAGCATCTCGGACGAGGACGCGAAAAAGAAGTTCCCGAAGGGGTTTAAGACGCTTCGCCCCTACCTGCGCATCACCCCGCAGCCGGAAGCCTAAAGTTGCGGCGGTTCAAGGCGGCCCCATAGGGGGCCGCCTTTTTTATAGAATCCCGCGGGTGGAGGTTGATTTCGCCAGCCCGCTCAACGAGGCGGTGCTGCGCTTCTTGAGGGACGCGGGCCCCGCCGGCAAGCGCGACAAAAGCCGGGCGCCGCAACCCGATGACTTTATGGGGTTGGGAACGCATCCGGACACGGTCGAGCGTCTCTGGAACGAGATCACCGCGTCGCTGCCCGAGCGATGCCAATGGGTGGTCTACGGCAGCCCGGTGCTCGTCCATCCCCGCCGAGGCGTGATCTTCGGTTGGGCGAGGGGCACGCATGCCTACGCCCTACGCCTTCCCGTCGAGGCGCGAAAGCGGGCCTTGCAGGCCGGGGCTCAGACCACCCATCGCTATTCCAACGGCAAGGTATTGGACCTATCCAAGCTGGGCGAGGAGTGGGTATTCGGCTGCTGGTCCGAATCCGAGACGGAGTGGTGCCTCCATTCCTACGAATACGCCGGATCCCGCGCCGAATCTTGAACTAGGGTCCGACTCCTGTTACACTTCTGGCGGTGGACGTCAGGCGCCTGCTGTTCTTGTGCTCCATCGCCGTGGGCGTGACCCTGTTCATCCGCGGCGTCTGCTTCGAGGGGATATACATCGCCACCGGCTCGATGCAGCCGACGCTGCCCGTCGACGCGCATCTGTTCCTGGACAAGGTCACCTACCGCTTCCGCGCTCCCCAGAGGGGGGAGATCATCGTTTTCACGGCCCCCGTCCCGCCGTATGAGGAAATGGCCAAGCGCGTCATCGCGGTGGGCGGCGACGAGGTCGAGATACGCAACAAGAAGGTGATCCTCAACGGCGTCGAGCTCCTCGAGCATTACATCCAGCACACGCGGGCGGAAGAAAGGCTTAAGGGCGACAACATCGGCCCCCTGAAGGTCCCCGAGGGGCATCTGTTCGTGCTGGGAGACAACCGCGACGAGTCCGACGACTCCACGGTATGGCAGGACCCCCAGAGCAAGGAGCCCGTCTACTTCCTCCCCATGTCCTCGGTGCGGGGCGTGCTCCGCGGATTCTATTGAGGGCCGCCATCGTCTCTCGCTGGGTCGAAGGGCCTAGCGGCGCTACTACCTATATCCTGGAGCATTGCCGGCGCCTGGAGCAGCGCGGCTGGAGCGTCGACGTGTTCGGGGAGCGGCTCGACGAGGACGCGATCCGGGCCGCCGGGGGTGCCCCGCAGCGCCTCTGGGCCTGGCCCTTGGGGCGCTTCAAACGCCGCTTCTTCGCCGCCCGCGTCGACCGTGCGCTCGCGCGGCGGGGCTACGACATCGTCCACGGCCACGGGGACAATCTCGAGCAGGACGTGTTGAGCCTGCATAACTGCGTCCATGCTACGCACGAGGCGATGCACGGTCGGGCCCTAGAGGAGGGTTCTGGCGTCGGCGCCCTGCACGAGAAAATATTGAGGGAGGGGCGCTTCGAATGCCTTATCGCCAACTCGAGGCTCATGAGCGAGGAGCTCTCGCGGCGCTTCGGCGTTCCCCCCGGAAAGATCGTCGTCATCTACCCGGGTTATGACCCCTCCCGCTTCCGGCCGCCCTCCGCCGAGCAGCGCGAAGCCGCGCGCCGGGAGCTTGGGGTCGGCCCGCGGGACTTCCTTTTCGGCCTGGTCACCTCCGGGGATTTCAGGAAAAGGGGAGTGGCCCAATTCCTGGGGGCTTTAGGCAGGATCAAGGCCCCCTCCGTCAAGGCCGTCGTGGTCGGCAAGGAAAAGCGCCTTGACGAATATCGGCGCCGGGCCGCCGAGGGAGGGATCGGGGGCCTGGTCCGATTCTTGCCTCCCGCCCCTTCGGTGGAGCGCATCCTCCATGCCCTAGACGCGTACGTGCTGCCGGCCCATTACGAGGAATTCGGCATGAGCGTCCAGGAGGCCATGGCCTGCGGGATCGCCGTGATCACGGGGCCCAGGGTCGGGGCGGCGGAACTCCTGCGCGGCGAGGCGCGCGACTTCATCGTGGAGCCGGCCGAGGAGGGCGCGCTGGCAGAGAAAATGAGGGCGCTCGCCTCCGACCCGGCCCTGCGCGCTCGCTTAGGCTCGCTCGGGCGCGAGTGCGCGCGCGGAAACGACTGGGACTCCCACTTCGAGAGGGTCTGGGGCTGCTACCGGCTCGTGCTCAAAACGAGGCGAGGATCTGGCGGAGCGTAGGCAGCGGAACGGCTCCGTTCTTGAGTACCGTGTCGTGGAAGGCGCGGATATCGAAGCGCTTGCCCCGCGCGGCCTCGGCTTCTTGGCGCAGAGCGGCGATCTCGCGCTGGCCCACCTTGTAGGCTAGGGCCTGCCCGGGCCACATGATGTAGCGGTCCACCTCCGCGACGATCTCGGCCTCCGACATTGGCGTGTTCTGCTTCATGAAATCGATCGCCTCCTGCCGGCTCCACTCCATGGCGTGGATGCCCGTGTCAACGACGAGGCGGCAGGCGCGGAAGGCCTGGTCGGTGAGCATGCCGAACTTAGACAGCTCATCCTCGTAGAGCCCCATCTCGTCGGCGAGCCGCTCCGAGTACAGGGCCCAGCCCTCGACGAAGGCGGTAAACCCCGCGTGGCGCCGGAACTGCGGCAGCCCGCGCTGCTCCGTCGCGATGGCGATCTGCAGGTGATGCCCGGGGACGCCCTCGTGCGCCGCCAGCGAGGCCATCGAGAAGCGCGGCCGGGTCTCGGGCTCGTAGGTGTTGATGTAATAGATTCCCGGTCGGGACAAGTCGTCGGGCGGGGGAAAGTAGCGCGCCGCCACCTCGTTCTTCTCGTTGTATTCCTCGACCGGCTTGACCAGCAGGGGGGTCTTGGGGAGCAGGCCGAAGAACTTCGGCAGGCGCTCCTGCGCCTTGGCGACGAGGTCCTTGGCGTTCTGGAGCACCTCCTCGCGGGTCTTAAAGAAATTATCGGGGTCATTGCGGATATCGTTGAAGAACGATTTTAGGTCTCCGGAATGGCCGCGGCGCTTGGCGATGGCCTCCATCTCGGCGTGGATGCCCTTGATCTCGTCGAGACCCACCTGGTGGAGCTCCTCGGGGGTCTTCTCCAGCGTGGTGTGGAAGCGGATCATGTAACGGTACGCGCTGGCCCCGCCCGGCAGGGCGCCCAGCCCCACGCGCTCCACTCGGGCGGCGTCGAGGTACTCCTTCTCCAGGAAGTCGAGATATTGCCGGAAGGCGGGCAGCGCGGAATTTTCCACGGCCTTGACCACGTCCGGAAGGCGGCGGGCGCGGATCTCCTCGGGAAGCTTTTTGGCGGCCGCCGCGAAGGGTGTATTCTCGGGGGATTTCTCCAGCATCCCCTTGAGGCCGCTGATGGTTTTTTCCACGTTGATGCGGGCGGCCACGCGCTTTTCGGCCATCCCTTCCCGTAGGTTCTGTATCTGGGCGGCGAAGAAGGCGGGCATCGCCTCCAGGCGCCGGATGAGGTTGCTCGCGTCCTCGTCCGTTCCCATCGGCTGGGCCAATTCGATGAGGGTCGGGATCATCGCCTGGGGGCCGTCCATGTGGTCGACGCTCCACTGCCAGAACTTGTAGCGCTGCTGCTCGCGGCGCATGTCGATCTGCCGCTTCATGATGTCCCAGGAGATCTTCTCGGAAGGGGGCAGCGCGGCGCGGTTGACGGCCGAGAGGCGCAGGTATAGGCGCGAGAGGTCGGCGAGCTCCTGGGCCCTCCCAGCGGCGCTGTTGTCGGGCAGCTTGTCGTTGTAGCCGGGATGGTTGAGGAAGGTCGCCTCGAGGGGATCGAGGCGCATCAGCGTCTCCCAGTACTCCTCGGCGAGCCGGGCGAACGCCGCGGAAGCCGGCGATTGGACGGCGGCCGAGGAGGCCGCGAGCGGCCCCTGCGCCGCGGCGCAGAGAGGGGACAGGAGCAGCAAAAGGGCGAGTGGCATGGAGGATCTCCTAGGCGGAAGTTGGGCGCCAGTATAACAAATGAGTCTTTCTGCTTTCATGCTCCGGAATTGGTAGAATGAAGCAATGGCAGGATATTTCCCGAAGCGCAAGAAGGATACGGGGCCCAACAAGAACGAGAAGAAAGTGCTGCGGGCCGAAGACGAGCGGCGGCAGGGAAGCCGGGTGCTTGGAAACGATTACCCCTTGATCAAGCGCGTGAGCGTGCAGCTCAAGTTCCTCAACCCCCAGCGGGCCGTCATCGGCGAGGAGACGAGGGCCTTCGGCGCCTCGGACCGCTTCGATTTTTCGGCCCCCTGCCCCGGCTCCTGCGGGGAGGGGACCTTCGACCTCGAGGGCCGCATCGCCAAGATGGTCGAGGGCCGCGAGGCCTCGGCCGAGGCCAACGGCAAATGCCAGCGCCAGCGCTACGGCTCCCCGGACCCCTGCGGCTGCGAGCTCAACTGCAGGATCGACGTCGTCTATTCGGATTAGAGGCGGCCGAGCCCCTTAGTGCAGTTTGAAGCGCTCTTCGGCGCTTTCGCCTTTCTCGCCGTCAAAGGAGGCCTTCGGCGCGGCCTTTTGGGTGAGCTCCTGGGAGAGCCGTTGAGTCAGTTCCGCGATCTCATCCGGAGAACGATATAGATTCCAGATCCGAACCTCGTGTTCGGAAGCCGTAGCCAGGGTCCTCCCATCGGCACCGAAGGCCAAGGCTCCGACGGGCTGGCGATGGCCTATCAGGCTAGTTATTTTTTGGCCGGTGACGGCGTCCCAGATCGTGGCTTTGCCATCGGAGATGGCGCCCGTCGCGACCTTGGAGCCATCCCGGCTAAACACAGGAGAGACTTGGCCGTTGAGTTTCCATATGGGTTGAGTTGTACCGAGGTCCCAAAGCCCGCATCCTGCATGGGTTCCTATAAGGAGCCCGCGTCCGTCGGGGCTGAAGGCGATCGATTTAACGCCGAAAAACTGGTCCAGCCAAAGTTGCAGCAGCTTTCCGTCACGAGAATCGACGATCTCCACTGTATTGATACTCAAAATGGCTACCTTGGATCCGCCTGGGGAGATGGACGCGAAAAAGGGGGCTCCCCAAGTCTTAAATTTAGCCTTATAGATCGTACGGCACTGCCCTCCGCTCAGATCGCAGACGATGACCAGGCCGCTTCCGGTCGTGGCGGCCATTAGCTTTCCATCCGGAGTCAGGGAAAAGTCTCTGAACTCGCCGGTATCCGTCAGTCCCACGAGTCTTTCAAGGATATTCTTGGGGGCGCTCCAGCGCCGCAGTTGATTCCCGTTCGCAGAATAGACGGCGATGTCGCCGGTATTGAGCACCAACGAGCCTGGATTATCGGGTAGGAATTTCGCTTGATAGACCGCCTTTCCTTCATAATAGAATGGCGGGGAGCCATCGATGGGATGTACGGAAAAGCCGTGACGGGAAACTACCAAAAGCTTTGATCCATCCGTGCTGAAGGAGAGGTGGCGGGTATTGCCGGCGCTTAGGAGGAGCTTCGAATCGTTTAGCTCGGAGTTAGACAGTCCTTGGAGCATTCCTGTATGCGAACGGGTGTCGTTCGGCTCGTAAAGGTGATGGATGACGGCAAGCTCTTGAGAGGCGGCCGGCAGGCAGGCCGCGCCAAGCAGGAAAACAACGAGACTTCTCGTTACCATCTCGAGAAGGATAGCCGTTCCGGAGAAAATGCGCCTGGGGCGTCGGTCCTATGGCGAGGCGGGCCTTTCGGCCCACAGCTGTCCCAAGAAAGTTTTTTCTAGAAGGCAAAATCTAGCTGTAATTTTTGTAAATTGTCGTCGCGAATGCGGCCAAGCCTGCGCTCATTAAGTCCCAAAAGATCGATGAGCG
>JBGFSC010000042.1:0-20217 GCA_041694815.1 Elusimicrobiota bacterium | reverse complement strand
CTCGGAGCGGCTGGGGCGCCCCGCGGCCTTAAACGGCGCCGCCGGCGGACGGGCCTCGTACGAGCGCCGGGTATAGGCGGCGGGGGCCTCCGCGCGCGGGGCGTCGCTCGGCCCCTGCGGGCGGTCCTCCGCTCCCCATATCTTTTCCGTAATGCGTACCTTCGCGAACTTCGATCCCAGCCCCAAGAAGCCGGGGTTGGGGTCCTGCAAGACCTGCACTTCCACCTGGTCGCGGCGTAGGCCCAGCTCGGCCAAGCCCTTCTCCACCGCCAACGTCACCGTCTTTCCTTCGATCTCGATGGTTTTCACTAGATATGCCTCCTTACGAAAGCTTGTCCTTGAGCGCGAATTGCTGCGCGACGCTCAGCAGGCTGTTGGTCAACCAATAGAGAACCAGTCCCGCGGGAAAATTGAGGAACATGAACGTGAAGATCAACGGCATGTAGGTCATGATCTTCGCCTGCGTGGGATCGCCGGCCGGAGGCTGGGTATATTTGTTCTGGACGAACATCACCGCGCCCATGATGAGGGGCAGGATGTAGAACGGGTCATGCGCGGAGAGGTCCCGCACCCAAAGTACCCACGGTGAGCCGTGCAGCTCCCAGGCGTTGCGCAGTGTGGTGAACAGCGCCCAAAAGACGGGCAGCTGTGCGAGCATCGGCAGGCAGCCCCCCAAGGGATTGGCCCCCTTGGAGCGATAGAGCTGCATGAGCTCCGTGTTGAGCCTCTGGGGGTCCTGCTTGAACTTCTGCTGCACTCGGGCGATCTCCGGCTGCAGCCGGCGCATCGCGGCGGCGGCCTTGAGGCTCTTGAAGGTCAGGGGGAAGAGCAGGACCTGGATCAGCAGCGTCAGCAGGATGATCGACCAGCCGTAATTGCCGGTGAGGCGGTGCAGCGATTGCAGCGCTCGGAGGATCAGCCGTCCCAGGGAATCGAACCAGCCGAAGTCGACGGAGCGTTCGAGGCCGCGGTTAAGCTTCTTGAGATGGATGTACCCCTTCGGGCCCAGATAGAACGGGATGTCGTGGATGCTGACGGATCCCGGGGCCAGCGTTTCGGCCTTGGCGATGACGCGTAGACGCGGCAGCTTGTCCGGCGGCGGGTTGTCGACGCCGTAGCCGGAGAACTCAGCGCTCGAGGGAAAGACCGCGGCGATGAAATAGCGGTTATCGACCGCCAGCCAGCGCCAATCCGAGGGGGAGGCCTCGGGATCGAGGGTTTCGACGCGTTCCTTGCTCCTGCCGGCGGGCGGCGGGAAGAGCCCGATGGCGCGCAAGGTCTGGGGGTTGTCCTTGAGCTCGCTTTCCACCGTCCCCAGGCCCGGGCCGATGGAGAAGTCCCAGGCCGGAACCTGGACGGCCTTGCGGCCGGGGTTGCGCAGCTCGATGCGCATGAAGCTCAGCTGCCCGGCGGGGCCTAGGCGGAAGGTCTTGCGTATGTCGAAGCCCGCGGGGTGCCTGGCCTGTAGGTGCAACGCCCTGCCGTCGCGGATCTTGAGTTCTTGAAAGGGGAGTTCTGGCCAGGAAGCGAACAACGAGGCCGGCTTCTCCACGAGTTCCACGTAGCCCATGGGCCCCCGGAAGCGGTAGCTCGAGAGCGCGCCCCCGTGTAGCGAGAAGCGGAGTTCGGCGTCCTCGAGCTTGAGCGATATCTCCGGCCGGGTCGCCCCCGGTTTGGTCGCCTCCGGCGGGGCGGGCGCGGCCGCGTCGAAGGGCTTCGCCTCTGGAGGTCGCGGCGCTTCAATATAGGGAGCGGCAGGAGGGCTCTTGCGGTCCATGTAGCTGAACCAGGCGACGTAGACGCCCATCGAAAGAAGCACCGCGAGGAATAAGTTCCGTTCCATTCAGCCTCGCGGGGCGCGGGGAAGGGGATCCCATCCCCCCGGATGGAAGGGGTGGCAGCTTAAGAGGCGCTTGAGGATGAGCCAGAGGGCCTCGGAAAGACGGCGCCGCTCCAAGGCCTCCTCGGCGTACGCGCTGCAGGACGGCGCGAAGCGGCAGCTCGGCGGCAAAGCGCCGCGGAGCGTCTTGAAAACGGCCAAAATCTCTAAAAGCAGGACGCGTACGGTGTTCAAGTTCTGTCGAGAATCCCCGCCTTGTCGCAAATCTTTAGCAGCGAGCCCTCGGCGTCTCCGAGGGACTTCCAGCGGCATCCGGGCCGCGGGTACAGCACCAGGTCGCAGTCCGGCTCTATGCGTTGTCGGTTGAGGCGGAAGGCCTCGCGCAACAGACGCTTGACCCGATTGCGGCGCGTTGCCCCGCCCAGCTTCCGGCTCACCGAAAGGCCGAGACGGGGCCCGTCCTTGGATTCCCGCCGAAGGAACCATAGCAGCAGGTCGGATCCCACGACCTTGCGTCCCTCGGCGAAAACCCGGTCGAAGCAGTCCCGGCCGGAAAGCCGGGACTCTCGTCCGAAACTCCTTTTAGTCAGGGATCAGCTTCCAACGGCCTTTCTGCCGCCGCTTGGACAAAACCTTCCGGCCTCCAGGGGTGCTCATTCTCGCCCGAAACCCGATATGTTTGGCCCGTTTGCGCACATTCGGCCTGTAGGTAGGTAGCATAGAAAAGCATTATATTCATTACAGAAGCATCCGTCAACGGAGCTCGACGGCGAGTTCCAGTTCCCCGTCGGCGATGCCGAGCACCTCCAGCGAGAAGGCATCCTCGTCGAAATCCCATTTTCCGCCCACGGGCAGCGCGTAACCCGCGCGCCCGGGAGATAGGTCGAGCACATGGGGGTGGAGAAAGGCTTCGCGCTCCTTCCCGTGCCGCTCCATGGTAAGGACTCGGACAAGGGCGCCGGAATTCGGGTCGACCCAGTTGCCGATCAACGGCGTAGAGCTAGTTTGGCGAAAGAATTCCACCACGTACTTCTTGCGGATCAAAATTCCCTTGGTGCCCACGATCTTGTCGAGGGGTGAAAGGCGAATGACCGTGCGTCCCGGCTCCTCGGGTAGCTCCGATAAGGGAATCCATCCGGCGCGATAGCGTTCATACGCGCCGAGATAGAGCGGCTCGTCGCCGCCCATCGCATTGCGTTCATCGCCGTATTCGTCATCGTTGCAAAAGGCTCCGGGTATTCCAAGAAAGCAATTGACGGAGCTGGCGTGTTCCAATCCCAGATTATGCCCTAGTTCATGGGCCAATACGCGAAGATTAGGGCTTCCCGCGATCCAGCTGACGCTCATCGGCCGCCAGCCCTTGGCGATGCTCCAGCCCCTGATGCTGCCTTTGCCGGCCCAACCGCAGCCGATGATCGGCCTCGAGGGAAAGATCAGGATGAGGCGATCGTAGCTCGATACGGGAATAATCGGATGCCGTTGCGCCGCGCGAAGCGAGGCATCCAGGATTTCGAGCTCCTCGCAGGTCTGGTCGATATCGAGCGTTCTCCAATCAAAGACGTCGCCGTGGAGGTTGACTTGACCGTAGGACTGCTCGCGGAAGAATCGCGCCGTTTGATCGAATACGGTCGCGCGCGCCTCTTCTCGAGAAGTCGTCTTCCAGGGAAGATTTTTAAAATTAACCAGGAGGACGGCGGTCCGATTCAGGTCGCGGGGTCGGCGAAAAAAGAAATCGTCCGCATTAGGGGGCTCCCTTCCCCATGCGGAACGGACGCTCGTCAAATAAAGCAGGACGGCGAGCTTCAAGAGACGCATTCGATCCAAGTATAGGGCCCGGATGGAGAGATTTCAACGCCCCGTCCCCCATCCCGAAAAATGCGAGAGCAAAAAATGTTAGACTAGCCGAGTTATGCCAACGATGAGGAAGGAAAGGGGCGGCCAGGAGACCATCCAGACTTTATTAAAGGAAAAGCGGAGTTTCCCTCCGCCTTCGGAATTCAAGAGAAAAGCCCATGTCGGCAGTTCTTCCCTCTTGGAAAAGATGCGAAGGCGGGCCCAACGTTCCCCGGAGAAATTTTGGGCCGAGGCGGCCAAAGAATTGCTCTGGGACAAGCCTTGGAAGAAGGCCTTGCTCTGGAAGCCCCCCTTCGCCCAATGGTTCGTCGGCGGAAAACTCAATTTGAGCCGCAATTGTCTTGACCGGCATTTGGACGGCCCGCGCAAGAATAAGGCCGCCATCTTGTGGGAGGGCGAAGGCGGGGAACGCCGCACGCTTACCTATCAGGAATTGCACTCGGAGGTCTGTCGTTTCGCCAATGCCTTAAAGGCCCTCGGCGCCAAGCGGGGTGATCGGGTAGCGATCTACCTGCCCCTCGTACCCGAGGCCGCGGTGGCGATGCTCGCCTGCGCTCGGATCGGAGCGACTCATAGCGTGGTTTTCGGCGGGTTTTCCGCCGAGGCCTTGCGCGATCGTATCCTCGACGCGCAGGCTCGCTTCGTCATCACGGCTGACGGCGGGTTTAGGAAAGGCGCGGTATTGCGGCTTAAGGAAAACGTCGATCGGGCCGTAAAGGAGACCCCCTGCGTCGAACGGGTCATCGTGCTCCGGCGGGTGGGCGGTGAAATACCATGGGACGTCAACCGCGATCTCTGGTGGCATGACGCGGTGAACGCTCAATCGTCCCTGTGCGAGCCGGAATCCCTTGACGCCGAGCATCCCCTCTTTATCCTCTATACCTCTGGAACTACGGGAAAACCTAAAGGGGTCGTCCATTCCACCGGCGGCTATCTGACCCAGGTGGCCTGGACGATGAAACATGTCTTCGATCTTCGCGAGGAAGACACGTATTGGTGCACCGCCGATGTCGGCTGGGTCACGGGCCATTCCTATGTCGTCTATGGCCCGCTGGCCAACGGGGCCACGACGCTTCTCTACGAGGGAGCCCCACTCCATCCCCAGCCCGATCGGCTCTGGAGCATCATTGAACGCTATCGGGTGAATATTTTTTACACGGCGCCGACGGCGATCCGCACCTTCATCCGTTTTGGGGATGAATGGCCGAAAAAACACGATCTCTCCTCGCTGAGGCTTCTGGGAACCGTCGGGGAGCCGATCAACCCCCAGGCCTGGCTGTGGTACCACCGGGTCATCGGTGGCGGGCGCTGCCCGATCGTCGACACCTGGTGGCAGACCGAGACCGGCTCCATCCTGATCTCTCCTTTGCCCGGCGCGACGGTGACCAAACCGGGCTCGGCCACCCGGCCGCTGCCGGGCATCGACGCGGCGGTCGTCGACAAGCAGGGGCGGGCGGTCAAGCCCGGCGCGGGCGGTTTCCTCGTCATCCGTAAGCCCTGGCCCTCGATGCTGCGCACGATCTACGGCGACCCGGAGCGCTACAAGAGCCAGTATTTCAGCCAGATTCCAGGAGCATACTTCACGGGAGACGGGGCCCGCGTCGACCGCGAGGGCTATTTCTGGGTGCTCGGCCGAGTCGATGACGTCATCAACGTCGCGGGGCACCGCCTCTCGACGATGGAGGTCGAATCCGCGCTGGTGAGCCATCCCTTCGTGGCCGAGGCGGCCGTGGTGGGCCGCCCGGACGAGCTCAAGGGGCAGGGCATCACGGCCTTCGTCACGCTCGACGCCAAAAGATCCCCGGATCCGGAGATGAAGGAGGCGCTCAAGCAGCATGTCGTCAAATGCATCGGGGCGATCGCGCGGCCAGACGAGATCCGCTTCACGGAGGCCCTGCCCAAGACCCGCTCGGGCAAGATCATGCGCCGCCTGCTGCGCGAAATCGCCGCCGGCAAAGGGGTGCAAGGGGACACCACGACGGTGGAAGACCTCTCGATTTTAGCCAAGCTGCAGGCTTCCGACGAGGAATGAGCGAGAGGAAAACGTTCAAGATCCGGATGTCGGAGCGCTGCTTCCGCTTTAAGCCCGATGCGCTCGATTCCCACGCCCCGCCGATGCCCGGCGTCTATGAGTTCGTGGTCTTCGACGCGCAGCTCAAGCCGGAGGTGATCTACGTCGGGCTTTCCTCGCCGCAGGGCCTGCGCGAGGCCTTGGCCGCGCATTTGATGGGCAACAAGCGCCCCACCGGCGAGGAGCTTTTCCGGATCAGCAAGGATGTCTACTTCGATTATGTCATGCCCGACTGCGAGCTCGGGCCCGAGGACCTGCGCGATATCGCCGCGGCCCTCGTCCTCAAGAATAAGCCTCGGTTGGGCGACTCGAAAGCGACCGCATCCGGGCGTTATTCGGCCGTTGAACTCGTCGAGATCGATTAGGAGAGAACCATGACCACCGTTGAAAGCGCGGCCTTGCCGTCCGATGTCTCTAAGTTCCTTTCTTCGGGACCCAAGAAGCTTTATCTCGGAGGCAAGTGGGTCTCTTCCTCTTCGGGCAAGACCTTCCCGGCCGTCAATCCCGCCACCGGCGAGGTATTGGCGGAGGTCTTCGAGGCAGGGCCGGCCGACGTCGACGCCGCGGCCAGGGCGGCCCGAGAGATCTTCGATCGCGGCGACTGGGCGCGTATGAACCCGTCGGAGCGCGCCAAGATCCTCTGGCGCGCGGCCGACCTCATCGAGTCCAGGATCGACGAGCTCGCGGCGCTCGAGACGCTCAACAACGGCAAGCCCATCCGCGAGGCGCGTTACGGCGATCTGCCCATGGTCATCGAGAATTTCAGGTATTGGGCGGGCTGGACCACGAAGATATTCGGCGAGACCTTTCCGTCGGCCACCCCGTACGCGCCCAAGGCCAAGTTCTTCACCTACACCGTCAAGGAGCCGGTCGGCGTCGTCGCCGGCATCATCCCGTGGAATTTCCCCCTGCAGATGGCGGCCTGGAAGATCGCGCCGGCGTTGGCCTGCGGCAATGTCCTGATCTTAAAACCCGCCGAGCAGACCCCCTTGAGCGCCCTGCGCCTGGCCGAGATACTCGAGGAGGCGGGCCTGCCTCCGGGCGTACTCCAGGTGCTCTCGGGCGCCGGCGAAACCGGCCGCGCCTTGGTCGAGCATCCCGACGTCGACAAGGTGAGCTTTACCGGCTCCACGGAGGTGGGACGCAAGATCATAGAGGCCTCGGCCGGAAACATTAAGCGGGTGTCCCTCGAGTTGGGAGGGAAATCACCGCACATCATCTTTGCCGACGCGGATCTCGAGGCCGCGGCCAAGAATGCCTTCATGGGCATTTTCTACAACCAGGGACAATGCTGCTCGGCGGGATCAAGGATCTACGTGGAGCGATCCGCTTTTGAGTCCTTGAGCTCGGCCCTCATCGAGCGGGCCAGAAAGGTCCGGCTGGGCCCGGGCATCGACCCTAAGACGCAGATGGGTCCGTTGGTGTCGGAGGAACAGCTGCGCCGCGTCGAAGAATATGTCGAGTCCGGCAAGAATGAAGGCGCTCGTTTGGCCGTGGGCGGCGATCGTCCTTCGCAGAAGGGCTTCTTCCTCAACCCCACCGTCTTCCTGGACGTCAAGGACGAGATGCGCATCGCGCGCGAGGAGATATTCGGGCCCGTGGCCGCCGTGATGCCGTTTGACTCCTACGAGGAGGTCATCGCGCGCGCCAACCGGACTCCCTACGGCCTGGCGGCCGGCATATGGACCAAGGATATCAAGAAGGCGTTCCGAGCGGTCTCCGCGTTGCGCGCCGGCAACATATGGGTCAATAATTACAACTTGGCGGACGTCACCGCTCCCTGGGGAGGCTTTAAAGCCAGCGGTTGGGGCCGGGAAACCGGAGCGGAGGCCATCCGGCTCTATACCGAGGTCAAGACGGTCTGGATCGATCTCAATTGAGCCGATGAGCACGAGCACCGTCTGGGGAGTGCTGCTCGAGCGCAAGCCGTACGCCGAGACGGATATCCTCGCCTCCCTCTACACCATGGAGCTCGGGAAAATCGCCGTGCGCTTTATCGGGGTGCGTAAGGCGCGCGGCAAACTCAAGGCCTTAAGCGAGCCCATGGTGCACGGCGAGTACCGCCTGTATCTGCGTCCTGGGTCTCCCTGGGCGACGGTCACCGGCGGACGCCTCCACGACTCCTACCCCGCCATCCGCGCCGATTTCGGCAAGACTTGCGCGGCCTTGAGGCTTTGCGAGATGTTGCTGCGACTGACTCCGGAGCGTTCCCCCAACCCGAGGAAATACCGGCTCATCCTAGAAGCCTTGGCGGCGCTCGAGTACGCGGGTTCGAAATGGGTTTCTTTGGCCTTCGGTTTTAAGCTGTTGGAGTTGGCGGGGTTCGGGGCGCCGGTCGAGGCTGGCGATCAGGCGGCGCGGGACTTCCTGCTGTCTGCGGACTTCTCCGCCATCGCCCGCCGGCCGGCGGACGCAGCCGAAGCCCAGCGCCTGGAGGCGGCCTTGGAGTCGGCGATCCTGCGGCAACTGGAGATGCCCTTGCGCACCAGCCTGTTCCAGAAGTCCCTGGCCCCGGCGCGATCATGACCTTCCAAGAGATCATTTTGCGGCTGCAGAATTATTGGGCCCGCGAGGGCTGCCTGTTGCTGCAGCCTTACGACCTAGAAAAGGGCGCCGGGACATTCAATCCCGCCACCTTCTTCGGCGTGCTCGGGAAGGCCCCGACCGCCGTCGCCTACGTCGAGCCCTCGCGACGGCCCACCGACGGCCGCTACGGCGAGAACCCCAACCGCCTGGCGCGCTATTTCCAATACCAGGTGGTGCTCAAGCCGGTCCCGGCCGACGTGCAGGGGCTCTACGTGCGCTCGCTCAAGGCGATCGGCCTCGACTGCCGCAAGCATGACCTGCGTTGGATCGAGGACGACTGGGAATCGCCGACGTTGGGCGCTGCGGGCGTCGGCTGGGAGGTATGGCTCGATGGGATGGAGGTGACCCAATTCACCTATTTCCAGCAAATGGGCGGCGTGGCGCTGGATCCGATCTCGGTCGAGATCACTTATGGGCTCGAGCGCCTGGCGATGTTCTCCCAGAAAAAGGCGGACGTCTTCGATCTCGACTACAACGAACGCTTCCGCTACGGCGACCTTTTCAAGGAGTCGGAGCGGCAGTTTTCCAAGTACCACTTCGAGGATGCCGATACCGCCATGCTCCTGAGGCATTTCGACGACTGCGAAGCGGAGTGCCGCCGCCTCGCCGAGGCGGGCCTGCCGCTGCCGGCCTATGACATGGTGCTACGCTGCAGCCACGCCTTCAACGTGCTCGAGGCCCGAGGGGCCGTCTCGGTGAGCGAGCGCACGCAGCTCATCGCGCGCGTGCGCGCCTTGGCCAAGAAGGTGATCGCCGCCCACCTGGAGCCGGCCCCAACGGCATGAAAAACGCGATCCTCGAGATCGGGACCGAGAATCTCCCCGCGCGCTTCATCTCTCCCGCCTTGGCTCAGATGGAGGCCCTGGCCAAACAGATGCTCTCGGCCGAGCGTCTCAAATTTTCCCAGGCCATCACGCTCGGCACCCCCAGGCGCCTGACCTTGATCCTGAAGGGAGTCGCGGAGAAATCCGACTCCGAGGAGCGCCTGAGGACCGGCCCCAGCGCCAAGCTTTTCAAGGACGAACAGGGGCGATACACCCCTCAGGCCCTGGGGTTCGCGAAGTCCGCCGGCGTGAGGCCCGAGGAGCTGCGGGTCGTGTCGACGCCCAAGGGCGAGATGCTGCAGGCGCGCTTGCTGGTCCAAGGAGAGCCGGCGGCCCGGGTGCTAGCCCGGGTGCTGCCCGAACTCATCGCCAAGATACAGTTCCCCAAGAGCCTGGAGTGGGAGCAGACGCGCTTTCGATTCGGCCGGCCCATCCGCAACATCCTCGCCCTCTACGGGAGGAAGGTGGTGGCCTTTTCCCTGGCCGGGATACGCTCCGGCAACAAGGCCCAGGGCCTGGGGGTCGGCGCCAAGCCGATCCCCATCGCGGAGGCGGAGCGCTACGCCTCCAAGCTCAAGGATCTCTGCATCATCGCCGATATCGACGCCCGGAGACAGGCCCTCTCCAAGGCGCTAGAGCAGGCCGCCCGGCGCGCCGGAGCGCAGCTCGACAAGGACGAGGCGCTGCTCGAGGAGATCGTATTCCTCACCGAGCATCCGGTCCCGGTGGCCGGCCGTTTCGATCCGGAATACCTGTGCCTGCCCAAGGCGCTCTTGTCGTCGGTGCTCAAGAAGCAGCTGAAATTTTTCCCGCTGCTTAAGGAGGACTCGAGCCTGGAGCCCGGGTTCGTCGGGGTGCGCGACGGTGTCTCCGAAGGGCAGACCCAGGTCCAGGAAGGCTACGAACGGGTCTTGACCGCGCGCTTTTCCGACGCGCAGTTCTTTTTCCAGCGGGACCTAGAGACCCGCCTGGAGGCCAAACTTCGGAGGCTGGGCAGCGTGACGTTCCAACAGGGGCTGGGCAGCATGCTCGAGAAGGCCGAACGGGTCGAGGCGCTGGCCGAATGGCTTTTTCGGGAGATTTCGCCGCGCGTTGACCTCAAGCAATTGTCCTTGGAGGACTTAGGACGCGTCCAACGGATCGCGCGCCTGGCCTACGCGGACCTGGCCTCCGAGGTGGTCAAGGAGTTCCCGGAGCTGCAAGGCACGATGGGGGGTGTCTACGCCCGTCGCGACGGCGAGGACGAGCGGGTCGCGATGGGCTTGGAGGAGTTCCACTTCCCGTTATCGGCGAAGGCGCCCCTGCCCGCCCGCCTCGACGCGGCGCTGGCCTCCTTGGCCGGCAAGCTCGACACGTTGGCGGGGCTTTTCCTAATCGGCCAGAAGCCCACGGGCAGCGAGGATCCCTTCGCCTTGCGCCGGGCGGCCGCCGGTGCGGTGCGCATCGTATTGGAGCGTCAGCTCCCGTTGGATCTGGAGGCGGCCGCGGGCCGCGCCCTGGAGCTCTTCGCCCCTCGCTCCGCGGAACTCGCGGCGGCGCTACCCCGGGCGCGCCGGGAGCTCGCCGAGTTCCTGTGGCAGCGGGCCTCGGCTGTATTCGAGGAAGGCGGCTACGGGGCTGACGAGATCCGCGCCATCCAAGGCGGCGCCCTGGAGAACCTGCCGCGGGCGGCGCTGCGCCTGGCCGCGGTGCACGCGCTGCGCCCGCATCCCGATTTCGCCGCCATTGCCTCGGCCTTCAAGCGGGCACGCAATATCCTCAAGCAGGCCACCCCCGATGACGCGCAGGCGGGGCGGTTGCGCCCGGAGCTCCTGTCGGCCGAGGCGGAGCGCTCGCTGTGGGAGGCCATCCGGAGCATCAAGGGAGAGGTACAGGACAAGGTGCGCGGGGAGAATTTCCAGGAAGGGCTTAAGGAGTTAGTGCAGCTCAAGTCTCCCGTCGATCGTTTTTTCAACGAGGTCCTCGTCATGGACAAGGACGCGGCGGTTAAGAACAACCGCCTCGCCCTACTGGCCAGCCTGCTAGATCTCTTCAAGGAGATCGCCGACATCTCCCATCTGCAATCGGGCGTCGCGGCGAATTGAACAACGGCAGTTTTTACGCGCTTTGGGCGCGTGGGCTCGGCGCAAACGACCGCGCCGAGCGCGGGAATTCTCGCGAAGATGGTGCCAGGGATTGACTTTCGCCTAGGCGAAAGTCAATCCCTGGCACCGCGTAAACGTCAAGCACGACGAGTCACGCGCCCGAGGCGCGTAAATATCATTCCCAAGCTAACTGTTAAGAACCTAGGCCTTCTGACCCCTTGTTTCCGGCACTTCGAGGGGCTAAAATCACAGTGATGGAGCGTCGCCCCTCGCTTCGTTTCCTGCTTCTTTGCCTCCCGGCGCTTTTCGCCGCTTCCCTTTCTTTCGCCTCCGATGAAGGCCTTCGGCAGCTTGAGTCCCTCTCGGACGAAGGTTCCTTATCGAGGGGCTACGACGGCGCCAGGCCCCAAGGGGTGCTCACTGGACTGCCCGGAGCTTCGGGCAGTCCCCGCTCGGATTACCCCGATTTACGCGCGACCAAACAGCTGCTCAGCGAGGGGCCCACGGACGGATCGATCAAGCCCTTCCATTTCCGGTTTTCGGACGGAGGCTCGCTCACGGCTCAGGGCTCGGGTTTGGAAGGGTTCGTATACGCCGAGGACCGCATCGGGCGCCTGAGGGGCCGTTCGGAGCTCCACGGCTATCTCGGGGATTATTTCAAGTACCTGGAGGCGCTGCTCGGCTCGGTGTCCTGGGCCGAGGACGCCCGCGCTCGGATACGGGAAATCCAGGCTTCCGCCGCCGGGCCGATGGCGCAATACGCAGAGCTGATGTCCTTCGTCGGCCGCTACACCGAATCCTTGCGAGACAAGGTGGCCGCGTCGGATTCGGCGCGTTGGGCGAAGACGGCGCGCATCTACGAGATATTCTGCCGCGCCTATAACCTCAAGGGCAAGCGCGAGGCCGAGGGCGGCCGCCCGCAGTCCCTCCAAGAGAAGCGCTTCTTCGCCGATTTCCGGGAAAAGGACCTCCGCCGGATCCGGGCGCAGGGGTTCGACACGATTTGGGTGATGGGCATTTTTCCCATCGGCAAACGGGGCGCGATGGGCAGCGCCGGGGGGTCGCCCTATTCGATCCAGGATTATGAGTCGATCCACCCCGACTTGGGGACTTCCCAGGAGTTCAAGGCCTTCGTGTCGCGAGCGCATCGAGCGGGCCTGCGGGTGATTATCGACTTCGTCATCAACCACAGCTCGATGGATTCGAAACTGCTCCAGGAACATCCCGAGTTCTTCATCGGGCGGCCCGCCGGCGAGGGCCCGCCTCCACGCGGCTTTTTCGATATCGTCGACGCCCGGGGCTCGCGCCGATGGATCCGGCACGGCGGCTACGATTCCTACGGCAGCCTCGCCTTCTGGGAGGATACGGCCCAGCTCGACTACTCCAACCCGCGCCTGCGCCGCAAAATGATTTCGATAGTCGAAGGATGGGTTCGCGACTACCAGGTCGACGGCTTGCGCGTCGACATGGCCTATCAGATACTCAACCGCTATTTCCAGCGGAACTGGAAGGGGGACGAGGTGCAGATGCCGCGCCGAGAGTTCCTCGAGGAGTTGATCACCGAGATCAAGGGCAAATACCCCGGCACGGCCTTCATTGCTGAGGGCTATGACGGCTGGGACGAGCTTTCCAGGGTCGGGTTCGACTCCATTTACGGGAAGAACACGATGGAGCGCCCCGGCGGGCATGTGGGCTGGTACGACGCCCTAACGAGCCGCGATCCAGCCCACATCCGCGCGGCGATCGAACGGCAGGCCTTCCTGCATTGGCAGGAGGGCGGCTCAGGCATGTTGAGCTTCATCGGCAATCACGACGAGGCAGCGCCCCTGAGGGCCATGGGGCCGTGGATGGAAGGCGCTTCCTTCCTGACCCTGCTGCTTCCGGGCAGCCTGCTGTTCTACGGCTCTCAGGAAATCGGCTTCGACGCCTCCAACGCCGACCCGAACGTCGAGGGGCCCAAGTCCATCCCGTTCGGCCGCCCGGTGCAGGTCGATTGGAAGAACGCCGACCCCAAGATATCGCGTTTTTATCGCCAGACCTTCTCCCTGGCCGGAGAATTGAAGCGGGACGCCCCGGCGCCCCGCTTGGAGCCGATCGCAGCCGAAGGGAAGGATTGGGTCGGCTACTGGCTGAGGCCGTCGAAGCCCGGCCGGCTCAGGGCGGCGGCCATCCTCGCCAATCCCTCCGAGAGGGAAGCGGAGGTCCGACTCGAGGACCCTGAACTAGGCGTCCAGTACCAGGGATCCTTGCCCGCCTTCGGTTACCGGCTAATACGATTCTAGCGTCCCGCTAGGCCAGGGGCGGAATGCCCAATTGCTTGCACAGCTTGCGCGCCGTGTGATCGGCCATTTCGGGGTGCCGAGTGACCGGCACCTCGATCTGATTGGCGGGATTCTGGAACACCGAGTACTTCCCCCCCTCCCGGAGCAGCACGCAGCCGTTATCGGTCAGATGTCGGATGAGATCGCGTCGTTTCATAAAAACCTCGACTAGAAATTATTATGGAAAAAAACGGAGCTTTTAGCAACCTAGGCCCTGGGGCCTACGGGGAGCTGGGTCGTTTTCCCACGGGGGAATGCCCGAAAGGCTCATGCCCGGCCTGGGGCTTTCCTTTATACTGAAGCCAGTACGGAGGCATAATGACATTGATCAGACCGGCGATCGTTTTGGCGTATACCCTTACCTTGGGCTTGGGCGTCGTGGTGCATGCCGAGCAGCCCGCCGAGGAACAGGCATCCAAGGCGGCGGAGCTTTTCGAGAAGACCGGAAAAAAGGACGGAACTCCCGCTATCGAGGCGCTCTCCAACACCGGAGATCCCTCGGCGCAGCCCCCTGCCGTCTTCGAGGCGGCGCCGGCCAAGGGGCAGAATCCCCCGCCTCCGCCTGCATCCAATGGACCCAAGACTTCAGGTATTATCGGAGGATTTCTGGGAGGCGCAGCCGCCGCGGCATTGCTGTTCTCCAACTCTCTTTCCTGGCTTGCGGGATACTCTCAGGCCGAACCCACTTATGCGGACAGCCTGCGCTTCCTCCTCACGGTCGCCGCAATCGCCGCGCCCACCTATCTTTCTTACGGGGCCAGGTGGGGGCGCAATATAGCGAACTCTTTCTTTTCTTCCGGACCTAAACCGGAGAAACCGACCGAGACGCCGGGGTCGGGAGAAAAAGCCGGCCAGGCATTAGGCAAGGGCCTGGGTTCCATCTTGGGCGGCATCTCGGGCGCGGCCGCGGGACTGACGCTGGCTTTCGGGCTAGCCGGAGGCCCTTTGGCCGGTTTCTTTGGCGCGCTCGACCTTTTGGTGCTCCTTGTTTTTCCCTTATATCTACTGGGAGCCCTGGGATTAGGCGGAATGGCCGGGATATTCAATGGTCTTCATGGCGGCGGCAAGCTCGGCGCCTGGCTAGGCAAGAAGTTCGATAAAAAATAGCGGCTGTTGGAGAGGTAGGACAAATCACGGCATCGATGAAACCGGCGATTATTCTGGCGTGTACCCTTACCTTTAGTTTGGGCCTCGCGGCCCATGCCGAGCAACCTGCCGAGGAACAGGCATCTAAGGCGGCGGAGCTTTTCGAGAAGACCGGACAAAAGGACGGAGCGTCCGCCACCCAAGCCCTTTCGAATGCCGGAGATCCCTCGGCTCAGCCGCCCACGGTCTTCGAGTCGGCGCCGGCCAAGGGCCAGAATCCCCCCTCGCCCCCCGGAGGTCCGAATAAGCCGCCTAAATCCTGGAGGCAAAGGCTGGCTGATCTGAAGGATCGTGCTATGGAAAATTTGCTGTTGGGAGGCGCGTCCTTTGGCACCATGCTGTTCGTGGGTAGGATAGAGGAGATGATCGTGGGGCATTCCCCGATCGCAGCGTTCTTTTTGGGTCCGGCGATCGTCGCATCTCTGGTGGCTTGGTTCTCCTGCAAGAGCCGTTCGCTCGGCAAGAAGGGACTTTTTTCCGCATTGGCGGGAATAACCGGCGCGTTCACTTTCCTTGTGGGCATGTATGCTGGGGTTGCCGCTCTCCTTGGATTGTCGAAACTAGTGGGTCCGGCTGCTCTGAGCACTCTCGGGGATGGGGTTTTGGCGCTACTCTTTCTGTTCGTCGCTATCGGGTCGATCATTGTTCCTGCCGCCCTGATGGGGCTGATCCGATTCATCGGCAAGCGGATTTCCTAAGCCATCCGTGTTTTCGGAAGACTTCCTAGCGGAATTCCACCTTTCGGTATATCACTTTGACAGCTAATCGGCCTCGCGACGCCTAGGGAGGCCGTCTGGGCGCGCCAGGGGTTGCGGTGTCCTAAGTCAGGCGCTTTTTTTGCGCCGTCATTTTGACGGCGCAAAAAACCGTTGTTGGCCGATAGACACACCCCCAGGGAACTTTTTTCAGGTCCGATCGTATATGTGGCATGCTCCCGGTGCGTTTTTTCGGATGTCGGGTTCGCAATGTCGGCGGCTTGCGGGTGTTTTTCGACTCCGATTTGGCCAGGCTTTTCTGTTTGCCGACGGAGCAATTGACCCGACTGATGTTGCGCAACCGTGATCGTTTCCCGGACGATTTCGCGTTTCAGCTCACGCGCGAGGAGGCCGCCTTTTACCGCTCCCATCGTTACGGCCGGGGAGGCAGTTCGCATCGGCCTTGGGTGTTTACGGAACAGGGCGCCGCGATGCTGGCCGCCATTGTACGGACCCCTCGGGCGATAGGCTTGAGTATTCGAGCCATGCGATCCTACGTCGGGCTACGTTCCCAGGCCGACGGTTATCGTTTCACGTCTCGGCCGCGAGCCAAGCCAAACAGCTGCCCCTAGGACAAACGCCGAACAACATAATTTAGGGGGTTACGATGTGCTGGCGCACATGCGAGTATTATAGGTCCTTAGGCCTATTTCCCGGAGTCCTAAAAACCACGTATAAACGCCCTAAAGGCTCAGGCGGCTTAGCCGTTTGGCGCGTACACTTTACCCGTGCACTTGCCGTGGATTCTCTGCTGTTTGCTCGCCGTCGCGCCGTCTCTGGCGGCCGAAACTGTCGAGTCGATTAAGGCCGGCGCCGGCCATGATTTCGGGGAAGGAGCGACCATGGCCGGCTTGGCGGGAAATCCCTCGAGTTCCTCTTCCGGGTCTCGATTCGCCGCCCTATTTAAGTTCGGCCGGGCGAAGGCGCGGACGCCCGGAGCCAGGCGTACGGGGCCGATCATCGTCAAGGAGCCGGCGCCTTCCGAGCTTCCGCGGCACAGGGAGAGGGCAAAGCAGGTGGTCGGCGGTATTGCATTCTGGGGCGCTATTCCCGCCCTACTCTTAGTCGCACATATTGTCCCGCCCCTAGCCCCGTACATTATAATAGGCATACCCCTGGCACTCGTGGTCGGACTCGCATGTGCCCTCTCTCAGTTTGCTTGGGGCTAAGATTTAACAGCGCTTCTATAGTCGGAAACTTATCCGCCGGGAAAATAATTAGCGATAATCCACTCGCGCGATGGGCATGCGCCGGCCGATGCCGAAGGCCTTGGTGGTGATCTTAAGTCCCGGGGGCGCCTGGCGGCGCTTGTATTCGCTGCGGTCGATGCGGCCGATGATGTCGACGACGAGCCCCAAGGGGATCTTTTCCCGTTTGGAGATGGTTTCAGCTCCCCAGGCCTTCTCGACATACCCCTCGATGATCCGGTCGAGGACCTCGTAGGCCGGTAGGTCGTCTTGGTCCTTCTGATTGGGCTTGAGCTCCGCCGAGGGGGCCTTGGTGATGGAGGCCATGGGGATGATCTCGCGGTCTCGGTTGATGAATTTGGCCAAGGCGTAGACGGTCGTCTTGGGAACGTCGGAGATCACCGCGAGCCCGCCGTTCATGTCGCCGTAGAGCGTGCAATAGCCCACCGACATCTCCGATTTGTTCCCGGTCGTAAGCAGAAGCGCCCCCCTCTTGTTCGACAAGGCCATCAGCAGCAGACCGCGCAGGCGCGCCTGCAGGTTCTGTTCCGTCACCCCCTCCGGCCCGGGACCCAGCGCCTCCTTGAGCGAGGAGAGGGCCGCATTATAGAGGGGCGTGATGGGGATGGTGATAAACTCGATGCCGAGATTGCGCGCGAGCTGCGCGGCGTCGGCGAGCGATCCGGGCGAGGAATACATCGAGGGCATCGCCACCCCCGTCACATGCCGGGGACCTAGGGCGCGCGCCGCGAGGCTGGCGACCAAGGCGGAGTCGATGCCGCCGCTCAATCCCACCAGCACGTTCTTGAAGCCGCATTTGCGGGAATAATCCTTGAGTCCCAACAGCAGAGCCCGGCAGACCTCCTCGACATCCTCCATCGACTCGTAGTCGGGACTCCCAGCGGGGCTTTCGGGATCGGCGAAAACGAGGCTTTCCTCGAACGGGCTTCCCCGGGCGAGCAGCCGGCCTCTGGAATCTAAGGCCAGGCTGTTGCCGTCGAAGATGAGCTCGTCGTTGGCCCCGACGCCGTTGCAATAGAAAAAAGGGCGCTTGAGCCTCCGGACATGGCTTCGGATCATCTTCAGGCGTAGGCCCGACTTTCCGCGGTCGAAGGGCGAAGAGGATATGTTCAGCAGTATCCGGGCGCCGGCCTTGGCCAGGGAGCGCACGGGATCCTCCGCGTACAGGCGGCGGCCCCAGAAGGCCTCATCGTTCCAGGCGTCCTCGCAGATCGTCACGCCGAGCCGCGCGCCGTCGAAGGCGACGGGCTTGTTCTGCTCGGCCGGCTGGAAATAGCGGCGCTCGTCGAAGACGTCGTAGGTAGGCAGCAGCGTCTTGAAGCGCCGGGCGAGCACGCGTCCCTGGCCGAGCAGCGCCGCCGCGTTGTAGAGGGGTTTGCCGGGCCCGGGGTTCTCCTCCACGTAGCCGAGCAACAGCCCCGCGCGGCGCGTGCCGGCCGCCAGCCGCTTGAGGGCGGCGAGATTGGCGGAGATGAACTCGCGCTGTTCCAGCAGGTCCCAGGCCGGGTAGCCGGTGAGCGCCATCTCGGGAAAAAGGACGAGGCGGGCCCCCTCGGCGCAGGCGCGCCGGTAGAACGAGAGGATCTTGTCGGCGTTGCCGGAAATATCCCCGACGGTGGTGTCGACCTGCGCTAAGGCGATTTTCAAGGGAGCGGGGGTTGCCGACGCTGCCGCATTTTTGGTTTAATGAAATGACGTTTCAATAAGAAATCAGTGAGCCCAAGGAAAAAGAAGACCATCGTCTGCCCCTGCCTCCAAGTGAGCGAGGAGGAGATACTCGAGGCCGTGGAGTCCGGGCGGATCAAGACGATTCAAGACATCACCCGCTACACCGAGGCGGGCGGCGGCTGCACCGCCTGCCACCCCGCGCTCCAGCAGTATCTCGGCTACTTGCCCTCTCCCTCCAACTGCTGCGACAAGTAGTTGTCCAACCCGACTTCCTTGATGATGTTGAGCTGGCTTTCCAGCCAGTCGACATGCGCCTCGGAGTCGGAGAGGATATGTTCCAGGATCTCGCGGCTGCCGGCGTCCTTGATCTGCACGGCGAGGTCTATGGCGGCGTTATAGACCTTGACCCCGCCGAGCTCGAGCTTCAAGTCGTGCTCGAGCTGGTCCTTAACCCCGGTGCCGGCGCGGATGACGTCGTAACGGGCGATGTTGGGGATGCCTTCCAGGAACAGGATCCGGTCGATGAGGCTGTCGGCGTGCTTCATTTCTCCGATCGACTCCTCGTGATGCTTTTTCGCCAGCCGATGGTAACCCCAGTTCTCGCACATCTTCGCGTGGATGAAATACTGATTGATGGCCGTCAGCTCAATCGTGAGCGCTCGGTTAAGCGCTTCGATGATCTTGGAATCTCCTTTCATCTATCCTCCTAGCCCTTCTTATGTTGTAGGCAAAGCTTTTCGAAAACCTCGCCCGCGCCCATGTACTTGTCGTTGATCGCGTCGCGGATGCGCCCTTGGACGTCTAAGGGGATGACGTTGGCCATGCTGGCGATCCCCTCCATGGCCCAGGTCATCAGATCCTCGGGAGCCAGCTGGATCTCTTGGGACGCCTCCGCCATCTTGTCGAGCATGCATACGGCCGACTTGGGCAAATCCTTGTCGATGAGCAGCAGGCCGGCGACGGCCCCGCGGCATATCTGCTGCACCGATACCTGCGGGCTCTGCCCCGCGTGGCGTGTGCCTTGGACCCCCGCCACGATCGTCTTCTTCACGATCTCCGCGGCGACCGCGGGCGCGTCCTCTAAGCTCTTGAGCCGACTGGCGACCATCTCCTTGGTGAGCTCGCCCAGATTGTATTGGTCGGTCATCGTCGGGCGATCATTATACTATTCGTTGGGATAAAATCATAGAATGACCCGGATGCGGGCGCGAGGAAATCTCCTTGTGTTGTCGGCGTTTTTGATCCCGCTGGCGGGGTGCTCCCATATCCCCTTTTTCAAGCGCTGGGCCCGCAAGGCCCCGTTCCTCCCTTACCAGGCCGATCCCATGTTTTCCTGCCAATACCCGAGGCGGTGGCTGCCGGAACTCATCGAGGGCGGGGTCCGCTTCCGGGAGCCCAAAGGGCGCGCCCATTTTTCCATCATATTCGTAGCCAAGGATGAAAAGGGCTATAAGCCCCCCGATGAATTGCGCCGCGAGATGGCCGCCTGGGGCAGCACCGAGGATCCGCACCTCGTGTCCGATACGCTTATTTCGAGCCATACGGCTTTTAGGGTACGATATACCCGTTACGAATACGACCCCCAGTATCTCTTGGGTGAGAAAGCGCGGGTCTCCCTTGCGGAGGCCTCGGCAGTTCCCGACCCCCGCGGGGTATTCCTCATCCTCTACCGCGCCGGGCGCGAGGATTTCTGGCGGAAAAAATACCGCGCCCCATATCTCCATTTTCTGAACTCGCTGCTGTTCTCCCCGCTGCCGGAGGAGTGAGGACGTCGGGCACATCGTTACCAGCTAACGAACGCTGAAGCAGGCTAAAGTCGAAGGGATAGTGATCTAAAAGCACGGGAGGGAAATTAGCGAT
>JBGFSC010000027.1:0-4705 GCA_041694815.1 Elusimicrobiota bacterium | reverse complement strand
ACAACATCGACATGAACGTGACGTTGATCACGCCGGTGGCGATGGAGCAGGGGCTGCGGTTCGCCATCCGCGAGGGGGGCCATACGGTGGGCGCGGGCGTCGTCAGCGCCATCGTGGAATAGGATGGCCGAGCGAGTCATCACCGTCCTGGCCTGCTCCGAGTGCAAGAACAAGAATTACTACTTCGCTCGCGGTAAGAAGAAGGACTATAAAGTGGAGAAGAAAAAGTTTTGCAAGGCCTGCTCGAGGCAGACCCTCCACAAAGAGGCGAAATAAGCTCTCTGGGGGTGTCGGTTAACGGCTAAACCACTGGTCTCCAAAACCAGGACTCCAGGTTCGAATCCTGGCGCCCCCGCACTTTGCGGGGCGGACCACTAAAGAAGGATGATCAACCCGATTCAATTCGTCAACGAGGCGTACGCGGAGCTCCGCAAGGCCACCTGGCTTCCCCGCCAGCAGGCGGTGGGCTCTACGATCGTCGTCGTCGGCCTCGTGTGCCTGGTCGCGGCCTACGTGGCCTTCATCGACTTCGTCTTGTCGACGGTTCTTCGGGCCTTGCTGGGTTAAGGAGAGAATTATGGATCGCGGTTGGTACGTCGTTCACACGCAGCCCGGTTACGAGGACAAGGTCAAGGCGACCTTGCTCGACAAGATACAGACCGAGAACTTAAGCGGCAAGATACACGAGATCTTCGTGCCGACCGAGGATGTCGTCGAAGTCAAGAAGAACAAGAAATCGGTCAAGAAGCGGAAGTTTTTTCCCGGCTACGTGCTGCTCGACATGGTCGTCGACAACGAGACCTACTGGACCGTCAAGAATATCGGCGGCGTCACCGGCTTCCTCGGGGAACCGCGCCCGACACCGTTGCCCAAGGAGGAGATCAGCGCCATCCTGGAGCTGACCACCGCCTCGGCCACTGGCAAGCCCAAACCGGCCGTGCAGTTCGAGAAGGGCGAGAACGTCCGCATCACCGAAGGCCCCTTCCGGCATTTCATCGGTGTCGTCGAGGACGTCAACGAGCCCAAGGCCAAGCTCAAGGCCATGGTAACGATCTTCGGCCGCCCCACGCCGGTCGAATTGGACTTCCTACAGGTTGAGAAGCTCTAGTGCTGCGGCACCTGGCCTCCAGCGCCAGGCTCGCTTTCAGGACGGCCTAAGGAGAAATACATGGCAAAGAAAGTAAAGACGCAGATCAAGCTGCAGATACCGGCCGGCGCGGCCAACCCCGCGCCTCCCGTGGGCCCCGCGCTGGGCCAACACGGGGTCAACATCATGGATTTCTGCAAGCAATTCAACGAGCGCACCAAGAGCATGGAGGCGGGGATGACGGTCCCGGCCGTGATCACGGTCTACGAGGACCGCTCCTTCACCTTCATCACGAAGATGCCACCCGTGTCCTCGTTGCTCAAGCGCGCCGCGGGCCTGGCCAAGGCCTCCGGGGAGCCCAACCGCAACAAGGTGGGCAAGATCACCGCCAAGCAGGCCGAGGATATCGCCAAGCAGAAGATGCCCGACTTAAACGCCGAGACGCTCGAGGCCGCCGTGCAGATGGTCCGGGGGACGGCGCGTTCGATGGGCATCGAGATCACGCAGTAAAACAGCAAGACCGAGCCGAAAGGCGCTTGAAGGTCATGGAGAGTGCCATGGGAAAAAGGCTGGAAGCCGTTACCAAGAGCATCGACACGCAGAAACTCTACCCCCTGGGCGAGGCCGTCGCCCTGGTCAAGAAGGGGGCCACCGCCAAATTCGACGAGACGGTCGAGCTGCATATCCGGCTCGGCATCGACGTCAAGCAATCCGACCAGCAGGTGCGCGGCACCGTCAATCTGCCGCACGGCACCGGCAAATCGAAGAAGGTCGCCGTACTGGCCAAGGGCGAGAAGCAGAAGGAGGCCCAGGCCGCCGGGGCCGACGTCGTGGGCGCCGACGACTTGATCGAGCGCATCTCCCACGGCTTCATGGAGTTCGACGTGCTGGTCGCGACCCCCGACATGATGAAGGACGCCTCCAAGCTCGGAAAAACCTTGGGGCCCCGCGGGCTCATGCCCAACCCCAAGAGCGGCACCGTCACCTTCGACGTGGGCAAGACGGTCAAGGAGCTCAAGGCCGGACGCGTGGAATTTAAGGCCGACGATCTCGGCATCCTGCATCTCGGGATCGGCAAGGCCTCCTTCCCGGAGAACAAGATAGAGGCCAACGTCCGCGCGGTCCTGGAGACGGTGATCAAGGCCAAGCCCGCCTCCTCGAAGGGCGTCTATTTGCGCAGCGTCACGCTCAGTTCCACGATGGGCCCGGGAATCCACTTGGACCCCGGTCAGAAATTCTAGAACGGGAGAATAACAGAAATGCTCACCCTAGTCCTCGTCATCAGCTTGCTCTCCCTCGGCTTCGCGGGCTACCTGGCGTCCTGGGTGCTCGGCCGGGATAACGGAACGCCGGAGATGCGTAAGATCTCCGACGCCATTAAGTCCGGCGCGGAGGCCTTCCTGCGCCGCCAGAACCAGACGATCGCCGTCTTGGCCTTGGCGCTCGCGGCGGTGATGTTCGGCGTCTACGCCGGGGTGCAGCGGAACTCCTCGGTCGCCTGGAACACCTCCTTGTCCTTCCTGCTCGGCGCCCTCTGCTCGGGTTTGGCAGGATACATTGGGATGTACATCTCGATCCGCACCAATATCCGGACCGCTTCGGCCGCCAGGCGGAGCTTGAACGAGGCCCTGCAGATCGCCCTGCGCGGCGGCGCCGTCAGCGGCATCACGGTGGTCGCCATGAGCCTGCTCGGCGTCGGCGGCCTCTTCTGGCTTTTGGGCGGAACGAGCCAGGACGCGGAGCTCGTCAAATCCATCCCCCTTAAGATCGTCGGCTTCGGCTTCGGGGCCAGCTTCGTGGCTCTCTTCGCCCAGCTGGGCGGCGGCATCTATACCAAGGCGGCCGACGTGGGCGCCGACCTGGTCGGCAAGGTCGAGGCAGGCATCCCGGAGGATGACCCGCGCAATCCGGCCGTCATCGCCGATCTCGTCGGCGACAATGTCGGCGATTGCGCCGGCCGCGGGGCCGATCTCTTCGAATCGACAGCCGCCGAGAACGTAGGCGCCATGATATTGGGCGTGGCCTTGTTCCCCTATTTCGGCGTCGGCGGGATCCTCTTTCCCCTGGTGGCGCGCGCCTTCGGGCTCATCGCCGCCATGGTTGGAGTAATGTTCGTCCACATAAAAGAAGACGAGGACCCGATGGACGGACTCAATTTCGGCTACTACGTCACCACGGCTCTGGCCGTCGCCGGCTTCGCGCTGGCGATCAAGATGCTGCTCGGCGGCAATCTGTGGCTGCTAGGGGCGGGCATCATCGGGATCGTGACGAGCTATCTCTTCGTCCTCATCACGCAGTACTACACAGAATACAAGTACCGGCCGGTCAAGTCTATCGCCGAGGCCTCCCAGACCGGCCCGGCGACGACCATCATCTCCGGCCTCGCTGTGGGCATGGAATGCACCGCCCTGCCGGTGCTCGTCATCTCGGCGGCCTTGATCCTGGCCTACTACTTCGGCACCTGGGGTCTGGCGCCATTCGAGGGGATATCCCGCTCGGCGGCCGGCCTATACGGCACGGCCATCGCGACGATGGGCATGCTCTCGACCTGCGCCTATATCCTGGCCATGGACACCTTCGGCCCGATCACCGACAACGCCGGCGGCATCATCGAGATGAGCCATCAGCCCGAGGACATCCGCAAGCGCACCGACCGGCTCGACGCGGTGGGAAACACCACCAAGGCGCTGACCAAGGGATACGCCATCGGCTCGGCGGCCCTGGCGGCCTTCCTACTCTTCTCCGCCTACCTCGACGAGGTCAGCCATCTGACGGGCGCCGCCTTCCACTCGGTCGACATCGCCAAGATCGAGGTGTTCACCGGCGGACTGCTAGGAGCGGCCTTGGTCTTCCTGTTCTCGGCCTTCGCCATCCGCGCGGTGGGCAAGGCGGCCTACTATGTCATCAACGATGTGCGGGCCCAGTTCAAGGAGAAGCCCGGCATACTTAAGGGAACGGATCAGCCGGACTACGCCCGCTGCGTCGACATCGTAACTCGGGGCGCCCTCAAG
This sequence comes from Elusimicrobiota bacterium, assembly GCA_041694815.1. GTDB lineage: Bacteria > Elusimicrobiota > Elusimicrobia > UBA1565 > JACRDR01 > JBGFSC01. The sequence goes on along the minus strand of JBGFSC010000027.1, from coordinate 607 downwards.
GAGATGATTCTGCCGGGAGTCCTGGCGGTCGGCATGCCCGTCGTGACCGGGATCATCTTCAGGCAGTTCGGAGTCGGGGCCGAGGCGGTGGCCGCGCTGCTGATGATCGGCACCATCGCCGGCATCCTGATGGCGCTGCTCATGAACAACGGCGGGGGCGCCTGGGACAACGCGAAGAAATATATCGAGCTCGGGGCCTACGGCGGCAAGGGCTCAACCACGCACAAGGCGGCCGTCGTCGGCGACACGGTGGGCGATCCGCTCAAGGACACCGCGGGACCTTCGCTGCATGTCTTGATCAAGCTTCTTGCCACGGTCACCCTGGTGCTCGCGCCTCTGTTCATTTAGCCCCTCGCACTTATAAGATGAAGAGGAACACATGCATATGCATGTGTTCCTCTTTTTCACTGCGTCCGGACGCAGTAACACACTCTCACCGGCGGCTCAGTTTCAACACGCCTCTTAATCTCACCACTTGCGTGCTGACCTGAGGACGTCGGGCACATCGTTACCAGCTAACGAACGCTGAAGCAGGCTAAAGTCGAAGGGATAGTGATCTAAAAGCACGGGAGGGAAATTAGCGATATTAGCGTCAACGCTGCCCGGT
>JBGFSC010000006.1:0-88936 GCA_041694815.1 Elusimicrobiota bacterium | reverse complement strand
AATTCGCGTTCTGTCAGGGAGTGCTTGCGCCTCATTCTTTTTAATTCTTTAAACGACATCCAACAGATTTCTCGTTCTTTCGGTAGGTGGTAACGATGTGCCCGACGAGTTCTGACCCTCTAGGTCCTTGGTCCCAGGAAGCGCTAGGCATTAAGACCAGCGATAGGTAGGACCAAGGCCTCATGCCGCAGGGCAACAGGCGCCCTATCCTAAGGGGTGATAAGGGGGCAAATGAGATGAACGGATGGCTTTTAGCGGCTATTCTTGCCTGCGGGACCTTCACTGCCTCGGCGCAGGATTTAGGAAATACCCAGGCACAGCTTGGCGCCGCTGCGGCGCAAACCCGAAAGAAGATGAGCGCGCGCCAGCGGCTAGTGACCCTGGTCGGGGTGCCGCTGCTCGCATTGAGCGCCGTCGGCTGTGGCATTCATGCTGGCAATCCGGACCGCGATGCTTGCGTCTGGACGCAGCGAGCCTTCGATAAGACGACCGAAGCGGTTCGCCGCGCTGACGACAGCGTCCAAAAAGCGAGCGAGGGCTCGCGCGCGGCGGCGCAGGCAGCATTGGCGGGGGCCGAAATAGTACTCGAGGACGCCAAACTTGCGATTGACAGGCGGCCTGGCCGGTATCACTTGGAGATATACTGCGACCAGAATCAATACGCTCTTTACTCGAGGACGGTGGGAAAAATAATCGCGGACGTCGAGCAAGAAATAGCCGCCACGAAGACGGCGTTGTCTTCGTCAAGCCAGGATGAAGTATCCAGCCGGCTCAGGAGCGCTCGCACCCACTCGGAAGAGGCCAATGCCAAGATCTCGGCTCTCAAGGAACTGGCGCAGAAGGATGGCGCCAAGTAGCATGAAGAAATTAATCGCGGCCATACTGGCTTTAAGCCTCGGCATATCGACGCTCCCCGCTTCGATAGCTCAAGATTTCGGTTCCGATACGAAAGATCAGGTCGCGGAAGCCGTCTCGGCGCTGTCAGCGAAAAAGAAGTCGGACGGCGGCGCCTTCCGCAGAAAGCTCGCCGGGGCGGCGTTGGCCCTCTCCGTTCTCGGCAGCGCCTGCGGCGGGGTCGCGTTGCCAGGAGGCACGGATGGTTGTCAATTGCTCGATCAGGCCTTCGGCAATATCACCGAGGCCATGAAGAATGTCGACACGGCCAGAACGCTGTCCAATCGAGATCTCTCCCACAAACTCAATCGAGACGCCCGATTCAATATAGATCGGGCCCGCGAGATGCTCAAGCAATCCGAGTCGAGCAAAGGCAGTTGCGATCCCTCGCAAAAAGCAATATTCGCCGATTTGATGCTCTCTACCATCAATGATATCGATGAGGCGTCAAAGCAGATAGAGATGTTGAATGGGCAAAATGACGATATCGATCTCTCGCGCGCGGACTTTTATGCCAAGGCTGCCGCGGGAAGGATCACCGTCATCAAGGATCAGGCTCAAAAAATTAAAAACGGCGAGGCCCTGGATTCGACCCTCTCCCCGGCTTCCACCGGCCGCCTCATGATACAACGTACCGTGGAGCAGGCGCGAAAAGCTCATGCCCTATTGGATAAAGGCGCGCAGATGTTCGACTCCGCCATCGCTCGAAACGAATCTACGGTCGCCGCGCGGCTCATTCTCAATGAAGCAGATATGGCGCTCGGAGAAGCACATGCGTTCAATGCGATGCTCAAAACAAATTGCTCTGGATGCGGTCAAAAGGAGCAAAGGCATCTCGCAGGCTTCCAGAAAGTGCTTGATGCGCTCAATTTACAGAACAAAACTCTAAAGGAAGCATCGGATCAGGAGCAATGGCTAGAAAAGGCCAAGACTTCATTAAGCGACGCCTCCAAGCACTCGCGTCAGGCGCAGACCCTGCTGCAGGTGCTCGAGATTGAAATGGGAATAGCGCAGAGTCCAAATAAATGAAAAAATTGATTCTAGTCGCGCTGGCCCTCATTCTCTCTTCAGCCGCCGCTCATTCCCAGGACTTCGGTGGCGATATTCGGCAGGCCTCCAAACAGGCGTCGTCAACCCGTGAAAAAATCAGCGCGCGCCGGCGCTGGGCGGCTCGCGTAGGGGTCCCGCTGTTGGCGCTTAGCGCGGTCGCCTGCGGCATAGGCGTAGAAGATCTGTGCTCTCGAACCGATAAAAGCTTCAATTTAACGGTAGCCGCCTTGGAGCAAAGCTCGGATGCGATCAACAAAACGACGGAGGCCCTTGAAAATATCAAGGCCGGCCGGCGCGATGGCTCCGTCTATACCGCCCGGCTCGCCGTGAATACGGCGGGCGAACAACTAGACCGTGCTGGAAATGCGTTCAAAGACGTCGATTATCGCACTCCCAAAGGATCCTGCGACAGCGTCGCCAGGCAAACCGCTGGCGAACAACTTTTCCGGGCACGACAGAAGCTCTATAACACGCATACAGCCCTAAAGGAAGCTCTCGGCCATATCCAGGACGGCGACATAAGCACCGCGCAGAGGCGGCTTAGCGACGCCTCGGAAATCCGCCAACATGCTTCCAACGAAATCAACGAATTAATTCAAGGCGCCGTCCATAAGGACAAGGCAAAATAAGCGCCTTTATCCATCGGCTCGCGTTGGAATCTAGCGAAGCGATAGCATCAGCCCCACTTCAAGAACGTCTTTTTCTTCGTAAATTCTGACTATTTTTCCATCCTTTTTATCATGAACGCTTCTTTCGAGGCGTTTCGGGGGCCTTCCTGGTAAGCTAGCGATGGGACAAAGGTCCTAGGATGCAATGGGTCTTAAATCTGATTCCCGGTAGGACCAAAGCCTCATGCCCAATAATGGAGGAAGGCTTATCCTAAAGCGGACTGGAGGCATCTTGATGAAAGCAATCCTTCTATCTGCCCTACTGATGACGACATCCTTCCCCGCTTTAGCCGATGATTTAGGAAACGCCTCGGCATCGCTAAAGGCCAGCGCGGCCGCGGCGGGTCGAAAAATTGACGGACGGCGAAAATTGGCGGCGATTCTAGGAGCCCCGATGTTGGCGCTTGCGGTCGCGTGCGCCCCCAATCCTCCGGATGCCTGCGCTTGGACTCAACGCGGTTTTGACAATACCGCCGAGGCGCTGCAGGTCGCAGATCGCGGCCTGCAAAAGGCCCAGGAGGGGGCTCGAACGGAGGCCCAGACCACGTTAGCGCACGCGCGACTGTTGCTCGATGAAGCCGAAATGGCGGTCAATAAACCACTCGATGACTGGGGACGTCGAAAGAGCGGTTTTATAATAAGTTGTGATGCGGACCGGTACGAACTTTACACCAAGACCGTGAAAGACACGATCAGGGATGTCGCCGCTGAAATAGCGGCCGCGAAGAAGGCGGTGTCGGATTCCTCCGCGGATGAATTTAAGAAGGCCCGAGCTCATTCCGAGGAGGCTAATGCCAAGGTCGCGGCGCTGGCGGAATTCGCGAAGAAGGAGCCTGTGAAAAAATGAGGCAACTCACGACGCTCGGCCTTGCGCTTATTCTCCTGTTCCCCCGCGGTTACGGCCAGGACTTCAGCGACGAGTCCATGCGGAGCGTGGAACAGGCGGCGTCCGCCATCTCGACGAAAGCCCGGAAGGCCGGGAGCCTGCGCCAGAAACTCGCCGTCGCCGCCTTGGCTTGCGGCGTCGTCCTCAGCGCGTGCGGGACGGCGGTCGATCGCACCCAAACCCAATCCGCCGACGGCTGCCAATTAGTCGATCAGGCCTTCGGCAAAACTGCCGAGGCCCTGGAGAGGGTCGATTACGCGCGGTACCATCCGACGGCGTCTTACTCCGATGACGCTTCCGACAAGGCGGCCATCGAGGCTCAAAATAAAGTGCGGGAGGCCCGCGAAATCCTCGCTCGCGCCGAGACGCTCGATGGCAAATGCGAAGCCGGTCAGAAGGCGCTGTTCGTTAAGGAAGTGGGCGCCACGCTCGATGATGTCGGCCAAGGGGCGGATCAGATGCGACACGCATTAGGCACCGTCCAGCCTAATTGGGATTCGGTATCGCGCGCTAACTTTTACGCCCAGGCCGCCGCGGCAAAGATCGCTGCCATCAAGGCGCAGGCCCAAGAAGGCAAGAACGGCGGCGTTCCCACGACCTCCTTTCCCGCCCCCGGCGCCTGCCTATACATTCGCAGCGGCATGGATAAGGCGAAAGAGGCCCGCATCGAGCTCGACAAGGCCACGGAATCGATCGCGGCGTCCATCCAGCGGGGAGAGTCGACGGTCAATGGTCGCGTGATCCTGAACCAAGCCCATTTCCTTAACGGGGAGGCTTACAAGATTTACGAACTGCTTTACAACGATCCGAGGCCCGGCAACTGCAATCAACAGACAAAATTGAGAGTGGAGGGCCTCAATCAAGCTCTATCTAAACTTCGAGCGCAGGAACAACAATTACAATACGCCCTGAAGAGTGAAAAATATCCAAAGGAGGCGGCCCGATACCTCTCCGACGCGAAGCGATACTCCGAAGAAGCGCTGACCCTTCTTCAGGTTTTGGAGGTCGAGCTTTCAGTCTCGAACCGATAAATGCGGATATTCCTCGCGGCCTTGCTGGTCCTGAACCTGGGCCTCGGAAGAACCGGCGCCCAAGACTTTGACTCCGCCACGGAGCGGCGCGTGGCCGAAACCGTCTCGGCGCTTTCCGCGAAGAAGAAGTCCGGCGGCGCCTTGCGTCGGAAATTCGCCGGAGCCGCGCTGGCGCTCTGCATGCTCGGCAGCGCCTGCGGCGGCACGGTCGTCGCCCCCGCGGACCGATCGGACGGCTGCCAATGGGCCGATCAGGCCTTCAGCAAAGGAGCGGAGGCGGTGCTCCGGCTCAATTCGGAGAGGCAGGGAATGCCGCACGAGACCTTAAGGAAACTCGAGGACTTGTCGAAGGAATCCAGGCAAGCTCTGGGTAACGCCGAGTCCACCTCGGGCAAATGCGATCCGGCGCAAAAAGCCCTGTTCACCAAGGAGGTCGGAGCGCTTCTTTCCGATCTCGATGAAGCCTTGGTTTTCTACCGTGAGGCTTATAACAAATATGACGAAGAAAAGGCGCGGCCGTTCGTGTCGCGAGGGACCTTGTATGCCGACCTAGCCGTGATAAAGCTCGTCGCCCTCCAGGAACAGGCCCAAAAAATCAAGAGCGGCGAGAACCTAGATTCGACCGACCCGTTTCCTCCTGCCGCCACCTGCGTGCTGATGCGCGGAGCCGTGGATCAGCTCAAGCAGGCACAGGCTCAAATGGATAAGGGCCAGCGACTGTTCGAGACAGCGGTGCAGCAACGCCAGTCGACGGCGGAGGCGCGGGCGGTGCTCGACGAGGCCCATCGCCTCTATGAAGGGACAAAGGCCCTCTACGATCTGCTCAACGACGGCCGCCCCGGCAATTGCGATCAACGGAAGCAGTCGCAGCTTAACGGAATTGCGAACGTGCTTGGAGCATTGGCGCAGCAGGAAAGGCAACTAAAGATCGCCCTGGAAAGGGAGGGATCGCCCATCTCCGTGAAGCCTTTTCTGGGCCTTGCCTCCGATCAATCAAAAAAAGCGGCTACCCTGCTCGAAGTCCTCGAGGTGGAGCTCATGGGAGGACAAGGCAAATAATATGAAGCGCTTTATCGCGATGGCGCTGGTCTTAAGCCTCGGTATTCCCTTCGCGACGACCCACGCGCAAGACTTCGGTGAGGATACTCGAGAACGAGTGGGCGAGACCGCCGCGGCGCTCTCCGCAAAAAAACGAAACGGCGGCCTCGGGCGCAAGCTTGCCGGAGCCCTCCTGGCCTGCGGAGTGCTGGCCAGCGCCTGCGCAGAGAATACAACGAACATCAACGGCTGCCAATGGGTGGATCGCGCCTTTGCCAATACCGCGGAGTCAGTGCAGAAAGTTGCCGAGGGCAGGCTTAAGGTGGCGAATACCGGTGGGCGTGAGGGCTGGGACGCCATCAAGGACTCCCAGGCCAAATCGAACCAGGCCCGCGAGGCCCTAAAACGGGCCGAAGAGCAAACCGGCGCATGCGACCAATCCCATAAGCAACTCTTTATTACCCAGCTCGAGGTGACCTTAAGCGACGTGGAGCAATCCCAAGCCCTGGTGAATTCGCGTTCCTGGGACGGAGTCAGAAAGGCCACCTTGTTCGTCGATGCGGCCGCGGCCAAGATCGAGGCGCTCAAAGATCAGGCCAAGACCGGCACGCCCTCGGCATCCTTCCCGCCTTCAGGCACCTGCATCGTGATCGGCGACGTCATCGGCAAGGCCAAGGGGGTTCAGGAACAGCTCACGAAAGCCCTGCAATTGGCCGAACTCGCCGTCAAAAACGGAGAATCCACGGTGAACGCGCGTATTGCGCTCAACAAGGCCCGCCTTCTCTTCGAGGAGGCTCAAGGGGCCCAAACCCAACTCAAAGAGTTGGGGCAGGGAAATTGTGGACAACAAAAGCGCCTACAGGAAAAGGAGCTGGATTCAGTGCTTTCCAATCTCGATCAACAGGAGAAGGCTCTTCGAAAGGCGGTGACTTCGAAGGAATCTCCAGACGCCCTAGGGCATGTCGCGGAAGCTTCGCGGCTGGCGCGGGAAACGCTCATCCAACTGGAGGTATTGCGGGTCGAGCTTCAAAATGAGATCGATGGCAAATAACGGCAAGAAGTTCGCTGCGGCATTGTTAGCGTTGAGCCTGGGTCTCGGAACCGTCGCCGCCCAGGAGTTCGGCCCAGATACCCCTCAGCGAGTCGACGATACGATTGCGGCGCTTTCCGCCAAGAAAAGGGAGGGCGGCGCGCTGCGCCGGAAATTGGCCGGAGCCGCGCTGGCCCTCTGCGTTCTCGGCAGCGCCTGCAGTGGGATACCGAGCGTAGAATCCTTCGCGAGCAGCTCGGATGGCTGCCAATTAGCCGATCAAGCCTTCAATAAAACCCAAGAAGCCTTGCAGAAGGTCGACCTTGCCAGAACAAATCCCAAAGGGACTTATTGGGATGGAGGTTCTTATAATGCCTCCGCCGACGCCAAGTCTAAGGCGATTGCGGCCCGCGAATCTCTCGCTCGAGCCGATTTGCTGACCGGAAACTGCGATCCCGCTCAAAAAGCCCTCTTTATTAAGGAATTAACGGCTACACTCAATGACATTGAGGAAGGGACGGATCATATGCTGATCGCACATCGCAACCAATTTGACCCTGATATGGGCGCGGTAGCGCGTGCCTCCTTCTATGCCGACGCGGCCGCCGTGAAGATCGCTGCGATCAAGGCGCAGGCCCAGGCCGTCAAAAACGGACAGGATCCGGCGACCGTTGCATTCCCCGCCCCCGCCACCTGCCTAATGTTGCGCAGCGCCGTAGATAAGGCGAAGGAAACGCATGCGCGATTCAATAAAGCCCAGACAATGCTCGAGGCTGCGATACAAAGAGGTGAGTCGACGGTCGAAGTCCGCGTGTTCCTCAACGACGCCCATTTGCTTTACGAAACGGCCTGGAGAATGTCCGGTCTTCTCAATGACGGACGTCCAGGGAATTGCGATCCAAAAAAAGCAATGCAGGTCGATGGGATTCGGAAGATAGTTGAAGAATTATCCGAACAGGAACGAAGTCTAAAGTGGGTTTTAGAGAACGAGCGATCTCCAAAGAAGGAAGACATACTAAAGGTGCTCGGGTCTGCCTCCGATCATTCGCATAAGGCTTTGACCCTGATACAAGTGCTCGAAGTTGAATTAAATAATTCAGGAGCTAATAAATGAAAAGTTTCGCGCTTATCTTCATTATCGCAAGCCTCAACGCTTCGGGCCGCTGCGAGGATTTCGGGGGGATCGGCGATCACGCCTTTGTAGCGAGTTCCGATGCCGGCGAAAAAATAAAGGCACGCCGTCCCTCTTCGGGCAAGATCCAACTCTCGAAACTCTCCGACATTCTGGGCGCCCGTGCCGCCAAACTTCGCTCCGGCGTCGAGCCAAGCTTCGAGCGCCTGCCGGCCGACCCCCACTATCGAGCGGGCGCCACCGGAAAACGCTACCGGGCGGCCGCCAGGATCGAGGTGACCCCGGACCCCTCCTCGCCCTCCGGCGCCAAGATACGCAGCTACCCCGGAGCCTCCTACGAGGAAGGCTCCACCGAGGCTCGATACGCCGGCATCGAACCGACCGTGCTCCAAGACCCCGATTTTCAGAAGCTCGTGCTCGGGCTCATCGCCCGCCTCCCGGGCGGCGCTCCCAAGCAAGGAGTGCAGATCGGCTTGCACCAGATCCGGGTGGCCGATGGCGAGGTCACTCCGGACGGCCTGCATCAGGACGACTTCACGGATGCGATCGCCATCTGGGTGGTCGCGAGGAAGAATATCGTCGGCGGGCAGACCCAGCTCGCCAAGGACGCGTCGGGATCCGCGATGGTGCTGGAGAGGACGCTTGTGTCCGGAGAGCTCATCGTCTTCGACAACAAGGCGCTTTGGCACGGGGTACTTCCTATCGCGAGAAAAGACCCTGCTATCGCGGGGACGCGGGACGTATTCGTGTTCTCGTTCGCTCCGCTGAAGGCGACCGCTTCGTCTCTGAGCGCCGAGGCCGAGTCGGCCGCCATCGCCGCCGGCCGTCGAGAGCTCATGAAGCCCTCGCCGGATGTCTCGCTTTTGCGCGGCCTGCACCAATCGGGCAGCGCGAGGGTACAAGCCGGCCTGCTTAGGTCCTTCAAGGCCTGGAGCCGGTACTACTCGAAAGGAGGCGCCCAGGGCCAAGAGGAATGGGGCTTCATCAAGTCGGCCGCGGCCCCCTGGGCCGGAAGGGTCTATGTCCGCAAGCTCGAAGTCCATATCCAGAGCTTCATGGAGCTCATGCAGCAGCAACAGATGAACGAGAAGGACGCGCATCAGGAGGCCCAGAAGATCCATCAGGCCGACCTGGACTTCTCCCAGGAATTCATCAAGGCCGCCGAGTCCCAGGCGCCGCAAGGGCTCGACGCCGAAGAGGCGGCGGCCCAGATCAGCGACGCGGTGCTCTACCCGCATGTCATCGAGCGCGTGCTGCAGAGGCGCCAGCGCGGCAAGTTCGATCGAAGCAGCCTACGCTCGGAGATGGCCCGCACGATCAAGGATACCGTCTACCTTTATTCTCCCGAGATGACGGTCGAAAAAATCGAGGCCCTCTTGGGAAGCGGCCCGGTCATGGAAAAATTGGAGGGATTCCTCGAGATGGTCGAGGAATATGTCCCCAATGACCCAGGACCGGCCGCGGCGCAGGCGCAAAGCCTGCCGTCGCAGACGACAACACCCGCTCAAAAGACTCAACAGAAGGGGGGCCGGTGAATCTCAAGAAACTGCTCGCTTCCTCGCTTTCCTTGAGCCTTCTCTGGACCTCCTTCCCCTTCGCCGCTATCGCCCAGGGCCGGCCCGCCGCCGGCGTCAGCCATAAGCGCAATCAGCGGCGCGGCGCGATCGAGGCGAGGGCGTCTAAACCCCTGGAACTCAAGGCCCCCAAAATCGCTGAAATCGCGGCCACGCCATCCCACGCGGAGCGGCTTTTCGACGGATCACGAATGGCCCTGGGCGACGTTACGGTCGAAGCGGTTGGCGGCGCAGGGCGGCTCGCCCAATATGCCGCCGGGGCCGCCCCCGCTGGGACTGTAAGGAGATCCGCCCCCCCTCCGGGCGTAGAACTGATAAATAAGGTCATCGGCTCCCCGGAGCTGCCCCTCAAGGAAAGGTTGCTCAATGGTGGAAAGGCCGCAGTCGTCGTCGCCGCCGTGGGAGCGGCTCTCTACTCCGCGCTGACCGGCTCACCGGCCGAGCCTACGGGCCTTTTGATGGGTCTTGGCGCCATCGGGGCCGTGGCGACTCCTGAAAATGGTGGCCCGTCCGCTCCGCCGGGTAAAAACGACGGACTCAAGCCCTATTTGATCGATATGACGGCGGCCGCCCGGGCGGGAGAGCTCTCTCCCACCTACTTGCGCGATGACGAGATCGGCAAGATCGTCCGCGTGCTGACGCAAAACGCCTACAACAACGTGTTCTTGATCGGCGAGCCGGGCGTGGGAAAGACCGCCATCGCCGAGGGAGTCGCGCAGCGCATGGCCGCGGGAAAGACCGGCACGGTGTTGGACGGCCAGAGGCTGTTGTCCCTCGACGCTGGAAAGTTCATCGCCGCCTCCGGGGCGGCTCCCGACCGCTTCGCCCAAGAGGTCTCGGAACTGCTTGCGATCGTCTCCGACGGCAACACGGTGCTCATGATCGACGAGGCCCATCAATTGGCCAAGGATCCCGCGACGGGCAATATCCAGACGAGCTTCTACGATCAACTCAAGCCCGCCATGACCAAGGGCAAGCTCAAGCTCATCCTGGCCACCACGCTGGCCGAGCACAAGAAATATTTCGCCGGAGACGCCGCGCTCGAGAGCCGCAGCCAGCTGATCAACGTTGAGCCGATCGCCGAGGCCCCCGCCAAGAACCTGCTCTATCGCCCCGAGATACGGGGACAGTACGAGAACGGGGTCGAGATCAGCTATGAGGCCGTCGAGGCGGCCGTCGAGCTTACCGTGCGGGCCTTCCGCTTCAAGGCCCTCTTGCGCATGGCCGTTCAGGCCTTGGACACCGCCTCCACCTGGAGGCGCAATCGTCCGGCGGAACTCGAGTCGCGGATATTGTCGGCTAGGAAGGATATCCTCTATCAGCTCGGCCTGCTGCAGCAGAGCCGCGAGAGCGGGAACCTCAAGCTGCAGGAGAACACGATCGCGGTGATCAAGCCCCTCTTGGAGGATTATCTCCGTTATCAGGAGGAATTCGCCCAGGCTCCCAGGACCAAGATACTGCGAAGCGACGTCGAGGAAGCGCTTCAAGAACTGGGAACGCCTCTGCACGCCCTGCGCGCCGGGACCAAGGAGCATCTGGCCAACGTGGAGAGCTTCTTGAGGACCCATCTCATCGGCCACGATTCGCTCATCGATCAGACGACCGCCAGGCTCAAGGCCCGTTTCGCCAATCCCAACAGCCGCCAGCCCATACTCTCGGCGCTTCTGTTGGGCGCCACGGGAACCGGCAAGACGGAATACGCGAGGCTTCTCGGACGGGCCCTCTGGAATATCGAGGACGTCGAAAAGAGCCTCATCAAGTACAACGGCGGCGAACTGCAGGAGGGGCACCGCATCTCGGTCATCCAGGGATCCCCGCCCGGCTATGTCGGATTCGGAGAGACCGACACCTTGATGGACCGGGTCCGCCGCAAGCCGCAGAGCGTCATCCTGATGGACGAGGTCGAGAAGATGCACCCGGATATCCTCAACCTCTTCCTCTCGATCCTGGAGGACGGCGCGGCCAATGACGCGCAGGGAAGACCGGTGGATTTCTCCAACACCATCCTGGTCTTTACCTCCAATTTCGGCGTACCCCCCGACTTCGATAGCATGACCGACGAGGCCTTCAAGGAAAAGGTTTGGGAAGCGATCAAGAAGCCCCAATCGCCGTTCAAGGACCTCGGCTCGCCGTTTAGGCCCGAGTTCCTCGGCCGACTGAACGTCATCGATGTATTCGCCCCGCTGAAGGAAGAAGAGGTGCGCAAGATCATCGAATTACGCCTGAAGCAATTGCAAGGGCGCTGGAAGACCGCCCACTCGATCGAAGTGGAATTGGCCGACAAGGAGGCCCTGACGGCCCAATTGCTCGCGGAAGGCTACAGCCGTCGAAAAGGAGCGCGAGCGATGAACCAAGCCATAGCCTCCAGGCTCGATGATCCCTTGTCGGGCCGGCTGATCGAACAGGCCTTGGAGCGCGGCGACAAGGCGATCATCGCCGCCGATGGCGCGATCCAGATAGAGAAAGCCCCCAAGAGCAAGAAGGCGTCGGGACTCCACTCCACGAATCCGGCGGCCCAGGCGCTTTCCGATAGGCTCGAGCAACTGCTCGGCGAACTCAAGTCCGGAGAGCTATTGACCACCGAGCTGCTTGATGAGGCCTTGAACGGAAACCTGCCGGGAGGCCTGGGCTCCTGGTTTAGCGCACGCGGCGCGCAGGCCGAATTCGCCGCCGAGCATCGCTCCGATGATCTCACGCAGCATCGCGGAGCGGATCCCGCGCTCAAGGACTCGCTCATCTCGCTTCGAACGAGGCTGCCCGAGAAATGGTCGGACCCCGTCGCGAAAGCCGCCAAGGTGCTCGTCGGCGCCGCGAAGAACATCAATCTCGAAGATACCTTGAGGGCGATGGAAGGCCCGAATTGGACTAGGAGCGTCCTGGAGATGGAGCAGGCGGCCGCCACCCACAATGGTCCCGGAAAGGAACAATTGCAAAAGAAGCTGATGGATGTGCTCGAGAGGACGAACTCGACTCGGCATGTGAATCTGTCCTGGCAGATCAAGAAAAAATTGGTCAAGCTCAAGGTCGATTTCGACGGGCGCATGCCCTACGACGAGGAGATACGGCTCTGCCGGCTCTTGGGCAGAAACAGCGCGGATTCGTCGGTGCCCCAAGACATCGAACTGGCCGATCTCAGGCGCGCGCTGGTCAAGGCCGGAGGCAGGATCGGCTATTCGAAGGGAAAGAAGGGGTCCTCGCTCTGGCTGGAATGGCCCATGACGGAGGAGGCGCTCCCCGAGCCGGAGAAGAAACCCGAGAAAGAAAAGCCGGAGCCAAGGCCCGCCGCCAAGCCGGAGGCAAAAGAGCGCAAACCCGCGGCCAAGCCGGCCGATCTAGGAGCGGCCCTGCGAGAGGCCGTCAGCCCCCTTTTCGAGGGCCGAACGGAGAAAAAGGAAACGCAGGCCGCCCCGAAACCGGCCGCGGAACCGATCGCTGTTCCGGTTGAAACGCCCCCGGCGACTCCGGCCGTCGACGTGATGAAGCTCGCGCTATCCCTCTTCGATCCCAAGACGGCGCCGCAGACCGCGCTGGAAAACATAGAAACGCTCGAGCGCACGATCAAAGACAACCCGGGCGCCCTTTCGCCGGAGCTCGAGAAGTTCCTGCGCGAGGCCATCAACACCTTTATCAAGCAGGTCCTGGGCGGCGGTCGCGGCAGAACCGATACCAGCTCGGGTTATTATGATAGGACCATAACGACCAAAAAGATTTCTGACGCGGACGCGGCGAGGCATCAAGGCCGCTGGGCTCCGGTCCGTCGCGTGCGGGCGATACTGGACCTCTATGAAGGGCTCATCAAGTCGAGGCCCGATCTGGTCAATCCCGCGACCTTCGACACTCTTTTCGAGAACCGGCGATACCTGGCCCCGGCGGCAGGCGACCCCAAGGGAAACGAGGTCGCCGAATGGACGATGAAGCGGCTGACCTCGATGGCCAAGACGGCCTATGAGCGCCGGCCCGATCTCGCGAACGTCAATAATCTGATCTCGTTCTACGAACAGGTAGAAAAGGAGAACCCCGTTTTGGCCAAAATCCCCCTGGGCATGCGTGGGCAAAGGGCGCTAAAGCATTTGGGCATTGCCTCGTTGATCGCGCTGCCGGCGATCGCCGTCGCTGCCTGGATCGGAGGGCCCGAGGTAGCCGTCCAGGTCCAGGCCAACTCCAACAACCTGAGCCTGTTCAACAGCGCCGCCACTCAGATGCAATACCAGCATCAATTCGCCCATTGGCTATTGCCGGTAGCCGGCGCCGCGGAGGCCGCCTTGGCGACCGTAACCTCCGGCGCCGCGCTCGTGGGGACTCTTCTCGAAAAGTTCAAAGGCAATCGAACTTCGGCGAATACCCGCCTGACCATTGGGCTGTTTCCGCAGATGCCGGTCCAAGAGGTGCTCGAGAGCATCGCGGCGCTCGATGAGGAAAGCGGCATTTGGAAGGCGCGTTCCGGCCGGGATTCCCTGTTCGATCGCTTAAAGCGCGAATGGCCGGAATTCAAGGCCTTGGCCGATAATCGCTATCCCCAATTCATACGGAAGACAAAGAAGTCTCATCCCATGAGCGTGCTTGAGGATATCGGCGTATCGGACCCTCGAGGCGGCTGGAAACCCAAGAAAGGTCGCGAGAGGATGTTTAAGGCGCTGCTTGAGGAATGGCCCGCCTTTAAGGCCGCCACCCAAGATTAAACCGGCCGCTTTTTGGGCAGGCTTTCCAGCGCCTTCTTGACGTTGCGGTAAGCGGCCTCGGGGTCGTTCATGCCGACATCCGGCCTCAAAAACGGGACCTTTCCGCCCAAGTACTGAAGCACGGGCTCGGTCTGCTCCCTGTAAACGCGCATGCGTTCGGCGAACACCTTCTCGTTGTCGTCGCTGCGCCCGTCCTTGCGGCCCAGGATCCGGCGCTTGAGCTCGCTCTCGGGAACGCGCAGCTCGATGACCGCGTCCAGGCGCAGCCCGAGCTCGCGGAGCATCGGCAGCAGGGCCTTGGCTTGCTCCCGCGTGCGCGGGAAGCCGTCGAGGATAAACCCGCCTTTTTGCACGTCCTCTCGCGCGAGCCGCGAGCGCACCAAGGCGATGACCGTCGGGGTATCGACCAATTGCCCCTTCGCGATGGTATCGGCGATGTCCCGATCGGTCTTGGCGGCCTCGCGGAGCAACTCGCCGCTGCTCACGCGCAGGGCGCCGTATTCGGCGGCGAGGCGTGAGGCATGCGTGGTCTTGCCCGAGCCGGGCGGGCCGATGATGAGCAGCCGCCAGGGGGCGGCCGCCGGCTGATCCGCCGGCAGGGCCGGCGACGGCGACGCCAGCGCCGCTAATACCCCGATGATTTTCAATGGACGCATGTTAAGCCTCCCCGCCCGATTGCGCCGAGGCGAGGGCCTCGGTCGAGACGATCTCTTCGCTTAGTATCTCCTGTATCTCCGGGACGCATTTGGAGAACGCGTCGGTGATCATGGGGTCGAACAGGCGGCCCGCCTGGTCGTTCATGTACTTGAAGGTCTCCTCGAGGCTCCAGGCGCCTTTATAAACCCGGCGGGTGGTGAGCGCGTCAAATACGTCCACCACGGAAACGATGCGCGCCTCCAGCGGGATCTGGTCTCCCCGCAACCCATTGGGATAACCGCTGCCGTCGAAATGCTCGTGATGCGCGATCGCGATGCGGCAGGCCAGCTGCAGCAGCCTCGTCTCGGCGTTCTCGAGCATCCGCGCCCCGTAGATCGGGTGCTTCTTCATCTCCTCGTACTCCTCGGGAGTGAGCTTGCCGGGCTTAAGCAGGATCGCGTCGGGAATGGCCACCTTGCCGATGTCGTGCAGCGGACTCGCGTAGCGGATATCCTCGACGATCTCGTAAGGCATGCCCAGTTGCGCGGCGACGACGGCCGAGTACTTGGAGATGTGGCGCAGGTGCTTGGCGGTGTCGGTCTGGTCGCGGTATTCGGCGACCATGGCCAGCCGGTAGATGGTCTCCAGGTGCGACTTGCGCAGGTTCTCGTAGAGCTGCGCGTTCTCGATCGCGGAGGCGGCGATCGTAGCCAGGATGCGCAGGAAGCCCTCGTCTTCCTCGTTGAAGGATCCCTTCGTCTTGTTGAGTATCTCGAAGACCCCGAGGGCCTTGCCCTCACGGTCCTTGAGCGGGACCGCCAGGACGCTTTTCGTCTGGTAACCCGTGATCTTGTCCAAGTCCTGGGCGAAGCGCGTGTCGCGGTAGGCGTCGCGTATGTTGACGGCGGATCCGGTCTTGGCGACAAAGCCGGCGATGCCGTGCCCCACGGGGATGCGCAGCACCTTCTCCCCCACGCCCAGGGCGACCTTGGTCCAAAGCTCGTTCTTGGCCGCGTCGACGAGGAATACCGAGCAGCGGTCGGCCCCGAGTATATGGCGCACCTCCTCGGCAATCAGGGTCAGCAGGTTGTCTAGGCGGGTCTCGCTGGCGATGCGCCGCCCGAATCGAGCCAGCAGCATCTGGCGGCGTTCCAGGTCTTGTCGGCGTCCCATGTCAGCGGGGCCGCTGCGCGAGCGCTTGGGAAAGATGGAGCACGCGGCATTCAGGGTAGTATTTCTTCAGGCCACGGGCAAGCTGGAGCAGGCAGGAGGTCGAGCTGGTGGCGACGATACGGGCGCCCGTCGAGGCGATGTTGTCGATCTTCCTGCGGAGTATCTCCTCCGATAACTCCGGATGCAGGAAGGAAAAGGCCCCGGCCCCGCCGCAGCACCAATCGGCCTCGGGCAGCTCCACGAAGGAACCTGCGTAAGCCTCGCGCAGCAGGCGGCGCGGTGCCTCATGCAGGCCCTGACCGTGCCGGGCGCGGCATGAGTCGTGATACGTTATCTTTTCCTCCGTCCGAGCCCCCTGCCGCCGGGCGGCGTCCAACGGCAGCTCGATGAAATCGCGTACCCGCGCGGAGAATTTCTCGGCCCGGGGCAGCCAGGCCGGATCGCCCAAGAACAGCTGCGGGTAGGCCTTCAGATGCGCGACGCAGGAGGAACAGTCGCCGACCAAGTCTTGGGCGCCGCTGGACTCGAAGCGTTCGATAAGCCTCCGAGCGCAGTCCCGCGCCTTCTCCAGCTCGCCGTAGTTATAGCTGATAAGCCCGCAGCATCCTTGGAGCAGGCCACCGGGGCCTCGGCTTTTCTCCAAGGCCGCGCAGCTCGACTGCGCGGCCTCGGGAAACAAATAATTCGGTCCGCAGGCCGCGAAATAGGCCCAGGAGCCTCGAGGGCCCTCCACGTCCCGGGACCGAAAGCTGCGCCCGGGAAGGCGGGGCAGTGGCCGTCCGAGCGCCTCGGCCAAGGCGGAGAGCCCCAGGCGCTGCAGGGCCGCCGCCAAACGCAGCGCCGCCGACAAAACCCTGGGCCTCTCGAGCAGCCAGGCGGCGACGCGGGCCCACAACGGAGCGAACGCCCGAGCGCTGCGCCGCCCCTCCAGGACGATATCGGGAGTGGGGATATGCGCGTAGCAGGCCGTGCTGCAGGCGCCGCAGAGCAGGCAGGTCGAGAGAGCCTCCTGGGCCGATGCAGGCTCCTTCAGTTTGCCCTCCAGCATCATGCGGAAGAGCTGGTTGCGCCCGCGCGGCGAAAAGGCCTCGCGCCCGCTCAACGCGTAGGTGGGGCAGGCCTGCTCGCAGTAGCCGCAGCGGCTGCATTGGCTGGCCGCGTCGTAGCTCGATCGCTCGCCCAGGGCCGTGCGAAGTTTGTCCAGGGTGTTATTCACTGCCGAACACCCAAGGGCTCAGGAGATTGCCAGGGTCGAAGGCGCGCTTGGCGGCGCGCTGCCAAGGATTGGGCTTAAAGGGCTCAAAGGCCGGCGGCTCCAGCAACGGCGGCTCGTTTTTTGAGGATGCGGGAAACACCCGCAAGGTCGCCTCCAAGATCACCGCCAGCGAGCCCCAGGAACCCAAAAGGAGCTTGCACACGTCGTATCCGGCGACGTTCTTGACTACCTTGCCGCCGAGCTCGACGACCTCGCCGCCCGCCAGGGCCGCGCGCACCCCCAAGAGCCGGTCGCGAAGCCGCGGATCGGATTTGGCGCCGATAAGCCCCCCGACCGTCCCCTCCGAAACCGCCAGGCCCAGCTCGAGCCCGCGCCCGCGCAGCTCTTCCCTTAAACGGCGAAGCGTGATACCGGCCTCGACGGTGACGGTGAAATTGGCGGCGTCGAGCTCGAGCACGGCGTTCATTCCGGAAGTCTCAAGGATCTCGATCTTTAGGGCGCCCTCGGGAAGCTTCGTCCCCGTCCCGCGAGGAGTCACGGGGGAGGACAAGGAGCCTAGGCGGTCTACGACCGCCTTCTGCGCGGGGGATAGCGGCCGGGACACGCGGCGCGGAGGCGACGCGCTCGAGGGAAACAGTTTGTCCGGGTTCGACAATCCCCCTGGGTCGAATTCGCGCTTGATCCGGCGAAACAGGTCCAAGGTCGGCTGGGTGAACAGCCAGGACATCGCCTCGCGCTTGTCGATGCCGATGCCGTGTTCGCCGGAGATGGAACCGCCGAGCTCGATGCAGGCCTCCAAAATCTCGCGGCCGGCGGCCTTGACGCGGCGCGTTTGGTCCGCGTCGCGCTCGTCGAAGGCGATATTGGGATGCAAGTTGCCATCTCCCGCATGAAAGAGGAGGGCCGCGCGGACGCGGTGGCGTTTGGCGATCGCATCCACGCGGCGGGCCGCCTCGGCCAACGCGCTGCGCGGCACGACCCCGTCTTCGACCAGCACGTTGGGCGCCACCCTGGCCAGGGCCGCGTAGGCCCCGCGCCGCCCTTCCCAGAGCCGGTCCCGCTCCGCGGGGTCGTCCGCCTGGCGGAACTCACCGCAGTCGTGCTTTCGGCAAAGGCGCTCGACGACGCCGGTTTCGACCGCCACTTGCGCGGCCGCGCCGTCGAGCTCGATGAGCAGCACCGCCGCCGATGCCGGATAACCGGCGCGGCAGTAGGCCTCGATGGACTCGACCGTAGCGCGGTCCATCGCCTCCAAGACGCGCGGCAGCACTCCCGCGGCGATGATCCCCGAGACGCAGGCCATCGCGCCCTCCAAGGAGGGGAACGCGACTAGGAGGGTGCGTATCGTCTCGGGAAGGGGCAGCGTGCGCAGCCACAGCTTCGTGAGAACGCCCAACGTCCCCTCGGCGCCCACCAGCAGGCCGAGCACCTCGGGTCCGGCCTCGTCGATCGAGAAGCGCCGCAGCGTGGCGTCGGGCATCACCGCCTCCACGGCCAATACATGGTTCGTAGTGACGCCGTATTTGAGGCAGCGTGGCCCCCCGGCGTTCTCGGCCGCGTTGCCCCCCAGGGTGCAGACGCGGTAGGAAGCGGGGTCCGGGGCGTAAAAGCGGCCGAGCCCCTCCAGGCGCTTTTGCAGGTGGAGATTGACGACGCCGGGCTCGACCACGGCGACCCCCGTCTCGGAATCGATCTCGAGGATGCGGTCGAGTTTCGCCAAGGAGATGACGACGCCTCCCCTCAGCGCCACGCAGCCCCCCGAGAGATTCGTGCCCGCGCCGCGCGCGACGAAGGGGACTCCGCGCCGGAGGCACCAGTCCACGACGCGGCGCACCTCCTCGGCGTTCGACGCCAGGACCACCGCCTCCGGGCGTCCGCGGTCGAGGGCGCCGTCGTACGAGTAGGAAAGCAGGTCGGCCTCTCCCGTCAGAAGGCTCCCGCCGTCCAATAGGGACCTTAAGCCGGAGAGTCGGCTCATGGCACCGGAAGAGTGAAATAGAAGCGCGAACCCTTGCCCAGCTCCGACTCAACGCCCATGTTGCCGCCGTGGGCCTTGACGATCTCTTGGGCAATTTTAAGCCCGAGGCCGAAGCCCGCGCGGCGCATCTTCTGCGCGGCCTCGGTCTGGAAAAAGCGCTGGAAGACACGGGGGAGATCTTCCTTGGATATGCCGATGCCGGTGTCTAGCACCCCGACCGTGATTTCCTTCGGTCCCAACTCGACGCGAAGCGTCACTTGGCCGCCCTCGGGGGTATATTGGATCGCGTTGCTGCAAAGGTTTTGGATCACCTGCCCCAGGCGGAGCGGATCCCCGGAGATCTTGGGCAGCGCGGGCGGTAGTTGCACGTCGAAGCGTATCTTGCGCTGCTCGGCGACCACCTGCACCCGGGAGCGCACCTCGGATACGACCTTTGAGAGCTCACACGGCTCCAGGCTGACCCGGAGCTTCCCCGACTCGATCGCCGCGTAATCGACGAGGTCGGAGACCAACGCCTCCAGGGTCTTGGCGGAGGACTGGATATGCTGCGTGAAGCGCTTGAGCTCCGAAGGGACCTTCTCTCCGAGCAGCTCGGCGTAGCCGCGGATGGCCGTCAGCGGATTCTTCACGTCGTGGGCCACCGTGGCGAAGAACTTGGATTGGAATCCGTTGAGCTGCTCGAGCTTCTCGTTGGAAACGCGCAGTTCGGTAAGCAGCCGGGCGTTTTCAAGCAGCATGCGCCGGCGCTCGAGAGCCAGACCGATCGCCTGCTTGAGTCGCGCCGGCTCGGCCGGCTTGAGCAGGCACTCGTCGAGCCCGAATTCGACGGCCTGGCTGACGCCCTTGAGGGCCGCCTCCGGCGGGAAGCGGTCGACCATCAGGATGAGCCGCATGGCCGGGTCGGTCTCCCGCAGCTTTTGCGCGAGCTCCAGCCCCGTCTTCTTCGCGAAGGCCATCGCGGCGCCGACCAAGGCCACGTAAAAGCGGTCGTTCTCGGCCATCTCCAAGGCTTCCTCGGCCTTCGTTGTCGCGGCGACCTCCACGCCCTCCGCCATCAGGTTCATCGCTAATTGCACCATGTACTGCTGGTTGTTCTCGACGAGCAGCACCCGGCTTTTTTCGCTCGGGTCGTCCGCGGCAGCCCCCTCAAGCAGGGCCGGCACCTTGCCGGCCAGCGCGGGCGGCAGGAAAACGGGCTCGCCACGGCGGAAGGCGCGTTCGGCCAGATGCAGCGGGCTCGCGGTGACTACGAAGGCGCAGCGGGCCTCGGGAACCGACGCCAGGATCTTGGCAGCCGCCTCCTCGGCTTGGCGCAGGGTCTCTTTCCATAGGACCAACAGGATTCGGCTCCTGCCCCCCACGGCGTTCCAGAAGGTTCCCTGACCCAGGGATTGCGCGACGCCCATGGCGGTCTCCATGGGAACGGCGGCGAGCTGGGCCTGAGATAAGGCGCCTTGCAGCATGCCGGTGACGAAGAGGGTGCGCTCGCAAAAGATGACGGTCGGGCGCCCCGCCTCCCTTTTGAGCGTTTCGACCCAGCCGGGGTCCAAGGGCCAGGACACCCTCTCGAGAATTGAGGAGCCGGCCGAGCCGCCCAAGATCACCGGCTGCGGCGCTTTCCGCCCAAGGCTTCCTAAGGCCGCGGCCAGGCCCGGCGGCGCCGAGGCCGCGTCAAGCACGACGCCGAGGACGCGCGCGTCAGGTTTAGACCAGATCGACTCGGCGTCGTGGACGGAAGCCGCGAGGAATACGGCAATGCCGCGCGCCTCCGCCGCGGACTTGAGGGACTCGGCGACGGGCCCGTCCTTGCCCAATAAAACGAGGCGCTTTCTTTGCTGCATCGCTGGGCCTATCTGGGAAAGGCTTCTCGAAGCCCCCCGTCCACCGGCAGCAGGGCCCCCGTGGTCTTGGCCGAACGATCCGAAGCGAGGAATAGGACAGCCTCCGCGACGTCGGCGGCGGTGACGCGCGTCTTTAGGAGATTGCGGGAAACGTAATGCTCCTCGAGGCGTTCGACGGGGATGCCCTGTGCCCGCGCGCGCTGGCGGCGCACCTCCGGCGACCAGAGCCCCGAGCCCTCGAAGATCGCGTCGGGATTGACGACATTGACGCGCACGCCGAGGGGCGCCCCCTCCAGGGCGAGCACGCGCGCCAGCTGAGTCTCGGCGGCCTTCGCCGCGCTGTAGGCCGCAAAATCCTTGCCCGGAGCCAGCACGTTCTTGGAGGCGTTGAAGACGACGGCTCCTCCCGTCCCTTGGGAGGCGAACAGGCGCATGGCCGCTCGCGCGCATAGGAAATGCCCGGTGGCGTTCACCGCGAGGCTCCGCTCCCAATCCCGCAGCTCCAGCCTTTCGACGGGAGCCGACTTGGCTATGCCCGCGTTGGAGAAGAGCACGTCGAGGCCGCCGTAGGCCAGCACCGCGGCCTCGAAAGCCCTCTCGACTTGGGCCTCGTCCGCGACGTCCAGGCGGACCGCCAGGGCCTGCTCGGCCCCGAAGCGCCGGTTGAGCTCCTCCTGCAAAGCCGCCGCCCTCGCGAGATCGATATCCGCCAAGACCACATGGGCCCCGGCCTCGCAGAAGCGCCTGGCCGCCGCCGCGCCGATGGCGCCCGCGGCGCCAGTGACGAACGCCACCTTGCGCGAGAACTCGCGCTCGGGAGGCAGCAGCTTGTATTTATAGGTCTCCATCGGCCAGAATTCGACGGCGGCCAGATGGCGCCAATCCAAGGGGGTGTACCGGCTGAAGGACCCGACGCGCGCGATGACCTCGATGGTGTGCCGGTAGATCTCCTCGGAGATGCCGGCGGCGCGCCGGTCCTTGCCCGCGCAAAACATCCCCACGCCGGGGACCAGCACGACGCGCGGGTTATGCCCCTGTGGCGCCTGGGCGCCGGCCGGCGCCTGCGACCTGAAGTAGTCGCGGTGCCAATGGCGGTAGCGTTCGACCGCCTTCCGGAGGCTCTCGCGCGTCCGCCCGCGCCAATACAAAGGCCGCGCCTTGGTCTGCAGGGTATGATCGGGGGTAAAAGTCCCGCGCATTCCCGCCGCGGTGGCTTTTGGGTGCGCGAGGAAACGCAGCACCTCGGGATGATCGCTCCAGCGCACGATGCAGGCCTGCTCTGCCCCGAGCGTGCCGCGCAGCCACGGCATCAGTTGAGCGGCCCGCGCGCTCCTGGCGGCCGGCGAGGGAAGCGCGACGCGCGGGCGCAGCGGCCGCCATTCCCCCCGCTCTCCCGGCAGGGGATGCGGCCTTCCCGCGGCGCGCACCAACCGAAGCATCGCTTCGTAGGCCTGCCGGGCGCTCTCCGCCCAGGTCAAGGCGCCGTGCTTGTCGAGGATCAGGGCCCAGGCCTTGGGCGAGGAGGCCACGGCCTCGGCGACCCTTTTGGAGAGCTCGAAGCCCGGCCGGATGTAGGGCACCCACAGAACGCCGTCGCCGAAGGCCCGGCGCGTGCGCTCGCGGCTGGAGGGAGTGCAGGTGAATCCCGCGACGGCGTCGGCGTGCGTGTGATAGACATGGGTCGCGGGGATGAAGGCATGCAGCAGGGTCTCGATCGAGGGCTTGGCCGCCTTGGGATCCATTAGGCAGCGCATCTGGTAGGCGACCATCTCCTCGTCGCTGAGGCGAGACCTCGAGCGCAACAGCAACAATTCCTCCAGGCGCAGCGGGGAGAAGCCCTGCGCGGTGATGCTCTTCATGTCGTAGCCGCTGGCCTTGACCCACAAGGTGGCGGTATCCCGGCCGGCATGGTCGCGCTCGACCGTCTTGATCGAGGAATTGCCGCCGCCCCAAAGCACCATCCTCGCGTCGGAGCCGATCAGGCGCGAGGCGTAGGCGCACAAGGCGGGCCCTTGGAGCTTGGAGGCCAGCCGCTCGTCCCATCTCATGCGGGGGCGAGCCTCGCGGTGAAGTGGTTTAAGTGCTCGGAGCCCTCCACCAGGCGCAGGCCGCCGAGCCGGTCCTTGCGCCTGGCGATATCGGCGAACACCTCGATGACGAAATCGATGTGGCTCTGGGTATAGACGCGCCGGGGCAACGCCAAGCGCACCAGCTCCATGCGGGCCGGCTCGAAGGCGCCGTTTCTCCGCTTGCCGAACATGAGCGAGCCGATCTCGACGGCGCGGATGCCGGCCGTGCGGTAGAGCTCGCAGATGAGCGCCTGGCCCGGATAACGCTGGGCAGGGATATGCGGAAGGAATCTTTTCGCGTCCACGTACACCCCGTGCCCGCCCGGTGGCTCGAGTATGGGAACCCCCGCTTGGCGCAGTCCAGCCCCTAGATATTCGACGGAGCGGATGCGATACTGGAGGTATTCCTCATCGAGCACCTCCTCAAGCCCGCGGGCCATCGCCTCCAGGTCCCGTCCCGCCAGGCCACCGTATGTCGGAAAGCCCTCGCCCAGGATCAGCACCTCGCGGGCGCGCTTGGCCCAGGCGGGATCGTTGAGCGCCAAAAACCCGCCGATGTTGACCAGGGCATCCTTCTTGGCGCTCATGATGCAACCGGAGGCGTAGGAGAACATCTCCCGCGCGATCTCGGCGACCGGCTTTTCCGCGTAGCGGGGCTCGCGCCGCTTGATGAGGTAGGCGTTCTCGGCGAAGCGGGCGCAGTCGAGGAAAAGCGGGATCTTGTGGCGGCGGCAGACGGCCGCCGTCTCGCGGATATTGGCCATCGAGACGGGCTGTCCTCCCAGCGCGTTGTTGGTGACCGTCAAGATGACGAGGGGAACGTTGCGGGCGCCGCACTCGGCGATCGCGGACTCAAGCCTGGCGATGTCGATATTCCCCTTGAAGGGCCCAGGGTTCTTGAAGTCCCAGGCTTCGGCCACGGGAAGATCCACCGCCTGGGCCCCGCTGACCTCGATATTGGCCCGGGTGGTGTCGAAATGCGCGTTGGCGAAAACCGTCTTTCCAGGACCGCCGATAAAGGAAAAAAGGATGCGTTCCGCGGCCCGGCCCTGGTGCACTGGAAGCACCTCGCGGAATCCCGTCAGGGCGCGCACCGCATCTTCGAAGAGGTAGAAGCTCTTGGCGCCGGCGTACGACTCGTCGCCGCGCATGATCGCCGCCCACTGCTCGGCCGACATCGCCGAGGTGCCGGAGTCGGTCAGCAGGTCGATGAGCACGCGGTCGGCCGGGATATTGAATAGATTGTAGCCGGCTTCGGCCAGGAAACGCTCGCGCTGCGCCTGGGTCGTGAACCCCAGGGGCTCCACGCTCTTGATCCGGAACGGTTCGATGATCGTTCGCCAGGGCCAGGACATCAGGAGGCGAGCCCCTTGCGAAGGTTCTCGAAGCTGTAGATGCCGGTCGAGTGGCCGTCCGAGAACTGGATCGCGACGGCGTATTGGCCAACCAGCTCGGCCTTGAGTATCGCGAGATCCTCCGGCACCGAGGCTGGATCCAGCGTGGAGCGTCCGGTCCACTCGTCGCGGCAAAGCGCGCAGGGGCAGTGGCGCCGCAGGAGCGCGGCGGGATAAACGCTTTCCGATCCCCCTTCCCAAGCGATCTTAAGCTCGCGGGAACCTTGCGTGATCTCGCGGGGAAGGGCCGCCATCACACTCCCGGCCGTTGGGCCGGCGCCTTGCGCGCTGGGATGATGCGGCGCAGGCGCTGGGCGACCCCCCGCGCGGCTCGCTCGTGCGCCTGGGGACCCAGCCAGGGATCGCTCGGATGGATCAGAAGGCTCTTGTCCCCCTTGAACTCGGCGCTTAGGCTGTAGAAAGGGAGGCCGAGTTCGCGGCTGTAGCGCTCGAATTCGCGCTCGAGCTCCTGCTGCTTGGCGACTTCCTTGGCGTCCAGCGCTAGATTCGGACAGAATACGATGAGTACCGGAACCTTCAACTCGGTAATCAATAAAGTCCGTATGTTTCGAAGACCGGTCAATACCGCGTTCGGTCCCGGCGGTCCAACCTTTTCCTCGGGCTTCCTGGACCAGAATATGCGCTCGAAAAGCCAACGCAGAAAGGCGCTGTGATCCCTCAGCCAGTTTTTAAGTCCCGGCATCTGCACCAGCGCGTCGGGCAGATCCTTAAAATCCTTGGAGTAGACTTGAAAGACCACCGCATCGGGCTCATAGCGAAGGCCGCGAGAGCGCAGCAGGGCCAGTTTTTGTCGAAAGTTATAACTGTACATCGAGAGATTGATCGTGCGCACTTTCTTGTCTTGGGCACGCGCCAGCATGGATTCCAGCAGGCGCACGTAGCTTTGTTCGACCGGAATCCCCAAGCCGAAGGTGAATTGATCGCCCACGACGACGATCCTGAACTCGTCGGCAGGCTTGCGTTCCGGCAATTCCCGCTCCCTCAGGCCCGCCCGATTGATCTGCACGAAGGTTCCGAATTTCCGGCCCGCCGCGCCAGGCTTGAGCTCGAAGAGCAGGTTTCCGTCGCGGCTGTCCTGGTAGACCAGGGCGTCCTGGGTCACGAAGAGCCTAAACGACGCCTCCACGGCCAAGAAAAGAACGAGAAACGCCGCAGCTATCCTTAAAATGATCTTCATAAAGCCCTCCCATGGGATTCTATCACAATCGTCATGCCCGCAGCCGCTCGGAAAGCCAGCGCGAGACGATGCGCGACAGGGCCGCGCGCTGCTCCAGAAAATCGTGGAAGGCGCCACCCACGAGCTTGCGCGTCTTGGGTCCACGCGCCGCGGCGTAGATGCGCTCGGACACGCCGCAGGGAACGATCTCGTCGTTACGACCGTGCACCAGCAACAGCGGGCATTTTAGCCGGGCTGCGCTGCGGGCGGGGTCCAAACGGCGGACGGTCTCGGAAAAATCTCGGTAGAGCGAGTCGGCGCCATCGATACGCAGGGCGGCTCCCAGCCGGGCGAGATTCTCGCGGGTGCCCGGGCGCAACATCTCGGCGCCGCCGACCGGGGCGACGGCGGCCACCGCGCGCACCCTCTCGCGCGCGGCCAGGTGGATCGCGGTCCAGCCCCCCATGCTGAAGCCGAAGACGGCCAGGCGCCTTTCGTCGACCCCTTCGAGGCGGCGCAGGCGGCCCAGCGCAGCTCGGGCGTCTCCTAAGAGATGCGAGAAGCGGTATGTCCCCTCGCTACCCCAGGAGCCCCGAAAATGCAGCGCGAAGCTCGCTATGCCCCGCTCGAGCAGGGCGCGCTGGATGTCGACGTTTTTTTCGGCGCCGGGAAAGCCGTGCAGGAATAAAACCGCCGGGAAGCGGGGGGTCGTGGCCAGGGGGCGTGTCCATATCCCGATCAGGCGGAGGCCCTGGCGCCGGAATATCTCGATTCCGCTCTTGGCACGCATGGACCCTGGTCCTCAGCGGGCGGCGGCCGGCGCGGGCGCGGCGCCCAGGTACATCTCGCGAGTGTAATCCTTGACCATGCGGTCGGCGCAGAACATGGGCGCGACGGTCCGGATGGACTGGCGCATCACTTCGATCCAGCCCTGCGGCGAATCGTGCAGGTCGTGCTCGTAATAGAGCGGTATGATCTTTTCCTCCAGCAGGCGGTAGAGGGAGTCGGCGTCCTGCGCGTCCCGCCTGTCGGCGTTGGGGCTCAAGCCCTCAGAGATGGCCCATCCGTTATGGTGGTTGAAGCCCTCCTCCCACCAGCCGTCGAGCACGCTGCAGTTGGGAACGCCGTTGGCCGCTGCCTTTTGCCCGCTGGTGCCGCAGGCCTCCAGGGGAGGCAGGGGCGTGTTGAGCCAGAGGTCGCAACCCTGCACGAAGTACCGGGCGACGTGCATATCGTAGTCCTCGACGAAGGCGATATGCCCCCCGAAGGAAGGATCCTTGGCCAGGTTGTAGACCTGTTGGATGAGCGACTTGCCCACGTCGTCAGCGGGGTGGGCCTTGCCGGCGAAGAGTATCTGGACGGGGCGCCAAGGATCCATCAGAATCTTTCTCAACCGCTCCAGGTCGCTCAAGATAAGGGTCGCGCGCTTGTAGCTGGCGAATCGCCTGGCGAAGCCGATGGTCAATGCCTCGGGGTCTAGCAGCGAGCCGCCGGCCAAGACCTGCGCGGGATCGACGCGGTCCTGCATCCAGCGCTGACGCACCTTCTGGCGGACGAGATTGATGAGCTCGCGCTTGCAGTTGAGATGGGCGTTCCAGAGCTCGGCGTCCGGGATGTCGTCGACCTTGCTCCAGAGCCTCGAGTCGTCCTGGCGCGCCTGCCAGCCCTGCCCGAGATAGCGGGTGTAGATCGAGGCGATGTTCTGGTTGACCCAGGTCGGCAGATGTACCCCGTTGGTCACCGAGGTGATCGGGGCTTCCTCCGGACGCGCGGGCCAGAGCGTCTTCCACATCGCCCGAGAGACCGCGCCGTGCCGGCGGCTGACCCCGTTGCTCTTTCCCGACAGGCGCAGGGCCAGGGCCGTCATGTTCCAACCCGGCTGCCCGTTGAAGCGGCCCAATTCCAGGAAGCGTTCCCGGTCGATCCCCAAGGCGGGCCAATAATGCTTGAAGTACTCCTCGATGAGGGGTTCGGGAAAGACGTCGTGCCCGGCGGGAACCGGCGTGTGGGTCGTAAATACCGTGGAGTCGCGCAGCGCCGCCACGGCCTCGTCGAATGTCTTGCCCTCGGACACCAGCTCGCGCACGCGCTCGAGGAAGGCGAAAGCGGCGTGCCCCTCGTTGATGTGAAGGACCTTCGGGGCCACTCCAAGGGCGCGCAGGATGCGCACCCCGCCGATGCCGAGCACAATCTCCTGGCGAAGCCGCATCGTCTGGTCGCCGCCGTAAAGGCGCCCCGACACCTCCCGGTCCCCGGGGGTATTGCCCTCGACGTTGGTATCCATCAGGTAGAGCGGCACCCGGCCGACGACGACCTTGAATACGGCCAAATGCAGGGACCAGCCCGCCAAGGTCACGTTGAGCACGCAGCGCTCGCCCGAAGGCGTCCGGGCGGGACGGACCGGGGCGGCATTCCAGTCGATGAGGTCGTAGATATTCTGCTGCCATCCCTCGATGCCGACCTTTTGGTGGACGTAGCCCTGCGGGTACATGAAGCCGACCCCCACCAGGGGCACGCCCAGGTCGCTGGCTGATTTGCAGTGGTCGCCGGCGAGTATGCCAAGGCCCCCGGAGTATATCGGCAGGGAGTTATGGACGCCGAACTCCGCCGAGAAATAGGCGATCGGCTGGGTTTCCCCGGGATAGCTCGTCTTGAACCAGGTCTGCTGGTCGGCGAGGTAGGCGTCGAAATCGCTGATGACCGCGTCGTAGTAGCGCAGGAAGGCGGCGTCCTTGGCCAGGGCGTTGAGCTTCTCGGCCGCGATGGAGCCGAGCAGCTTGACCGGGTTGTGGTTGCTGTTCTTCCATAACGTGCGGTCGACGGCCTTGAACAAGGCCCTCGCGTCCGGGTGCCAGCTCCACCACAGGTTGTAGGCCAGGTCCTTGAGCCGGGTTAAACGCTCCGGCAGATAGATATCGGCGCCGTTGGCGGAGCCGGATTCGCTCATGGGGAAATTTTACTAAATTCGAAACGTCGGGCCCGTTACGAACGGCGCGCTACTTCGGTGACGAGCGTTTGCCGGTCCAAAAGACGGCGCGGGTGCGGTCGTCGGGGCGTATCCAGGTGCGGCGGCCCTCCATCCGGTCGCCTTGGCTGCGCCCCTCCCAGACCATCTTCCCGCGCGGACCCGTCGCGGTGGCGCTCCATCGGATGACGCCGTTCGACTCGGAGGAGGCGTAGACGACGGGCGGGAAATCCTTCAAGCGGCAATGCGTCGACTCGAATATCCCGTCCCGGAAAGCGAGATGGTCATAGCTCCAAAAGAATATCTTGGACTTGAAGGTGTTCTCCCGCAGCTTCCACCGCGACCCGTCGAGGCCGCTCGCCAGCGCGTTCGCGCCGAACAACGCCGACAACGCGAGGATCAGCACGGCGGCCTCGCCAGGGCCCGGATGGCCCCTCATATGTCCAGCTCGATACCGACCGGGCAATGGTCGGAGCCGAGCACCTCGGGCAGGATGAAGGCGCTCTTAAGCGAGCGGCGAAGCTCCTCCGAGACGAAGAAGTAATCGATGCGCCAGCCGACATTCCTCTCCCGCGCCCGCGTGAGCTGGTCCCACCAGGTGTAATGGCCCCCGGAGCTCTCGAACTCGCGGAAGGTGTCGACGAAGCCGGCGGAAAGCAACTTGTCGATCCAGGCGCATTCCTCCGGGAGGAATCCGGAGACCTTCCGGTTCTCCTTGGGCCTGGCCAGGTCGATCTCGCGATGAGCGGTGTTGACGTCCCCGCACACGACGAGGTTGCGCCTGCCGGACTCCCGGGCGCCCTGGAGGATCTTGAGGAAATCCTCGTAGAAATCCATCTTGTAGGCCAGGCGCTCCTGGTCGCGCTTGCCGTTGGGAAAGTAAACGTTGAATAAGGTGAACTTCGGATAATCGGCCACGAGCACGCGCCCTTCGCAATCGTAGCGCGCGATCCCGCAGCCGCGCGTAGCCCTTTCGAACCTCGGCCTGCTGTAGGTGGCTACGCCGCTATAGCCCTTCTTCTCCGCCCAGTGCCATTCGACCGCATACCCAGAGACCTCGCGCAGCGCGGGGCTGACCTGCTCGGGCATGGCCTTGGTCTCCTGCAGGCAGAGGACGTCGGGCGCCTCCTTCTTGAACCAATCGAGGAGGCCCTTGCGCTCGGCGGCGCGGATCCCGTTGACGTTCCAAGAGAGCAGCCGGACCATCGGGTCATTTTACCAACTTCGTTATCCGGGTGCCAGGCATCCACTTTCTCTACTTTCTACACTTTCTCTCCAGGTTCGGTACTTTTAGCACCAAATCTGGAATATACTTTCTCATTTCTCTTGACGACAATATCTTCGAAAGTCAAGAAAGTGTAGAAAGTGGATGCCTGGCACCAAATTGATACAATAAGGCGGAGGACCTCCTTATATGCCAGGAACATCCCTGAACAGTTTTGGCGCGAAGTCCAAGCTCAAGGTAGGCGGAAAGAGCTACGAGATATTCCGGCTCGACGCATTAGAGAAACGCTTGAAGGTTTCGCGGCTGCCCTTCACCCTTAAGATATTCCTCGAGAATATGCTCCGCCACGAGGACGGCCGTTTCGTGAAGGCCGAAGACATCGAGGCGGCGGCCGAGGGGCCCAAGGCCGGGCAGGAACGCGAGGTTTTCTTCATGCCGGCCCGCGTGCTGATGCAGGATTTCACGGGAGTGCCCGCCGTCGTCGACTTGGCCGCCATGCGCGACGCGATGAAACGCCTGGGGGGCGACCCCAAGAAGATCAACCCCCTCGTCCCCGTCGACCTGGTCATCGACCATTCCGTGCAGGTCGACCGCTACGGCGACGCCAAGGCCTTCGGCATCAACGCCCAACTCGAATTCGAGCGCAATGTCCAGCGCTACTCGTTCTTGAAATGGGGTCAGAAGGCGTTCAAGAACTTCACCGTCGTGCCGCCGGAGACCGGCATCGTCCACCAGGTCAACCTCGAGTATCTGGCGTCGGTCGTCGCCATCCGCTCCGGCGCCGCCTTCCCAGACAGCCTGGTCGGCACCGACTCGCACACGACCATGATTAACGGGCTCGGCGTGCTGGGTTGGGGCGTGGGCGGCATCGAGGCCGAGGCCGTGATGCTTGGCCAGCCCCTATCGATGCTGCTGCCCGAGGTCGTCGGCGTGCGCCTGACCGGGCGGCTGCCCTCCGGCACCACCGCCACCGACGCCGTGCTCACCGTCACGGAGCTTTTGCGCAAGAAGGGGGTTGTCGGCAAGTTCGTCGAGTTCTTCGGCCCGGGACTCCCGGAGCTCAACCTCGCCGACCGTGCCACCATCGCCAACATGTGCCCGGAATACGGCGCGACGGTCGGCTTTTTCCCTGTCGACGAACAGACCCTCCAATACCTGGAATTGAGCGGCCGATCCAAGGGATCCATAGCGCTCGTCAAGGCCTATTGCCAGGCGCAAGGGCTCTTCCGGGATAAATCCGCGGCGGACCCCGTCTTCTCGGACATCGTCGAACTCGACCTCTCCTCGATCGTGCCGAGCCTCGCGGGACCCAAGCGCCCGCAGGACCGCGTCCCTCTCGCGCAAGCCCAGCAAAAATGGCGCGAGGCGCTGCCCTCCTTCCTCGACAAGAAGGACAAGAAGGGGATGCTCCCCGCCCCCGCGGGCGCGAAGGTACCCGTCTCGCTGGAGGGCGAGAGCTTCGAGCTCGCCCACGACTCGGTGGTGATCGCGGCCATCACGTCCTGCACGAATACGTCCAATCCCTCAGTCATGATCGGGGCGGGGCTGCTCGCCAAGAAGGCGGTCGCCAAGGGCCTGCGCGCTCGGCCCTGGGTCAAGACATCACTGGCTCCCGGCTCGAAGGTGGTCATCGACTACTTGAGGGATTCGGGCGTGCTGCCCGCCTTGGAGAAGCTGCGCTTCCACCTCGTCGGGTACGGCTGCACCACCTGCATCGGCAACTCGGGGCCGCTTCCCGAGCCGGTGGGCTCCGCCATCGCCGAGAACCGCCTGGTCACCGCCGCCGTGCTGTCGGGAAACCGGAACTTCGAAGGCCGCATCAATCCGCACGTCAAGGCGAACTACCTGGCCTCGCCACCGCTGGTCGTCGCCTACGCCCTCGCCGGCCGCATGGACATCGACTTGCTCCGGGAGCCGCTCGCCCAAGGCAAGGACGGCAAGCCCGTCTACCTGAAGGATATCTGGCCCTCCAACGAGGAAGTCGCCAAGGCTCTCAAGAAATACGTGAGACGGGCCTTGTTCACGCGCCGCTACAAGAACGTCTACGCCGGGGACTCGAACTGGAAGGGTCTGAAGGCATCCGTCGGCGAATTGTTCCGGTGGGATCCCGGGTCGACCTACATCAAGCATCCGCCGTATTTCGAGAGACTAGCGCCGGAAGGCGAATCGGCGGCGGGCTCCTCCCTTCGCGGCGCCCGCGTGCTGGCCATCCTGGGCGATTCCGTGACCACCGATCATATTTCCCCGGCCGGGAACATTCCCAAGGATTCTCCCGCCGGCATTTACCTCGCCGAGCGCGGAGTGACCCCGACGGATTTCAACTCCTACGGGGCCCGGCGGGGCAACCACGAGCTCATGATGCGCGGTACCTTCGCCAACATCCGGCTGCGCAATCTGATGGCGCCCGGCACCGAGGGCGGCGTCACCCTCCATTGGCCGGACGGAGAATCCATGAGCATCTTCGACGCGGCGATGCGCTACGCCCGGGAAGGCGTGCCGCTCGTGGTGCTCGCCGGCAAGGAGTACGGCTCCGGCTCCTCGCGCGATTGGGCGGCCAAGGGCCCCGCGCTGCTCGGGGTCAAGGCCGTCATCGCCGAATCCTACGAGCGAATCCACCGCTCCAACTTGGTGGGCATGGGCGTCCTGCCCTTGATGTTCAAGCCCGGCGAAAACGCCGCCTCGCTCGGCCTCACCGGCAAGGAGGCCTATTCCATCGACGACTGGGGCGACTTGCGGCCGAAAATGGAAGTGGCCGTCCGTGCCGAGGGTCCGGAAGGGATACGGACCTTCTCCGTGATCCTGCGCATCGATACTCCCGTCGAAATCGAATATTACCGCAACGGCGGCATACTTCCCTACGTGCTGCGCCAACTCCAGCGGCCAGCCTCCGCGCGGCGAAATAGCGCCGCGATGCGGGCCTTGAGCTCGAGCGGGTCGAAGGGCTTGGTCACGTAATCGTCCGCCCCGTGCTCGAGGGAGCTGATCTCGTCGGCCGGCTCGGCCTTGCCCGTGAGCATGATCACAGGCAGCGAGCGGGTCGAGGCATTGCGGCGAAGCTCCTCTAGGGCGGCCCGCCCGCCCAGTCCGGGCATTTTGAGGTCGAGCAGGACCAAGTCGGGCTTTCTCGCGTGGATGCGCCTTAAGGCCTGCTCGCCGTCGGAAGCCGTCTCGACACGGTAGCCCTCGGCGCTGAGCATCGGCTCGAGCACCGACAGCATGTCCGGCTCGTCGTCGACCATCAGTATGGTCTTGCCGCCCCGGGGTCCCTTATGCGACCTCATAGACACCTCCTGTCATGGGGGCATTGTAATCGCCGCGCCGCGCGAGACTCCATATAGGCTCGGTGAATATTGGATAGGCGACGGATGAACGGCGTGCTGTAGGCGCGGGTGGCGGGCATGGGACCCATCGCCTTTGTAACAATGGTGCCAGGGATTGACTTTCGCCTAGGCGAAAGTCAATCCCTGGCACCGTAAGAGCGATGGACCTACTCTAGCCGCCGACGCGGCGGACCTTGAAACCCTCCGCCTTGAGCGCCCCTTCCAGGAAATCGCGATGATCGCCTTGCAGCTCCAAGGCACCTTCCTTGACCGCTCCGCCGCAGCCGAGCCGCTTCTTGAATTTTTGAAGCATCTGCTCCTTGAGCGTCGGGTGCAGGACGAGCCGCTCGATGCGCGTCACCCCGCTGCCCTTGACGCCGCGGGCGAAAGAGAGGCGCAGGGGTTCCGCCTGGCGGCGGGTCGCCGGCGCCTGGCAACGGCAGGGGGAATGGCCGCAGGCGGAGCAGAAGTCCGGGTCGCTCGAGTAGACGATCCTATCGCTCACGCCAGCGCCTCCAGCGATAACGGAGAGACAGGGCATGGTCCTTGCCGAAAAAAAGCGCGTAATTGACGAGGCCGGCCGACAGCGCGACGCGAACCGCCCAATGGCCGAATATCGCCGACCAGGCGATGCCGATCCAAGCCAACGCCGCCAGCCATTTCGCCTTGACCGGCAGGATGAAGAATAGCAGCAGCTCGAAATCCGGGTAGAGGGCCGCGAAGGCCAGGAAAATCGAGGCGTTCAGCGGCGCGTTGGAAAGCCCCTGCCCCAGACCGAGAGACGCCGCCGCCGTGGACGCGGCGCCGATCGCGTAATAGAGATTGAAGCGGAAATCGCCCCATTCCCTTTCCAAGGCGCTCGCGTAGGTGTAGAGCAGGTAGAGCCATAAGAACATCCACAGCGGGGAGGAAGCGGGAGGAATGAACAGGAAGGTGAAGATCCTCCACCATTCGCCCTGCATCACCCGATGAGGGTCGAGGGCCAGCACGCTCGGAAATTCTGGCTTGAGCAGGGAAAGCGCCCACACCGCGGCGTTCATCCCCACGATGAAATTCACGAGGCCGGGGATCGTCCATGAGCCGAAACGCCTCTGGAGCGCGTCGAACCAATGCGGCTCTATCATTCGGGCGCCATTGTACCCTTTTTGCCGTCACGCTCACCTCTCAGGGACGTCATATTTCCTTGACGGGCTAACTATAGGAACCTCCGGAATCTCTCCTTTATAATGAGATCGACAGGAGGAATCCATGAAATCTACATTTTGCGCTCTCGCGCTGTTCTCCTTCTTGCCGCTGGGCGGCAGCGCCGCCTACGCCCAGGACTACGACGACGTCTACCCGCATCGAGGAGTCTCGCTCGGGGGAAGGGCGACCTGGTTCCAAGCGGACACCGGGCAAGGGACCGGCGACGATTGGTTCGGGGGGGCCCAGTTGCGCCTGCATTTAAGCAACATCTGGGCCCTGGAGGGATCGGCCGATTATCGCCGTCGGACCTTCACGGGTACGCGGGCCGACATCTATCCGGTCCAAGCCTCGCTGCTGGCGTACTTAACGCCCGGCCGCCACCGCATATCGCCGTTCATTCTGGCGGGAGCCGGGTGGTACTTCACGCATGTCGAGGGTCCGGGAGGCTTCGATGAGACCGACAACCGCTTCGGGCCGCATGTCGGGGGAGGCCTGCAAATATTCTTGAACCCAAAGTGGTCCATCGACGCTACCTACCGGCATATCTGGATCGGGAACATCCGCAGCCGCAACGCCTCCAACACCACCGCGAACCAGGACTTCGACGACGCGGGCCATCAGGTGACCGCCGGCCTGAATTTCCATTTCTAGGCGGGACGACATGGCCGCCGTATGGAAGGGAAGCCTCAGCTTCGGCCTGGTGAATGTCCAGGTGGCGCTGCATCCGGGCGAGCACCCGGACGCGCTTAACCTCAACTGGATCGACAAGCGCGACATGTCCCCCGTCGGTTACCGGAAGGTCAACAAACGCACGGGCGAGCCGGTGGGCAAGGATGAGATCGTCAAGGGATACGAGATCTCCGATGGGGAGTACGTGCTGTTGACGGATGAGGACTTGAAACGCGCCTCTCCGGGGCGCAGCCAGCGCATCGACATCTCGGCCTTCGTTGAGCGATCGGCCATCGAAGCGGTCTATTTCGACAAGCCGTATTACCTAGAGCCGATGGGAGGCAGCGACAAGGCCTACGCGCTGCTGCGCGAGGCGCTCAAGCGCAGCGGCAAGGTCGGCATCGCCACGGTGGTCCTGCACGCCAAGGAGCACCTGGCTGCGCTCGTGCCGCATAAAGAGGCGCTGGTGCTCAACCTGCTGCGCTACCAGCAGGAGTTGCGCGATCCTGGCCACCTTAAATTGCCCGCCCGCGACCCGCGCAAGCTCAAGATATCCGAGGGGGAACTCAAGATGGCCGAGCGCCTCATCGACGATCTCTCCGCGCTTTGGGACCCGCGGCAATACAAGGACCGCTACCGCGAGGAACTGCTCGCCTTCATACGGAAAAAGGCCGAAAAGGGCAAGGTCGAACCCCTAGCCCTACCGGCCGAGACTAAAACGCCGACGCCGCCGGCCGACATCATGCAGCTGCTCAAGCGGAGCCTGGCTCATGGGGAAACGCGACATCGAGGCGCTCACGCCTCCCGAACCCTGCATTGATGGCCCCTAAAGCGCCGCCGCTGCCCGCGTTCTTCGCGCCCCAGTTGGCCGCGCTCGCCGAAAAGGTCCCCGATGGTCCAGGCTGGATCCACGAAGTCAAGTTCGACGGATATCGGGCCCTGGGCTTCCTGGAATCCGGCAGAGCCCGGCTGCTGACGCGCAAGGGCAACGATTGGACGGACAGGTTCTCGCCGCTGGCCGAGGCCTTGGCGAGGCTGCCCGCGGCGTCCGCGATCGTCGACGGCGAGATCGTCGCGCTCGACGAACGAGGGGCCTCCTCCTTCCACGCCATGCAGGAGGCCTTGAGCGCCCGGGACCCCAGCCGCCTGGTTTATTATTTGTTCGATCTGCTCCACCTAAACGGCAAGGACCTGCGCCCCCTGCCCCTAGTCGAGCGCAAGCGCCGCCTCGCGGAGCTCCTGCGCGAGGCGGCCGGCGGGAAGCTGCGCTACAGCGATCACGTGGAGGGGCGCGGGACCCAGGTCTACCGTCAAGCCTGCCGCCTCCGCCTGGAGGGCATCGTTTCCAAAAGCAAGGGCCTGCCGTACGTCTCGGGCCGCTCGAGCCGCTGGCTCAAGGTCAAATGCATCCAGCGGCAGGAATTCCTCATCGGGGGATACACCGAGCCTCGCGGCGCGCGCTCGACGTTCGGTTCGCTGCTCCTGGGCCTGCGACGCGACGGGGGAATCGAATATTGCGGCAAGGTCGGCACGGGCTTCACGGAGGGCATGCTCCGCGACTTGGGCCGCAAGCTCTCGGCCATTCGCAGCGCGACCTGCCCCTTCTCCAGGCCTCCCGAGGGAACAGGCGCCACTAAGGCGCATTGGGTGAGGCCCGAATTGGTAGCCGAGATCGACTTCGCCGAATGGACCCGCGACCGCCGGCTGCGCCAAGCGCGCTTTCAGGGCCTCCGCGAGGATAAGGGCCCGGAGGAGATCGTGCTCGAGCGGCCGGAGCCGATCATCGCGGGCATCCGTCTGAGCCATCCCGAACGCGTGCTCTATCCCGAGCAGGGAATCACGAAGCGGGCTTTGGCGGATTATTACGCGCGGGCCGCCGAACGGATGCTCCCCCACGTGGCTCGGAGGCCGCTGGCCTTGCTGCGCTGCCCGGAAGGCCACCGGCGCGATTGTTTCTTTCAGAAGCACGCGCAGGAGGCCTTTCCCCCCTCCATCGGCCGCATCGAGATAGACGAAAAGGGGGAAGCCCGGACGTACATCTACATCAAGGATCTCGCGGGCCTGATCTATCTGGCGCAATTAGGCGCGCTCGAGCTGCATCCCTGGGGCTGCCGGATCAAGCAGGTCGACAAGCCCGATCTCATGACCTTCGATCTCGATCCGGCGCCGGGGGTGGCCTGGAGCATGGTCGTGGAAGCGGCCTTCGCCCTACGCGATAAGCTCAAGGGGTTTCGACTGGAGAGCTTCCCTAAAAGCACCGGTAGCAAAGGTCTGCATATAGTCGTACCGTTGCGCCCGAAGGACGGCTGGGAACGGGTCAAGGCCTTTTCTAAGGCGGTGGCCGAAAGCCTCGCGCTGGAAAAACCCGACCGCTATACTGCCCGGCTAGGCAAGGCTCAGCGCCGCGGCAAGATATTCATCGACTACCTCCGCAACAATCGGGGAGCAACGGCCGTCGCGGCGTACTCGACCCGCGCCAAGAACGGAGCACCCATCGCTACTCCGCTCTCCTGGAAGGAGCTGGCCGAGTTGCCAGGACCGGATTTTTACACGATCGACAACATCGAGCCGCGCCTGCGAGGCATAGATCCCTGGAGGCGCTTTCAAAACCTGCGTCAATCGTTGCCCGAATTCTGACAGCAGGCCGCGAATTATTGCAAATTCCGAATACCTCGAATTTACAGAATGACGACGGACACGGCCTACGCCACTGGCTATACTAGGGTTCCATGAGGACCTTGAACATTCCCTTTCGCCAACAGACACTGGCCCTGGGCGCGGCGATACAGCGCCGCCGGGCCACCCCGCATTTCAAGCCCGACCCGGTGCCGGAAGCCCTGCTACAGGAGCTACTAGAACTAGCGACGCTAGCCCCCTCGGGATACAACCTACAGCCTTGGCGCTTTATCGTCGTCCGCGATCCCGCCAACCGGAAGAAATTGCGCGAGGCCGCCTTCGGCCAGTCGAAGGTGGAGGAGGCACCGGTGGTCGTCATCGCCTGTGGAGACCCCCAGGCCTGGCGCGAGGATATCGAGGAAATGCTGCGCATCGGCAAGGAGGCGGGCGCCATCTATAACGAGCGCATGGCCGCGGGCATGCGGCAAAGCGCCACTGATTACCTGAGCTCGACCGACCTCGACATCTGGGTCACGCGCCAGACACTGATCGCCTTCACCCACCTGCTTCTCGCGGCCGAATGCTACGGGCTCGACACCGCGCCCATGGAAGGGTTCGACGAGGCGAAGGTGCGCGCGGCTTTCGGCATCCCCGAGAGGGTCCGAGTGCTCGCCCTGCTGGCGATCGGCTACGGGCGCGAGCCCGACAAGCCCTACGGCGGCCGCTTCGAACTCTCGCGCGTCGTCTTCGCCGAGCATTTCGGCGATCCCTGGGACGGCTCGCGATAGGTGTCAGACTTTAACTTTTTGAACTCTTGGAACTTATCTGAACGAATTAGTCCCAAAAGTTCAAAAAGTTAAAGTCTGACACCTGACTATCTTGCAAAGGCGCTCCGTTAAGGAATAGACTATTCAGGATGGAAATGGACCGTAGGCACTTCCTACAGCGGCTGATCATGGGCCTGGAGGAGGGTATCGAACGGACTAAGTACGAGATCCCTTTCTACAAACCCGACGACCTCGAGCTAGTCTACGCCAAGAAATTCCTGGCCTCGATGGAGGAGAACCTCCAGAAGAGCCGCGAGGAGCTGCGGCAACTGGAGCAACGTGAGCAGCAGAATCTCCGCCCTTAAGGCCGCCTTACTCCTTTTTTCGCTGCCCGCCCTCGGCTACGCCGAGAACCCCAAGAACGTCGTCGTGCTCGACATCTGCTCGGCGCGCGCCGACCACTTCGGTGTCTACGGCTACCCCAAGCCCACGACGCCCGGCATCGATGCGCTGGCCAAGGATTCGCTGGTCTTCGACCAGGCGATCGCCCAATCCTCCTGGTGCCTGCCGAATTACGCCAGCTTATTCACAGGGCATACCCCCGAGGTGCACGGGCAGTACACGAACCTCCCGTTCCGAAAGCTGGCGGATTTCGAGACGACCCTCGCCTCGCGGCTCGGGGAGGCGGGCTACCGCACGGCGGCCTTCAGCGGCGGCATCTACCTCATGCCCGCCTGGGGCCTGCAGCGCGGCTTCGACGAATACGTAAATCTTTTCTCGACGGCGACCGCGATGCCCCGCTCCTTCGCCGAGCTTTCGCCCAAGATCGTCGACTGGGTGAAGGCCAATAAGAAATCGCCGTTCTTCGTCTACGCCGCCGTCGATGACCTGCACGCGCCTTACCAGTCGGAGGATCCCGAGCGGTTCGATCCGGGATACGAGGGGATCGTCCA
The DNA here is from genome assembly GCA_041694815.1 of Elusimicrobiota bacterium. Lineage (GTDB taxonomy): Bacteria > Elusimicrobiota > Elusimicrobia > UBA1565 > JACRDR01 > JBGFSC01. The sequence goes on along the minus strand of JBGFSC010000006.1, from coordinate 49,770 downwards.
TGACACCGCGACGCTCAACGTGCGCTTCTTTAGGGCCTTTAACGGCGAGACCCTGCCGGAGAAAGAGGAACTGGACCGCAAGCTGGCGATATTCCGGCAAGACCCAAAGCATTTAAAACACCTGAGCGCCCATTACGACGCCGCCCTGCATTCGGTCGACCGGCTCGTCGCCCGCTTTACCCAGCGGCTCAAGGCCCTGGGCCTGTGGGAGAACACCGTCCTTATCGTGACCGCCGACCACGGCGAGCTGCTCGGCGAGCACGGGCTGCTAGGCCACACCGAAGGCCTCTACGAGCCGGTGCTGCGTGTCCCGTTGCTCATCCGCCACCCTGGCTTTCCCCAATCGGCGGGGCGCCGCGTATCGGAGCCCGTGCAGCGCATCGACCTGGTACCCACCATACTCGACATTGCCCAAGCCCCTCATGATGGCGCCGAATTGCAAGGCCAAAGCCTTCTCCCACTGCTGCGCGACCCCTCGGCCCCCCATCGCCCGTACGCCTACGCGAGCTCCAAGCGGAATATGGCCTCCAGCACCGATTTGACGATTGATGAACGCGTAATCCGCGATAAGCGGTGGAAGCTCATCTGGCGTCTCGACAAGGACCGCTACGAGCTCTACGATCTACAAAACGACCCCCAAGAGCTTCGCGAGGTCAGCCGGGAGCATCCGGAAATCGTGCACGAGCTCTCGGCGCGCCTGCTCAGGCAGGTCGAGCTCTCCAGGCCCCATAGCTTCTCTCTGCCCTCCGGCGGAAAAGAGCCCGGGGACCTAAGGCCTATCGGCCACGCCGACTAAGGGGCCAGGCCCTGCTGCTTCTTCTTTAGGTAGTCTTCGTAGGATTTTCCGGCGGCGAAATCCTCGCCGGTCAACGCGATCGAGGCCAGCTCCGAGAAGCGGATGCGCCGCCTTAAATCGCTGTCCTTGACCATCACGTCGATAAATCGGTCCTCGCGGGCGCGCGGATTGCGGCCCTCGCGGTTGTAGACGAAACCCTCGATGGTCTCCCCGCCGAGCAGGCGCAAGGTCACGTGGCCGCGGTAGTCGTAGGCAGCCTCAATCTGTCTCAGTAGCTCATCAGAAGGCTCGGGCATAGGCCGTATTTTAGCATCTTCACTCGGAGCCGATAAACAATTTACGCACCACGCATGCTCGACGCTTAAGTCACGCGCCTATAATGGCCCTATCGGGCCGAACCCCATGAGGCTGATCGCGACGCTAGGCGCCCTCAAATCCGCGCGCGATTCCCTATTCCTCTCGCGCCGCGGCGCGCGCGGGCTGGCGTACGCCTATGCTGGCGCCGGGGCGCTCCTAGTCCTGATTTCTCCGTCGCTGCTGCGCGAGCCGATCCCCACCTTCGCGCTAACGTTGTGGTGCGCGGGCCTGGTCCTGGCCTTTTGGGCCGCCTTGGAGCGTCGCCCAAGCCATTGGTTCTACTGGGCGTTTTTCCCGTGGATGCTCTGCGCCCTTTCGGCGCTTCCCCTGGGAGGGTGGGCCCATTGCAGCCGCATGGGCGCCCCGGGCGCCGGCGGCGCGCTAGCCCTGGGCCTCGCCGGAACGCTTCTCGCCGTGGCGGCCGGCGGCGCCTTCGCGGGGATCGTCTCGGCCTTCTTCAACCTCAACGGGCTGCCGCTGGCCGCCGCTGAGATACTCATTGGCAGGATCGTCGACGGCGCGCCTGCTGAAACATCCCCCAAGGGGACAACAAGATGACGATTAGGTATAATCCGGACGGTGAAATATTTCTCGCACGAGGAGGCACAGCAACGCATCCCCGAGTTGGAGAAGATTTTCGCCCTGGCGCACGAAATACGCTCCAAGGCCCAGGACAAGCTGGGTCGCATCCGCCTCCTGGAGGAGGCGGCGGCGACCGACCCGGCCCAGATCGCCATCGAGAAATCGCAGCTTGAGTTTCTCGCCCAGTGTCTAGAGCAGAATTTGCGAGGCATCGAGACGATGGGCGCGGTGCTCAAGGGCCTCGACCCTGCCTTAGTCGATTTTCCCCACCGCCTGGGCGGAGAAGATGTGTACCTGTGCTGGCGCGAGGGTGAAAAGAACATCCGACATTATCACGGCATGGATGAGGGTTTCGCCGGGCGCCGGCCGCTTCCCCGGCCCTACCTGCACCATTGATGGCTAAGACCATCGGCCTGCTCGTCGAGCAGGATTACCAGGATCTCGAAGTCTGGTACCCTTATTACCGGCTTCGGGAAGCCGGTCACCGCGTCCGCGTGATCGGCTCCGGCTCGGCGAAGCTATACAAGGGAAAATACGGATACCCGATCGAGGCGGAGCTTTCGGCGGGCGACGTGAAGGTCGGCGATCTGGACGCCGTCTTGATCCCGGGAGGCTGGGCCCCCGATTTCCTCAGGAGGCACGAGAGCGTCGTCGCCCTGGTCCGCGACTGCTTCAAGGCTGGCAAGACCGTCGCCGCCATCTGCCATGCTGGCTCCGTGCTCGTCTCCGCCGGCATCTTGCGGGGCCGGACCGTGACCTCCTTCTTCGCGATCCGCGCGGACCTGGAGGCCGCCGGGGCGCGCTGGGTCGACGAGGAAACGTGCGTGGACGGCAATCTCATCACCGCGCGCAAGCCCGACGACCTCCCCGCCTTCTGCCGGGCCCTGCTCGAGACCCTGGAGACGCGTTGAACGACTGGACGTCGTACTTCTCGGGTCAGACCAATCTCGGCGGCGCCGACATGGCCGTCGTCGGCGGGATCCTCGCCTTCATGTTTTTCGTCGGCTGGTATTTCGGCAGGAGGCAGTTCTCCACCGAGGACTTTTTCCTCGGCCGGCGCGAGATCCCCGTGTTCGTCGCCTGCCTTTCCATCGTCGCGACCGAGATATCGGCCATGACGATCGTCGGGGTTCCGGCCACCACGTTCCGCGAGAATTGGAACTACGCCCAATTCTTCATCGGATCGGCTTCCTCCAAGATCGTGATCGCCTTCCTCTTCATACCGGCCTTCTATAAATTCAAGTGCACGACGATCTACGAGTTCCTGCTCCACCGTTTCGGGAGGCGCACCCAATACACGGCGACCTGCTTCTTCTTCGTGACCCGATTGCTCGCCTCCGGCGTCCGCCTGATGGCCGCCTGTCTGGCGGTCAGCGTGCTGCTCGGCTGGCACCTGGTCCCCGTCATCGCGCTCTTTTCCCTCATCGGCATGCTTTATATCGGGTACGGGGGCATCAAGGCGGTGGTCTGGACCAACGTGCTCCAGGCGCTGACCTTCATCGGGGCGGGCCTGGCGACCGTCTTCTACCTCGCCTGGAATATCGAGGGCGGCATGGCCGCCGTCTTCAAGATCGCCGGCGAGGCGGGGCAGCTTCAGCTGTGGAATTGGGGCCCTCCCCTGGGCGAGCCGGGCTTCCTCAAGAAATTCTTTTCGGACCCCAACATACTCTGGGTGGCCGTACTCAACGGCTTCTTCGGCTCCATGGCCGCCTTCGGGACCGACCACGAACTGATGCAGAAATTATTGACCGTCGAGACCCGCGGCGAGAGCCAGAGGACCATGGTCTGGAGCATACTCGGCAGCTTCGTGGTCTTGATCCTGTTCATGTTCATCGGCACCGAGCTCGTCGCCTTCTACAAGCTCAACCCAGGCATGGCGCTTCCCGAAAAACTCGACAAGATTTATCCTCACTTCGCCGCCACGGTGATGCCGTCTCTGCTCCGAGGCCTCGTGCTGGCCGCGATCATCATGGCCTCCATTGATTCGCCGCTGGCCTCGTTGACCGCGGTATTCGTCACCGACATTTATAAACCGCTAATTAGCTCCGACGCCAGCCAGCGGCATTACCTTATCGTCTCGCGCGCGGCGGTAGCCGTCTTCGCGGTTCTGCTCGGCGCCATCGCCTATTACTTCAGTTTTTTCGACCGAATGCTCTGGCTCGCCTTCAAGATCGGAGGCGTCACCTTCGGCTCGCTTTTGGGCGTCTTTCTTTTCGGCCTGTTGACTCAGAGGCGAGCCGATAACGCGAACGTGGCCTCGATGGTCTTGATGGCCATGCTCAACGCTTGGCTGCTACATCTCTCCGAGATCAAGGTGTTCCCGCTCGGCTGGAGCTGGCTGGTGATCCTGGGAACCTTTGGCACCTTCGCGCTGTCCTGGGCGCTGGGGCCGGTGCTCGACCCTAATGAGCCTAAAAAATCAGAACCTCGCGCCGCTCTCGCCTAAGACGGCCTGAAAACCGGAAACGAGGCCCACGGGGTCGGAGGCCATCGCCGTCGACTCGAGCATGATGTAATCGGCGCCGAAGGAGGCCGCCCGCCTGACTTTCCGCGGGGCGTCGGGGCCTTCATAGATCGTCGCCGCGATAAGGGGCTTTCCGTGCCGAACGGCCGCCTCGGCGATTTTGCCTTCGGCCGCCAATAGCGCCTCCTGGTCGCCGACGGCGGCCGAAAGATCTCCTCCCGCGATCATGACCATGTCCGATCGCTCGACGATAGCGTCCAGGTTTTCCAGCGCGGACAAAGTCTCGATCTTGGCCACCAGCTTGGCATGCGGAGCCCCCAACCGGAGCAGCTCCTCTCGCATCGCGTCCATTTGATCCGGCCTCTGCACCATGGAGACGCCGATATACAGGGCGCCGTTCTCCACGGCGATCCGCAGTTTTTGCCGATCCTCCTCGCGCATGCGCGGAAACGGAAGTTCCCGCGCGGGGAAGTCGACGGTCGCATGCCCGCGCAGATTCCCGCCTCGAAGCACCCTCGTCTCGATGCGTCCCGCGGACATCGCGGTGACCAGCAACTCGATCTCGCCTTGATATATCCGCACGCGATCGCCGATTTTGATATGGGGTGCTAAATCCGGATAGTCGATGCTCGCTTGATCCGCCGTCGAGGAGACGAGCTTTCCGCCGTAGAACAAGACGAAGGCTTGGCCCGCCTGGAGAGCGACGCTTCCTGCCTCGGGCGCGGGACCCGTACGCACCTTGCCACCGGGCAAATCATAGAGCACGGGCATTGTCGCGCGGCCAACGGCCCTGAGGGCCTCGGCGATCGCTCCGCTCACTAGCCCCGTCTTAGACCGGTCCATGTGCGCCATATTGAGCCGAAGCCCGACGGCCCCGGCCCGGACGATCCCTTTGATTACCTCGGGATCGAAAGACGCCGGTCCCAGGGCAACGATGAGCCCGATTGAGCGCCCGACCGCATATGGCGGCGCCTCGGGCTGCCGGGAAGCTGATGCCAACGCGGCTTCCCGAAGTTGATCAATCGCATCCTGGGCCCACCCCCCAGGCGAGCAAGCCAACCACAAGGCGAACGCGACACGTAGCGTCATCCCTTTTACTTTACAGGCGAAAGGGGTCGGGCGCAGGATACAAAGGGCCTAAAGAGTCCGGGTCTTTCGGCCCAGGAATGATTAGGCCTTTATGCCTAGTTAGGAAGACGTGCGGAACCGAACTAATCAATAACCACGTTCAGCTTCTTTCGCCTTTTGGGCAAGATCCAAAATCTCATGATAAATGGTCAGCAAATGACCGTCTTTGCTACGCAACGGCGCTGCATGGGCACGCAGCATGATGTGCTCGTGAAGCGTTTGTAGAATATTCCGAGCATTCGGGTTCCACGCCTTCTCCCGAGCATCCATCACATAGCTGTCTATGCTCATCAGATAAGAGACGATGGACGAACGGGACAGATCCGTATGGCTCATTCCGAAAACGTTCAATCCCCCCGGCCGGTTCAAGATCCAATAGTTATAAGTGATGCAATGCTTGATGATCTCGTTCATTCGATCCACGACAACCCAGTCCTGGCGTCTCCCGTTGAGAGGCGGCAATCCGGCCGGCTGATGCCGGAATCCATTCTCCTGAAAGTGTTTGTGGATTTTCCGAATATCCTCGGCGATATCGCTATTATCGACGGCATTGCTGCCCGAAACACAACATAAGGTCATGAGAGCGGCAACAACGAACGATTTTGAATTCATTTTTCCTCCCAAACTGCCATTCAATAAAAATATGCCTTGAAAATCGGCTGAGCGCATGGGTCGAAAGGTCCAATTTTGGACCTTTTTTTGTTCCCAGCCAGGATAGGCCTAAAGTACTAGGTTTTCAGAAATACAGCTACTCGCCGGAAGATGGTTGGCGGAAGGCGTCGGCCTGCCGCTGCATCTCGGCGATCTTTTGGTTGGCGGCCGCGGCGGACTTTTCCGCCTTCTCCACGTTCTGCTGCAGGCCTTGGGTGTACTGCACCGGGGCGCTTTCCATCACCTTTTCCTTCGTCCAAAACTTCGACAAGCCCACATACAGCGCGGCGCAGACGACGGCGGCGATCAGTAGCTTGATCATTTCACCTCTTCCTGTTTTCGCTCTTTTTTTCGCGTAAATACGCGAAGGGATGCCGGCTCGGATCCCCGGTGTCCGGCGCCGGCGGCGGCGCTTCCTTCAAGTCCTTCTTGTAGTAATGGCGCCATAGTTTTTGCGGGTCGGCGCCCAACACATAGCGCAGGAATATCCATTGGTTGCGCAGGGAATTGAGCAATGGGCCCGAACGCTGCAGCCTCCGCGCGGAGGGCCGTATGAGCTCCGGCAGGAGCTGGATGCGGCCGAAGCGCCGCAGCCGGTTGCAGAACTCGATATCCTCCATGAGTGGTTGCTGGGGGAAGCCGCCCGTCTTGGCGTAAATCTCGGAGGAGACGCAAAAACCCTGATCCCCGTACGCCAGGCCGAAGCATCGGGCGCGCCAGTTTTGGCCCGCAGCCACGAGCCGCAAGGGAAGCCGGGAACCGTAATCCACCGAGAACACCGTCGCCGCCAAGGAGTCGTGCGGGTCTCCCAGCCACGCCTTCTCCAAGCGCTCCTGCCAATGTCCGGGAGGCTGGGTGTCGGCATGCAGGAAGAATAACAGGTCACCCTTGGCCAGCCCCGCCCCGGCGTGCAGCTGGGCTCCTCGATTGGGGGATTCCAGCACCTTCAGCTGGTCGACCCAGTCCTTGGCGTGCTCGACGGTCTTATCGGTGCTTCCCCCGTCAACCAGGATGATCTCCATCGAGGACTCGTCCGAGATTTCGCGCAGGCGCTTGAGCGCGGAGCCGATCTGGGCCCCCTCGTTCCAAGTCGGCATGATGACGGAGAATCTCATGAAAGCCTGTGGAAGGCCAGTCCGGTGGCTATCTTCGGATAGAAATAGGTCGACTTCTGCGGGAGAAGGCCTATGGCGTCGGCCGCCTTCCGGATGGCGCGCACGCCGACGGCGGGCACGATCAAGGCCAGGCCCTTCTCCCTCCGCGCGATGCGTACGGCCTCCCGGAGTTCATGGGTATATAGGATGCGGTGCGGGTCCACATCGGCCGCGAGATTCCGGGCCAGCCATTCGACGACGAGGCCGCTGCGCGCGCCCCCGGCGCTCTTGGGCACGGCGATCCAAACCCGCCCTGAGTCATCGCAAACGCCGAAGGCGTATGGCGAGGATCTCCTGGCCAGCCTGCCTTCCAGGTGCCGCAGCGGGCAAGGTGAAAGGCGGCAAAGCGCCCGCACCCTCTCCCACGCCGGACCGGGGGGCACCAACACCCGATGGGTGGGCAAGACCAACAAGCCCGGATCCTCCTCGGCGCAGAGATAGATCAGCATCCGCCCGGCGCGGCGATGACCGCGCCGCCAGTAGGCCTTGGCGACCTCGAAGCGATGATGCCCATCGGCGATGAATATTTTTTTGGGCTTGAACAAACGCCCCACCGTAGCGGCTTTGCTATCGGCGATTCTCCATACGCGGAAGGCTTCCCCCCCCAGGGCCCTGCCGGCGGCGATGGGCCTGCCTTGCATCGACCCAAGGAAAATCCGGCGCAAGGAGGCGGAGGAGTCGCTGTAGAGCCCGAAGATGGGGCTGGTATTGACCTTGAGCGTGGATAGAACGCGTAGCCTATCCTTCTTGGGCTTGGTGAGCGTCTTCTCATGAGGGCGGACGTTTCCCGGTCCCGCGGCATCCAGGCCGAGGGCCGCCAAAAGGCCCACTCGGCGACGGGTTTTCCCCGCGAAGCGAAAGCGCTGCTCCACTAAGTAGTAGCCAGGCCTCTCGTCGGCCCGCAGCACGCCATCGCGCATCCAGCGCTTGAAGGCCGCCGCCGCTCGTACGTAGCGGCCCGGGCCGCCGTTAGGAGACTCCAGATGAATGGCGTTGTATTTCCACGCCCTCAGGCGCGCGGCCGCGCTCTCGCTGATGACATCATAGGGCGGGCAAAGAACCCGACTCAAGGGAACCTTGCGCGGGTCATAGCGGACGGCGGAAAAAGGCAGTATTTTGAGCATCGGGGAATACGGCGATAATCCCAGAATTCCGCCGCCTTTGTCAAGTTTGATAGGATATTCGAGTGCGCCGCGTCCTGGTCTTCGGCGGGAGCTTCGATCCCCCCCACCGGGGGCATTCGCGCCTGCTCCAAGCCGGCATCCGGGCGCTTAGGCCGTCTCGGACCATCGTCGTTCCCTCCAAGCTTTCGCCGTTCAAAAAGTCTCACGCCGCGAGCGTCCCCCATCGCCTGCGCATGCTCTCTCTCATGCTCGAGGAAAAGGCCGCCCGCGGGCAGCGGCCGGCGATCGACCGATTCGAGCTCGAACGCCAGGGGCGGACCTACACCTACCAGCTGCTGCGCCGCCTCCGCTCGAGGTTTCCCTCGGAGCAGCTGTGGTTTCTTTGCGGAAGCGACTGTTTCGCGGCGCTAGGCGGCTGGAAGCGCCAGGCCGAATTGCGCAAAGGATTCCGATGGGCGGTCGGCCGGCGGCCCGGCGCCGCCGCCTTCGGCCGACCCGACCTCCTACTGCCGGGGGTTTTCCCCGACATCTCCTCGAGCGAACTGCGCGCGCGACTGCTCCTAGGAGAGGACTGCTCCGCGCAAATCCCCGCGCCGGTCCTGCGGTATATCCGGCGCAACGGCCTCTACGGAGCCGGCATCCGCGAGGCGCTCCGCCGGGAGCTCAAGCCCGAGCGCTACCGCCACAGCTTGGCCGTCGCGGGGCTGGCCGCGCGCCTGGCCCGCGCGCACGGCGAAAATATCGAGTCCGCGGCCCGCGCCGGGCTATTGCACGACTGCGGGAGATCGCTCGATCCGGCGCAGATGCGCCGCTATGCCCTAAGACGGCGCCTTCCAATTCCCGCCAAATCCAAAACCTTACGGCACGCCCCGCTCTTGGCGCATGCCTATATCAGCGCGGACATGGCCCGCCGCCGCTTCGGCGTTTCCGACGCCGCGGTCTTGGGCGCCATCGCGCATCATACCCTGGGCAAGCCCGGCCTTAGCCGCCTCGAGCGCCTTCTGTACGTGGCCGACGCCGCTTCTCCGGACAGGAACTTCCCTGAGGCCGCGCCGCTGAGGGCGCTGGCCATGCGCGATCTCGACTCGGCCTTCAAGCGGGCGGCGCGAATGAAGCTGCGGCACGCCAGGTCGATGGGGCATTGGGAGCACCCCATGGGGGCGGCTCTGCTGCGCTCCATCCCATGAACGGCCCCGAAAGAAAAAGGGAAGCATGGCTCGCCGCCCTATTGCTCGCGGGCGTCGCCGCCCTCGCCTTTCTCACCGCTCGCTCAAGGATGGCCGCGCATCTGCGCTCCGGGGCCCCGCTCTCCTGCCTGCTGACCCTGCGCCCTAACGCCTTGCAGGCCCAAATATACGCGCTGCTCTATCTGCCGGCGCGTTCGGAATTGTCCCTGCTCTACGTAGCCTCGGGCAATAAGGGCATCGAGGAATGGATTCTCGCCCTGCCCGAACCGCGTTTCGGGCTCTCGATCGACGTTCCCGGCGATGCGCCTTCCCCCCGGCGTCTGCGCGCCCGACTCGCGGACGCTTCCAGGGATTTGCGCTTCTGGGGCCGGCTGTCGGCGCTGCTCGGCCGGCTCGACGGCGCGTTCCCATTGCGCGCCTTCGACCGTCTCCTGCTCGTCCTCGAGGCGTATCGGACTTCTCCACGCGCGATCCGCCTGCATTGGCTTGGGTCGCCCGACGACGTGCCCGAGACCGTGCGTCGGATCCTAGGTCCTGAGGACGAACCCGGGGGCCTCCTCCAGGTCGAACTCCTCAACGCCTCGGGCAGGCAGGGGTTGGCCCTCGCCGCCACGAAGGCCCTGCGGGCGCAGGGCCTCGACGTGGTCGCCTTCGGCAACGCCCCGACGGAGGAAGAGACGACCCTGCTCATCGACCGAGGCGCCTGGCCCGCTCGGGCCGAGCGCGCCGCCCGGGCCATCGGCTGCCCGGACGCCGAGGTGCTCGCGCGGCCCGACCCCCGCGCGGCCGCGCCCGTGGCGATCGTGTTCGGCCGGGATTTTAAGCGCTGCAAGAAAATCTCTCCTTGACAGGATTGGCATTACCGTGCATCCTTTATGCTTGAAATGCGGCGGGGTGGCGTGGCAGAACCCGCCGCAAAGCAAAGGGACCCGGGAGGCTTCATGGAATTAGTCGAGGTGCTTAAAGCCGCGGTGCAGGCCGGAGCGAGCGATATCCACATCGTCATCGGCAAGCCCCCCATGATGCGCCTCGACGGCGACATGGCCGAGATCCCAGGCTTTCCCTCGATCAACGCCGACGAGTCCAAGCGCTTGATCTACTCGATCCTCTACGAGGAGCAGCGCGCCAAGTTCGAGGAGCATTGGGAGCTCGACTGCTCCTTCGCCGTGTCGGGCTTGGCGCGCTTCCGCGTCAACGTGCTGGCCCAACGCACGGGCGTGGAGGCGGTCATGCGCGTCATCTCCTCCAATATCCCCACACCGGAGCAGTTGCGCCTGCCCAAGACGGTCGTCGAGTTCGCCGACCTGCCGCGCGGCCTCGTGCTCGTCACCGGCCCCACCGGCTCGGGCAAGTCGACTACGCTCGCCGCGATCATGGAGCTCATTAACCAAAAGTACAAATGCCACGTGCTCACGATCGAGGACCCGATCGAGTTCGTCTACGAATCCAAGCAATGCGTCTTCCGCCAGCGCGAGGTGGGGCAAAATACCAAGAGTTTCAACGACGCCCTAAAGCACGCCCTGCGGCAGGACCCGGACGTCATCTTGATCGGCGAGATGCGCGACTTGGAGACCATCTCCCTGGCGCTCACCGCCGCCGAGACGGGGCATCTCTGCTTCGGCACCCTGCACACCCAGGACGCGCCGTCGACGATCGACCGCATCATCGACGTGTTTCCTCCGCACCAGCAGCAGCAGATCCGCGTGATGCTCTCGACGGCCCTGCAGGGGGTCGTCTCGCAGCTTCTGCTCCCGCGCCGCGACGGGCAGGGCCGCATCGCCGCCCGCGAGGTCATGGTGATGACCCCGGCCATCAGCAATCTCATCCGCGAGGGCAAGACGCACATGCTCTACGGGGCCATCGATACCGGCGCCAAGTTCGGCATGATCCCCATGGACAAGGCCTTGGCCGACCTGGTCAAGGGCGGGCTGGTGAGCCCGGAGGAGGCGATGTCGCGCGCCCACAACCTCGAGGGCTTCAAGATGCTCACCGGCTACACGGGCGGCCCCAGGGCGCAACTCATCGGATAGTGCCCTCGGCCTTCCGTAGCCTCGCGACCCACGCGGCCCGCGCCGCTTACGACAAGAAGGCGGAAAACATCGTGCTCCTCGACATACACCGCTTAAGCTCCCTGGCCGATTACGCCCTGCTCGTTGACGTGCAGTCCCCCGCCCATCTGGAGGCCGTCGAGGCCGCCGTCAGCGAGCTCCTCGAGGGCTCCGGCGTGGAGCTGCTACACCGAGACGGCGCCCACAGCGGGCTCTGGCGCGTGCTCGACTTCGGCGGCCTGATCGTGCACCTGACGCACCCCGAGGCGCGCGCCTTCTACGCGCTCGACAAGCTCTACCGGGACGCGCCCAAGCAGCGCTGGCAGCCCCGCGCGCGGAAAAAGGCGTGATCATCGAAAGGGTTCAACGGGAAGCGGCCTCGCGGCTTAAGGCTTGGGCGCAGGGCCAAGGCGTCGAGGCCCCCCGGCATTTCACATTCGCTCCGGCGCCGGCCCACGTCCCCGCGGATTTTTCCCTGCCTTGGCCCCTCTCACTGGCCAAGGCCATGGGCCGCAAGCCGCTGGAGGTAGCGGCCCAATTGGCCGAGGCACTGCGGGATTTGGGCGGCGTCGAGACGCCGCAGGCCGTCGCGCCTGGCTTCGTCAATTTCAAGCTGCGGCCGGAGGCGCTGGCGGAAAATCTACGCGCGCTGCTCGCCAAGCCCGGCGAGTACGGGCGCGACCCGGATGTCGCGGCCCGTTCCCTCTTGATCGAGTTCGTCTCGGCCAATCCCACCGGCCCGCTGCACCTGGCCTCCGGGCGGGGAGCCACGCTGGGCGACAGCTTGGCCAAGATACTCCGCCGCATCGGCCATAAGGTCGGCTGCGAATGTTACATCAATGACGGGGGTGCCCGCGCGGAGCTTCTCGGCCGCTCCGCCCAAGCGCGCTACCTGCAGCTTCAAGGAAAGCCCGCGGAAGTCCCGACGGACGGCTACCAAGGCGAATACCTAAAGGAGGTCGCGGCCGCAGCCCCTCCCGAGGCCGCTGGCTGGGATGAGCACGCATGGGGGCGCTACGCCATGGAGCTGATGCTCGCCTCCCACAAGGCGGATATGGACGCCTTCGGGGTCGCCTTCGACCGCTGGTTCCGCGAGAGCGAGCTCTACGCCTCCAAGGCCGTCGAGTCGACCCTCGACTACTTAAGGAAGCGCGGGATGGTATACGAAAAAGAGGGGGCCGTGTGGCTCGGCACCAGCCAGCTGGAGGCGGGGGCCGACGACAAGGACCGCGTCCTCGTCAAATCGGACGGCAATCCCACTTACTTCCTTCCGGACATCGCCTACCACAAGAACAAGTTCGACCGCGGTTGGACGGAGCTCGTCGACATCTGGGGGGCCGACCATCACGGCTACGTGCCGCGCATGCGCGCGGCGATCGCGGCGCTGTGCCGTCCCCCGGAATACTTCCACGCCATCATCCACCAGCTGGTGCACCTCTACCGCGGAACGACGGCGGTCAAGATGTCCAAGCGCGCCGGCGAGTTCGTCACTTTGCGCGAGGTGGTCGAGGAAGTCGGCCGGGACGCCTGCCGATTCTTCTTCGCCCTGCGCACGGCCAACTCCCACATGAATTTCGATCTGGAATTGGCCAAGAAGCAGTCCCAGGAGAATCCGGTCTATTATGTCCAGTACGTGCACGCCAGGATCTGCTCGATTTTTCGGGAGGCGGAAAAGGTCCTGGGAGAGAAGAGGGCGGAATTCGACGCGGCGATGCTCCGCTCCCCGGAGGAGCGCGCCCTATTGGCCAAGACGGCCTGGTTTCCGGCGGCCCTGCGCAGCTGCGAGGCGGAACTCTCCCCGCATTTCTTGGCCAACTACCTGCTGGAGCTCGCCGGCTTGTTCCACCCCTTCTACGAGAAATGCCGCGTCGTCGACGCGGTTCAAGCGGAGTTGTCACGCGCGCGCCTGGCTCTCTGCGGAGGGGTGCGCGCCGTGATCGCCGAGGGATTGGGGCTATTGGGCGTTTCGGCGCCGGAACGGATGTAGAGCCCCGCCGTTTTTTACTTCTTTAAAGACCCGAGTTTAGCCAAAAGGCGGGCGAATAGCGGTCCCAGAATCATCATTCCCCATATCGCTCCACCCATGGGAGGGATCAGGAAGCAAACGGCTCCGAGCAACAGGGGCATAACGATCATGGGCCAGCGACGCCTTATCAACATCGCCATCGGCATGGCCATGCGAGTCCCCATGGACATGCCGAAAATAGCCGCGACGATGGGGATCAGCAGCGGCTGCGCCGAGAACATCGGGGTAAAGACATTGACAAATACATGGCTGCCGATGGCGGAGCCGATCAAGCTGCCGATAAGCCCTTCAAGCACGTTCGGCCCGGCGCGTCGGGCTGGAGCCGGTGAAGGGATCGGCAAGAGCGGAAGCTTGTCCTGCGCATCGGTGATATTAAGAGGAGCTGTTCCGAGACTGCCCATCGCCGGTCTTTCCGCTTTATACCCTTTCGGTAAGGTAAGTAGGGGCAGTTTGCCCGACTCATCGAATTGGAGGTCAGCCTGCTGCTTGGCCTCCTCGTCGCTTTTGGCGGTCTCCGCCGCGCGGCCAACCGCAGAGAGCGCGATAATGGCTAAGGCGAGCCAGTAGCTTGCCGTGGCCTTGCTCATGATCAGGCCTGGGGCCGGGGCTCCAAGGCCAGATTCAAGACCTCGTCCATCGTCTTGACGGGCACCAATGTCATCTTCTTGCGCACTTCGGGGGAAATCTCCTCGAGCTCATGCTCGTTGGCGGCGGGGAAAAGCACCGTGTCGTAGCCCATGCGCTCGGCCGCCATCACCTTCTGCTTGAGCCCACCGATCGGGAGCACCTTGCCGGTCAACGTGACCTCGCCGGTCATGGCTACTCCCTTACGGATCCTGCGGCCGCTCAAGCTGCTCGCGATCGCCGTGGTCATGGCGGTACCCGCCGAAGGCCCGTCGACCGGAATCGCGGGAGCTATCGCGATCTCCAGATCGTATTTCTTGAAATCCTCCGGATCGATGCCCAGTTCCACGGCCTTGGACTTGACGTAGGCCACGGCATTGTCGGCGGAATCCTGGAACATCTTCTCCATCAACTCACGGGTGCGGACCTTGCCGTCTCCGGGCACCTTGAGCACCTCGACGTTGAGCGTGCTCCCGCCGTTGTCGCTGACCGCCAAGCCCGTGCCGACCCCGACGCCGTTTTCCTCCATGATGCGGTGGCCGTAGCGCGGGGCTCCCAGGTAATCCTTCACCTGCCCATGATCGATCTTCTTGGGGATGGGCAGGCCCTTGGTCTCCTCCCAGGCGGCGGCCTTGCGGTAGACGCCGCCGATGTTCTCCTGCAGGTTGCGCACCCCGGCCTCCATCGTGTAGCCGTCGATGATCTGCTCGATGGCCGCGACGGTGAGCTCGCAGGAGCCCGGCTTGATGCCGCATTCGCGCTGCTTACGGCCCACGATATGGTGCTGGGCTATGCCCACCTTCTCGCGCACCGTGTAGGCCGAGAACTCGATGATCTCCACGCGGTCGAGCAGGGGCGGTGGGATCCTCCTCATATCGTTGGCCGTGAGGATGAAGAGCACCTTCGACAAATCATAGGGGACATCCATATAATGGTCCCGGAAGGTATTATTTTGCTCCGGGTCGAGGATCTCCAAGAGCGCCGCCCGAGGATCGCCGTAGTGACTGCCATCGGCCAGCTTGTCCACCTCGTCCATGAGCATCACGGGGTTTATCGTCTTGGCGTTCTTCATCTGGGTGATGATGCTGCCCGGCCGTGATCCCATATAGGTCCTCTGAAACCCGCGCAATTCCGCCTCGTTATTGACTCCGCCCAGAGACAAGCGGACGAAGCTGCGGCCCATGGACTCGGCGATGGCCTTGGCGATGGAGGTTTTCCCGGTTCCCTTGGGCCCCACGAAGCAGAGAATGCCTCCCTTCTGCGAGGCGGTTCTCTTGCGGACCGCCAGGTACTCGATGACACGCTCCTTGACCTGGTCGAGCCCGTAATGATCGCGGTCTAATATCTTTTGAGCCTCCGCCAGGTCGAATCGATCCTGGGTCTCTTTTCCCCAAGGAAGATCGATGAACCATTGCAGGTAATCTATCGATTTCTGGGCCTCGGGATTGTGGGGCTGCATATTAAGGAGGCGGTTATATTCCTCATGGACTCTCTTCCAAACATCCTTAGGCATCTCGGACTGCTTGGCATTGAGCGCTTCGCCGAGCCTTCCTACGACCTTCTTATGTTGCTCCTCCTGCGCGGCGAACGGATTGCCGAACTGGGCATAGGAGCGTGGGCTGGGCGCGACGGATAATACGGTGAAGAGGGCGAGTACGACGGGTAGTTTTTTCATATGACTAGTTTAGCGGAGCGGCAGCAAATCGCGAGGGCCTTTTGGTCCTAAATTCTCGGGGCCCAAGGACCCAGACGATTTAGGTCTTGGGACTCATGCGCCGCGGAGGAATAAGGCCCATACTGGAGGCATGAACTCCATATTCACTCTCGCCGTAAGCGCCGTATTCTTAGCGGGCGTTCCCTGCTTCGCCGAAAGCCCGGAGGATGCCAGGCAACAGGGCGATGCCCAATTCGACGAGCAGGGAAAACTGCCCTTACTCACCTTGCCGGAAGGCTATACAAAGGAAGGACCGGCAAATCTGGCTGATGCGGATGGGAAACTGCCGCTTCTGGAAATCCCGAAAATCCAAGCGGCTCCGCAGGGCCGCGGCTCGGATCAGAACAAGCTGATGGAGCAAATTCTATCGACCATGTTCGGCGGAGGCGCACCAAAAGAAGAAGACCTGCTCCGGACCGCGAAGGAATTCGCGGACGCCTTGAATCGCATACCGATCCCCGTTTACGATGACGGAGATAGGCCGCGGGTAAGCATCGGCGTCATCCCCGCGCCCCCCGCGATACTCGTGGGCATCGACAGCGGGATCGCGACTCAGTCGCGCGTACTCATGGCCATCCGCAAGGTAGCTGGCGTCAAGGAAGCGTCCGCCGATCAGAGAGCCGCCATGGGCTTGCCGGAAGGCGTCCTCGTTTTTTTCTACAAAGGCCTTCCAGTGCTCGTCTCGCTAAGTCCTTCGCGTTAGCGAATCCAGCGCCCTACCCGCTGCCCTCAAGCTGAGATCGACGTCCTTTTCGGTATGCGCGGCTGACAGGAAGGCGGCCTCGAATTGCGCCGGAGGCAGGTATATTCCCTCGCGAAGCATGGCATGGAAGAATCGGGCGTAAGCCCGGGTGTCGGCCGCCTTCGCGCTGGCGTAATCGCTGATCGGTCCTGCGTGAAAGAAAGGGGTCAGCATAGAGGCGAATTGCTGGACGGTCAAGGGCACGCCCAGTCCCGACGCCTGCCGGCGCAACCCCTCGGCGAGCCGCGAGGCCAGACGCGCCATGCGCGCGTACGGCTTCTGGCGGCGGAGAGTCTCGAGACAGGCGATGCCGGCGGCGACGGCGACGGGGTTGCCGGAGAGGGTCCCCGCCTGATACACCGGCCCCAAAGGCGCTACCATCTCCATGATTTCGCGCCGCCCCCCGTAAGCGCCGATTGGAAATCCCCCTCCAATAATTTTTCCCAGGCAGGTCAGATCGGGCTCTATCTTCCAGAGCGTCTGGGCGCCGCCGAACTCCAGACGGAAGCCGGTCACCACCTCGTCGAAGATAAGCAAGGCCCCGTGCCGCCGGGTGATCTCGCGCAAGGCCTTGAGAAATCCTTCGCGCGGCGCCACGACTCCCATGTTCGCGGCCAGCGGCTCGATGATGACGGCGGCGATGCGCCCGCCATATTGGGCGAACGCGTTCTCGACGGAAGCGACATCGTTGTAAGACAAAGAAAGCGTCATCCGGGCCCAAGATTCGGGTACGCCCGCGGAATCCGGACTGCCTAATGTCATAGCGCCTGAGCCAGCGGAGACCAGCAGGCTGTCGACATGACCGTGATAGCATCCCGAGAACTTCACGATCCAGTCACGCCTCGTGAAGGCGCGGGCCAGGCGCAGGGCGCTCATGACGGCCTCGGTGCCTGAGCTCGTCAGCCTCAGCATACGCATCGAGGGCAAGGCGGAGCGGATCAACTCGGCCAGCCGCGATTCGGCCTCGGTCGGCGCGCCGAAGCTCGATCCCCTTTTCAGTGCGCGAGACGCTGCGGCGACGACGGCGGGGTGGGCATGGCCTAGGATAAGAGGTCCCCAGGAAAGGCAATAATCGATATAGGAACGCCCATCCTCATCTAAAATTCGAGCTCCCTTGCCTGAGCGGATAAAGCGCGGAGTGCCGCCGACCGCCTTGAAGGCCCTCACCGGCGAATTGACCCCGCCTGGCAGCAGTCCGCAAGCCCGGCGGAATAAACGATCAGATTTTTCCATCAGGTCCGCCTAAGGCCCGGTACCATAGAAACAGGCCCGCGGCGCCGCAGACGGCGCTCGACAGTATGCTCCATATAACGCGCCGGTCCGCGTAGAATACGGCGTATCGCGTTTCATCCCAGTAGAGCACCATCGGAGTGAGCATTAAAATGGCCGCCACGTAAAAGCGGCAAATGAAAAGCACCTTAGGGGCTATCCGGCCCAGGGAAAAATAGTCCAGCGCGAGACAGGCCGCCCAGCAGGCCAGGGCCCCGGCGGCGAAGGCCGCCCGAGAGGCGCTCATTCCGCCAGCCAGCGCGCCGCTTCCAAGGCGTGGTAGCTGATGATGAAATCCGCCCCGGCCCGCTTGATCGACGCGAGCGATTCAAGCACGACCTTGCGCTCGTCGACCCATCCCTGGGCCGCCGCCGCCTTGATCATCGCGAATTCCCCGGATACGCTGTAGGCCGCCAGAGGCAGCGGGAAGCGGCGCCGCAACTCGGCGAGCACGTCGAGGTAGGCCATGGCCGGCTTGACCATCAGCATGTCGGCGCCCTCCTGCACGTCGAGCTCCGCCTCGCGGATTGCCTCGCGCGCGTTGGCCGGGTCCATTTGATAGCCGGAGCGGTCGCCGAAGGAGGGCGGGGATTCGGCGGCCTCCCGGAACGGCCCGTAAAAAGCGGAGGCGAACTTGGCCGTATAGGCGAGGATCGGGGTATTCTTGTATCCGGCGCGATCCAAGGCCGAGCGTATGGCCGCCACCTGGCCGTCCATCATGCCGCTGGGCGCGATGATGTCGGCCCCGGCCTTGGCCTGGCTCGCCGCCGTTTTCCCGGCCAAAAGGAGCGTGGCGTCGTTGTCGACGCGCCGGCCCTTCAAGACGCCGCAATGCCCGTGATCGGTGTATTCGCAAAAGCAGAGATCGGCGATGACTAGCAGCTCGGGAAGGGCCTGCTTGATGGCCGAGGCCGCCCTCTGCGCGATCCCGCCTGCGGCGTAGGCGCCGCTGGCCCTGGAGTCCTTGCGCTCCGGTATGCCGAAAAGGAGGATGGCGGGGAGGCCCGCCGCGGCCGCTTCCTTGGCGGCCTTGACCGCCGTGTCGACGGAATACTGGAAATGCCCTGGCATGGAGGCGATCGGCCGCCGCTCGCCTTTACCGGGGCGCACGAACAAGGGAAGGACCAGGTCCTCTCCGGCAAGCCGCGTCTGGCGGACCAGCGATCTTAGGGCCGGGCTCGAGCGCAAGCGCCTCAGCCTCGTTGCCGGGAAGGCCATGGCGCATTCTATCAAATCGGCAGCTCGATGGATTTTCCGCCGCGCAGCCACAATAATTTGAATCCCGGCCTTTCTCCCAGGCCGCGCTCGACGGCCTCCACATAGGCCCCGGCCTGGGGGCCGTAGCGGCGGAGCGCTTCGCGGATGTCCAGCAGCGGTTTCCCCGTCTTATAATCGGCTACCCAAAGCTTTCCGCCCCGGCGGTAGAGCAGGTCCAGGCTGCCGCGCATCACCCGTCCTTCGCGAGGATATAAGAAGGGCATTTCGCGGCCCAGTATCTCCGAATCGGCCAATTCCCGGGCCGCCTCCGACTCCAAGAACCCTTCGAGTATCCTCCATCCCTCCTCGGCGACGGCCTTCCACGGGACGCCCGATTCCAGCCAGGCGAGGTTGCGGCAGGCCGAGGCCAGCGCCTCGCCCAAATCCGGCGGGCGCGCGAAATCCCACTTCTCCAGCACGCGGTGGCAGAGCCGGCCGATCCAATCCGCCGGCGGCCCCGCGCCCTCTTCGAGCGCCGGGAGCTTCTGGATCTCCGCCTGATAGTCGGTAGGGCTGGCGAAAAGGCCCCCGCTCCATCGCGACCGCTCGGCGCGGCGGGCGGCCCATACCCTCGACCAGGCCCGCGCATCGACGCTCCAGGCCTCGCCGCGCCTTCTCCGCGGGGCGGCAAGGCGGTCCCCGGAGACTCGCCGCACGGGCACGGAATGGGAGCCTATGGACAACGAACCCGCTTGCCCCTGGGGCCAGGCTCCGGCCGCGGCCAATATATTAGAGAAAGTACCCGCATGGCCGGGGGCCTCCGCGCCTAAAAGGAACAGCCGCTCGCGCGCGCGGGTCATGGCGACGTAGAGCAGGCGCACGGATTCCTCGCGGATCCGGCGGTTCTCATCCCATTGGAGCAGCGCCATGGCCGCATCCGCGGCCTTCGCCTTGGGAAGGCGGAATCCGGCCGCCTGCGTGCGCCACTCGGCCATGAAAACCGGCGGTTCGCCGGAGCGGATCGGCGCCCCCAGATTGGGCAAGAATACGATTGGGAACTCCAAACCCTTGGCCTTATGGATGGTCAGGATGCGCACGGCGTCGAGATGATCGTCGGCCAGAGGGCTTTCCCCCTCCTCCGCCGAATCCTCGATAGAGCGGCCCAGCTGCAGCAGGAACTCCCGCAAGGTGCTGCCCCGCGTGTCTGCGGCCTCGTCGGCGATGCGTTGGAACTTGAGCAGGTTCGAGACGGTCTGCTCGCCGTGATACGCCTGGGCGCAAAGCTCCGTCATACGCGTGCGCCGCATCGCGCGGCGCACGAAATCCGCCAAAGGCTCGCGGCCCACCCGCTCGCGCAGCCCGCGCAACTCATCAAAGAGCGCGCAAGCGCGCCGGCGCGCTTCGCGGTCCAGACCCTCGGGTGGATCCGCGAATATCGAAAGAGAACCGGATTCCCTCAGCTCCAGGATATCCCGGTCGCTTAAGGCCGCGGCCGGCGAACGGAGCAGGCCCACCAGCGCTATAGCGTCGCCGGGGTCCTCCAGGACCCTCAGCAGATTGACGCAATCGAGTATCTCCTGGGTACCGAAGAATCGGCGGTCCGCCTCGACCGCGTACGGGATTCCCTGGGCCCTGAGCGCCGAAAGGTAGATGTCTAAGGCGTTCGTCGAGCGCATGAGTATCGCGACGTCCCGAAACTTCCAACGCGCGTCCCGCTCGGAGATCCAGCGCGCGATCCACGCGGCCTCCGCCCGGCGCAGGGCCTCGGCACGCGGCCCCGGCTCGTCGGCCTCCTCGAAGACGACAAGCTCCACCCCGGCCGAGCCGCCGCCGTCCGGACGCGGATGGATCGGGAGGTATGGAGGCTGCAGTCCGGCCTTGGCCCGCATGGCGGAGGCGAAAACCGCGTTGATCGGAGCGATCACCCCCGAATGGCTCCGAAAACTCGTCTGCAGGTCGCAGCGAAGAGCGCCCTGCTCGAGCAGGAGGCGCGCGAACTCCTCGTAGGCGCGGATGTCGGCTCCGCGGAAACGATAGATCGACTGCTTAGGATCCCCGACGATGAACAGGCGCCCGGGCTCCAGGCGTATTTTCCGCCACTGCGCCGCGGCGTCGCCGGGCCGTTCGGCCAAAAACAGCAGCAGCTCGCCCTGCAGGGGGTCGGTATCCTGGAACTCGTCGATGAGCAGAACGTCGAAGCGGCGCTTGAGCCTCGAGCGGACGTCGGGATCGTCGCGCACCAGGTCCCGCGCGTGCCGCAACAGGCCCGAAAAGCCCACATGGCCGCGCCTGCTGTATTCCGCTCGAAAACGCCTGCAAAAAGGCTCCAGCAGCCCGGCGGCACGGCGCAACAGACTCTCGCTTTCGGCCGAGGCGCGCTCGGCCAGCCACGCGCCCGCCTCGAAGAGCTCCCTCTCCTCGCCCTCCCCCCAGGCCTGCGGCCATTGCCCGACCTTAAGCGGCGCCGGAAGTCGCCGAGCCAAAGCCCCCCCGCCGGAAAAAGCCTCCGCGAGGCGGCGCAGCCTTTCCTTCGCCTGCAGGCACCGCTCTTGTACCTTGCTGCGCGCGGGCGCGGGCTTGCGCGCGAAGGTCTCGAAGGCCTCGGCCAAGGCGCGCAGGCGGCGCTCCAGCTGAGGCGATGCAGGCGTCGCGCCCGCGCACTCCTCGGAGCATAGCGCGCGCGCTAAGAGCCTTAGATCCTCCAAGTCGACGATGGCCAGCAGCTCGAGCCAGGACTCGCGCCGCGGCGCTTCTTCGCCGAGCTCCTCCACGAGCCAGCGCTGCCAATGCGACTCGAAATTTTCCTCGAAGGCGGGCCCCGGGTCCACCTCGAAGGCGGGGTCGACGCCGCTCTCCAAGGGATGCAGGCGCAACAGCTGCGCGGCGAAGCGATGGATGGTGCCGATAGAGGCTCGCTCCATTTTCTCGCTGGCCTCCGCCAGAGCGCGCCGCAACTCCTCTCCCTGACGGCCGAAACGCCGCCCGACTTCCGAAATCCATCGCCGGCATTCCTGCAGCCGGCCCGGGTCGCGCAAGGTGCCGTCAATCGCCGCCGTCAGGTCCGCGAGCCTCGAGGAGAGCCTCCACTGTATCTCGGCGGCGGCCTTCTCGGTGAAGGTGAGCGCCACGATGCGAGTAATGTCGATCCCCCGGCCTTGCGGGCCTCCGGCCGCCAAAAGGAACAGGATGCGCTCGGTCAGAAGCGATGTCTTGCCGGTGCCGGCGCCCGCCTCGACGACGATGTTGCGCCCCAGCTCGAAGCGCGCCGCGTCGCGGGCCGGCTGGTCTAGCAATGCCTCAGTCATAGGCCGGCCCGCTGAGCCCTCGCGCGCGTGGGGGCGTGGGCCTTGCGGCAGGCCCCGGAATAGGCGCAGTACTGGCAGTGGCCCCCGATGCCTTCCTCGGGGCGGATGGGAAAGAAGCCCTTCGCGATAAGCCGATCGTACTCCTTAAGGTCTTCCCAAAGCCCGCGGCGCAGGCGCTCGAAGTCGGTGGAGCCAAGCGACTCGACCCGGGCTCCATCCCCCTCGGCCTCGATGCCGTAGAGCGCGCCGCCGGCGGCCTTGGCGTCCTTGCCTCCGAGACTCGAGGCCTCGGCCATGGCCAGGTAGAGAGGCAATTGCAGCTTGCGGAGCTCGGCGATTTCCTCCATCAGGCTGCGGCGGGAAGATCGGGATTTGTAATCGATCACCCGAAAACGCCCTCCGGCGGCGTCGACGTCGAGCCGGTCGATCCTTCCCTGCAGGGCGAGCCCGTCCACGGTGCAGGAAACTTCCTCCTCGAAGCGCGCCGGCTTAAATCCGCTGCGACGCAGCTCCGCCAAGTCCCAGCTGACGAACTCGCGCAGGTACTCCGTCATCGTCCGCCGGATCGCCTCCCAAAGCACCGGGTAAAGGCCCAATGTCTTCCACGACGCGGCGCCCATCTCGGCCTCGATGGCCTCCTCGAGCACGGGTACCCAATCCGCCGCCTGCGCGCTCCAATAGCCGCTTTCGCCCAAGCGCGAATGAAAGCGGCGGAGCGCCGCATGGTAGAGTCGGCCGCGCCTCTCGGCGCTCAAGGCGCCGCGCTGGGCCGCCTCTTCGGGTTCCGGTATCTGGAGCACGCGGGACATGAAGAAGCGGAAAGGGCAGCGGGTGTACTCCTGGAGCTCGCTCGGGGAACGACCGCGCGCTCGGTAGCGCCGCAGGTAATGCCGCGGGGGGCCGACGACGCCGTCCATGGGGCCAGGGCCGCCCTGGCGGTTGAGCTCGGCGCTGCGTCGCAGGACCTCGGCCAGGGCGCCGGCTTCCTCCCCCAGCGCGCTCAAGGCGGGCGCGGGGTCGGAGCCCGCGGCGCAGGCCGCCAAGGCCATCTCATCGGGAGACCACGAGAGGAGGGGCGATTCGCGTACCTTGACCAATGGCTGGCGCGGCACCCGGCGGTTGGCCTCGCCGGAGAAGTCGACGCCGCAGGCCCTACAGAGCTCCCGAAGGTAGGAGGATGGTACCGTTGCCCTCCCGGCATCGTCGGAGCGCTGGTATACGCAGACGAGACGCTCGGAAGCGGAGGAGACGAGCAAAGCGAACAAAAGCCTTTCCTCGTCGTAACCTTCGAGCTTGGGCCGGATCCAATAGCCCGCCGGATGCGCGAGCCTGGCCCGCAGGTCGTCCGGCAACAGGGGATCCTCGCGCACTTGGCGCGGGAACACGCCCTCCTGCAGCCCGATTAGAAACAGGCGTCGGAAGGAATGACCGCGGGCGTCCATCGCGCCCAAGACGCGCACCCCGCGCCTGTCTGGCGCTGGGATCGCGCGGCCGCGCCAACGCCGCTCGAGGGCCTCGAGCATCTCTGGATAGTCCGCGCCGGCGGCGGCGCGGTCGAAGGTGGCTAGCTCCTGCGTGGCGGCGAGCATCGCCTCCCATACGCCGGCGGCGGGATCGCCCACCGGCACGTGGAAATGGTCCTGGAGCAGCGTCATCCAATGCGCCGAGGCTCCGGCCCAGCTGGGCGGGGATGCGACCCGCAGGCTTTGGCGCAAGGAGCTAAGCCATTCCCAAATGGCTTTCGAGTCCGGGTCTCGTCCGGCCTGCGCGCCGAATATTCCTTCCCATTGCGACCATCCGGAATGGATGCCCAGGGCGGCGATGACGCGGCAGGCGCTTTCCTGCCGCTGGGCCGAGCCGAAGGCCTTGACTCGAAGATAGGGCGAACGCAACAGGTCCTGCACCGCGGACGCCGGAAAATCCATGCGCGCCAGGTTGAGCAGGTTCAGGGCCAGCTTGGCGAGGGGATGCCTCAACAACGGCTCGCCCTCCTCCATGGAGAAGGGAATTTCGTTTTCTTCGAAGACCTCCGCCAAGAGCGCGCGATAGGGCTCCAGGGACCTGGCTACCACGCCTATCTCGTCGAAGCTCAGAGAAGGGTCCTCTTCCCTAGCGGCCAATATTCCCTTGGCGGTGGCCCACACTTCGTCTCTGGAGCCCGAGACGTTGATCAGCCGCAGCCTCCCCTCGGGAAGGCTCGCTTGCCGGCCGGGATTGAACAGGCAGCCCAACCCTTCGCCCAAGGCCCGGCCGCCCCAGTCCGGAGGCAGGTGCCGCGCCCCGGAGCCTCTCGAAAGGCGCAGTTCGTAGAAGCGTTCGACGAATTTGAAGGCCGGGTATCCTTTAACATACGGGAAGAACACCGAACACGGGTAGGCGCCGGCGACCGCGTTGAAAAAATCGGCCTGGGCTCCGGTTAAGTCGTAGAAGCCGTAATAAAGTATCTCTTGGTAGCCACCCAGCAGGTTCTCGCGGCCTTCCTCGACGACCCTCGTCGCGCGCTGCACGAGATCGAAGGAGGAGGCCAGGCCGGTCTCGCGCCGGCGCCGCTCATAGGCCTGCAGCAACTCCAGCAGGGAGTTAAGAAGCGAGCGCTGGGGCTCCTCGAACCATTCCGCGAAATGCAGTCTCAAAGACTCGGGGTCGACACCAGCGTCGGCTAAGTCCTTGAGGCTGGAGCTATAGGCGCCGGCGAGGCCGCGGGACAAGCTCCGCGAACTCGTAAGCAAGCCCCGCACCAGAAGCTCCTGGATTTGGGCGTCCGCCGCGAGGATCCAGGGCTCGGGCCCGCAGGAGGTCAAAATCTCCAGGGCCAGGCTGTAGAAGGTGTGCACGCGCAGTTCCAGGAAACCGAGCCCTCGCTCGAAGGCGATGAGCCGCTCGAGCCTCTCGGCCATTCGGCGGGAAGGCGCTACGACCATGACCCGACGCCCCGGGCCGGGCCTAAGGCTCTCCAAGCGCTCGCAGAAGGCGTCCTCGAGAGCCGGCTGGAACGCGCCGCAGAACAGGCGTGGCGCCATGCCGGAAAGTATATCTTATCGGCCGGGGAAAATTTCCTATACTGCCCCCTCATGCCTCGCCCAAGCCAATTTGAGCGCCTGAAGGCCCTCATCGCACGGTTGCGGGCGCCGAACGGCTGCCCCTGGGACAGGCGGCAGACGCATCGCTCGCTGATCCCTTACCTGCGCGAGGAGGCCAAGGAGCTCGAGCGGGCCCTCGAGCGGGGACGATGGCATGAGATCGAGGACGAGCTGGGAGACGTGCTTCTGCAGGTCCTACTGCACGCGCAGATCGAAAGCGAAAAGGGGCGCTTCGACATCGAGGACGTCGCCAGGAGCCAAGCCCTTAAACTCAAGCGCCGCCACCCGCATGTCTTCGGCGGCCGGCGGGCGAAGAGCACGGCCGAGGTGAAGCGCAATTGGCTGGCGATCAAGGAGGCCGAGCGCAGGCTGCGCGAAGCCGACGTCCGCAAGCGCCACTAGCCAAGTCTGGCGACGACCCGAGGCATTGCCTGGGGTCGTCGCCAGCATACTGAGTAGCAACGGTGCCAGGGATTGACTTTCGCCTAGGCGAAAGTCAATCCCTGGCACCTTGAGATATTGACGCCTCTTTGCCCAAGGGGAGAGCGGGCTCCTCTTTATCGGCCGCTCCGGCCTCGCTGGTTTCGTACGCCTTGCCCAGCTTCCAGGTCACGACCGCCCACAGCGCGGCCAGCGGGACCACGGCCCAGGCCACGCCGACGGCGCCCAGACCCAGACCGCTGGTCAAGAACAAGATGATGAGGCCAGCCAGACCCCGCGAAAAACGGTAGAGGAACATCTCGAGATAGCCCTTGACCTTGTAGATGACGTCGGAATGCGTGGCCGTATAGATCACTTCCTTGCCCGCCTTAAACCACGCATGCCGCTGGCCCTCCTCCAAGCCCTTCAAGGCGATGGCCACCCCCAGGAACGGGAACAGCGCGTAGGCCGCGCCACCGATGAGGATGGTCATCGGCACGGCGGTAATGGCCACGTGCACTCCGAGCGTGCGCAGGATGGTCGAGGTGAGCGACAGCGTGGCGATGAACACGAGCACGTTGCGCCAGAACTCGAAGGTGGCGAAGACGGCCGCGTAGCCGAGCTTGTCCGGATAGGCATGATGCAGGGCCGCCGAAAACACGTAATCAACGAAATCCGGCGCGAAACGCTCGAAGCACACGGCGACCGTCAACAGGGTCAGCACCCTTGATCGCGCCACGGAACGCATCAAGCTGGAAAACTCGGAAAAATTGTATTGCTCGAATTTCTCTATCGCCTTCTTGCGCTCAGCCGATCGTCCACCGGTGAGGAACTCGAGCGCCCAAAAAATCAACAGCCCTAAGCCGAAGAATCCGCCAGCGACCAGCAGCATCTGCTCCACGCCCACACGGCGGACGAAAATTTTGATCAAGGCGGCGCCGGCGATGGCGCCGGCCGGGCCTGCCGAACCGATGATGCCGAAGCTCCGCTTGGCGGACTTCGAGGGAAAGACGTCGTTTACGTACATCCAAAAAACCGTCACGGCCATGATGGAGAAAATGTCCGTCCAGACGTAAAAAATGCCGGCCGACCAAGGGATGCGCCTGCTGACGATCCACCACAACACGGCGAAATTGGAGATAAAAAACAGGATCACGCGGGTAAGCAGCGTCTTACGCGGCAGGTACGTGAACTGGGTGTAAATCCAGACCGCGATGCCGGTAAACAGCGCCGTGCCCATGTACGCCCAGGGGAGAGCCTTGGGCCCGAACTCCGAGAGGATCAGCGCGCTGCGGACGGGGCGCAGGATGTAATACGAACAGATGATGGAAAAAAGCCAGAGAAACAGCAGAAAAGCGACGACGCGCTCGGAGCTTTTAGCCCCGAGCGCGTCGTCTGAAGCCCCGGCGGGCTGATCCATCAGCCGCGAGGAGTTCTACTCTTTAATACAGCCTGCCTGCCGAGCACCCTAGATTGGTCGGGGTGGTCGCGAAGGGCTTATCCGAGCCCGGCTGTTGCGGCGGGGGGTCCTGCACGGGATACTCTCCCGGGTTCGTGTCTAACTCCTTGAGCAGCTTGCGCAGGTCCGAACCCTCCATGGTTTCCTGTTTGATCAGGTATGGCACCACCTTGTCCAAGACATCCTTCTTGGCGGTAAGGATGGCCATGGCCCGCTGCTCGGCCTCGAGCAGGAAGCGCTTGACCTCGGAGTCGATGAGCTTTTGAATTTCTTCGCTAACAGGCTGCATCGAGGCTCCGCCGGAGAGATAATTGCCCTGGGCGGTCTTGACGAAGGAAACCGGCCCCAGCTTTTCGCTCATGCCGAAGCGCACGACCATCTGCCAGGCGAGGTTCTGGGAATTCTCCAGGTCGCTCGCGGCGCCGGTGGTCTCGTCGTTGTAGAAAATCTTCTCAGCGACGCGCCCTCCCATGGCCATGGCGATCTGGTTGAGGAGCTGGGTCTTGCTCCAATTCTTCCGGTCTTCCGGCGGCTCGGAGGTCGTCACGCCGAGCGCGCCGATGTCGCGCGGGATGATCGTGATCTTGCCTACGGGATCGCCGCCCTTCGTATAGGTGGCGACCAGGGCGTGGCCCAGCTCATGGCGCGCGGTAATGATCTTCTCGGCGTCGCTAAGCACCATGCGCCGCTCGCCGCCGATTTGCAGCCGGTCGAGGGCCTTGAGAAAATGCTTGAGCGTGACATCCTGGGCGTTCTCCTCCGCGGCCACCAAGGCGGCCTTGTTGACGAAGTCCTTGATCGCGGCTCCGGACATGCCGGTGGTGCGGCCAGCCAGGATCTTGAAGTCCACGTCGGCGTTGGCCGGGACTTTCTTCTTCTTGACGTAGTACTTGATCATCTCCTCGCGATCCTTGATGTCGGGCGAGGTGATCACGACATGCAGGTCCAGGCGCCCGGGGCGCATGACCGCAGGGTCGAGAAGGTCCGGCCGGTTCGTGGCGCCGATGACGAAGACCTTCGGCACCTTGCCGTTCTTGCTGTGCTCGGTCAAGCCGTCCATCTCGACGAGCAGCTGCTCGACGGTGGAGTTGTATTCGCGGGCCACGGACTGGTCGATGCCGGTGCGGGCCGCCGCCAAGCCGTCCAATTCGTCGATGAAGATGATGCAGGGCTCCTGCGCACGGGCCTGCTCGAAGGTGCGGCGGATCTCGGCCGCGCTCTCGCCGACCCATTTACTGGAGAACTCAGGACCCGCTTTCGCGATGAAGCAGGAGAAGCCCGCCTCGTTGGCGAGAGCCTTGCCCAGAAGGGTCTTGCCGTTGCCGGGAGGCCCCACCATCAGGATGCCACGCGGCACCTCCGCGCCCAGGCGCGCGTACTTCTCGGGATTCTTGAGTATGTCGACGAACTGTATGATCTGCGCCTTGGCTTCCTTGAGGCCGATGACATCCTTGAAGGTGACCTTGCCGCTCTCGCGCTTGCCGCTCGAGCCGGGGACGCCGTCGCGCTCATCATCCATCCACTTCCTCAAGCGCTCGAGGAGATTGTCCGGTTTCTTCTGGGCGGACGGCTGGCCGTTGGGCTTCGCGACCGGGCCCGTATTGACGGGAAGCGATCCGTCCTTCTTGCTTGAGCCGTCGAACGGCTTGCCCGCGTTGCCGTTGGCCTGCTCGGCCGACGCCTTCTTGTCGTCGGCCACCATCTGCGCGTGGCCTTCGATTCCCTTATAAGTGGACTCCGGACGCGCGAACGCCTCGGCTCCGGCACGGCCGCGTTGAATCAGGAGGGAGTAAAGATCGGCCGCGGTCTCGGGATGCGCGAAGGCCCAGGCGTGCACGGCCTTGTCGGAATCCGGCCTGCCGGCCGTGATCTTGGCAAGGAAATTCTGCCCACGGTCACGGACGAGAAGGGTGAGATTCCTTGCGGTCGCGGCGTCACGGCGCCGCAGCAGCATTTCGATGTCGGAACGCCCTACCGCATGCGCGGACGTTCCGAGGAGGGCCGCGGCGAGCGCGGCCAGCCAAAACCGCCGAGTCTGTGACAGAAGCATTTCCACCTCCCGAGTTGCCTTGGCTTGCGCGCAAGGTACGAAAACAACGTTGTGGATTTTAGCAACGCTCGCCCAAAATCGACATGGGCCTTGCGTGCAAAAATAATAGGGCCCAAGGGCCTACGTTCTTGCTGGCGGTGCCAGGCATCCACTTTCTTCACTTTGTTGAAATTCCCAGGAAAGTTGAGAAAGTGTAGAAAGTGGATACCTGGCACCAACATGGTATAATTCGCGCTCATGAAGGAAGCCTATACCTTCAGCGACGTGCTGCTGGTCCCGCAAAGGTCCTCCATCGTCTCGCGCAAGCATGTCGACACGACGGGCCGCTTCTCGCGGCGCATCGCGCTCAAGTGTCCCATCGTCTCGGCCAACATGGACACGGTGACCGAGGCAGAGATGGCCATCGCCATGGCGCAGCATGGCGGCCTGGGGGTTATCCACCGCTTCTTGACGATCGAGGAGGAGGTGGCCGAGGTCGCCAAGGTCAAGCGCGCCGAGAGCATCGTCATCGAATCGCCCTACACCCTCTCGCCGAACGATACCGTCTCGGGCGCGCGCGAGCTCATGCGCCGTTGGCAAGTGGGTGGCCTGCTGGTCGTAGACGGCCAGAGGCGCCTGGTCGGCATCGTGACCCAGCGCGACCTGCAGTTCCAGCCCAAAAGTGCCGACCCCAAGCCGATCGGCTCGGTCATGACTCGAAAGCTAGTCACCGCCAAGCCTGGAGTCAGCCTCTCCGAGGCCGAGAAAATACTCAACGAGCACAAGGTGGAAAAGCTACCCTTGGTGGACGCGACCGGGACGCTCAAGGGGCTCATTACGGCCAAGGACCTGCTCAAAAAACGGCGCTACCCCTACGCCTCGCTCGACAAGAAGGGACGCCTTTTGGTCGGCGCCGCGGTCGGCGTCGTGGGCGACTACATCGACCGAAGCGCCGCGCTGCGGGAGGCCGGCGCCGACGTGCTGGTCGTCGACGTGGCGCACGGGCATGCCGACCACGTCACCCTCGCGGTCGAGAAGATCAAATCGCGCTGGCCGGAGATCGAGATCGTGGCCGGCAACGTGGCGACCTTCGAGGGAGCGCGGGACCTGGCCGCGGCCGGCGCCGACGGCGTCAAGGTGGGCGTGGGCCCCGGGGCCACCTGCTCGACGCGCATCGTCACGGGCTCCGGGGTTCCCCAGCTCTCGGCGATCATGGATTGCGCCCGCATCACCAAGAGCAAGGGCGTGCCGATCACCGCCGATGGCGGCATCCGCGACTCGGGCGACATCACCAAGGCCTTGGCCGGCGGGGCGTCCTGCGTCATGATCGGAAGCCTATTGGCGGGCACGGAGGAGAGCCCCGGCTGGACCGTGGTGCGCAAGGGCATGAAGTACAAGGCTTACCGAGGGATGGCCTCCCTGGCGGCGACGATTTCCAAGAAGCAAAAAGAGCGCGGGAACGCGGAGCTCGAACGCGAGGAAATTCTAGAAGTGGTGCCGGAAGGGGTGGAGGCCCTGGTCCCCTACCGCGGCCACGCGGTGGAGGTGATCCACCAA
Organism: Elusimicrobiota bacterium; assembly: GCA_041694815.1. GTDB lineage: Bacteria > Elusimicrobiota > Elusimicrobia > UBA1565 > JACRDR01 > JBGFSC01. Next base: position 18,857 of record JBGFSC010000006.1, on the reverse strand, counting down.
CTCGCCGGGGGCCTGCGCTCGGGCATGAGCTACTCGGGCGCCAAGGACCTGCCCACGCTGTGGAAGAAGGTCAAGTTCGTCCGCATCACCCCGGCCGGGTGGTCGGAATCGAAGCCGCATATCGAAAGTTAGCTCCTGTATATCTATATAAAGGAAAGGGAACGACAGCTTTTACGCGCTTACTCCAAGAAACGGAACCCTTTGCCAGGAATGGTTTGAAGTTTATCGGCTAATTCGCGCGGAAGCTTCTTGCGAAGATTGGTCAGGTGGGTGTCGACGACATGGTCGACCGTGATGGTGTGCCAGAGCGTCGAGAGGATGGCCTTGCGGCTGAACACGTTCGGCCGGCGCTTGACCAGGAAATAGAGCAGCTCGAATTCCTTGACCGTGAGATTCGGGATAAGGGCGCCCTTAAATCGTACCAGATGCGACTTGATGTCGATCTCGCAGTCGCCGGCCTTGAGCACATCCCCCTCTTCCTTTTCATAAGACACTCGGCGCAGCAGCGCGTCCACCCACAAGAGCAGTTCCTGGGGAGGCACCGGTTTAACGAGGTACTGATCGGCGCCCGCGGCGAAGCCCGAAACCTTGCTGTCGAGCTCGGAGGCTCCGGTCAGGATGATCACGGGCGTATGGTGAAGCTCCTTGTGCTCCCGGATCTTCTTGCAGAAATCCAGGCCGTTGCCGTCGGCCAGCTCCAAATCGAGCACGGCCAAATCCGGCTTCTCGGAGGAGAACAGATGCCAGCCCGATTTTGCCCCGTCGGTGGCCAGCACCCGGTGCCCGACGCCGGAAAGCGCCGCCTGCACCATGCCGCGGGTCTGGGCGTCGTCCTCGACGAGTAGAATCGTATTCGGCATTAAATAGCGAAGCGGCCTATACCCCGGATCCTGTGCTCGGCTCGCGCCGAGCGGGGATCATTTCTCTATGCGGCTACCGGACGGCCGGTCCAGGCCACGTGCACCCGGACCCGCGCGAGCCGCGCGACCGTCCTGCTGCCTTGCTCCGAGCGGGGTTTGCCATGCCTGCGCCTCGCGGCGTCAGCGGTGAGCTCTTACCTCGCCTTTTCACCCTTGCACGGCCCGAAGGCCGAGCGGTATGTTCTCTGTGGCACTTTCCGTCTCCGAGGCCTTGCGGCCCCGGAGCCCCGCCTTTCGGCGGGCGCCCTGCTCTAGGAGTCCGGAAGTTCCTCTCCGGCAAAAACCGGAGCGACCCCCCAGCCGCTTCGCGGAATATTGTACCATATAGGCCATGCTGCCGGGTATTCTCGCCGTCCTCCTCATTTTTTCCGGCTGCTCCGGAACCCCGCCCGAGCAAGGGCGGCTCAAGGGGGTCTCGCTCCCCACCCTCTCGGGAAGCACGGTGGAGCTCGCCTCCTGCCCGAGCTCCAAATGCCTGACCGTCTATCTCGCGCCCTGGTGCGGTTATTGCCGTCGCGCGACGCCGCTGATCATCAAGCTCCGCGAATCTCTCAAGGCCAAGGGAGTGCCGACCCGGGTGGCCGTGGGCATGGACGGACTGCAATCGCTGCAGGAGTACGCGCGCGTGTTCGGCCCCGATACGCTCCTCGACCCCGAGAACAAGGTCGGCATCAGCGCCGTACCGCAATTCTTTCTCTCCGACTCCGAAGGGAATCTCGTGCGACAGCTCGCCGGCGCACCCGAATCCGTCGAAGAGGCGCAGGCCTGGGTTCTTCAATAAATCCCTAAAGGTCGTTAATTTTGGTGAAGGGACCTGGGGGCCGATTCGAAGGGATCTCCTCCCGGTCCCCATCCAAAATTAAGCCTCAAGTAGAAGGCGATCACCGTGGCTCCCGTCAAACCGAGCCTGCCCAACGGCGCCGACATTCTCTGGAATTTCACTTCCCAGCCAGTACCCAACGGGCCAGCCAGCGCGTAATCCAACCCCAGTCCTAGGCAGAAAGCGGGACCGGCGCCGCGGTCTTCTCCGCCCGCGGCCACATCGGCGTGGCTTTCGGAATAGCCGACCCCGAACAGCATGTACGGCACCGATTTTTCGAAATCCATCCCGATATTCCCCCGCAGCACGGCCAGGGCCGCGGTCATGTTGGCCCGACTGCCTCCCTTGGATTTGAATGCGAGCCGGTCAAGCTGGGCGCCGACGCTCCATTCCTTGCGCCGGTGGAAGATCGCTTGGCCACCCAAGAGCATGGGCGATCCCAGCTTATCCTGCGCCGGCCCGTACGGCATGCCCAGCCCGGCGCCCACGCCGACAAGCCAGCCTCCCTCCGGGACCTCGGCGGCCCTCGACGCCGTGGAGGCAAGGAGAAGAAGCAGCAAAGCGCTACGGATGCCCATTCAAGCGAATATACAACATACCAGGTCCAAGGTCCTATGGCGCATAGGCCAAAAGACCTTTCCCGGCGGGCCGCAAGGCCCATGTCATTTTTGGGCCATGGTTCTTATAATAGGCCCCGCTTGAACATGATCTCACTCCGGGGGGTTGGGAGTGATTTAGGAAGGAGCATGAAAATGAAAAACATGATAGTCGTAGTGGCGGCGCTCGCGATCATGCCTTACGGCAACGTGAGCTACGCGCAGGGCGGCCTGTCGACCAACCTGGAGAATGCCGCAGGAATCTCCTCGCAGCTGGCCGGAGTGGGCAGCGCCGAGGGAATGCACGCCGGAGCGCTCGAGGCCGAGCGAGCCCTGACGGGCATCGCGGCCAAGAACGTCAAAGGCGGGGTCGCGGCTCGGTTCGGGCTCAAGGGCCGCAGCTTCAAGTACGTTTCGAACGAGGGCGACGGCGGCAACGGCGAGGTTCCCCCGCCGGATGCGCCGAAAGCCAACCGCAAGGGCAACGGCACGGCCCATGGCGTTTCCGCAGTGGTCGGAGCCGCTTTGGGCTTGGTCAGCTCGCTCCAGACGGTCGCGGCCTATCAGCAAATGGCCGCGTTCTTCGGAATCACGATCGGCTTGGGCGAGATCATCCCGTTCGTCGCCCAGAACGTGGCCATCACCACGCTCTTCGGTTTGGGCGCCGGCGTCCTGGGCCTCGGGCTCGGCTCGCTGGTGGCCAACAAGGTGGGCGTGCAGTCTGACGCCGGTGTCAACCGCACCCGCATCCTGGGTGCAGGCATCGTCGCGGGCGCGGCGCTGGGCTTCCTGCTCGGCACCGGAGTGATCGGTGGCGCCGTCGTCGGCGCGGCCATCGGCGCGGGTGGCGTGCTCATCGACAAGATTCGCAATCGTTAAAGCCGTTCTTTCCGACCAACGGCGCCGGAGCAAGCTCCGGCGCCGTTCGCTTTATAACCAATCTCCCGTTGACAAGCGGCGGACTTCGATTTACCCTAGCGGTTAGGCATGAACCCCAGAAAGGCGTCCCTCCTCACGCTTCTGCTGCTGGCTCCCCCGACGACCGCCCAGGATTCATCGGAAAAAAACTGGAGCTCCGACGACTCCCTGCACTTCGTTGTCCACCATGAGAAGAGGGATTCCGCGCTTGGAGATTTTAACCGCCTCGACCGCGTCTTCGAGGCCATGCGCGGCGAGATGGGAAAGCTCGTCAGCTGGATAGATCAGGACAAGACCCATGTCTATTTTTATAAGGATCATGACGCCTATCTCCGCGGGCGCTTTAGGCCACCGCCATGGTCCGGAGGCTTGTTCAACATCGCCGAAAGGGCGGTCGCGCTATACGAGCCGGTTGAAACCGCCGTTGTCGCCCACGAGCTGACGCATCTATACCTCCACTCTTTCTTCAAGGAAAAAGGCGGCGTGCCCCCGCGATGGCTCGACGAAGGCCTGGCGGGGATGCTGGAGAACGAGACCCTCGCCTTCCCCGATCCCCGCGACAAGGGACCCGTGCTCGACGCTCCGATTCCATTGGAGGATTTTTTTAAAACCGCGCCACGCCTGGACACGCCCAAGGCCCGCGTGAGCGCCTGGTACCAACAGGCCCACAGCGTGGTGCGCTTCATCAAACGCGGGCATATCGAAAACAGCTTCGTCGATTTCTGTGCCAAGCTGCGCGAAGGCGAGGGGTTGGATCGGGCACTCTATGCCGTTTACGGATATTCTAATCTAGAATCCTTCGAAACGGCCTGGAAGAAATGGCGCCCGAAGCAGGCGGTCGGTCTGCCGGTTGGGCTTTAAAAACCATTGATTTTCCCGTCGAAAGACGCTATTCTATTGGCAGCTTCGGCGAGGATTTGATCCGAATTGCCCCGGCCTACAGGGCGCTAAAGAGGAGAACAACCCACGCCTAAGGCGTGGGTTTTTTAATGAACGCTCAATTCACGAACCGCGGAAGGGAACCCGAGCTGCGCGAGCTTCTGCAACGCCGCCTGCTTGTGCTCGACGGCGCCATGGGCACCGCCATCCAGGCGCGTCACCTGCGCCCCGAGGACTTCGGGGGGCACGCCTTGGAGGGCTGCAACGAGAACCTAGTCTTGACCAGGCCGGACGTGATCTACGACATCCACGAGGCTTATCTCGAGGCCGGCGCCGACATCATCGAGACCAATAGCTTCGGCTCTATCCGGCATGTGCTGGCCGAGTACGAGCTCCAGGATAAGACCTTGGAGCTCAGCAGGGCCGCCGCCCGGCTCGCCCGTAAAGCTGCTCAAAAATACTCCACTCCGACCAAGCCCCGCTTCGTCGCGGGCTCGCTGGGGCCGGGGACCAAAACGATCTCCGTAACGGGCGGAATCACCTTCGATGAGGTCGCGACGAATTACGAGGAGGCGGCGCGAGGCCTCCTGGAGGGCGGCGCGGACCTATTATTCCTGGAAACGCAGCAGGATACCTTGAACGTGAAGGCCTCCCTTATCGGCATCGACAACGCCTTCGCGGCGCTCGGCCGCTCGATCCCCGTGGTGCTGTCGGCCTCCATCGAGACCATGGGCGTGATGCTGGGCGGGCAGACGGCCGAGGCCCTCTACGACTCCGTCGCCCATTGGGACCTCCTGGGCGTCGGGCTCAATTGCGCGACGGGGCCCGACTTCATGACCGACCATATACGCACCTTGTCGGGGCTCTCCAAATTCTTCATCTCCTGTTTCCCGAACGCCGGGCTGCCGGACGAGAACGGCCGCTACAATGAGACCCCCGAGATGATCGCCAAGAAGCTCGAGCGCTTCTGCGACGAGGGCTGGGTGAACATTTTGGGAGGCTGCTGCGGCACGACGCCCGAGCATATCCGCCTCATCAGCCAGATGGCGCAAGGCAAGAAACCCCGCCAGCCCTCCGCGTCGCGCCGCTCCTCGGTTTCGGGCCTGGAGTGCTGCGCGGTGGAGGAGGACAAGCGTCCCGTCATCGTCGGCGAGCGCACCAACGTGATCGGCTCGAGGCTGTTCAAGGACATGATCGTGCGGGGCGGCTTCGAGGAGGCCTCCGAGATCGGACGGCGGCAGGTGCGCCACGGCGCGCAGGTGCTCGACGTCTGCCTCGCCAACCCCGACCGCGACGAGAAGGCGGACATGCTCCGCTTCCTGGATTTTCTCACCAAGAAGGTGAAAGTCCCTCTCATGATCGACTCCACCGACGCGACGGTCATCGAGGAGGCGCTCAAGCGCTGTCCGGGCAAGTGCATCATCAATTCGATCAACCTCGAGGATGGCGAGGAGCGCTTCGAGAAAATCGTGCCGCTACTCAAGCGCTACGGCGGCGCGGTGATCGTCGGCACCATCGACGAGGACAAAAAGCAGGGCATGGCGGTGTCCCGAGAGCGCAAGCTCGCCATCGCCCAACGCTCGCACGAACTCTTGACCGGCAAATACGGCCTCTCCAGCGAGGATCTCTACTTCGACCCCCTCGTCTTCCCGTGCGCGACCGGGGACAAGAATTATTTCGGCTCGGCGGTCGAGACGATCGAGGGCTTGCGCCTCATCAAGGCGGCCCTGCCGGGCTGCAAGACCGCGCTCGGCATCTCCAATGTTTCTTTCGGGCTCCCCGCGGCTGGGCGCGAGGTGCTCAACGCGGTGTTCCTGCACCATTGCGTGCAGGCCGGCCTGGACCTCGCCCTCGTGAACTCCGAAAAGATCGCCCGCTACGCGACGATTCCGGATGAAGAAAAGCGGCTGGCCGAGGCCCTGCTCCATTGGAAGGGGCCGGGGGACCCGGCGCACCCCGCCGGCTTCGACGCGGTGGCCGAATTCTCGGCACATTTCCGGGAGGCCAAGCCGGCGGCCCAGCGGGGGCCCTCCCGCGCCTCCCTGCCCATCGACGAGAGGGTCGCGCGCAACGTCGTCGAGGGCTCGAAGGAGGGGCTGCTGGAGGACTTAGCGGAGCTGCTTAAAACCCGCCGGCCCCTGGAGATCATCAACGGGCCGCTCATGAAGGGGATGGACGAGGTGGGCCGTCTGTTCGCCAACAACGACCTTATCGTCGCCGAGGTGCTTCAGTCGGCGGAGGTCATGAAGGCGGCGGTCGGGTTTCTCGAGCCGCATATGGATCACAGCCAAACATCATCACGGGGCAAGGTGCTGCTGGCGACCGTCAAGGGCGACGTGCACGATATCGGCAAGAACCTGGTCCACATCATCCTCAAGAACAACGGCTACGAGGTGACCGACCTGGGCATCAAGGTGGCCCCGGAGACGCTCATCGAGGCGATCAAGCGCGTGGCCCCCCATATCATCGGTCTCTCGGGGCTGCTCGTAAAATCGGCGCAGCAGATGGTGGTGACGGCGGAGGATTTAAAGAACGCTGGCATCGACATCCCCGTGCTCGTCGGCGGCGCCGCCCTTTCCGCCAAATTCACGGCTTCCAAGATCGCGCCGCGCTACCCCGGCCCGGTCCTCTACGCCAAGGACGCCATGCTCGGCTTGGATCTCGCCAACAACCTCCAGGACCCCGCGCGGCGCCCCGCGCTGCTCGAGAAGAACAAGCAGGTGCAGGCGCATTTGAGCTCCGACGCGCCGGCTCCCGCCGCCGCGCTCAACGGCTCGGCCCCCGCCGCAGCGAAGATCCTGCACGGCGACATCCCCACGCCCCCCGACCTCAAGCTGCACGTCCTTTCCGATTTCGCCGTCGAGGACATATTCCGCTACATCAATCCCATCATGCTCTACGGCAAGCATCTGGGGCTTAAGTCCGCCGAGCGCCTGCTCCAGGAGAATCACCCCAAGGCCGTCGAGCTTTACAAGCGCGTCGAGGGGATACAGGAGGAGATGCTCTCGAGCAGGGCGATGCAGGCCAAGGCGGTGTTCCGCTTCTTCCCCGCCCAGGCGGAGGGAGACTCGCTCTTGCTCTACGACTCGCCCGCCGACGCGCGCGCTACCGAAATCTTCCATTTTTCCCGCCAGAGCGGCGGCGAAAGGCTTTGCCTGGCCGATTTCGTCTCGCCCAAGGCCTCCGGACGCATGGACTTCGTGGCCCTTTTCGTCGTCACCTGCGGCGCCGGCATACGCGAGCTCTCCGAGCGCTACCGCGACTCGGGCGAGTACCTCAAGTCCCACGCCCTGCAGGCCATCGCGATCGAGAGCGCCGAGGCCTTCGCGGAGCTTTTGCATGAGCGTCTGCGCGCGATGTGGGGCTTCCCCGACCCGGCCCAGATGACGCTCAAGGAGAAGTTCCAGGCCCGCTACCGCGGCCTGCGCGTTAGCTTCGGCTACCCCGCCTGCCCCGAGCTCAAGGACCAGGAGAAGCTCTTCCAATTGCTCGATCCGACCCGGCATATCGGCGTCGAACTAACCGAAGGCTACATGATGGAGCCCGAGGCCTCGGTCTCGGCGCTCGTGTTCCACCACCCCCAGGCCCGCTACTTTTCCGTTGGGGACACCGTCTCCGCCTAAGGTGCCAGGCATCCACTTTCTACACTTTGTTGACTTTCTGCCTTAGGAAGTTGAGAAAGTAAAGAAAGTGGATGCCTGGCACCAACATAAGAAAGTGGATGCCTGGCACCAACATTTGTTAGCATACGCGCGATGATTAGCGCGACAATAGCCCAAACGCGGGCCCCGGGCGTCCGGGCCGTGGAGGCTGTGGCGTTCAGCTTTTTGATAGGCCTCTGCGCGCAGATAGAGGTCCGCCTGCCCTGGACCGTGGTGCCCGTGACCGGCCAAAGCCTGGCGGTGCTTTTCGCCGGCGCCGCGCTGGGTAGCCGATGGGGCTCTTTTTCGACGGCGCTCTACCTCCTGGAGGGCGCCTCGGGATTGCCGTTTTTTGCCGGCGGGGCTTTCGGCCTCTGGCATCTTCTGGGGCCGACGGGAGGATACCTCATCGGCTTCGTGCCCGCCGCCTGGCTCGTGGGCCGGCTCGCCGAGTCCGGCTGGGACCGTTCGCCCGGCAAAACCGTCGCGATGCTGGCCTTGGGCAGCGCCGTCATCTTCACCTGCGGGCTCGCCTGGCTGTCGCGCTTCCTCTTGCCCGGGACCAACCTTCTCTCGGCGGGGCTTCTTCCCTTCATTCCCGGCGACTGCGTCAAGATCGCCATCGCCTCCGCCGCCCTGCCTCTCTGGCGAAAAGCCGCCGATAATTAGTACATTGGTGCCAGGCATCCACTTTCTTCACTTTCTCAACTTCTCAAGGAAGAAAGTTAATAAAGTGTAGAAAGTGGATGCCTGGCACCATGACCGTAGCGGTTTATCCTGGCAGTTTCGATCCCGTCACTCTCGGCCACCTGGACCTGATCGCCCGCGCCTGCCGCATGTTCGACCGTGTAATCATCGCGGTGTCCAATAACCCGTCTAAAAAGCATACCTTCAGCGTGCACGAGCGGCTCGACATGCTCGAAAAAAGCGTCCGGGGCATCCCCCAGGCCGAGGTCGACACCTTCAGCGGGCTGCTGGTGGACTATTTGAAGCTCAAGAACGCGCATATCGTCATCCGCGGCCTTCGCGCCGTCTCGGATTTGGACTACGAGTTCCAGATGGCCTCCATGAACCGCCGTCTCTACCCGAAGGTCGAGACCGTTTTTCTCATGCCCGACGAGCAATACACCTACCTTTCCTCCTCGATGGTCAAGGAGGTGGGGCGCATGGGATCGAAGTTGGACGAAATGGTGCCACCGGTCGTAGCGCGCCAGATGCGCGTTAAGTTCAAGACAAGGAGCTAATGCCTCGCCTGCGCGCCGTCGCCTGGGCGGCGGCCGCCGCCTTCCTCTGTGCTGCGCTCTACGCCTTCCTGCACCGGCCTGAACCCCTGCCGTACGTAGAAAACCCGGGCCCTGCGGGGCCCGCCGGCCCCATGGATGGGCCGGCCTTGGCCGAGCCCGCACCTCCGGTCAACAACGAGATGATCCACGATTTCCTAGAGAAGGAGAAGAAAAAGATGGGCATCGTCGAGATCGTGCCCCCGGACAAGGACGCGGCCCCCGCCGAGCTCGGCCCGATGTCGGAGGCCGAGGCCAAGGCCCACATGAAGCGCATGAGCCGCCAATTGCGCCGCCAGCAGGAGCAATTGGCACCCGAATCCTCTTCGGTCCCGCTGGGCGAGGGCGCCACCCCGGCCCTCATCGGAAAGCCCGAGGGCCGGCGCGGCGGCGGCTCTCCAATTGACAGATAGGGCCCGAAAGTCCTAGAATTCTCGTCTTAAACCCCTCCGGAGGCCCTATGCGCAGATTCCTCGCCGCGACTCTGGTCTTAGCTTTTGCCCTGGGCGCGAGGGCGGGATGGGAAGACCCTTTCTTCGATGATTCCGCAGCCGAAGGCCGCCCCCTTCCCGCTCCGGAAGTCACCGGCTTCGATCTCAACGGCCGCTACTGGGTTGTAGTCCCGGCCTCCGACGTCGACGCCCGCTCCCGCATCGCCGACGCCGGCGTCTCGATCGAACAGATCTCCCCGGGCAAGATCGGCGGAGTCGCCACGGTGCGCGCCCTGCGCCGGCTGGGCGAATTGGGCATACGGGTCGAGAAGAAGACGGCGCTCGAGCAGTTCGGCCTCGAGCAATTCCCGGAGCCGGATAAGGCCTTCCATGATTACGCGGAGGTGCAGTCGGAACTCGCCTCCATCGCCTCCTCGAATAAGGACGCCGCCACGCTGTTCTCCATCGGGACCAGCGTGCAGGGACGCGATATCAGCGGGATACGGCTGACGCTCAACTCGGGCCTTTCCAACGGCCCCTGGCGCAAGTTCTTCAAGAAGCCCGCCATCGCGTTCCTCGGCACCCATCACGCGCGCGAGCATCTCTCCACCGAGGTGCCGCTCAAGCTCGCCCGCTGGCTAGCCGAGAACCGCACCAAGCCCGAGATCAAGAAACTACTGGAGAACCGCGAGATTTTCATCATCCCGCTGGTCAATCCCGACGGGGCCGAATACGACCATTCCAGCGGCAACTACCGCTGGCAGCGCAAGAACATGCGCAAGAACGAGGACGGCTCGCTCGGCGTGGACTTAAACCGCAATTACGGCTTCGGCTGGGGAGGAGGCGGGGCTTCCAAGGACCCGGGGTCCGATACCTACCGCGGCCCCCACGCCTTCTCCGAGCCCGAGACGCAGGCCGTCAAAAATTTCGTCGAGTCCCATCCCAATCTCAAGATCTTGCTGAGCTACCATACCTTCAGCGAGCTCATCCTCTACCCATGGGGGCACACGCATTCCCCCATCGAGGACGGCAAGGCGCTTGCGGCCTACCGCGCGATGGCCGAGAAAATGGCCGCCATGACGGGCTACACCCCGCAGCAATCCTCGGAGCTCTATATCGCCAGCGGGGACACCACCGACTGGGCCTGGGGGGCCAAGAAGATCTTCGCCTTTACCTTCGAGCTCACGCCCAAGGGCTTAGATGAGGGCGGCTTTTATCCCGGCGCGGGCGCCATCGAACCGACCTTCCAGAAGAACATCGCCCCCGCGCTGTACTTGATCGACCTGGCCGACAACCCTTACCGAGCCGCCGTCGGCAACGCGTCTTGACGTACCCATTGCTCGCTCTAATCGCGGCGCTTACCCATTCCGCATGGGCCGCGTCGCCGTCCCCATGGCTCGATTTCGGACTCTCCTCGGGAGCCATCTCCTCCATCTGCTCGCAGGCGACGGTCAAGGCCGACGAGCGCCTGTCGCAGCTGGCGAAGGCCGAGTCGGAGCCGACCTTCGAGAACCGCTTCGTCGTCTTCTCCGATATCCTCTCCGATCTGACCGACGAGACAGCCGGCCCCGCCTTCCTCGGCGAGGTATCGACCGATCCCGGCGTGCGCGATAGCGGCCGCGCCTGCGACGAGCGAATTTCACGCTACCTGGTGGGCGTGTTCGCGCGCGAGGACGTCTACAAGACCTTGAAGGCCTATTCGGCGAGGGGCCCCAAGCATCAGGGAGAGGACGCGCGGCTCATCCAGAAGACCTTACTGGCGTTCAAGCGCAACGGCCTGGAGCTTACAGCGCGCCGGCGCGGGGAGGTGCGCGAGCTCAAGGAGAAGATCGTAGGTCTCGAGACCGAATACCGCACCGCTCTCGGCGAGGAGAGGGGTTATGCCCTCTTCGCCTCGACCGAGCTCGCCGGGCTGCCCGAGGACTTCATCGCGCGCCTGGGACGGGAAAACGGGTACTACCGCGTTTCGCTCGATTATCCCGACTATTATCCCTTCATCGACAACGCCAAGGATCCCGAGGCGCGGCGGCGGCTGGAATTTCTCTTCAGCAATCGCGGGGGCGAGGCGAATACCCGCAGGCTCAAGGAGGTGCTGCGCCTGCGCGCGCGCGTCGCCTCCCTTCTCGGATATCCCTCGCATGCCCATTACGCGCTCGAGGAGCGCATGGCCAAGGAACCCAAACAGGTCCTGGCCTTCCTGGAAAGGCTCAAAGAGAAGCTGGACCGCAAGGCGAAGCCCGAGCTGCAAACCCTGCTCGAGCTCAAAAAGGAGGAGCTCGGTCCAGGCGACGACGGCGTCATCCGCGCCTGGGACTGGCGCTATTACCACAACCAGCTCATGAAGAGCCGCTACCAGGTCGACGAGCAGAAGATCAAGGAATACTTCCCGATGGAGACCGTCACGCGCGGGATGCTCGACGTCTACCAGCAGCTCTTGGGCCTGCGTTTCGTGGAGATCGATTCCGCCGACGCCTGGCATCCGGACGTCAAGCTTTTCCGAGTCGACGACTCCAGCACCAGCCGGACCATCGCCCATTTCTACATGGACCTATTCCCCAGGGCGGGCAAGTACAAGCACGCCGCCTGCTTCACCCTGGTGCAGGGGCGGCGCCTGCCGGACGGAAGCTACCAGCGCCCAGTCTCGGCCGTCGTCGCCAATTTCAACAAGCCCACGCCGCAGGCCCCGTCGCTGCTCACTCACCGCGAAGTGGAGACCTACTTCCACGAGTTCGGGCACGTGATGCACCAGGTCCTGACTACCGCCAAGTACGAGCGCTTCTCGGGCACCAGCGTCGCCCGCGATTTCGTCGAGGCCGCCTCGCAAATGCTCGAGAACTGGGTCTGGCAGGAAGCGGTCTTGCAGCGGCTCTCCGGCCATTACACGGATGGCTCACGCAAGCTCCCCGCGGAGCTCCTAGAGAAGATGCTCGCGGCCAAGAACGTCGACATCGGCCTCAAGGAGCTCCGGCAGGCCTTCTTCGCCCGCGTGGACATGGAATACCACCTCCGGCCGCCGGAGGACCCCAACGCCGTCTGGGCCGAGTTCATGGAGAAGATCAGCCTCATACCCATGAGCCCGGGCACCCATCCCGAGGCCGGATTCGGGCATCTGATGGGCGGCTACGACGCGGGCTACTACGGCTATCTGTGGTCAAAGGTATACGCCCAGGACATGTTCTCGCTTTTCGAAAAGGAAGGCATCCTCAACCCCGAGCTCGGGCGCAGGTACCGGACCTTGATCTTGGAGCCCGGCGGCAGCATCGAGGAATCCGTCTCGCTGCGCCGTTTCCTGGGCCGAGAACCCAACGACGAGGCCTTTTTCAAGAGCATCGGGTTATGAGCGGCGCGGGTCCTGTCGTCTATAAGCCGCTGGCGACGACCCGAGGCATTGCCTCCGTCGGAACGCGCGGCCCGCGCCGTTAACACCGCCGGATGCTGATCCAGCGCGTCGCCGTCATCGGCGCCGGCACCATGGGACGAGGCATCGCCCAGCTCTTCGCCCAGTCCGGCTACCGAACGACGCTCATCGACAAGGACCCGGAGGCGCTGCGAAAGGCCATGGGCCGCATCAAGGACGCCGCTAGGGTCGCCTCGTCGGAGCGCATCGCCGACGCCTCGGGGGCTGAGTTCGTAGTCGAGGCGATCGTCGAGGACTTGGGCGCCAAGCGGGCCCTCTTCACCGAGCTCGAACGCGCCTGCATGCCGGAGACGGTGCTCGCCTCCAATACCTCCTCGCTGCCCATCTCCAAGATCGCCGAGGGGCTCCGCCGCCAGGACAGGGTGATCGGGATGCACTTCATGAACCCCGCCCCGGTGATGAAGCTCGTCGAGATCATCCCCGCCGACGAGACCTCCGAGACGGCCTTCGAGACGACTCGTTCCGTGGCGATCGCCTTGGGAAAGACGCCGGTCGTCTCCCGTGACGCCCCGGGTTTCATCGCCAACCGCATACTCATGCCGATGATCAACGAGGCCTGCTGGGCCTTACACGAGAAGGTGGCCTCGGCCGAGGACATCGATACGGTCATGAAATTGGGCATGGGTCATCCGATGGGCCCGCTGGCCCTGGCCGACTTCATCGGCCTCGATATCTGCCTGGCCATACTCGAGACCCTGCACCGGCAGCTCGGCGACGAAAAGTACCGCCCCTGCCCCCTGCTGGTTGAAAAAGTCGGCTCCGGCGCATTAGGCAAGAAGTCCGGCCAAGGCTTTTATAGGTACGGGGCTAATGCCCCAAATGCTCGATGATGGCCCGCGCGGCCGGGAACTCTCTTAAGAGATTTTCTTTCTTGCCGAGCTCGAAATCAGCGAAATCGAAGCCCGGCGACACGGTGCAGCCCACCAGGGAATAGGCCCCGCCGGGGTTGCAGTAGGCCCCGAACCAATAACCGGCCGGCACCACGTGCTGCAGGGCCAGGCCAGAGCCCAAATCATGGCCCAAACGGATCAATTCGACCCGCCCCCGCGGTGAGATCTGCACCACCGTCAGCGGGTCGCCGAGATAAAAATGCCACATCTCGTCGGCCGGGATGCGGTGCAGCTTGGACGTCGCCCCTCCTGGGAGCAGGAATAGGATGGCCGTGGAGAAATTTCGGTCTCCCTTAAATCCCGGCGGCAGCGCCGATCGCTCGCAGAGCGCAGGGGCACGATACGTTTCCTTGTAATAGCCGCCTTCCGGATGTGGTTTAAGGTCATGGAGACGGATCAGCTCCTCGACCGTCGGAGATCCCATCGCATGATCGTAGCATAATCGTCCATAAGGCTTTATTCCGAATCGGTTTAATGTCTCCGAGCCATGGTCGATCCCTTTCGCCTGGCGCAATGCATCCGCAGGGCTCGGCTGCGCCGAGCCGACGAGGCGATCCGCCGCCGCCTCTCGCGCACCCGCTTGAACGCCCGCTTGATCGAGCGAGCCTTCCGGCTCGCCTCCCTGCTCCCCGGGGCCCCCGTGCGCCATGACCGCTACACGCGCGGGCTTCTCCTGGCGGGGCACCTGCTATGGGCGAGCTGCCTGGGCTTCCTATTTTCCCTTAAGATCGCGGTCGTGCGATCCCAGGGCCTCGGTCCGCCGCCGCGGGCGGCGGCGCCCGCCTACCGTCCCGAGCCTTTGGAGGCCCCGGCGGAGATCGAGGCCTTCCTGCCGGAGCAGCGAGACTGCGACGCGGGCTCGTTCTACGAAAAGGCCGGGCGCCTGGCGCTGTCCGATTACGGGCGGCGACTTTGGGCGCGAAGGCGCCTCGAAGAGGGCCGGCATAAAGCGTCTCTTTTGGCGCTAGAAGCAGGCGCCTCATGCCGCGGCGTGGAAAAGCCCTACGCGTCATGGACGACAGAGAGCGCCGACGGTTACAGTGAGCATCTGACTATACTGACGGCGGCCAGCCGCCTCGCGGAGGTCTTCGCTCAACGCGCGGACGAGCAACGCCGGGCGGGAAACCTGGTATCGGCGGAAGTGGAGGCGCGACGCCGGCTCGCCTTCGGCTATCACCTGCTGCAATATTGGGATGTCACCACCCAGCGCCTCGGCCTGGAGCACGCGCGCGAGGCCGTCGATGCCCTCAAGCAAATTTACGCCGCGCAGGGACGATACGATGAATCGATGCGCCGCCGCCTAGAGCGCCTCGAGGCACAGTGCGCCGCCTTCGCCGCGCAGGGGACGGAACTCCGCCGCATTTTGTCATTAGCCCGAGAACCCAAACGCCTCTTCGAGCTGGAGTTCTATCTCTTCGATGAACGATTGCTGCGCCCGTATGCCGGCGCCGCTCTCGCGGCCGCCGCATCGGCCTTAAGCGATTCGGAAAAACGCACGAGCCAAGTCGGCTCGGAGCGCATCGAATTCTTGAAGCAGGCGGCACTGCGGACGGACCCGCGGCTGCGTCCCTTCGCCAAACTGCAGTTGCGCGCGCTCTGGGATCGTCAGTTTTCCATGGAAAGTTTTATATCTGTTTTCCAGGAAATGCTCTAAAATCATCGAGCATTGAAATATAGAATGCCATCTTCTAATTTTTAACTTCGAGCTGATTTTTAGAATCCGGATTCCAGAAAGCGCTCCAGAGAAATGTCGGCCTGGACACCGCCGATACGGACGGCCTTTGCTTCTGGATAACGACGCTGGAACGTTTTTAGGCCCGGTACTGCGTTTTTTTTATGTCCCGCCGTGACTTCGACCGCCAAGAGCTCCGTGCCTCGCTGCACAACGAAATCGAGTTCCTTGTCCCTGTCGGACCAATAGAAAACGGTCTCCCCGGCATTAATGAGCGCCGCACCGACAGCGTTTTCTACGAGACGACCATAGAAGGATCGATCCTTAACCGTCTCTTCGAAAGGGACCCCGCGAAGCGCCGTGAACGGGCCGGGCAAGATTTTCTTCTAGAGGAAAAGTATCCCCGACGCTTAAATGTCATAAAAATATGCCGGTAAAGTAAATATTTTTTGCATACTTTACAATTTATTCATATAGCTGAATAAGTTGTAAAATATTAGTTTCTCGATTTCAAGAGTTCTCCAGAGAGTTCTGAAAGTGCCATAATTTCGGCGCTTTCCAGAAGGTCACGGCTACGCTGGCCAAGGTCACGCAGCCGCCGAAGACGACCGAAGGCACCAACCCCATCCACTTGGCCGCCACTCCCGACTCGAAAGCGCCGATCTGGTTGGAGGAGCGGATGAAGATGCCGTTGACCGAGGCCACGCGCCCGCGCAGGGCCTCCGGGGTCAAGGCCTGGTAGATGCTGGCCCGGATCACCATGCCGACGCCGTCGACGGCGCCGGAAATCCATAGGATGAATGCCGAAAGCCAAAAGCTCTCCGAGAGCGCGAAGAGGATCATGCAAAGGCCGAACACCGCCACGGCCGTCATGAAGGCCGCGCCGAGTCGCTTAAAGGGCTGATGCCGGGTCAAGACGAGCGAGCAGCACAGCGCGCCTAAGGCCGGCGCCGCCTTGAGCAGCCCCAGTCCCTCGGGACCGGCGCCGAGCCTCTCCGCGAAGATGGGCAGCACCCCGTCGACCCCGCCGAAGAGGACGCCGAACATGTCGAGGCTCATGGCGGCGAGGATGACCTGCTCCGAGAACACGAACCGCAGCCCGGAGGCGATGCGCTCCATCGCCGAGCCCGCCGCGGCGCTAACGCCAGGCATCGTGGACAGGCGGCTGGAGGCGAGCGCCGCCAGCAAGAAGCACGCGGCCACGGCCGCGTATGCCGAGGCGGCGCCCCGGGCCCCGTAGATGAGCCCTCCCAATGCCGGCCCGAGGATCGCCGCGGCGTGCCAGACGCTGGTGCTCCAGGCGGCTGCCTTGGGGAACAAGTGGCTTGGCACCGCCGTCTGTAGGTAGGCGGTCATGGCGACCCATTGGAAGCAGCGCGCCAGACCGCTCCAGGCTATGAGAAGGTAGATCGGCAGAAGCGGAGGCCGCTCCAATGCCGCCGCCAGGGCAAGCCCGGCGCCCGATAGTAGTTGGCCCCATTCGGCGGCGGCGATGATGCCGCTTTTCTCGCGGCGGTCGACCAGCTCACCGGCCCAAAGCGCCGCCGCGATATAGGGTATTGCCTCCGCGAGGCCGATCAAGCCCAAAAGCAGCGGGTCGCGGGTCAGTTGATACAGCTGCCAGCCGGCCGCCACGGTGAGCATCTGGAGGGCGAGCCCGTCGAAGAAGCGGATGAGCAGGGTAAGACGGAAATCCCGCAGGGCTAGAACGGATTCAGACATTAAGGCGAAAACCTTTATTTAACGCAGCCGACGATCGGCGACGGTTATGTCGAAATATATCCCTTCGTCTTCCATCCAGCTGACCCCGTCGACCACCGGACGAAGGGACAATCGAAACATGCCGGGGTTGACCCCCTTCACAGAAAATTCGAAGGTCGCGGCCTGACCAGGCTCTACGCGCGCCTCGTTTTGTACCGCCGGCCTATTCGGCAGCGCCCAGCCGTCTGCCATGCCGCGTCGATGGAACTCATCGCTATCTCCCACCACGCCCAACCTCGCCTCCGACCGGTCGCCGCGGATCCAGGCCGAGTGGCCGATATTCTTGAGCCGCACCCATAAGCGTGTGCTTTCTCCAACGGCAACGGATGGATACGCGCTTTGCGCCACCCATTTGGAACGAAAGGCCCCGGCCGGAGCGCGACTGGCATCGACAGCGATGTCAAAGTATATCCCCTCGTCGTCCATCCAGGTCACTCCATCGATCACTGGGCGCAGCGGCAGCCGGAACACGCCGGACCTGACCCCTTTCACGGTAAATTCGAATGTCGCACTCTCCCCGGGTTCTACGTGTTGCTCGGTTTGCACCGCCGGCCTATTCGGCATCGACCAACCTTCGGTCATTCCGAGATCGTAGAACTCGGTGCTGTCCCGCGCTACGCCGAGCCTCGCCTCACTCTGGCTTCCTCGAATCCATGCGGTGCGGCCGGTATTTTTGAGCCGCACCCAAAGCCGCGCGCGCTCGCCTACGGCCAGCGAAGGGGAAGGGCTTTGCGCGTCCCATCTGGAACGAAAAATTCCGGATTGAAAATCCCGGTAGGAAACGAAGAGATATTGATTACGCCATTTCTCGCCTGGCGCCCGGAATGGAACGCCCATCCAATCATACCAGTTCAACCACGCATGGATGGGCACGCGCCCATTGACTCCGGAAAGAGGATCAGCGGCATAAATGGCGGTGATCGCCCCATTTCGGTCCGCCTCGTAGCCGTAGGCGAGCACCGCATGATTGCCGGCCTGGACAAAGACCACCACCGGCGCGCGATGGTTGATACGCCCGACGAGCTCTTCGAGCATGGCCGCCGAGCTGTAGTAGCCATGAATTTTCCCTTCCCCGCCGAAGGCCTGCATCATATGGCTGGCCCCGTCCGGATCGATGCCCGGATCGGACGTCGTGTTCCCCTGCCGGCCGGTAGCGAACAGGGTCCGGATCGGCGGCGGCGGAACGTGCACGCCGAAGTAACGCATAACCATCAGCCCCGAGGTGGCCACGCAATAAGGCGTGTACCATTCGTTCCAGCCAGGGGGAGAAGGCTCGCTCTGCTGGCTGACGTACTCGATGGGAAGTATGAGGGAATGGCGATCGCTATCGCTCCTCGCTTCGGTAGAGGCGCTTGAATTAATCGGCGCCCCAACGGCCGGCGCAGCGTTCGCCGTAGGAGCAGCCGATAGGGCCAGCTGGAGGATGGCAATAGGGATCAGGGGCGCTCGGGATGAGGGCACATGCTCAGTATAACCGGCCAACGGGGTTTTCGCCAGACGAAAAAAGCCGCTGTCGCGCGAGAATTAATATGTCCTGTTTAGCGAGAATAGAAATGTCCGGTTTTGGGTTACCCTGTTCCTCTGAAAACGGAGGGACGATCCAGAATGGACGAGGTCATCAAGATGAGCAA
>JBGFSC010000026.1:0-91761 GCA_041694815.1 Elusimicrobiota bacterium | reverse complement strand
TAACGGCCTTGGCCGCGTCGAGCCGATGCTGCTCGACAACCTTCTGGTATTGGGCCGTTCCCAAGGTGGCGAGCACGACGATGATCAGTACCCCCACCAACATCTCGGTGAGGGTGTAACCCGCGCCCGGGCGCTTCATACCGAATGATATAGCCCCTCAATGGGCTATTTTCAAGGGGGTTTTGGGCTGGTTTTAGCGGTGGGAGCCGTTGCCTT
This sequence comes from Elusimicrobiota bacterium, assembly GCA_041694815.1. GTDB lineage: Bacteria > Elusimicrobiota > Elusimicrobia > UBA1565 > JACRDR01 > JBGFSC01. Next base: position 91,545 of record JBGFSC010000026.1, on the reverse strand, counting down.
CGGCCATCTTGGAGACGGCGTTCAAGATATCGTATTTAGTTATGATTTCAAAAGACTTTTTGCCCTTGGAGACCAAGACGGCCGGGCATTCGGGCTTGACCAGCCTGAGCACCGACTCGATGCGCGCCTCGGGCTTGACCACGGGCAGCGGCTGGCCCATCACCTCGCGCACGACCATTTTCTTGATTTCTCGGCCCTTGAGCATCAGGCCCAGGATCGCGTCCTCGTAGACGGCCCCGATAAGCTTGTTGCCCTCGAAAACGGGCAGCTGGCTGATGTCCTGGCGGCGCATCTCCTTAAGCGCCTCGAAAAGCGTGCTTTGGGGCTTGGCGCAGACCAGCTTGCGCTCCCCCCGCTCGCGGCGCTTGACCGCGACTACGTCCTCGGCCGACAGATGGATATCCGCCTCGAAGTACTGGCCTTCGCGCATCCACTCGTCGTTGTATATCTTAGAAAGATACCGCATCCCCGTATCCGGCAAAAGGATCACCATCAGATCCTTGGCGGAAAGGCCCTCGGCGGCCTTAAGCCCGCCCCAGACCGCCGAGCCCGCGGAACCCCCGCAAAAAAGGCCCTCCAGCCGGGCCATCCGCCGCGTGGTGATAAAGGAGTCCCGATCGTTGACCTGCAGCACGTCGTCGATGATCTTGAGATCGCAGGTGCTAGGGAAAAAATCCTCGCCGATGCCCTCGACCACGTAGGTCTTGGCGACTCCCACTTTATTGTGCTTGATCTTGTCGTAATAGAGCGAGCCGATGGGATCGACGCCGATGATCTTGATCTTGGGATTTCGCTCCTTGAGGTACCTGCCCACGCCGCTGATGGTGCCGCCCGTGCCCATGCCCGCCACGAAATGCGTGATCCTCCCTCCCGTATCCTTCCATATCTCTGGGCCGGTGCCGATATAATGGGCCCTGGGATTCTCCGGATTGGCGTATTGGTTCGGGTAATACGCGTTGGGTATTTCCTTGGCCAGGGCCTTGGCCACCGAATAATAGGAGCGCGGATCATCGGGCTCCACGGCCGTGGGGCAGACGATGACCTCGGCTCCCAAGGCCTTAAGCAGGTTGATCTTCTCGCGGGACTGCTTGTCGGTGATGGTGAAGACGATCTTATAGCCCCGCAGCGCGGCGACCAGCGCCAGGCCAATGCCCGTATTCCCGGAGGTACCCTCGATGACGGTGCCGCCGGGCTTGAGAAGTCCCCTGCGCTCGGCGTCGTCGATCATGGTGACGGCGATGCGGTCCTTGACGCTGCCGCCCGGATTGAAGAACTCCGCCTTGACGTAGATCTTGCACTCGAGCCCCTCGGCCATCTTATTGAGGCGGATGAGGGGAGTGTTTCCAATCGCTTCCAAGATGTTGTTATAGAGCATCTTCCACCGCCCTTTCCGCGATCGTCCTGCGTCCGCTTAAGGCATGCGCCAGCGTCTGCTCGTCGATGTAGCTAAGATCGCCCCCCAAGGGGACCCCCATGGCGATGCGCGTGACCCGCACGCCGAAAGGCCGCAGGCTTTGGCCCAGGTACAGCGCGGTCGCGTCCCCCTCGACGGTGTGGTTTGTGGCCAAAATGACCTCACCTATCCCGCCACCCCGAACGCGCTCCAAGAGCTCCTCGATCCGCAGGGACTGGGGGCCCACGCCATCAAGGGGAGACAAGGCTCCGTGCAGCACATGGTAGCGCCCCTTAAAGCCCCGGGAGCGCTCGATGGCGGCCACGTCGGAGGGCTGCTCAACGACGCACAAAAGCCCCTCCTCGCGTCCCGGATCGGCGCAGATGCGGCAGAGCTCGCTCTCGGCGAAATCGAAGCAACCCGCGCAGGGGCGGACTCGCTCGCGCACCTCGCGCAAGGCCGAGACGAGCGCCTCGGCCTCGCTGGAGGAGGCGCGCAGCAGGTGCAGGGCCATCCGCTCCGCCTGCTTGGGGCCGATGCCGGGCAGGCGCCGCAGGCTCGCGATCAGCTTGGGAAAGCTCTTCATGCCTTCTTTTTCGCCGGCCGCAGCCTGCCCGGGAAGACCTCCAACACCTTCTGGAGGGCCGGATCGGCCGCCGGGGCGGGAGACTCCTCGGGCTCCTCGGATAGGCCCGGTGGCTCGGCGGAGAGTCCGGCGGCCGTTTCCAGACGCAGCTTCAAGGGACGTCCCAATTTTGTGGCCAATTTGGCCTCAACTAGGGACTGCCCTCGTCGAGCCTGCTCCAACTGAAATCCCATGGAAGGCGCAAACAAAAGGCGCCATTCAGCCTGAGCTGCCGCGTCCAGTCGCGCGGATTCCAAGGCGCTGGCCAACCCCGGCTTCTCCTCCCGCAGCTGCCGCAACAGGTCCGCCCATGTCTGCTGCGCCGCCCCTCCTTCCGCAACGGGCACCGGCTCCGGCAAAAGGGGCTCGGGCTGCTCCCGCTGTTGCCGCGGGGGCGCGCCCTGAAGCCGTTTTTCCAACGCCTCCAGCCGTCGAACCCATTCGCCTAAATCGTAAGCCGCCTCCAAAGCGCCGTAGAGCGACTGCTCCAGAGCGAGCCGAGGACTTTCCTCCTGCCGCAGCCGTTCCAAGGCCTCGTTCATGCGCCCGACCAGGAAATAAAAGGCCTGCGCCCCGTGCTTGCCGGCCAGGGACTTCCATGGCGGCTCCAACTCCACCGAGACGCCCAGGGCCTGCAAGTAGCAGCCGTGGAGGCGTTCGCGCAGGTCCCGAAGCAGCTGCCCGGCGTCGTAACCCTCCTCCAGGATCCCCTCGATGCGCTCCCTCAACGCCTGGGCGTCCTTGGCCAGTATGGCGCCGGCGACGGCCAGCAGGGCCTCTTCCGGCAGCATGCCCAAAAGCTCGGTCACCTCCGAAACGCCCAGGGAGCCCTTGGCGGCGTAGGCCTGCGCCTGCTCCAGAAGGCTCACCGCGTCCCGCAGGGAGCCCCCTGCCGCCCGCGCCAGTAGCTCGAGCGCCTGATCCTCAGCCTTGATCCTTTCCTGCCCGGCCAGCCGTCGCAGATGCGCGGCCAGGGTTTCGACCGAAAGCGGCCGGAAACGGAAGCGCTGGCAGCGCGAGATGATGGTGGCCGGGATCTTGGCTGGCTCGGTTGTGGCCAAAATGAACACAACGTGCGCGGGAGGCTCCTCCAAGGTCTTGAGCAGGGCATTGAAGGAGGAGGTCGAGAGCATATGGACCTCGTCGATGATGAACACCTTATAGCGGTCCCTCGACGGCGCCAAGGCCACCGTCTCCAGGATCATCTCACGGATTTTCTCCACCTGGGTATGGGTGGCGGCGTCGAGCTCGAGCACGTCGATGGCCGACCCCGCCGCGATCTCCGAGCAGGGGACGCAGCGGCCGCAGGGCTCGGCGCTGGGGCCTTTGGCGCAATTGAGCGCCTTGGCGAGGATGCGGGCGGCCGTGGTCTTGCCGATGCCGCGCGGGCCGAAGAACAGATAGGCGTGGCCAGGGGCGCCGGCGGCGATGGCGTTCTTGAGCGTCACCGTCACGGCCTCCTGCCCCACCATTTCCCCCCAACCCTGGGGACGGTATTTCCGGGCGAAGGCGGCCGAGATGGCGTCCTTCATCCCCGCGCCCGGTCCATGCTGATCTCCCCCGGGCCGAAAGCCAGGATTTGCAGCAGCCCGCCCAGGATGCCGAGATTCTTCAGGAACTGTATCTTCTGCTCGGGCCCGACATGGAAGACGAGGGTCACTGGGATCAGGAATAGGGCCAAAACGGCGGCCCCGGCGCGGGCATGCAATCCCAGGACCAGGCTCAGACCCCCCAAGGTTTCCAGGCCGATGGAGACGGCGCAGAGCAGCTCGGGCGCGGGGATTCCATGGGCCGCCATGGTCTCGGCCGTGGAGCTGAAATGGGTCAGTTTTCCGAAGGCGGAAGCCAGGAAAACGGCCGATAAAAAAAGGCGCCCCAATAGGGCAAAAAGGGAACTTTGCTCCACGGCGGTACGATACCACAAGGGTCCGGCGAAGTCAAGAAAAGGGAGCTAATACGGCCCGCGGATAGGATGGGAAAACGGAGGCAGGAAGGATTCGGCCGCGCGGAGCGGATCGTCGGCCAGTTCGATGAGGTAGAGTGCCGCCAGCAGGTTCTTCTGGAAGGTCGGCTCGATGACGCCGGCTCCCGGATAGAAGCCGCCGTCCCATAAGGATCTGGGCGTGAGCTCGAAAGTGAAGGAGAATATCCCCTTCTCTCCCCAGGCCCAATCGCAGGTATCGCCGCTGGCGACATAAAGATCGGAGGACTGCATCGGGGTGTAGCCGGTCCATTCCGCCATTTTCTGGGCCATGGCCTTGTACGCCAACAGCGCCTTCGAGTCCTCGATCGGCTCGCTCGTATAGCCCCAGGGATACAGGATCAGTTCGCTGAAAGTGTGGTAGCTGACCAAGACTTTCAAGTTGGGATGGGAATTGATGAAATCCCTCACCGCCCGGGTCTCGGGCTCCGAAAAGGGCGCGGGGCCGCGGTAGATGTCCGAGCCTGGATCGGTCGAGGCGCCGCCCTCGCCCCAGTGATATCCGTAATTGCGATTAAGGTCGACTCCCAAGGAGCCGTCTTCATTTTGTCGCATGTTCTTGCGCTGCCAGGCGTAGGCCCCCGTGGCGTGGTCGTATTCGGCGCCGTCGGGATTGACGAGGGGGATGATGTAGATCTCGCGCGTCCTCAGGAGCCGCCTAACCTCGGGACGGTCGCGGTTATCGGAAAGCCAGCGGGCCAGGAGCAAGGGGACTTCGGTCGAAAGATGCTCGCGGGCGTGATGGGTACCGAGGAACAATGCCGCGGGCTTGGGCCGATGGCGAAGCCCGCGGCGAGCGCGCGCAAGGGTGAAGCGAATGCCCGTGATATCCCGGCCTTCGACGCTGGTGCCGATCGAAAAAAGGGTCGCCGCCCCATTGCTCTCCGACGCGATCGACGCCAATTCCTGCTGCAGCTGGGCGTAATCGCGATAGGCCTGATCATCCGGAGGAAATCTTTTGATCCCCCCCGACGGCCTTTTTGCCCGGAAGGCCTCTAGGGGCGTCTGTTCCAGGATCGGGATGCCGAACTCCTGGAGCCGGCGGATGGAGCCCAGGTTCGCGACGCCGCCGACCCTGTCGCGCTCGATGGACTCGATGGAGACCCCGGCGTCGGCGATCCTAGAGCGGGCGGCCGCGTCGGCGGCGGGAAGGACTATCCAAAACCGGGGGTCCTTAAGGGGAGTTCCTCCGCCGTCGGGAATCGCCACGGCCGCCCTCAGCGGCTGGAACGCCGAGGCGGCGAGCAGGAATAAGAAGATCAGCGATCGTCGGCCCATGGGAGTCATTTGGGAATAATTTTAAACGCCTCCACGGGATGAAATTCCCGCCATGGCATGGAAACGACGCCTTGGTTGGAATCGTACAAAACAGCCAACTCTCTTCCCTGTTCGTCTACGGCTTTCGCCAGGACGGTGACCGCATGGGGAGCGTCAAAGTCTTCTACGAATACCGTGGCTTCGACAGGTCGTCCTTCACCCAGCACTTCCTCGATCGCCCGCTTGAGTTGAGCCTCACTCGCCACAAAGTCAGCGTCACGGCTGACCTGACCAAGCGGCATCACATCGAATCGAAGCCTATCACCCAATATACGCTGGTCATTACTGTCCATTCCTACTTGGTTTAGGACTGATTTTCGGAACTTACGTTCTGCCGCGATCTGCCTCACGACCTTCTCATGCATCTTCGATGCTCCCAGATTGGTTAATTGCCGTTCACGGTGCTGGCTTTTCTCAATCGCAACTCTCATGCCGTCAGTAAGACGGCCTTGAATCCCTCTAGCAATTTCCAAGTCCATCATCTCAAAGGCGTAGTCTTTAACCACTTCACCATCAACGGAATCTCTTCCTTGCAGATTAAGATTACAGGCAATCGTATAACGAGCGCAGGTTCCCTCGTGGCCTTGCAAGCCAATTTTGTCCTTAAGACCAATCATGCGGTCCTTGTTCACTCCAAGTTTTACCGTGACCCTCCGAATGCCCTCGTCATTTAACGGCCTCACCAATTTCCCGGAATAATTTCCAATAACGCCTTGCACCCAATCATGCGATAAGGATTTGGATCTCCCGGCGATCGCCGCCATGACCTCATCGGGCGTCAAGGTCAAGCCTGGAGGAAAAGCCACCTGAAGCCCATCCCGACCGAATACTGAGCCTGCGGATTTCTCATCGATGCCTAAGGCCGCCGCCTTGGCGAGATTAGCCTGGCGTATCCGCTCCCCGATCGGCGCCAAGGACTTAAAGCTCAGCAGCAGCGGCTTGCCGTTGGCCTGCGCGGCCCCTCCCCAGGCGGCGAACACTCCCTGCTTGGCCAGCGCGCCCGCGTCGATCACGGTGATATGGGACAAGGCATCCGCGAACTCGGGAGCGATCGGCAATCGCGCCGCCTCGGCGGCCTTTCGGGCCTGCTCCAGGGAGCGGCCAAATTCGGCGGCCTGCGCCTTGCGGAAAACGGCATCGTCGAGAATCCGGTCCAGATGCCCCAAGGCGCCCTCTAGAATTTGCTGCTGCTGGGGCTTGGGCAAGGAGCCGAAGCGGTCGGAATTTAACCCGTAACGCTTCAGCAAAGCGTCGTAGCCATTGAAGGCGGCATGCTGCAATTCGATGGCCTCGGCCTTAGCGGCGTCCCCCTGCGCCTGGGCCAAGGCCTTGCGGCCGAAGAACCCGAAATCCTCGTAGTCGGTCGCCATCCGGATGCGGTCTCGAAGCGCGGGGTCGGAGGCGACCCTCCCGATATTGCGGGCGATCCATGCCGACCATAACCCGTCGCCCAGGTTATCAGTATAGACGCGCTCAAAGCGCCGACCAAGCCCCTCCAGGCTCTTGGCCGAGACCCCGTTCTGCGCGATCCATTCCTCCACCTCGCCGAGCACCTTCATCGAGGAATCGACTTCGGGATGAAGGGGGTCAAAATGGGCGCCGTGATGATCGAAAACGACTCCCCGACTAAGCCCCTTGTTCGAGGCGAAGGAGGGCAGCACGCCTTCCGTCGTATCGGCCACGACCAGGCCGCCCTGGCCCAGCCTCCTACCCTGCTCGCCTTGGATCGGGTTGAGCTCACGATATAGCCGGGTCGCAAAAATCCTTCGGCGCCCCTCTTCCGTCAAGGCGGCCAGGCCCTTCTGCTCCCGGATTTTCTCGATCTCGGCCAAGCGGGCCATGGCCCGCTCGATCGCCGGATTGCCGAAGCGTTCCAGTTCCTCTCGGGTCCAAATCGCTCCTGTCCTGGAGCTCAGAGCGCTTCGGGTGAGTTGAGGCGCCTCCTGCACCAGGCGCGGAATGGCCTTGCTCAGGGCGGCGGCCCCTCGGGCGAGACCCAACGTCGCGCCGATGCCGCCGGTCAGCACGAAGGAGGCCAGCTCCGCGCCCAGCTCTCCGGCGCCGTAGGCGCCGCCGGTCGCCTCCTTGGAGGCTTCATCGGCGGCGTCGGCCGCCTGATTGTTGCGTTCCACTTCCTCCGGATTATTCGGACCTAACTTAAATGTCGGACGGATGGCGTGCCCGAGCGCGGAGACGAAGAAGCCGACCGTGCCCGAAATGATATCGGCGCCCTTGACCCCGAAGCCGACGGCCAGCCCCATCTCCTTACACCAGGCGTAATTCTGCACGCAGTCGGCCGCCTGCGCGTGCAGCTCGGCGGGACGGGCCATCTGCTGGCCCAAGACCACCAAACCGTCTCCCAGGGCCTCCTTGACGTTATGGATGCGCCGGTTGAGATCGGCAACGGCCTGCATCGCCCCGCGCGCATGGCAGCCGATGTCCCAAGGAGTACAGCTCGGCGCTGGCGGCTTCGGCTCGTTTCGCGAGGAGGCTTCAGCATAGGGGGCCGGAACATCGGCCGGAGAGCTTTCCATCGGGCCTTCGCGTAGGCTCCTTGCGGGCCATTTCCAATCGTCTCGTGGCGGAGCCTCAATCGGTGGAGTCGATTTCTTCGCGCGATCCTCTCGATCGGGATGGGTGGATACGAATCGCGGGATCTCCGGCTCTTCGGACGCCGGCCATAGTGAAAGGACGAACTCTTTATAACGCGCCCGATTGTCCTCGTTGCTCAGGTCGACCATCCGAGCTTCCGCGCCAGGAGCGGGCTGGAAATGAATACGCTCATCCAGGCGTCCCGGGGAAACACGGACACCCTCCGTCGTTCTCTCGAAGCGCACGGCCTGATCCGTCGATTCCCCGAGCCTCAGGAATAGGATCGAACCCTGTGGGATTTTGTCCGGGTCGAAGGGATCCGGCAAGGGGGCGCCGGATTCCCTTATCCTGCCGTATTCCCCCTCGTCGATCCGGATGACGAAACCGACCCGGATCCCGCCGGAGCCATTCGGATAAAATGTCCCCTCGACGCGCAGGTCCGCCATCCCCTCCGGCGCGGAAAGGCCGTAGAGGCGCTCATGGCCGTTGGGGCTAAAGGAACCGCAGAGGGCGGGCCAGACCGGCCGGGCGAGCGTTCCAAGAAGCAGCGCGCCGACGAGGATTCCGCGGCCGAGGGGCATAAAAGGAGTATGGGCCCGAAAGCGGAATTTGTCAACGCGGAATTAGTTTATTGCGCGCGCGCGCGGGCGCGCTGGATTTTCTCAAGCAGCACCTTCACCTCGAATGGTTTCTGCAGGAAATCCACCGCCCCCAGCTCCAGCGCGTCCTGGGCGGTTTCCTCGTCCTTGATCGCGCTGCTGATGATGATGGGGACTTTCTCGAAACGAGGCTCGGCGCGTATCCAGCGGCAGAGGTCTAAGCCGTTGCCGCCCGGCATCATGATGTCGAGCAGCACCAGGCTCGGCTCGTTGCGCTCCATCCACTGCCGGGCCTGACGCGTGTCCTCGACGGCATGGACGGAAAAGCCGGCCTGCTTGCAGGCGAAGACCATCAAGTCGCGCAGCTCGTCATCGTCGTCGACGACCAGCACGAGGGCGTCGCTCATGGGCGTTCCTCCCATTTCCCCTTCGAGAAATGCGCGTTGATGATGCTCAGACGGCTCTTGGCGTCGTCGAGCAGGACCTTGAGCTGCCTTTTTTCGTCGTCGGCCAAGGCCGAACGCGAAAGCCTCTCCTGGCAGCGCAAGAGCACCTCATCGGCCTCGCGGGCGTAGCCCTGGTCGCGGTAGATGAGCTTGCGCAGCACCGAGACGGCCCGGTTGAGCTCCTGGGCGTGCGCGTGCAGGAAATCGCCGCTGCGGATGCGCACCTCCACCTCCAGGTTGCCCCGCGCCACCTCGCCCAGGGCCCTGCGCATCTGCAGCAGGGGCCCGGCGAACTTGTGGGAGATCCAGGTGCCGAGCGCGAAATTAAGCGCGACGACCGGGATCACGGTCAGCAGCAGCACGGTGAAAAACTCGGCGGCCTGCTCCGGGCGCTGCCACTGACGGGCGACGGCGATCGCCTTCGAGAAGCCCCAGCCCACGAAAAACCCTTGAGCGGTGACCAGGAGTATCAAGCTGAGTATGATCGGGAATTGGATTTCCGGGTCCACGTAGAATCTCTGCCTCAAGCTCATCTTTCCCCCGCTAACGGTTCAAGATCAGTATCTCCACGCGCTCCTCGAGGTCCGAAGTGGCGGGGTAGGACTTAGCCGCGACGGCGGCGGCCGGCCGCAGCAGGCTCTTGGCCAAAAACCCCGCGCATAGATCGGCGGCGGCCTGCACCTGGGCGCTTTCGCCCCGGCTGAGCCTGGCGGCCACCTCCAGCCCCAAACCCGGATGGCGCCGGGCAACAATGCCGGCCGCCTCCAAGAGCAACTGCCGACCGTGCTCGGAGAGCTTGGGTGCCTCCATTCCCTTGTCCTGGAATAACCCTCGCGCCGCCAGGCTCAGCAGGGGTTGGCCGGAAGGAGCTAAAAGCCCGAGCCCGAGAATGGCGAAGGGCTTGCCCATGGCGGTATGCGAGCGCCCCGCGCCGTCCTGGAAGGTGAGCACCCCGGTGTAGGCCTGTCCGGGACGCACCCAGTCCCCATTGTCTCCCTTGCCCTCGAACTCGAGCCTCTCGGGAGGCAGCCCGGGGCCCTCGAAGCCCTTGAAGGCCTTGCCGGCGCCGTCGACGACGATGAGTCGCCATTTGGATTTCGACCGGTCCTCCTTGGAGGCCGGAGCGAACACCTTGAGCAGCTCCTGCATGGGGTAGAACACGCGTACGGGCTCCTTGTCCCAGGTCGAGACGATCCAGTGGCTGGAGGGAAGCAGCAGCGCGCCGCTATCGGACACGCCGGGAGCGTAGGCGGTCGATTGCGCGATCTCCATCGGTAGGCGGGTCTTGGCCTCCTCCTCGGTCTTGAGCACGCTCTCGAGCGGCGCGTCTTCCTTAAGGCTTAAATCGAGCGGAGGCTTCTGCCGCCGCACGGGCCGCTTATGCTCGGCCTCGATGAGCACGTCGGGGAGGGCTCCTTCCTTTTTTTCCTGGGGCGCCTCGACGCCGAAGGCCGGCGCGGCCAAGACCGTCGCCAACAACGTCCGCCTCAATTGAGACGGAATCGGAATGTGATCGAACCCCACTGATCCTCCTGTGATCCGGCCAACGGAACGAAACGCATCTGCCTTAAGGCCTCCATGCTGAGATCATCGAGCTCCTTATATCCCGAAGTGCGCTCGAGCATCATGCGTTCGAGCACGAATCCCTCCGGCGAGACGAAAAACCGTATCGTCACCTCGGCCTGCACGCCTTGGGCCCGGGCCCAGTCCGGATAGCGCGGCAGGACGGCGGAGAGGATCTTGCGGCCCGCCAGGGGGCCGCTAATCTCCATGCCCTTGTTGGAGATATTCACCTCCGCGACCTTCGCCTCGGCCGCCTTCGGCTTGGGAATCGGCTCCGCGGGCAAGGCCCTCCTTCCGGAGCCCGAGACGGGCCCGTCCTGCAGCGAGATGGACCCGCTCCCTCGGCCGTAGCCGATGGGAAGGCGAGGAGCCGGGGATGGCCGCCGCGCGGGTCCGGGCGACTCGCTCAGGTCGATCGCGGCCCCGGCCGCGGCGGGGCCCGCGGAGGCGCGGGGTCCGGACCTGGCCGGCGCGATCTCGCCGAAAGAGGCGCCCGAGCGCTTGATGGTCGCGCCCGGGTCTATGCGGATGGCGGGGCCGGACGGCCTCGCCGCGGAGCGGCCCACCGCGTCGAGCGAGATGGAGGCCGGCGGGGCCTGAATCGAAGCCATACTAGACGGCGCGGCCGCGGGCTTGGCCGCAATGTCGCTCAATTGGGAGGAGGCTGGCCGCCGGACATCCGCGGCGTCGATGCGCAGGGAAGGGCCGCGCTCGAGCTGGCCACGGTCGATCAAGCGCTGCGCCTGCGGCAGGACCGCCTCCTGCAGCCGGTCCTTGGGGATGTCCACGTCCTGGGGCTCCTGGGAACGCGGCTTAAAGGAGGGCATGGCCATGCGGATGAAGTCGCGCAGGCCGCGGGGGGCCTGTGCCGCGGACGGAGGGGGCGGGGCCTCGGCGGGGGGACGCAGGTCGAGGAATTCCACGCGGGTGATAATGAGATTGTTTTGCGCGGGCTGGCTCAATTTCAAGAGGATATAAGCGCCGAAGACCGCGGCATGAAAGCCCGTCGAGATCAAGGCCGACTGCTGGACCCGCTGGGCATCCGCCGCCATGGCTATCCCTTGGGCCTCGGCTTCTGTTCGGTCGCGATCGCGGTGTCCTTGGCCCCCGCCGCCTTGGCCATGCGCATCGCTTCCAACGTAAACGCGTAGGAGCTACCGCGGTCGGCGCGGATGATTACGAATTTATCCCGGCTCGCCGCCACGCGCTGCGGTAGCTGTGACTCGAGTTGGGCGGGCTCCATCTCCTTCTCATTGAGGGCCCAGCGCCCCTCCTTGGTGATCGTGATCGTAATGTTCTCCTTTTCCTTCCCCTCGGCGGTGCGGGCTTTGGGCAGTTCCACGGGAAGGTTCGGCTGTGTGAGCAAGGGGGCCGTGACCATGAAGATGATGACCAGCACCAGGCACACGTCGACGAGAGGGGTGATGTTGATTCCCGTGATCGGCCCGCCCGAGGAGGAGGATGAGATCGCCATGGGTTATCTCGGCTGCAGCAGGGCCAAGCGCTTGGCCCCGCTTTGCTTGGACGCGTCCAGTATGTCGACGACCTGCCCTACGTCGGCCTTCGGCGAGGCGTTGACGCTAACGAGCCCGTCACGGCTATGAGCCAGCGCTTGGCGGATCGCCCCCGGCAATGCCTCCCAGGAAACGGGGCGCCCGTTGACCTGCAGCGCGCCGTTGTCCTTGAGTACCACGCTCACGTTCTCGCTCACGGCGGCCTCCCCCCGCGCAGCGCCCACCTTGGAGCCTGCCACGTCGATGCCGGCCTGCATCGCAAAGGGGGTGAGCACCATGAAGATAATGACGAGCACCAGGCAGACGTCGACTAAGGGCGTCACGTTGATCTCCGTGATGGCTCCGGCCGCCTGCGGGGGGCTAGAGAGGCGCATCAGCTCAACCCCAGGTAGACGAGGATGCGGATAGAGGAGGCGTCCATCGACGAGTTGATGTCCTTGACCCGCTTGAGGAAGTAGTTGTAGAGCACCGCGGCGGGAATGGCCACCGCCAACCCTCCCGCGGTGGCGACCAAGGCCTCGGCGATGCCCGCCGCCACGACGGACGGGCCGCCGGAGCCCGAAAGGGCCAGGTCGTGGAAGGCCTTGATAATGCCGACGACGGTTCCGAAAAGCCCGATGAAGGGGGCGGTGTTGCCCATCGTGCCCAGGATGCCGAGATAATGTTCCAGCTTGGCCCTCTCGTCGATCTGCGCGGCGCTGAGCAGCGCCGAGACCTCGTTCTTCGACTTGGAACGGTGCTGCAGCGCCGCGTGCATCAGGGCGGATACGGGGCCAGGCGTATTGCCGCAGAGCTTTAAGGCCTCCGCGTACTTGTTGTTCTCGATGAGCTGGCGGAGATTGTTCAAGAAGGCGTCCACGTTGACGCTGATGGAGCGGTAGAACCACCAACGCTCGACGGCAAAGGTCAGGGTGACGATCGAGCAGAACAGCAGTATCACCAGGGTGAAGCTGGTGCGGAATATCTCGAGTATATTGATCTCTGGCATAACCCTCCTACCCCTTCCGGCCGCTCACGATTTTTCCTTGATCAGGATGATCTCGACGCGACGGTTCATCCGGCGTCCCGCCTCCGAATCGTTGCTGGCCTTCGGGCGCTTGTCGCCGAAGCCCTTGGCCTCCATGCGGGAGGCGTCGATCTTGCCCTTGTCGGCGAAGAACTTCAATATGGCCTCGGCGCGGCCCTGCGAAAGCTCCATATTGTTCTTGAACTGCTCGTTATGTATCGGCACGTTATCGGCGTGCCCCTCGATACGGATCTTGCGCTGGGGATAGCGCCGCAGGAGGTGGTTGGCTTTCATCAAAGTGGCGAAGGCCTGGGCCTTGATCGAATCCTGCCCGGTGTCAAATAGGACCTCGCTCTCCAACGATATGACGATGTCCTTGTCGGTGTCGCCGACCACCGTCATGGGCGCGGCGATCTCCTCGACCGGGTCCGTCTCGGCGGTGACGGTCACGAGCGGCTTGGAGGTGTCGACCGTGAGCGCGAAGGGCTGGCTGCGCCCCGTGTTACCCACCTCATCGACGACCGAGAGGACGGCCGTATATTTGCCGTCGGGCACCGCCTGCCCGCGATCGTTCTTGCCGTCCCAAGGAAAGCTCCGGGGCGGCCTCCCCAGACCCGAGAAGGTTCGGGCGGCCGGCTCCGGGCCGCGCGCGATCTCGAGCTTCCAATGGGCGATATCGGAGGCGTCCTTGAAATCGAGGAGGAAGGCGGTATCGTCCTTGACGCCGTCCCCATTGGGCGAAAACAGCGTCGGCTCCGCCTGCAGGGCCACCTCGGGAGCGGTGTTATCGAGGCGCACGATCTGCTCGGAGGTCGTAGCCTTGTTGCCGACTTCGTCCTCGGCGAAGAAGACGAAGGTGTAGCTTCCGTCGGAGGCCTTGGACCCGTCCTGGGCCTTGCCGTCCCAGGGCAGCGACAAGGGTAGGGAGCCCTCACCCGAAAAGACGCGGACATTGCTCTTGGTCGGGTCCTGCAGGATCAGCTTCCATTTGGCGATCGGGCTGGCGTCCGTATAGCCGGGGATGAACACCGCCTCATCCTTGAGCCCGTCGCCGTTCGGGGAGAACAGGTTCGGGGAGACGGAAACCGTCAACTGGGGTTTGGTCGTGTCGACGCGCAAAGGCTGGGGCACGGTGAGTACTTTGTTGCCGGCGGCGTCGATGACCTCCAGCTCGTAGGCGTATTCGCCGTCCGGCAGCAACCTCTGGTCGTCGCGCTCCCCTCCCCATTGCAGGCGGCCCGGCACGTCCCCGCGGCCCTGCACGCTGCGCTGGGCCGTCTTGGCGGCGTCGCGGATCCGGAAGGTCCACTCCTTGAGCGTATTGAACGCCGGAGCCTGGAGCTTGAAGGAGGCAGCGTCCTTGTAGCTATCCGCGTTCGGCGAGATGGCCCTTAGATCCGAGACGATCGTCGGCACCGGCGCCGTCGCGCCGATCGTCACTTTCTGCTCGGCGGTGGAGGAGGCGTTGCCCGCCACGTCGACGGCCTTGAGCACGAAGCCGTATATCCCGTCGGGAAGCAGCACGCGGTCCTGGTTCTTTCCATCCCAGACGATTTGGGAAGGGATGCTCTCCGGCGGGCCCGTGAAGGTCCGCTCGAGCTTGCCCTTGGCGTCGGTGAGCGCCAGCGACCAGCGCTCGATGGGGCCGGCGTCCTGCACGCTCACGTTGAACGTCGTCGAGTCGAGCACCCCGTCGCCGTTCGGCGAGAACAACGATGGCTCCACCGCGACCGAGACCAAGGGTGGCGTCCGGTCGATGCGCAAGGAGGCCTTCACTGTGGCCGAGCGATTGCCCGCGATGTCGGCCGCCTCAAGGGAGTACGAATAGACCCCGTCGATGAGCATCTGCCCGTCCTCCCCTTGGGTCTTCCATGGGATCTTCGCGGCAGGCTTAGATCCCGCCGAACCGATGAAACTCTTGACCACGCGCCCGACATCGTTGAACACCTTAAGGGCCCATTGCTCCAGGGGGTGGACGTCGTCGGCCTTGAGGGCGAACACTCCCTCGTCCTTGGATCCGTCCCCGTTCGGGGAAAGCAGATGCGGCTCCAGGCGCGCTTCCAAGAGCGGCGGCGCCGTGTCGACCTCCATGGGCTGCGGCAGCGTGGAGGCGGTGTTGCCGGCATGGTCCGTCTCCGAGAGCACGACGTGGTAGGAGCCGTCCGGCAGCGCCTTCTTGCCGTCGGGCAGGCCGTTCCAGACGATGCGCGCCGGCGGGTCCTTCTTGCCGCCGAAGGAGTGGACGATCTTCCCGTTGGCGTTTAGTATCTTAAGCTCCCATCGGTCGACCGATTCCGGAGAGCCGCTGGCCAGTCGGAAATTGACCTCGTCCTTGATCCCGTCTCCGTTCGGGGAAAAGATCATCGGCGATACCTCGACGGTCGACACGAGGCCCGCTCGGTTGATGCTCACCTTTTGAGGCGCGCTCACGGTGCGATTGCCCGCTCGGTCGTCAACGGTCAGTTCAAAAGTGTAGGTCCCGTCCGGAACATCCTCCTCGAAATCGCCCCGCCCGTCCCACGGGACGACGGCCAGGGGAGCCCCCTTCCCGCGGAAGGAGCGCACCGGCGCCCCGTCTTTGTCCTTGAGCGTGAGCAGCCATCCGTAAAGCCCGTGCTGGTCCTCTCCCTGCATCGAGAATCGTGTCTCGTCCTTATTGCCGTCCCCGTTCGGCGAGAAGAGGTCCGGTTCCACGGCGACGCGGATCTGGGGCGGCACGCGGTCGACGATCAGCGGCGAGGGGGCGATCGCCACCTGGTTGCCGGCCGGGGTCACCAAGCTGAGGGAGAAAAGATAGGTGCCGTCCTGGACCAGGCGGTTGTTTAAGTCCTTGCCATCCCATTTGAGCTCCGAGGGCGGCCGGCCCTTGCCCCCGAAGCTCTTGATCAACGCCCCCTCTCCCTTCGGCGCTTCGGCGCGGATCTCGAGCAGCCAGCTGGAGACCTCGGCGCTCTCGGCGAGGCTCAGGCGGAAGGTGATCTGGTCCTTGACCCCGTCCCCGTTGGGTGAGAAGATCAGCGCCGAGGTCTGGGCGTGCCCGGAGGCGCCCAGGGCCGATATCAAAAGGGCCGCTAAAAACCGCGTCATTTCCTCTCCTTGGTGCTCCCGCTCGAGGGCTGATTGGCCGTATGCGACGAGACCTTCAGCGAGGCCTGGGCCAATTTTTCGCGGGCGGTCTGGGCCCGCGCCTTGGCCGCCTCGACCCATTGCGGGTCCGCCGCGTTCTTGGCTAAATCTTGGTAGGCTTCCAACGCTTCGGACCAGCGCTGCGATTTCTCGTAATATTCCCCCAGCTTCGCGAGGGCCGAGAGCCGGTAGCTATTGCCCTTGGCGGGCGCGGCCGCGGCGCGGCGGTATTCCTCCATCGCCTTGGCCTCCTCCCCCATGGCCGCGTAATCCTCGGCGAGCTGATGCGTCCATTCTAGCCGGCGTGGGTCGTCGGCCGGCAGCGCCTCGCGGCCCGAGCTCAGCAGCTGCGTGGACTCGGCGAAGCGGCGGTGCTCTTGGTACAGGGAGGTCAGTTCACCCACCGCGTTCGAGTTCTTGGCCTCGGTCGGGTATTGCTGGATATACGCCTTGAGCGCGCGGGCGGCAGGCTCCCATTGCCCCAACTTCCGGTAGGCCAGGGCCGAGTTGAACAAGGCCACGGGGGCGAACTGCGTGGAGGGAAACTGCCGGGCTAATTGCTCGAAGGCCTGCGCCGCCTCGGCAAACTGCTCCAGCTTGAAGCGCGAGGCGCCGAGGTGGAACAGCGCCGCGGCGAAACGCTTGTCGCCCGCGTAATTAGCCGTGAACCGCTCGTAGGCCAGCGAAGCGTCCTTGTAGCGCTTGAGCTGGTAGTAGGATTCGGCGACCGCGAAAACAGCTTCCATGAGCTCGTTCTTGTCGGAGAGGCGCGAGATCAAGGGCTCGAAGTTCTGCGCCGCCGCGGAATAATCCCCGCTCTCATAAAGGTACTTGGCGATGCGCAGCCTGGCCGCGACGCCTCCGGGCGAGGCGGGATTGGCGTCGGCGATCCTCGTCAAGGCGTCAAGCGCCGCGGTCTTCGATTCGGGCAGCAGCAGCAGCTGGGTCAGGAAATCGAGTGCCTGCGCGGATTCGGGGGCCTCCGGGGAGCCCAAGGCCAATTCCTCGAAGGCGGAGATGGCCCTGAGCGTATCCTTGGCGTTGTAAAAGCTTTGCGCGATGCGCAGCCGTGCGTAGCCGACGGCGGGATCCCGCGGGTATACCTGCAGGATGCGCCGGTAGGAAGCGACCGCCTTATCGCTCTGCGCGGCCCGGAAATAGGTGTCGGCCGTCGCCCACGCCGCCTTGGCCGCCGCCGGAGAGTCCGGGTAGGAGGTCTCGACCCTTTCCCAGGCCTTGAGGGCCTGGCCGTAATGCTCGAGGCGGTAGTAGCACCAACCGGCCTGCAGCGCGGCCTCCGGCGCGAGCGGATCTAGGCGGTAGGCGTTCTCGAAGCGCTCGTAGGCGTCCAAGGCCTCGAGGTATTTCTTCTGGTTGAACAGGGATGTCGCCTGCTCGAACTCGTTGGCGACGAAGAGCCGCTCGGGGAGTTTTCCCTCCGCGAGCACGCTCTGGGAGGCGGCCACGCCCGGCCGCCCGCGCTGCGCGGCGAGCTTGGTCCGCTCGCGCTCGGCCGCGGCGAAATCCCCCTTGGCGAACAGGCACCAGGCGGCGCCGTCTACCGCCAGCGCCGATTCGGGACTGGCCGGATAGGAATTGGCGATCTCGCGGTAGAGGCCCAACGCCTGGTCGAACTGCCCTTGGCGGAAATGACCCTCCGCGATGTGCAGCAGCGTCGCCGCCCGCCAGATGTTAAGGGTCGGCTTGACATGTCCCAGCACGTACTGGTAGCCGGAGACAAGGCTGGCATGATCGCCGGCCAAGAGATTGGCCCGATTGAGCAAGGCCAGGCAGGCCTCGCGCAATTCGACCTTCTTCTCGTCCGGCTCCTGGCTGTTCTCGAGCATGTCGAGGGCGCGCTGGTACGACGTCACGGCGTCGCGGTAGCGCTGCTGATGCGTCAATACGTTGCCGATGAGGAAGGCGGCCGCGGGGGCCAACGGGTGCGAGCCGTGCTTGGCCAGCATCATCCGGAGCGAGGCCTCCGCCGCCGTGAGCTCGTTCTGGCGGTAATGGGTCCAGCCCTGCTTGAAATAGGCGTTGCCGGCCAAGGGGCTCTGGAAACTCCCCGCCATGTCGGCGTAGGCGAGATTGGCCTCCTTGAGCCGCCCTTCCTTCATAAAGGACTCGCCGATCATGTAGAGGCTCAACTCGGCGAATTCGCTCCGGGGGGCTAGCTGCAGTACCGACTGGAAGCTGCCGCGGGCGGCCAGGTATTCCTCGCGCTCAAATTGGCAGAGCCCGATCTTATACATCGAGGCCGGCTTGTACGGGCTTCTCGGATAGGAGCGCAGGAATTGCTCGTAGGCCGATATCGCCGACGGGTAATCCTTAGAGGCGAAGAAGGACTCGGCCAGCAGGTACTGCGCCAGCTCGACGCTGGGACCCTGCGGGTCCGCGTCGATGAGCGAGCGCAGACGGCCGATGGCCACCAGGGGCTTTCCGAGATGCAGGTAGGCCCGGGCGGCGTAGAGATGCGCGGTGACGCTCGTGAGCTTTTCGAGATAGCGCAGGGCCTCGGAGGAATTGCCGATCTCAAAAAGCGCGATGCCATAGGTCAGCTGCATCCGCGGGTCGTCAAGGGTGGCCGGCTGATCGGCCAAGGCGGTCTTGAGCACCGGGTAGGCTTCCCCGACGCGGCGAAGCGCCAAAAGCGACTGGGCCTGCAGCAGCCTCGACTCCCCGCGCAAAAGCCCCGCGGGGTGGTCGGACTGCAGCCGCTGCATATGCCGTATCGCTTCCTCATAATTCCGGAGATTGAATTCGATCTCGCCGAGGCGGAAGGCGGCCCCCTCGGAGAGATGGTCGTCGCGCGCGATCATGCGCAGCGCGCGCGTAAACTCGCCCTTGGCGTCGGCGAAGACCTTCTCCGACGGCTGGTCCCGGAGCCCCGCCTCGCGGATGGATTGCCGATAGAGGCATTCGGCGAGCATCATCTGCGCCTCGGGCGCCCGGAAACTGCGGCCGAATCGGTCGACGAACTTGCGGTACTGCCCCGCGGCGGCGGGATAATTTTGAGAGGCGAAAAGGCTCGCGGCCGAGCGCAGCAACTGCCGTTCTTCGGTATCGGTTTGGGTGAATTCCTCGGGCAGATCGACGGCGGCGGCCGCCTGACAGACGGCCATCCCTAAAAATGCGGCAAAAATAAAATGAGAGGCCCAGAAAGGGCTTTTCATGAGCAGTTTGAGAGTAACAGTAGTCCCTAGGAAAAGCAATACCCTAAACTGTCAGAGAATGTCAGGCCCAAAAACACCCCAAAAAACAGCTAGCTGCCCCTGAAGAGCCTCGATTTATCCCCACGACGCTGCCGCGTCCGGGACACAGTGAATTTGCGTTTCCATTATCTAGTACCAAAGACTTTTGGCTTATAGGCCTTTGGTCTCATGTTCATATCGACGGCGGCACTGTAAAATATCGCGGTTGTATTTACTAGGGAGGAGGAAAAGCATGTTACTGAGGATTCTTTCCGTCGTCTTGATCGCAATGACGTCGTTAAGCATGGGATACGCCGGCGAAACAGACAATCTCAACGACGCCGCCGCGATTTCCGGCAAAATTGGCGACGCCGCGACGCCGGAACAGGCGCAAGCCGCCGCGCAGGACGCCGAGCGGGCCCTGACCGGAGAAGGCTCGGACGCTAAAGACGCGGTGGCAGCAAAGACCGGACTCAAGAAGGTCGGCCCCCTCACCGTCAATAACGTCGCCTCGGGAAACGGCAAGAACGGCGCCCCGCCACCTCCACCTTCCGGACGCAAGTTCCCCAAGGATCAGGGCCAACGTGAAATCATCGCAAGCGCCGTGGGCGGCGCCATTTCCGGCGCGGGCATCGGCGCGCTCACCGGCATTCCCCTAGTCGCCGCCGTTGGGGTTCTGGCCGGCGCTTTCATGGGTCTGATGGGATATATGATCGCAACAGCCCTGGCCGAAGTCGGAGAGATAAAAAAAGATAGCGAAGCGCATGAGAAATACACTCCTCTTGCCGCTGGCATTATCGGAGGGGCCATATTGGGTGGTATCACTCCGGGCGTTGGACCACTCGTGGGCATCATCCTTGGAGCACTTTTGCCACGGATGGTCGGCGCATTACTCAACCCCAGCCTCGCTCCCAAAGGTCGTCGTTTTTGATTCTCAGTGACGGCGCCGGATTCGCATCCTCCGGCGCCGCTATATTTTTACCGACTTATTTTTGAGCCACTCCGCTACGGAATGCTCATCGCGCCGGGAATCTGATGCAATTTCCAGGACGAGACGAAATTTTTCCTCGTCGCTGGCCTTTAAATCCCAACCGTTAAGCCGCAAGAAAAGCCGCATGGCTTCAAAACCGGTGCGCTTATTGCCATCGACGAAGGCATGATTTTTGATTAGAGAATGTCCCAGCGCGGCCGCCTTGGAGAATACGTCCGGATAAAGGTCCGAACCCCCGAAGCTGGCCTGAGGGCGGTAAACGGCGGATTCTAGCAGGCCAAGATCCCGAACGCCGTCCGAACCGCCGGACACTTCGAGGACTCGCTTATGCAGGTAAAGGACTTGGTTCGGGAAGAGATAGATCAAGCCTTCGCCAGCCGCTTTAATAGAGCGCTGTCTTCTTTAAGCAGTGCTTCGATCTCATTCTTCAAGCCGACGGTCAGCACGTCTTCCGCATGCCGCCTCAGCACCAAGGCGATTCCTTCCCTCAATAACTCGGACTGAGGGATGCGCGTCCTCTCCGAAACGGCCTTTAGCGCCTTGAGGGTCTTTTCGTCTATCTTGGCGGTGAATGCTTTAAGGGCCATGACTTTATTATACAGTATAATATTGCTATGTCAATATATATATTGATGTTCCAAGGCAAGGGGATTCTAATTTTTCGACGGCGGTGTTTTGACGGCCTGTATCTGCCGCAAGCCCAAGGCCAATTTGTCGTATGACGGATCGTTAGGCCGTATACGCGCCGCCCGAAAGGCGCGGCGCAGCGCGGAACGCGGCCGAACCGCCGCCCGGATAAAGTCGGCGAGGCTTTCGAAGTCGTAATTGCGGTTATTGACCCATGAGTCGATAAGGCCTTTGCCGCTTCGGCCCGCCAACAGGCGCTCAACCGCCGGATCCGGACCGAGGGGCGACGCCCCGGCGACCTCATTTAAATCTGCCTGATACTTCGACAGGAAAGGAATGCCCAGCATCCGCGCCAGCGAGACCGCGTTGCGGCCCGCCAAGGTCGGTGGCAAGCTGCTGCGACGGAACAGATACTCAAAGAGAAGCGGCGGGACCGGCCCCACCTTCACGAAGAGGATCTGGCCCGGTGCCAGCTGGGTCAATTCCTCAGGCAGCCAATCCGCCTCGATGGAGACCATTTTCAACCGTTCCCTCAAGCGATCATTCGCCTTGTCAATCCGTTTTCGCCTCTCGGGGCTCAATTTAGATATCTCGCGGCTGGAGCCGGGATGAAGAAGGATGTGCTCGAGCTCCGGCATTTTCTCCTGGAGGTCGCAGAGCAACGGGACGACGACCCCGTCGGAAAGCGGAAAGTCGGAGCTTTCCATCGCCTCACTGAGTCCCAGCAACAGCCGATGCACCGCCTCCGCGGAGGTGAAACCGAGATCCAGGGCGTAGGCTGGCAACAGGGCTCTGCCTTGGAGGCCACCGAGCAGGGCCCGAAGCCCGTCCTTCTTGGGCCCCTCGGGCAAGGAGGCGATCTCCCTGGCCGCCTCCGCCCGGCTCGCCGGCTTATAAAGGAGCTGATGGTGATCCGTAGTCGGAATCCGCTTTGGACGCGACGCGCCTCGAATCCATAGCTCATCCTGATATTCATCCCAGCCCTTGGGCGAGAGCCTCAGAAAAAACTCCGCGTTGAAGATGTCGCCAAAATGCTTTTGCTTGATTCCGAGATTCCATTGCAAGGTCTGGAGATAATCGAGCCCTCCGGTAATCGCAAGGCCCACGGGATCGTTGCGCTTCGCGAAACTCGAATAGCTCCTAAGAGTCATGTTGAGCTTCGGAATTTTCTGATCCTCCCAACGCTTGGGATCGAAGCGGGGGATGAGCACGGCGAGCTTTTCGGAGGTTGGGCGCTGGTCATGTCTCCATTCGCAATCCCGGTCGAAGTAAACGCCCTCGATCTCGCCTTTAAAGCCCAGTTCGCGCAAATGCCGCGCGATGGCCAGGGTCGCGGATTGATGCCCGAAGCCCGGAGCGGCGGAAAAGAAGACGCGGATGCGGTCCTGGGATTCCAGTAGTCCTCGGATCTCTGAGGCGGCCGCCGAGGAAGAACTAGGCCCGACCCGCCGCGTCGCCTCATCTCGGGATCTGGCGGCGCTGGCGGCGGGCGCCTGCGTGGCCCACAAAAGAAGAAAAAGCGCGATGCGGAGCGTGCGCATATCGATAAGACCAGCGTAGCCCAGATAGGCTCCCGTGTCCAAGAAAGACGGCTTAAAGCGAAAAGGGTTTAAAAATAACGCCCTTTTTATCGCCCAAAAGAGGCCTTGAATCCTCCATGATAAATGGAGACCATCGGATTTCCAGCGTTTTAAGTTGACCCGGGGCCGAAAAGATAGTACAGTATCGGCTTACCGTTTCTCGACGAGAATCTCGGTATCCGCAACAGCGAAAACAAGGAGGAAACGAGCTAATTTTATCCCAGAAAAACTCGATCCGCGTCAATAACCGAATCACCGCCCATTCCGTCCGCGTCATCGACTCCGACGGAACCCAGTTGGGCATCAAAGGCGTCAACGAAGCGATCGCGATCGCCAAGACCAAGGGACTCGACTTAATCGAGATCGCCCCCCAGGCTAACCCGCCGGTCTGCAAGATTCTCGACTACTCGAAGTACCTCTACGAGCAGGAGAAGAAGCAGCGGACCGCCAGGAAGAAGCAGAAGACCGGCCTGCTCAAGGAGATCCGGTTCACCCCGGTGATCGGCGCCCATGACCTCGACGTCAAGGTCCGCCACGCGGAGGAGTTCTTGAAGGAGCACGACAAGGTCCGCATCACCGTCGTCTTCCGCGGCCGTCAGATGCAGCACCGCGATCTCGGGATGAAGCTTTTGCAGCAGATACAGGAGCGGCTCAACACCCTGGCCTCCGTCGAGCAGGCGCCTCTGTCGGACCGAAACCGCCTGGTCATGACGCTGGCCCCGAAACAGCACTAGGACGAACCATGCCAAAACTCAAATCGCACAGCGGCGCCAAGAAGCGCTTCCGCCGCACCGCCAACGGGAAATGGAAGCACAAGAAGGCGGGGCTGCGGCATCTCTTGACCCCCATGTCCGCCAAGCGCGGCCGCAGCCTGCGCAAGGCCGACACCCTGACGGCGACCGAGGGCGAGACGCTGCGCAAATACCTGCCGTACCAGTGAGCGAATCCCATGAGAATTAAATCCGGCGTCACCACGAGGCAGCGCAAGAAGAAATATTTCCGACTGGCCAAGGGCAGCTATTCCAATAAGCGCAACCGCTGGCGCGCGGTCATCCAGCAGGTCGAGAAATCCCTGGTCCACGCCTACACGGGCCGCAAGGATAAGAAGGGAGATTTCCGCTCCCTGTGGATCTCCCGCATCAACGCCGCCTGCCGCGAGGAAGGCACGAGCTACAGCCGCTTCATGGCCGGGCTCAAGAAGGGCGGCGTCGCGCTCAACCGGAAGATGCTGGCCGAGATGGCGGTCCGGGACTCGGATTCCTTCAAAAAACTGGTCTCCCTCACCCGCAATCCCTCGTAAGGGCGTCCGATGGACGAGGTCGCGGCCGGGCAGTGGGAGGAGTCTTGGAAGAAGGAGTCGGCCCACGCGCCCGTCTCGGTTTCCAAGGCCTCCACGCTCGAGGAGCTCGAATCGGTCCGCCTGCGCTTTCTGGGCCGCAAGGGTTCGCTGACCCTGCTGCTCAAGAGCCTCAAGGACCTGCCTCTCGAGGAACGCCGGCGCCTGGGCGGCGGCGCCAACGAGTTCAAGGAGAAGCTCGAGCAATCCATCGACGCCCGCCGCAGGCAGCTGGAGCGCGAGGGCAGCGAGCGGCGCCTCTCTAAGGGCGTCGACGTCACCCTTCCCGGGTCGGCGGCGCCCGCGGGCCGCCTGCACCCGTTGACCCAGATCGAGGCGGAGATCGCCTCGATCTTCGAGCGCCTCGGCTTCTCCTGGGCCGAGGGGCCCTTGGCCGAGACGGAGTACTATAATTTCGAGGCGCTCAACATTCCCGCCGACCACCCAGCGCGCGACACGCAGGACACCTTTTACCTGCGCGAGCCAGCCTCGATGCTTCTGCGCACGCACACGAGCCCCGTGCAGGTGCGGCGCATGGAAAGCTGCCGCCCGCCGGTGCGGATCATTGCCCCGGGGCGCGTATTCCGCCACGAGGCGGTCGACGCCTCCCATTCGGCCGTTTTCCACCAGGTCGAGGGCCTTTACGTCGACAAGAACGTCTCGATGGCGGACCTCAAGGGGACGCTCGATCTCTTTTTGCGCGGCCTTTTCGGGCCCAACACGCACAGCCGATTTAGGCCTTCGTATTTCCCGTTCACCGAGCCCTCGGCCGAGGTCGATATCCAATGCCTGCTCTGCTCGGGCTCAGGATGTCCCGCCTGCAAGCGCAGCGGGTGGATGGAGGTGCTGGGGGCGGGGCTGGTGCACCCCAACGTATTCAAGGCCGTCGGCTACAACCCCGAGCTATGGTCGGGCTACGCCTTCGGCATGGGGGTCGAGCGCATCGCCATGCTCAAGCTCGGCGTGCCCGATATACGCATGTTCTACGAGAATGACATTAGATTCTTGGAACAGTTCTGAGCTTGAACGACAACTTTTACGCGCTTTGAGCGCGTGGCTTGGCCGCGCTTGCGCGGCCAAGCGCGGAATACTCGCGAGAAACCTCGAACTCGTCGCGCGAAGCGCGACGAGTCACGCGCCCGAGGCGCGTAAATATCCATTCCCAAGCATAAAAATTGTCGTTCAATGAAAATTTCATACAAGTGGCTCTGCGAGTTCCTGCCCGTGCCTATCGGCCCCGAGGCCCTGGCCGAGCACCTGTTTCTTCTGGGATTCGAGGTCTCCGAGACGCGCGCGGTCGGCCCCGAGTTCTCCGGAGTGGTGGTGGCCGAGATACTCGAGATCGAGAAGCACCCCAACGCGGACCGGCTGTCGCTTTGTTCGCTGACCAACGGTACCGACAAGTTCCGCGTGGTCTGCGGCGCCAAGAACATCGCGGTGGGGCAGCGCGTCCCCCTGGCCTTGGTGGGCGCCAAGCTCCCCGGCGGCAAGGTCATCACCCGCAGCAAGATCCGCGGGACCGAGTCGGAAGGCATGATCTGTTCGGCGGCGGAGCTGGGGATCGCGGAAGCCAACGGCGACGGCATCCACGTGCTGTCCCCCGATACCCCGCTCGGCAAGGACGCCTCCTCCCTGCTCGGCGAGGGTGACCGCGTGCTCGAGGTCGAGGTCACCCCCAACCGTCCCGACTGCCTCTCGCATTACGGGCTGGCCAGGGAACTGGCGATCTATTTCATGTCCCCACTGCCGCCGCCGTCCGCGGCTCCGACGCCCGCCGGACCCCCGGGAGCCCTGGGCGCGTCGATCGAGGCTAAGGGGGCCTGCGGCCGCTACCTGGGACGGTCCTTCACGGAGGTCCGGGTCGGCCCGTCTGCCGCCTGGCTGGCCCGCCGCCTCGAACTGGCTGGTTTGCGGCCGATCAACAATGTCGTCGACATCACCAATTACGTGCTGCTGGAGTATGGGCACCCGCTGCACGCCTTCGACGCCGATAAGCTCGTAGGGGAGAAGCTCCGCGTGCGCATGGCCCGCCCGGGCGAGTCGATTGCCGCTCTCGACGGCAAGAACTATTCCCTCTCCAGCGAGGACTTAGTTATCGCGGACGCCTCACGCCCCGTCGCCATCGCCGGCATCATGGGCGGCGCCGAGACGGGGGTCACCGAGAGGACACGATCCGTCTTCCTGGAAGCCGCCCATTTCGCGCCCGCCCTGGTGCGCCGCAGCTCGCAACGCCTGCGCCTGCGCAGCGATTCCTCCTACCGCTTCGAGCGGGGGACCTCCCCCGAGATGGCGGCCCTGGCCTCCGCCCGCGCCGCGGCGCTTATCCGGGAGCTTTGCGGCCGCCCGCGCGAGTTCGCGCCGGTCGACGTTTATCCTGAGCCCTCCGAGCCCGCGCCGATCGAGGTCTCGCCGCAGGCGATCAACCGCATCCTCGGCACCGAGCACTCCTCGCAGAAGATCGAACGGCTGCTGCGCTCCATCGCCGCCCACTGGACGGGGGGGCCCCAATCCTTTTCCTTCACCCCTCCCACCCACCGCCTGGACCTGCGCACGCGCTGGGACCTCGCCGAGGAGGTGGGGCGGCATCTCGGCTACGATTCGATCGGCTCGGAGGCCGCGCCGGTCAGGCTGCAGCGCCCGAAGAAGGACCCTTGCGTCGAATGGACGCGGCGCCTGCGCGAGCGCCTGGCGGCCCTGGGCTTCCTAGAGGCCTACAACTACGATTTCATCTCCGACAAGGAGCTCTCCATTTCCGGGTTGGAGCCCGGCTCGACCGTCGACGTGCTCAACCCGCTGTCGGCGGACTGGGCGCATCTGCGGCCGAGCCTGCTGCCGGGCCTGCTCAAGAGCGCCTCGTACAATTTCCGCCGGGACGCCGCGGGGCTTCGGCTCTTCGAGGTCGGCCGGGTGTATTCACCCGGGAAAAAGGACGTGCACGAGCGCGCGGCGCTGGCCGCAATTTTAGCCGGGCGGCTGCCCGCGCGGGCGGACTGGACCCAGCGGCAGCCATCGTCCTCAAACCATTTCTTCGAGGCCAAGGGCGCCCTCCTGAGCCTCTTGGAGGGAGTCCCTCTCTCCTGGCGGCAGGCGCCCGGCGAGGCGCTCTTTCATCCGAAGGCGACTCTATCCGCCTTCGGGCCCCACGGCCCCCTCGCCGTGGCGGGGCTCCTGCACCCGGACGTGGCGGCCCGCTGGGACCTGCCCGACGGAAGCGCCGCTTTCGTCGTGCAGCTCGACGCCTTGGCGGCGCAGCCCGTGCCCTCTCCGAAATTTAAGCCGTTCTCCGCCTTCCCCACCGTCACGCGGGACCTTTCCATCCTCGTTCCCGAAGAGCTGCCGTACGGCTCCGTCGAGGGCTGCCTGCGCGGCCTTCCCTTCCTGCTCGACCTGCAGCTCGTCGAGCGCATCCACGGGGCCAAGGCCAAGGTGCTGGGCCTGCCCGCGGGAAAAGCCGGCCTGACCCTGCGCCTGAGCCTAGGGACGATCGAGCGCACGCTGCGCGACGAGCAAGTGCAGGGCTCCGTGGCCGAGGCCTTAGAGCGCCTCGGCCGCGAATGCCAGGCGGAGCTTCGGGGTTAAAGATGCAACACGCGCGCTTAAAGCACTTGGAGGCGCTGGTGCAGGAGGCCGTGCGCCGCCTGCGCAAGCTCGCCGAAGACAATCAGAGGCTGCGGGCGGAGGCCGACGAGCTGCGCGAGGAGAACGCCCGGCTCCAGGCGCAGCTAAAGCGCCTCCACGCCCTCGGGAGCAAGCAGGAGAGGATCAAGACGCGGCTGGAGCGGATGCTTCAAAAATTAGATAAGGTAACCTCATGAAAACAGGCGAGCCCCCTCGGCTACTTGCCTCCCCGCGGGGGAGGCAAGTGACATGATCAACGAGAAGTTCGAGATCGAGATCCGCCGCCGGAAGATCACCGTCGAGATCGAGGGCATGACCCAGCTCGAGGTGCACTCCCTCGCCCAGGCCGTCTCCGATAAGATGGCCGAGATCGAGCGCGAGTCGGAGTCGCCCGACACCTCCAAGCTGGCGCTGCTCACCGCCATGGCCTTCGGCGCGGAGTTTTGGAAGCTCAAGCAGCAGCAGGAAAATCTCCGATTGGCCGAAGACCGCAAGCTCGAGGAGCTTAGCTCGGAGCTCCAGCGCGCGCTCGACTCCTCACGCTGATGCCCGAAGAGCTCTTCGGCTCCGGCGAGCTGCCGGAGCAAAGCCGGCCGCTCGCCGCCCGCATGGCGCCCGCCCGCCTCGAGGATTTCGCCGGGCAGGAGCATCTGCTGGGGCCGGGCAAGCTGCTGCACCGGCTGATCTCGGCCCAGCGCTTTGCCTCGGCCCTCTTCTTCGGCCCCCCGGGATCGGGCAAGACGGCCTTGGCGCGCATGATCGCCGCGCGCTCCAACGCCCAGGTCGTCGAAATCAACGCCGTGGCCGCCGGAGTCGCGGACTTAAAAAAGGCCCTCGAGTCGGCGAAGTTCTCCCTCCAGCAGCACGGGCGCCGGACCCTGCTTCTCGTCGACGAGATACACCATTTCAACCGCACCCAGCAGGACGTGCTCTTGCCCGCCGTCGAGCGCGGAGACGTGCTGCTCATCGGCCTGACCACCGAGAATCCCTCTTTCTACGTCAACGCGGCGCTGCTGTCGCGCTTTACGGCCTTCGAGTTCAAGCCGCTCGAGGATCGGCATCTGGAGTCGATCCTGGCTCGCGCCGCCTCCGACGGGGAGCGCGGCCTCGGCCGGCTCCATCTCGAGATCGAGCCCGAGGCGAAGGAGCATCTCGTCCGCATGGCCGGGGGCGACGCCAGGAAGCTGCTCAACGCGCTGGAGCTGGCGGCCTTGACAACCCCGCTCGAGATGGACGGCAAGCGCCATATCACGCTTGCCGTCGCGGAGCAATCCATACAGCGCCGCGCCATCCGCTACGACCGCAAGTCGGACGATCACTACGACCATATCTCGGCCTTCATCAAGTCGATGCGGGGATCGGACCCCGACGCCGCCGTCTACTGGATGGCCAAGATGATCGCGGCCGGCGAGGACCCGCGCTTCATCGCCCGGCGCATACTCATCTGCGCCTCCGAGGACGTGGGAAACGCGGATTTCCGCGCGCTGCTCGTCGCCTCGGCGGCCGCGGCAGCCGTCGAGTTCCTCGGCATGCCTGAGGGTCGCATCCCGCTGGCGCAGGCGGCGATCTACGTCGCCTGCGCCCCCAAGTCCAACGCGGCCTATCTCGCCGTTGACAAGGCCTTAGGCGAGGCCCAGCGCGGGCGCTCCCGCGAGGTGCCGCTGCACCTGCGCGACGCCTCCGGCGACCGCAAGAGCCGAGGCCACGGCGAGGGCTACCGCACCCCGCACGATTTCCCGGATCATTATGTAACGCAGGAATACATGCCCGATCCCATGCGCTTCTACGAGCCCACCGATCAGGGAGACGAGGCGCGCCTGGCCGAACGCCTGCGCGCGCTGCGGGGCGCGCAACGACATTCGGAGAAACAAAAAACTCGATGAAGAACATTCTGCCCCCCTCGCCTACTCGCCTCCCCGCGGGGGAGGCGAGTGACATAGCCATCAGCATCTCGCAGCTCAACCGGCTCATCCATGACCGGCTCGAGGCCCAGTTCACGGATCTCTGGGTGGAGGGCGAGATATCGGACCCGAAGACCTTTCCCTCCGGGCACACCTATTTCACGTTAAAGGACGCCGATTCCCAGATCGCGGCCGTGCTGTTTAAGGGCGACGCCGCGGCGGTCCGCTTCAAGCTCGAGCACGGGCTGCTCGTGCTCGCCCGCGGGCGCGTCTCGACCTACCAGAAGCGGGGCCAGATCCAGTTCATCGTTTCCCAGATCACGCCCAAGGCGCAAGGGGCCCTGCAATTGGCTTTCGAGCAGCTCAAGGCGAAGCTCGAAAAGGAGGGTCTCTTCGCCCAGGGGCGCAAGCGGCCCATCCCCGCTTTCCCCGAGCGCATCGGCATCGTCACCTCGCTGCAAGGCGCGGCCGTGCGCGACATGCTCCATATCCTGGGCAGGCGCTTTGACGGGCTGCATATCCGCATCTATCCCGTGCTGGTGCAGGGCAGCGGCGCGGCGGAGCAGATCGCCGGGGCCATCAAGGATTTCAACGATCTGCTGCCCGACACCGACGTGCTGCTGGTCGGCCGCGGCGGCGGCTCGCTCGAGGACCTCTGGGCCTTCAACGAGGAGATCGTGGCCCGCGCCATCGCCACCTCGCGCATCCCGGTCATCTCCTGCGTCGGGCACGAGACGGATTTCACCATCGCGGATTTCGTCTCCGACCTGCGCGCCCCGACCCCCTCGGCCGCCGCCGAGCTGGTCGTGCGCGAGAAGCGGGAGGTGCTCGAACGGCTGGGCGAGAACGAGCAGCGCCTGCCCGCGGCCATGCAGGGGCTTCTAGCCCGGCTGTCGGAGACCCTGCGGCATCACCAGAGCAGCCCGTTCTTGCTGCGGCCCGAGCGCATCGTCGACGAGCGCGCGCGGCGCGTCGACGAGCTCACCGCGAGGGTGCTGGCGGGGCCCGGGCGGGCTCTTCAAGAGTCGGCCCGACGCTTCCAGGACGCATCGCGTCGCCTGCGGCCCGCTGCCCTAGGGCTTCTGCGGCAAGCCGAGGCCTCGGCCCAATTGCAGATCCAAAAACTCAACGCCTTAAGCCCGCTCGCCTGCCTGGCGAGAGGCTATTCGATCGCCTTCGGCGAGGACGGCCGGGCCATCAAGTCCTCGGCGCAGCTCTCCCCCAGGGACCGGGTCCGGGTGCGATTGCACGAAGGGGCGTTCACAGCGGAGGTCTTGAAAACCGATGACAACTAAGAAGGCCGTAGCCGCGCCCTCCAGCGCCACGAAGGAAAGCTTTGAGGAATCGCTCGAGCGCCTCGAGGAGATCGTCGCCCAGCTGGAGTCCGGCGAGAAGGGCTTGGAGCTTTCCCTCAAGCTCTTCGAGGACGCCGTCGCGCTCTCGCGCGCCCTGACCCAGAAGCTCGAGGACGCGCGGCATCGCGTCGAGGTGCTCACCAAGGAAGGCAAGGACAAGATCCGAGCCCGCCCCCTGGCCGAGCTCGATGGCCAGGCAGCGCTCGGCTAAGGAGCGGCTCGACCGTCTCCTGGTCTCCCGCGGGCTTTTCCCCACCAGGGCCAAGGCGCAGGCGGCCCTCATGGCCGGCAAGGTCCGCGTTCTCGGCGTCGCTTCGCCCAAGGCCGGCCTGGAGCTGCCCGTCGACGCCGATATCGAGGTGCTGCCCGAGGCCTCGCCCTTCGTCTCGCGCGGGGGGCTTAAGCTCGCCGCGGCGCTGGATCATTTCGGCGTCGATCCTGGGGGCCGCGTCGCGCTCGACGTCGGCGCCTCGACGGGGGGCTTCACCGACTGCCTGCTCCAGCGCGGAACCAGGCGCGTCTACGCCGTCGACGTCGGCTACGGCCAATTCGACGAATCCCTGAAGAAGGACCCCCGCGTCTCGCTGCTCGAAAAATTCCACGCCAAGGAACTCCGTCCCGGACTGTTCGATCCGGCGCCCGATCTGGCAGTCGCCGACGTCTCCTTCATCTCGCTGACGAAAATTCTCGCCCCGCTCGTCTCCTGCCTGGCCGCGCCGGCCGAGCTCCTGCTGCTGATCAAGCCGCAATTCGAGCTGGAGCCCAAGAAAACCCCGAAGGGCATAGTCCGCGACGAGCGCCACCGGCGGGAAGCCGTCGAGAAGGTGCTCGAGGCGGCCCGCAAGCTCGGATTGCGCGAAGAGGGAGTGATGTCATCGCCCGTCACGGGGGCCAAGGGCAATGTGGAGTTTTTTTCTTATCTGCGCCTGGCAGCGGCTCCTGCGGTCTGAATTCGTTCTAAATATTTTTGCCAGAGCGCTTGTGACGTCGCTACCGAAGCGCGATCGATATTGACTCCTGGTTTGGTGAACTTCAAGGTATCGAGCGGAATCGGAAAACGCTTTAGCCTGGAGTCGTCCTCTACAAGTTGATATTCGAAGCGCCAGCCATCCCTAATTAATTTCTCGGCGAGAGGAGCATGCCAGTCTACAATGATCGCCCGATGATCCGGATCAGTTTCCGATTGCAGGATAAGTTGACCGCCGACCTGCAGCCAGCTGGCCATTTCCTCCAACTTCTTCTCAAAATCAGGCACGTAACTAACAGTATTTTTGGCCCGAATCACGGCCAATGGGCCCGTCGGAGGTGCTAGATGCCGGATATCCTGCCGCTCAATGCTCACATTAGTCAAACCTAGATGTCGCACGGTTTCTTTTAAACATTCCACGACAAAAAATGAGATGTCAAAAAAACGATATCGGGTGGCGGGGTCGAGATCTTGCCTCATTAAATCCGCCGCGTTAACGGAAGCGAGGTCCCAATATTCTCCTCCAGGCAAAGGATTGGCCGGCAATGATTGATGCGTCTGCCGAGCATGCTTATTCTCCTCTGCTTGGCGCCGGGCCAATACCGTAACGAAGTCCCGAGCGTCAGCGTCGGTATCAACTTTTCCCGCGAAGCCTAAGATTTCAAGCAATATTCCGCGCAACTTTGGCGAGACTTTCCAGTTAGCAATCTGCTCAAAACAGTCGATACCATCTTCGTCACTATTCGCAAAGGTTCTCGCATAAAGCATAAGACGTGCGGCTTTATTAAAGCCAAACGGCAAATGCCACTGTATGGCATCAGCTGCGTTCGAGGAAGGATTAGCGGATTTAAATATCTGTTCTGGACTGCGCTCGACTTTCCGTCCCGTTAGCGTCGATTTGGAACGAGCAGAATCTAGGCTTAATCCATGAGTCGAAAGAACGTCCTGGATGGCGTTGATGGCCCGACGCATCTTTGAGGAAGACGGAACCTGGGAAGGCTCTTGGCCGAAAATCGGTTGAAATGACCAAAAAATAACAAGCAGAGGGAAGGCGGAGTGTCTAAGTTTGTTCCAATTCATATGCTAATACTACAGCATACCTGCTTCTAAGACCTAATGGCAGTAAGTTTTCCCTCAAGAAATTAGTGATTATAAAACCTAACTTATTTGGCGATAACCATGGGCGCCTTAAAGGTGCTTAA
Organism: Elusimicrobiota bacterium; assembly: GCA_041694815.1. Classification (GTDB taxonomy): domain Bacteria; phylum Elusimicrobiota; class Elusimicrobia; order UBA1565; family JACRDR01; genus JBGFSC01. Next base: position 58,612 of record JBGFSC010000026.1, on the reverse strand, counting down.
TTCGTGGGCCTGCCACAGGCATGAGGGTTTTTAGCGCCGCCATTTTGGCGGCGCTAAAAAAGCATCTCATTCGAGATACCGGGCCTTCGGTCAGATAAATATTCTAGTTGTGTTTATTCACCTTTGCTGGCTTATATGAGACAATAGCGTCCGTACATCCGCTGACTCCCGTTGATGGCAAAAGTTATTTTATTCGACCTCGATGGAACCCTCGTGAAAGCGGGTGGCGCCGGACGGCGCGCGCTCAACGAGGCGGTGCGGCGACTGCATGGCGTGAGCGAGGTCTGCTCGGAATTCTCCCTGGCGGGACGCACGGACAAGGACAATTTCCGCCTGGCCTTCCATAAGGCCGTCGGGCGGCGGCCGGACGCGAGGGAAGCGGCGCGGCTCGAGCAGGCCTATCTCGCCCGATTGCCGCGGCATGTGGACAAGGCCGTCGCGGACGGGCGCTATGAATTGATTCCCGGCATCAAACGCTTCTTGAAGGCCTTGCGCGAGCGCAAGGCGCTCATCGGGCTGGGAACGGGCAACATTAAGGAAGGCGCGCATATCAAGCTCAGGCCCTCGGGCCTGCTCGATCACTTCCACTTCGGAGGCTTCGGCTCGGACGGCTACCGGCGGGTGAAGGTGCTGCGCACGGCCGTCCAGCGCGCCTCTCAAATCTTGGGAAGGCGGGTCTCCGCTCGAGACGTCTACGTGATCGGGGACACTCACAAGGACGTGGCCGCCGGCAAGCAGGCGGGGTACCACACAGGGGTGGTCACCTGCGGCTTCGGGGAGATGGAAGAGATTCGGAAATCCTCCCCCGAATTTATGGCCGAAGATTTTGCCGATCTTGAGGCTTGGCTGCTCTGGCTGAACCTCGAACTTCGTCGCGCGAAGCGCGACGAAGTCACGCCCTCAAAGGGCGTAAAAGCCTAACTTGGGAGCGGGAATTACGCTGAACTTCCTAGCTTCTTCGCAATCAACGCCTTAAACTCCCCCACATTCCTAAGCGCCCGAATCTCGGCCGTCTGAAAGCGCACCCCGAACTCGGCCTCGGCGCCTACGACGAGGTTGATCTGGGCCAGCGAATCCCAGCCCTCGATGTCCTTGGCCGCCATGGAGTCGGAGAGAAGAAGCTCCTCCCGGTCGAACACCGTCCTGAATATCCTTTCCAGCCTATGATGCAGCGATCGCGGATCCATCGCTGATGAATGCCTCCGCCGGCGGCGCCGGCAGCTCGAGCCTCCAGCGCTCTCCCTCGCGCTTAAATCCCAGGCTTGGATAGAGGTCCCGGACCATCCCGTTCTTGGGCGTCGGCAGGTAGCGGCCGAGGAGGGACTTGGCCCCCGCCTCCCAGGCCGCCTGCGCGAGCCGGGTGAAGGTGAACTGCTCCACACCCCGGCCCAGGGCCCGGCAGCTCATGAGCCAAGAGTCGATCTCGACCTCTTCGCCGCGCTTAAGCCCGATGCAGACGGCGATGAGCCCGTAATCGCCCAGCCGGTCCTGAAGCCGGACCGAGAGGGTCAGAGCCGAGGGGTCCTTGATCAAGGCCCGCAGCTCCGCCTCGTTGCGCCTTCGGGCGGTGAGGTTGAACTGGTTCGTCTTGTTGATCAACTGCGCGATGCGGCCCAGGTCCTCCTCCTTGAAGGGCTCCGCCGTCGCGCGCATCCGCAGATCGCGCAAAAAGGATTTCAGGTCCGGCGCCGCCGATTCCAGGGCCCGCCGGCTCTTCTCGGCCTCGAAATGCGCGGCTCGGGAAGCGTCCTCGCCGGAGATCGACACCGTCTCGAAGAAGCGCCGCGAATCGAGGAGCCGGCAGTACTCGGCGGGGTCCTCGGGCATCTGCAAGACGGCCACCTCGGGGCAGAAGCGCCGCACGATCTCGCACTCCGCGGCGCTGTCGTCGACGAACACCAAGGCGTCGAGCCCGATATTCAAGGAGGAGGCGATGGAGCGCAGATTCGTCGCCTTATCCTCCCAGTTGGCCACGAAGGCGGAGAAATCGTCGAGGCGCAGCGGCATCTCGGGCCGTTTCGCGAAGGGCTCCTTCGCGTTGGCCTCGTCGTTCTTCGAGCAGGCGGCCAGAAGCACCCCGCGCTGCTTGAGGGCCTTAAGGTAACGCTGGAACTCAAGGAAGGCATCGCCGCGGGGCGTGTCCCCCAGCTCCAGGGCCGCGACGCCGTCCTCGCCGACGATCCCGCCCCAGAGCACGTTGTCTAGGTCCACGACGAGGCATTTGCGGGAGCGCCCCAGCGCCGCGCGCAGCATCGCCGCAGCCTCGGCGGCGTAGCGCGTGAGGCCCTCGAAGGAGACGGCCTGCCGCGAATGATGCCAGAAGCGCGGGTCATGCCAACGCTCCTTTCCCAGCATGGCCGACAGATGCTCGGCGTCGAGCAGCGCGACTCCTTGGCCCGTCCGCTCGGCCAGGAGCGCGTTCAAGCGCCGCAGCCGGCCGACGCCCTGATCAAGGCCGCCCTCGAGGCTTCCCGCCGGACGCTCGACGGGAAGGTCGAAGTTATTGGCGATCACGAAACATCGGCCCTTCTCGGAGAGCGTCCTCCATAGCGATACCCAGCGCTCGGCCTCGACCTGGGTCGGGCCGGGTCGGACGTCGCGGTAATTGACGAAAAGAAGCGCCGCCTGGGGACGGAAGGCGTAGAGCCGCGAGGAGGGATCGAGTATCTCCTGCTGGTACTGGTCGAAGGGCGACTCGTAAATCTCGGCGAGCAGTCCCTCCTTAAAACAGTGCAGCTCGAGCAACGGGATCAGCTGAGCCGTGGTGCTCGAGCCCAGGACGGCCAGGCGCAGCGGCTGCAGCCCCGAGGCCGCCGAATCTTCCTTGAGAAGCTCGCGCAAGGATTTATGCGCCGAAAGCTGGGTCAAGTAATCGCCGCTTTCCGCGGCCTTTCTGATCTCTTCCGCGGAGCGCTTCATTTAAGCGGCGACAAGCCGATTCTCCAGATTCGCCGAGGGAGCCAGCGCCAGGAGATCCCTCACGGCCCCCGCGACGTCTGCGGGCTTGAGCAGGCCTTGCTCGCGCTCGGCCTCTACGATCGGCCTCGGGAAATCCTTGATGAAATCGGTCTCGGTCATCCCGGGAGACACGCAAAAGACCCCGATGCCCTTGGGTCCGAGTTCTGCCGCCAAGGCCTTGGCCAGGCCCAGCGCGGCGTATTTCGCGCTGACGTAGGCGGCCATGAAGGCGGGAGTAGCCCCGACGGTGACGCCCGAGAGCACGAACACGATGCGACCGCTTTTTTGGCGGATCATCATCGGCGCGGCGCGCCGGGCCAACAGGAAGGCCGCCTCGGCCTGCACGCTCCATTGGGCCTTAAACTCGGCAGGATCGATCTCATGCACCCTCTTATAAAGGAAAGGAATCCCGGCGTTGGAGACCAAGACATCGAGGCGGCCCTCGCGGCGGGCGATGCCCGAGAAAAGGGCGTCGACCGCCTTAGCCTCGCTGACATCGGCGCGCACGAGCCGGCAGGCGGCGCCCCGCTGCTCCACCGCGCGCCGGACGGCGGCGGCCGCCTTCGCGGAGCGGCGGTAATTGACGAGCATTGTCCGGCCGGGCGCGGCCAGCTCTTGGGCGATCGCCGCGCCGATGCCGCGGCTCGCTCCCGTGATCAAGAAGACCTCAGGCGGCATCGGCAAGCAGTCCGGCCTGAAGGCGGCCGCCTAAGACCAGCGCGCCCTTGTCGTCGAAAGCGGATATCTGCAGCATCAACACCTTGAAGGCCTCGACCTTCTGGACGACCTCGGCCTCCAATTTCAGCTCGGAGCCGACGAACACCGGCTTTTTGTAGTCGAAGCGGGCGTAGTGGAGGATGCAGTCGCGGCCCGGAAGCATCGTGCCGGCGATGGCCGAAAAGAAGGAGGAGACGAGCAGGCCGTGCGCGAGCCGGTCTTGGAAGCCTTTTTTGCGGGCGAACTCCGGCGACAGGTGCAGCGGGTTGACGTCGCCGGTCAGCCGCGCGAAGGAGTCGACGAGCTCGGGCGTCACGCGCACGCTCAAGCCGGCCTTCTGACCGACGCGGATCTCCTCCCAGCTGAGCGCGGCTATCGTCATATCGAAAGTATACTATAATGCCAACGCCGTGCCCGACTCCCCCCTTCTTTCCGTCGTCGCCCCCGTCTACAACGAGGAGCCGGTGCTGCCCGAGTTCCATGCGAGGCTCTCGGGAGTCCTGCGCCCGCTCGGCGTCCGCTACGAGATCCTCTACGTCGACGACGGCTCCGTCGACCGCACGGCCGCGCTGCTCGAGGAGCTCTCCCGCAAGGACGGCTCCGTGCGGGCCCTGCTCTTGACCCGCAATTTCGGGCATCAGACGGCCTTGTCGGCCGGCCTCGACTTCGCCTCGGGCGAGGCGGTGGTCACGATGGACGCGGACCTGCAGCACCCGCCAGAGCTCATTCCCCGGCTGCTCGAGCATTGGCGCTCGGGGGCGAAGGTCGTGCACGCCGTGCGGGAAGACACCGAAGGGGTGGGGCTTCCCAAGAAATGGAGCTCCGCGCTGTACTACCGCGTCGTCAACGCACTCTCCTCGACGCCGATCGCCGCCAACGCGGCCGATTTCCGACTACTGGACCGGCAGGCGGTCGAGGCCCTCAAGTCGATGAAGGAGAGAAACCGCTTCCTGCGCGGGATGATCGGCTGGCTCGGCATGCCCGAGGCCTCCGTACCCTTCTCGGCCCCCCGGCGCGCCGCCGGCGGCTCCAAGTACACCTGGCGCAAGATGCTGCGCATGGGAGTCGACGGGATCCTATCGTTTTCGGTCAAGCCCCTGCGCGCGGCCCTCTGGCTCGGCCTTTTCGTGCTCGCGGTCAACGTCGCCTACGCCGCCTTCATCCTCTACAACTATTTCTTCCGCCACGCCACGATCAAGGGCTGGGCCTCCCTGATACTATTCACCATGTTCATGAACAGCATCCAGCTGATCCTGCTCGGCGTCATCGGCGAGTACATCGGCCGCATGTACGAGGAGAGCAAGGCGCGACCCCTCTACCTCGTCCGCCGACACTTACCTTAGATCCCGGCAATCCTTGACGAAAACATGGTTTTAACCGTATAATGTTCAGGATTTGAACACAGTATCCACGAGGAGAATACTACGTGCCGACATCCATGCCTCAACCAAGCTCTAAAACAAACTCCTTTCGAAACCCGACAACGTCGTTTTTAACCGGGAAAAGCATTCTAGTCACGGGAGGCACGGGCTCCTTTGGCCAACGTTTTATAAAACGTTTACTAAAAACTGGAGCGAAACGGATTATTGTATTCAGCCGGGACGAATTAAAGCAATTTAATATGCATCAGGCTCTCAGTGATCCGGAATCCCGTATCCGATATTTCATCGGTGATATTCGCGACCGCGAGCGCCTCAGACGCGCCTTCCATGGAGTAGATTTCGTGGTTCATGCCGCGGCCCTCAAGCAGGTGCCCACCTTGGAATATAATCCGTTTGAAGCCGTCCAGACTAATATTCTTGGCGGCCAAAACATAATCGACGCCGCGATCGACTGCGGAGTAAAGAGAGTCGTGGCCTTGTCGACCGACAAAGCTGCCAACCCAGTGAATCTTTACGGCGCGACAAAACTCTGTCTCGAAAAACTTTTCGTAGCAGGAAATTCATATTCCGGCGGGGAAGGGACCCGCTTTGCCGTCGTGCGCTACGGGAACGTGATAGGCAGCCGCGGCAGCGTGGTCCCATTTTTCTTGGATAAACGCAAGGATGGAGTTCTCCCTGTCACCGATAAACGGATGACTCGATTCTGGCTGACCCTCGATATGGGGGTCGAGCTTGTGCTCACCGCTCTCTCTTGCATGCATGGTGGTGAGATATTCGTGCCTAAAGTCGGCAGCCTGTCGGTGATCGATGTGGCCAAGACCCTCGCCCCCGAATGCAATCTCAAGGTGGTCGGAGTTCGACCCGGCGAAAAAATCCATGAATGCCTCGTCACGGAGCATGAGGCGGCGCAGACCCTCGATGCCGGCGATTTCTTCGTCATCACGCCGCTCTTTCCATGGTGGGACGGCTCGAAATGGAACGGAAAAAAAGTTCCGCCCGGATTTCAATACACCAGCGCGAACGGCCGACGGCTTACTAAAAAGCAATTCCTCGCAATGCTCGAGCCCCAGTGACTTTTTCCCACATCAATATCGGAGCCCGTGAAATTGGCCCGCAAAGACCGGTCTACATCATCGCCGAGATGTCAGCCAACCACGGCGGCGATTATGATCAAGCCGTAAAAATCCTCGAAGCGGCTAAGGCGGCTGGAGCAGACGCGATCAAACTCCAAACCTATACCCCCGAGACGATGACGCTTCCCTCGAATAGGAAATACTTTCAGATCCGCGACACAATTTGGGGTGGGGCGACGTTACATGACCTTTATCAGAAAGCACAGACCCCATGGGAATGGCACGCGCCTCTCCAGCGTCGCGCCAGAGAACTTAGCCTGGACTTCTTTTCGACCCCCTTCGACGCCTCGGCCGTAGATTTCCTTAAGCAACTGGATGTTCCGGCATACAAAATAGCCTCTTTCGAACTAGTGGATTTGCCGCTGCTTCGCCGAGTCGCGGAAACCGGCAAGCCCGTCATCATCTCCACCGGCATGGCGACACTCGCCGAGATCGAGGAGGCCGTCGCCACTCTTCAAGGCGCGGGGTGCCGACAGCTCGCGCTGCTAAAATGCACGAGTGCCTACCCGACGCCGGCGGATCAAACCAACCTCCGGACAATTCCTCATCTCGCAGGGACTTTTGGGGTTCCCATCGGCTTCTCGGACCACACCTTGGATACCGTGGTGCCGGTTACGGCGGTGGCGCTTGGCGCGACCATCCTAGAAAAACATATAACTCTCTCCCGGGCGCGGCAGACCCCCGACAGCGCCTTCTCTTTAGAGGCGTCTGAGTTCAAGGCAATGGTCTCGGCGATCCGTACGGCCGAGGCCGCGCTCGGATCGATCCGTTACGGGCCCAGCAAAGCCGAAATCCCGTGCCGGATATTCCGTCGTTCGCTCTTCGTGGCAGAGGATATCAAGCCTGGCGAGAGGTTCACCGAAAGAAACCTCCGCTGCATTCGACCGGCCCATGGCTTGCATCCGCGCAATCTCCCTCAAGTGCTAGGGAAAAGGGCGCGGTGCGCCGTGGCTGCCGGCACCCCCCTCTCGTGGGAACTGATCGACGGTAACGGCGAGCTCCAATGATCCGCTACTGCACTCGCTGCGTGCTTCCCGATACGAAACCGGACCTATTCATGGACGCGGAGGGTGTTTGCTCCGCCTGCAGACACTACGAGAGGCGCAAGATTGTAAACTGGGACAAGAGGCGCGAGGAGCTGCTGGCCCTGCTGGAGCGCTATCGTTCGAAGGACGGGTCGAACTACGATTGCATCGTGCCGGTCAGCGGCGGCAAGGACAGCACGTACCAGGTCATCCGGATGCTCGAGCTGGGCATGAATCCCCTTTGCGTAACCGCCACCACCGACAAGCTTTCCGCTGTCGGACGAAGGAACATCGAAAACATCAAACGACTCGGAGTAGATTACCTCGAAATTTCCGTTAATCCGGTCATGCGTCGCCGCATCAACCGGCTTGCCCTTTCCCAGATAGGAGATATTTCATGGCCTGAACATGTGACCATTTTTACCATTCCGGTTCGGGTCGCGGTTCAGGCCGGGGTATCCCTCCTCGTATGGGGCGAAAATTCCCAGGACGAATATGGCGGGCCCGCTTCAGCATCCGAAAATAACGTCTTGACGCGACGATGGCTTGAAGAATTCGGCGGCCTCTTAGGCCTGCGTGTCACCGATCTCATTGGGCAGGAAGGGATTGAGCAGAAGCACCTGATTCAGTACAGCTATCCCTCAGACGAGGAGCTGCGCCGCGTTGGCGTGACGGGCCTGTTCTTGGGCTACTACCTTCCTTGGGACGGATACCAGAACGCATTGATCGCTCAGGCACATGGCTTCGAGACGCTGCCTCATACCGTCGAAGGCTCGCTGGTTAATTATGAAAATCTCGACAATCATCAGACGGGGATTCACGACTATTTCAAGTTTCTGAAGTTTGGCTTCGGTCGCGCGTCGGACATCGCTTCACTCCATGTCCGGCGGGGCCGCCTTTCTCGCTCAGATGCCATTAAACTGGTGCAAAAACTCGACGGCAAATTCCCGTGGACCTATCTCGACTGCCCTTTAGAGGAGATCCTACGCGACCTGAACATGGACATCGCGGAATTTTCGAGCATCTGCGATCGATTCACCAACAAAAAGCTATTTCTTCGCGACAGCCGTGGAAATTTGGTGAAGGATAGGGAAGGCAATCTCACCAAGATCAATTACGACAACGTGTCCGTTATCGAAAAAACGCCCGTAGGCTCTCCGTGACGCGCGTTGCCATCGTTGATTACGGCGTCAGCAATGTCGATTCGGTGCGGCGCGCACTCGAGGAGTGCGGCGCCCGTCCATTCGTCGTATCGGATGGACGGGACCTTAAGGACGCGGCTGCAATCATCCTACCGGGCATAGGATCTTTCACGGAAGGCGTTCGTCGCCTGCAGGAACGCGGCCTACGGGAAGCCCTGAGCGAGCGGGTGCTTGAAAAGAAGGTCCCCTTTCTCGGCATCTGCCTCGGCATGCAATTGATCGCCGCGGCCGGAGCCGAAGGAGGAGGGGCGCGAGGACTCAATTGGCTCCCTGGAACTACCCAGAGGTTAGTGCCTGTATCGCCGACCGAAAGGATCCCGCACGTGGGTTGGAATGATGTTGTGTTTAAGCCCGGCGCCCTGCTTGGCCGCGGAATTCCGTCGGGCACCGATTTCTATTTTACCCACAGTTTTCATTTCGACTGCAAGGAACCGGCGGCCATCGCGGCGCGGACCCCTTACTGCGGGGAGTTCGTGTCTGCGGTCGCTCGCGACAACATCTTCGGCGTGCAGTTTCATCCTGAGAAGAGCCAACGGGCCGGCTTCTCGGTGCTCAGGAATTTCCTTACTCTTTAATCCCCGTGCTGAAGATACGCGTCATGCCCACTCTTCTTTATAAAGAAACCGGCCTGGTAAAAGGCAGGCAATTCGATAACACCAGGCGCGTCGGAGCCCTCATGCAGGCCATAAAGGTCTACAACCTTCGCCAAGTAGACGAGTTGGTTTTCCTCGATATCATGGCGACCCTAGAGGGCCGCAGGCCCGATTTCGAGCTCGTCGACGACTTCGCCGACGAGTGCTTCATGCCTCTGACCGTAGGGGGCGGCATCCGTTCCGTTGATGATGTCTGCCGCCTCTTGGCCGTGGGCGCTGACAAGGTCGCGTTAAACACGGCGGCGGTGGAAAATACAGCTCTTATTCGGGAAATGGCAAACCGGTTCGGATCCCAGTGCATCGTGGCGTCCTTGGACGCCAAAGCAACGGCAGACGGATGGGAGGTTTGGACGCATTCCGGGACGAAAGCGACAGGGCATAACGTCGTCGATATGGCGCGTGATTTAGAGGAGGCCGGCGTCGGTGAGATACTGCTGACATCGATCGATCGCGATGGGACCATGACGGGATACGATATAGGCCTGTTGCGCGCCGTCTCGAACTCGGTCGGGATACCCGTTATAGCGTCCGGGGGAGCCGGCGGATATGAGCACATGGCCCAGGCGCTCCGCGAGGGCGGCGCCTCGGCCGTGGCCGCCGCGAGCATATTCCATTTTACGCAACAGACGCCGCTCGAGGCGAAACAATACCTGCGCGGCCAAAACTTCCCGGTAAGGATATAATCATGGCAAGAACGCTTTCTGAAACAAAACGGCTCGAGCGGCTTTGGACCGGAAACTTTGGCGATGCCTATACAAGCCGCAACAGCGATGCCTATTCCAACAGACGCCCTTTCTGGAAAAGCCTCTTGCAACGAGTTGAGCTACGCAACTGCCTTGAGGTCGGCTGCAATGTCGGAGGCAACCTGCGCTGGATCGCCGAATTCATCCCCCCAGAATCGACCTTCGGCGTCGATATCAATCGAGGAGCTATCGAGAAGCTCCATCGGCAATTTCCGAGGATAAATGCGCTTTATTCCCCTGCTCGTCAGCTGCCTTTTCGGGACCGCCATTTCGATTTGGTCTTTACGATGGGCGTTCTCATCCATCTACCCGCAGAATCCCTCCCTGTAGTCATGTCCGAGATATACCGTTGTTCCAATCGCTATATCCTGTGCGGCGAATATTACGCGTCTCAGCCCACGGCGGTACCCTACCGAGGACAAGATGGCGCGTTGTTTAAGCGCGATTTTGGAGCGCTATATCGCCAATTCTTTCCCGAGCTCAAATTACGTAAAAAAGGCTTTCTGGCGCGAAAAACCGGTTGGGACGATATAACGTATTGGTTTTTTGAAAAACCATAATGAGGAGAGTGGCTATTCTTCAGGCTCGCATGGGTTCCACGCGGCTTCCCGGGAAAGTTCTGATGGATTTGGAAGGGCGGCCCATGCTTGAACAGCAATTGCGTCGTCTAAAGAGATGCACTCGGATCGATGAGCTGGTCGTGGCTACCACCACGGATTCGCGTGACGACGCGATCGTAGGGGTTGCGAAAAAGGAAGGTGCGCGTTGGTTCCGCGGAAGCGAAAGCGATGTTCTCGGCCGCTACGCCGCCGCGGCGCGGGAGTCGAAGGCCGACCTCGTGGTCCGTCTCACGGCGGATTGTCCGCTAATCGATCCCGAAATCGTAGATAGCACCGTCGAGGCGTTGGAGGCGCATAAGGAAGTGGAGTACTGCTCCAATGTCATTCGACGCACCTACCCCAAAGGACTTGACAGCGAAGCCCTATGGACACGCGTTCTGCTCATCCTGGACCAGACCGCGACCTCCAAAGAATCGCGCGAGCACGTGACCTGGCACATCCTGCATGAAAGACCCGACCGCTTCATTACGCACTCCGTGGAAGACGGTGAGAATAACTCGCATCTCCGATGGGTTGTCGATACGGCGGAGGATATGGAGCAGATGCGAAGGATTTACCGAGCCCTGAAACTCGGCGAGCGAGTTCCTCCTTATCGAGAGACTCTCGAAGCGGTCAAGCGGCTCACGCCGGCGTGAAGCCCCTGCTTTCGATTCGAGCCGACGCCTCGGAGGCGATCGGACACGGCCATGTATTCCGTTGCCTGGCCTTGGCGCACGCATGGAGGGCCTTTGGCGGGCGCGTTGTCTTTTATAGCCACCGGATGCCCGCCGCCCTAAGGCGGCGCCTGCATGCGGAAGGTTTTCGCCTTTGCTCCCTGCGCAGAGCGCTATCGACCCGATGGGTCCCGGCGGAGGGCTGGATCGTCTTGGATGGGTATCACTTCCCATCAGCATATCCGCTGGCCCTGCGCCGACGCGGCGCCCGCCTGCTCGTGCTTGCGGACGCGCCGATTAGGAGTCAGTACCCAGCCGATCTAGTGGTGGATCAGAATGAAGGCTCTCAGTGGTCCGGTTATGTGCTGCCCTTTGGGACGCTGTTGGCGGGTGTCCGCTATGCCCTATTACGGCCTGAATTCTGGACCTCCCGGCCCGGAGCATTCCGCGCCCATCCTGATCGCGTGCTCGTGACCGCTGGCGGAAGCGATGTCAAAAATTTGATGGGGAGAACGCTAGCGGAACTTAATGGCATCCGGCCGCGACTCAATATCTGCCTTATTGTAGGCTCGTCAAATCCACGCCGGGAGTTTCTCGCGCGACTCGCGGCACAATCGCATCACCGTGTGCGTATTGCGTGGTCTCCGGCGAATTTGGCGCCCTTTTTCCGTTGGACGGATATCGGGGTATCCGCCGCCGGGGGAACTGCGCTTGAACTTGCTCGCATGGGAATCCCTTCCATCCTATGCGCCGTTACCGAAAATCAGCTGGTCGTCACCCGAGCGCTTAAAGACATCGGCGCGGCGCTGGTCCTGCCCGGATATTCCAGGCTCAGACGAGGCGCTTTCGCCCTTGCGGTCAAACGCTTGTTGCATGATGTTTCTCTCCGTCGCCGACTTTCTCATAATGGACGGCGCTTTGTCGATGGTCAGGGCGCTCTGCGGGTCGTCAGACTCATGAAGGCGCTCTCAGAGGATAGGCCAATAGACGCGCGTATCCGTTTGGCCCGCGAGGAGGATTCGGCCGCGATCTGGCATCTTTCGAACCATCCTTGGTCACGGGCGACATCGTTTTCAAAAAATCCTATCCCTATTCAAACGCACCGTCGCTGGTATCGGAGGACCCTGGGCTCCAGGGACTGCCGCATATGGCTCATGGAGCTTGACGGCACCGTGATCGGGCAGGCACGCTACGAAGTCCATGATTCTCGGACCGCTGACGTCTCCATTAGCGTGGCGGCCGCATTTAGTGGCCGCGGCGTCGGCACAAAATTGCTGAGGCAAACCTCTCGGCTCGCTTGTCGAGCACTCGGAGCGCGACAGATCCGGGCGCGGATCCTACCTAAAAATAAGGCATCCATCCGGATATTCTCCAAGGCCGGCTATCAGTTTGGCTCGAAAACACAGCACAAGGGCCGCTCATGCCTGGAATACTTCTGGAGGGCATGATGGAGCTCCATTTTTTATCCCGAGCACCTAAGGGGCATGCCCGCGGAATCGTCGCCATTTGTCCCGATGATCTGACACTCGTTAACGCGCGCCGCCTGGGGATCGAGGCGGCCCTACTCAGTGAACGCCCCTGGCTATACCCGCAAGATTGCCTTCACACCTCCCGCCTACTCTCAAGAGATTTCTATCGTGACGGGGATGGCAATGACTTCACGATATTTGAAGGCCTTTCCCTCGGATGGGCTCTCGAAGAATTCATATGGCCTTTTCGAATAGGACCCGCTCTGCACCTGGCGCGTGAAGTCGATGCACTAATTCGCCGGTATCATCCGAAGAGAATAATCATAGACCGAGGCGTGCCAGCCCACCGTGCGGCCTCCGTACGGAACGTCTCTGAGCGCCTCCGTATCCCCCTCGAAGAGCCCGTCATGGCCGGACCCGGGCGTCCCTCTCTAACGGCAATGTGCCGGTGGCCACTTTCCGAACACGCGCATGCGCGCCGTTTTCTCGACTTGCTCGCCCGAAAGTCCGGCGGTGCGAGAATACTATGCTCTTATTACCCGTCGCTCGAACCTCTCATTGCCTCTCTGAATTCTTCGTCCGATCTTGAGCTCTCTTATTATGCATGGCCCGGGATCAGAAGGCTGAAATCCAGCCTCCTCCGCTGGCGCTTCCTGACCGCTCCGGAACAGGCCTTGACCGCTGGGCAGGTTTCCAAGCTAGAAATGATCTCCGGGACTTGGAGGCGACTTGCGGAATCCCGAGAATACGCGGCTCGTTTTAGATTCGGCGATATAGACCTCTGGCCGGACTGTCGCGCCGCCCTTGACGATGTCTTTATGCGCGACATCCCGCAGGTAGCGACAGAGCTGGTGCGCTTGAGATCAGCGTTGGACGATTGGCGCCCCGCGCTCGCCATCGTGGCTTTTGACTCGCCTCCCCCTGAACGCCTCTTGCTAGGGGAGACGCGGCGCAGGAGCATCCCCTCGATCCTCGCGCTCCATGGAGTGATCGGAACCCCCTTGCACGAAATGCTGGATACCCACGCGACCGACCTGCTGGTCGGAGGCCCGTCTATGGCAGACAAATATGCGGCGATCGGGGTTCCCAGGCGCCGCATTCATGTAACAGGTCTGCTATCCCTTGACCCGTACGTCAAAGGGAGTCCGTGGCCGCCAGCCCCGCCGGTCTGCGTAATCATCCTCGCTAACCTGCTGCCCATCGAACAGAATATCGGACCGCTTGTCGACTTGCTCTTAAAACTTCCCGATACCAAAGTCCTCGTAAAATTGCATGGCGGCGACCATCTCGTCGCCTACCGTGAGACATTACGCGGTCGGCTGGGCCCACGCGTCCGTCTCGTAAAAGACGCGCCGTTCGCCGATCTCTTGCGGCAGTCACATATCGTCGTCGGCTCGACATCGACGGCACTCGCCGAAGCGATGGCCTGCAAGCGACGGATTTTCGTCACGAACTTCGGGAGGCTGCCAACGGCTCCCCCTTTCGATGGGCATTGCGGCGTGCCGGCCTACGAAACTATCGAGGCACTCGCGCCGGCCTTGGCCGAGGGGATACGACAGCCCGTCCCGGTCGATTATGATTCCTTTTTGAGCGCATGGACCGGGCTTGCTGATGGACGCGCCGGTGAGCGTGCCGTCACGGTCGTGCGCGAAATATTGCGCGACAACAGACAGGAGACACAATCCAGGGGTGAAAGCACACGGTTTTTGTCATGCTGAGCGTCCGAACCATCTTCCGATCGTCCTCAAAGCTCTCTGGTATTAATGTCATCGGTGGCGTACTCATGGCCCTCGCCAATATTGTCGTCGCGCGGAGGCTTGGCCCGGAAGCGCTCGGCGTGGTCGGCCTTACGCAACTCTGGTTACTCTATGCCGGGCTTTGCCGTCCGGGCATACTCCAGGCCGCCTACCGGGAGACGCTTCACCTGCTCGGGGAGGGAAAAGACGAAGAAGCCAGGCACATCAGCCATGTGGCTCAGACGGCCGAACGCCTTTTCCTCGTCGTGCCTCTGCTGGCTCTAGCCGCCTACGCCGTACGACACCCGAGCCTTCGCCTGCCGGTCGCTCTTACGGCGTTGTCCTTCGTGGCCAATTCGCTCTACCAATTCACCGACACCATGCAATGGGCGCACCAACGTTTTAGCGCTATATTCCGCGCCAACTTCATCATACGTGTCGCGCAGCCCCTTTTAATAGCCGCCGGTGCTTTTTACTTGGGACTATACGGCGTGCTGCTCGGCCCCACCCTCGCTTCCATCGCGGCCCTGATTTTCTATGGGTATATAAAGGGGATTGATTTTCGGCCGGCATGGGATACCGTTGAACTCAGACGCCTCTTCCGCATTGGATTGCCCCTATCCCTCGTGGGCGTATTGTATTGGGGTTTTCGCGCCTGCGATCGCGCGATGGTAGCCGCCTGGCTGCCGTTAGAACATCTCGGACTGTTTACCTTCGCCATGCTGTTCATCAATCAGGGATGCCAGTTCATCTCCGACTTTCTTAATGTACTGCAAGCTAACCTATTGTCCGAGATCGGACGAGAAGGCAATCTCAAGCCGTTCGTTCACCAGATCGAACGAATTTCGCTGCTCATCGTGGCCACGACGGCCGTCGGATCAGGATTGGCGCAAACGGCTTTTCATCCGTTTGTGGCTAACTTTACTCCGTCCTTCTTGGACGGAGTGGGCGTCTTCGATGTGCTTTCGCTAAATCTTATGTGCTTGACCGCTCCACTTTTGCCTTTCATGATATTGACCTCCTCGCTCGTGAACCGTCAGAACACCTATCTCTTGGTGCAAGCGTCCGGAATCGTAATCAACGTGGCGTTGGGAGCGCTGTTTGTAACCCGTTGGGATCTCATCGGGATCGCCTGGTCCAGCGTCCTCTCGCAACTGACTATTACGGTCGTCGGCTTTGCCCTACTCCATCCTTACCTTTTCAAGAATGCGCCAATAGAAAAGGCTGTCCGTTTCTATTCCTGGCTTATATTTTTATTGACAATCGGGTTGGGCCAGCATGCGCTGATGCAGATCGGTCCCTTTCGCTACGCGCCGGATACCCCCTGGCATGCCGCCGCCGCCTCTCGTCTGGCATTCCTGGCCCTGCTTTGGCTCGGGATTCTATCGTACATTTATAAGCGCTGGTGGGGCGACACCGATCCTCCCGGGCTCCCGACTCGGTTTACGCAGGAACCGGTCGCCTCTTAAATTTTAGGTGTTCAATTCTTGAACAAAATTTGATAAAATTCGCTGATTCATGATCTGCGCCTTGATGCTGGGCCGAGACGGCTCGACGGGATATCCCGGAAAAAACACCGCCCCGGTCCTGGGCCGGCCGCTGATGAGCTACCCTCTCTTGGCGGCCAAGGCCTCGAAATCCGTAGCCCGCGTCTACGTTTCCACCGATTCCCCATCCATCCAGAAGATCGCCCGCGAGCACGGCGCGCGCATCATCCCGCGCCCCCCCGAGCTCTGCACGCCGCAGGCCTTAGGCGAGGACGCCTTCCTGCACGGCTACCGAGTGATCGCCGAGGAGCTTAAGTCGGAAAAATCCTCTCTTGAGATGCTCGTGCTGCTCTTCTGCAACGCGGCGACAGTCTCCGGCGAGCTCATCGACCGCGCCATCGAGGCCCTCCGCGCCCGGCCGGAGGCCGATTCGGCGGTGAGCGTCTCGCGCTACAACATGTGGAGCCCCCTGCGCGCGCGGCGCGAGAACAAGGACGGCTTTCTCGACCCTTTCGTCCCGCTGAAGACCTTCGGCGATCCCAAGACCCTCAATTGCGACCGCGACTCGCAGGGCGACGTGTGGTTCGCCGACATGGGCCTCTCCGTCGTGCGGCCCCGCTGCATGGACCGCATGCAGGAAGGCCTTCTGCCCCAGAAATGGATGGGCCGCAAGATACTCCCGATCAAGCAATGGGGCGGCTGCGACATCGATTACGAATGGCAGGTGCCGGGAGTCGAATACTGGCTGCGCAAGCACGGCTTTACGGAGCCCGCCGAATCCGCGCGGGGGGCCGCGTGAAGCTCGCCGTCTCCAACATCGCCTGGGCCGGCGGCGACCTCGAGGGCAACCTGCGCCTGCTCCGCGAACTGGGGGTCGACGGAGTCGAGCTAGCTCCCAGCCTCCTATGGCCCGAGCCGGCCGAAAGCACCGCGGCCCAGCGCAGGGAAGCTCGCGCCAGACTGGAATCCGAGGGTCTCGCGGCGGTCGGCCTGCACGCCTTGCTGTTTACCCGCCGCGACTTGACCCTCTTTGAAAGCGAGGGCCGCCGGAGGCAGGCGCTCGACTATCTGCTCCGGATGTGCGAGCTATGCCGGGATCTCGGTGGACGGACCCTGGTGTTCGGCTCCCCGCCTTGCCGGCGCCGAGGCGCGCTGCCCCGCGAGGAAGCCCTCTCCATCGCCGCCGATTTTTTCCACGAGGCCGGCCGCGGGGCCGGCTCCTTCGGGGTCTTCATGCTCATCGAGCCCCTAACCCCCGCCGAGACCGACTTCATCGTGTCGGCGGAGGAGGGCGCCGAGCTGGTCCGCCGCGCCGATCACCCCCATTTCCGCCTGGAGCTCGACGGAAGGGCGATGGCCGAGAACCGGGAGGACTTCTCCGCGTTCTCGAAATACCGCGAGATGCTCATGCACGTGCAGACCTCCGACCCCGGGCTCTCGGAGCCGGGGTCCAAGGGCATCGATCACGCCCCCATCGGCCGCGCGCTGCAAAAAAGCGGCTATGGCGGGTTCGTCAGCCTGGAGATGCGTCGCGACCCCGCGGACCCGAAGGGCGCCATCCGGCGCGGCGTCGAGGCCCTCAAGCTCCATTACCTGGGAGGCGTGAGCGCATGAGCGTTTCCCGTGTGCTCATCGCGGGGGCCAGCGGCGGGATAGGCCGCGAGCTGCTCAAGACCTTGTCCGAAAGCCCGGGCCGCCTCGGGGCCCATTACTTCCGCGGCCGGAAGGCGCTCCAAAAGGCCCTCGACTCGACCCGCGGGCCGGCCGAGATCAAGGCCTTCGGGGCCGATCTCTCTAAGCCCGCCGGGGCCGTGGCCTTAGTCAAGGAGTTCGTGCGCTGGGCCGGCGGCATCGACGTGCTCGTCCAGCTTTCGGGAGGCATCACCCCGGCGGGGCCCTTCGAGGTCACGCCCGAGCAGTGGCGCTCCGATCTCGACACCAATCTCACCGTCCCGTTCTTTTTAGCCCGCGAGGCCATGGCCCGCATGAAGGCGGGCGGGCGCGTGATCCTGACCGGCACCGCCTCGGCGGCGCATGGGGGAGGGCCTTCGACCATCGCCTATGGCGTCGCGAAGGCGGGGATCGAATGCCTCGCCAAGGGCCTGGCGAGAGCGGGAGCCCCGAAGGGAATACTCGTCAACGCGGTCTGCCCGGGCTTCATCGACACCGAGTTCCACACCGTGCGGCTCAAGAAAGACGCGCGGCAGATGCGCCAGAGGGCGTCGCTCGTGCCATTAAAGCGCCCCGGGACCCCGGCGGAGGTCGCCGAGCTCATCGCCTATCTCGCCTCGGAACGGGCCGGCTACATCACGGGGCAGTCGATCGCCGTCAGCGGCGGGGACTGGTTGTAGGAAAACATGTACGACTTTTATTTCGGCAGCAAGGAAGAGATCGCCAAAGACGAGCCGAGGTACCTGCTCGCGGTCAAGCGCATGCTTCCCCGCTGGGTCAATTCGATCCCCGATTCCGAATACCTGGCGCTCTTCGACCTGCTCGAGCGCTTCGTCCCGAAAACGAAGCCCGTGCTCATCGAGACCGGAGCCGGCGCCTCCTCGCTCGCGCTGCTCTATTTCGCCATGAAGCACGGGGGGCGGCTCTACTCCTGGGACCTCGTCGGGCCCAAGGGCTCCTTCTTGCGCGGCGTGGCCGGCGAGAGCTTCGCGGCGCATTTCGGCCGTCCGGTGAGCGAGCACTGGCGCTTCATCCCGGGACCCAGCCATTCTCCCTTGGTGGGCATCGAGGTGCTCGGCGAGCTGGGCGAGCTCGTCGACCTCGCCTTCTTCGACTCCGAGCACACCTGGGACGTGCTGGGCGGGGAGCTCGAGCGCGCCGACCGCTTTTTGAAGGACGGCTCCGTCGTGGCGCTCGACGACGCCAATTACGATTATGCCCACCTCAACCTCGCCTACGCCAATATGACTCGGCGCAAGCTCGGCCTGCCCGCCGCCGCCGAGCCCGAGGGCAATCGCTGCAGGGCTTTCCACCAGGAGGCCGAGTCCTTCCTGAAGAAGCGCTGGCGCGAGGTGAAAAAGATCGACGACAGCTACAAGAGCTCCTGCCGCGATGACCTGTTCTGGTCCTATTTCCAGGCCGATCGCCAAGTGATGAACGTCGCCGGCATGGAGAAGCTCTCCGAGATCGAGCATCGTTTCGACGCCTGGCGCGTATCCGGACGCATCTCCTGATGGCTAAAACGGTATTGGTCAGCACTTCCAGTTTCGCCGCCGCCGACCCGGCCTCCAAGGAGGCGCTGCTGCGCGCGGGCCTGACGGTGCGCGAGAACCCGCATCGACGCAAGCTCACCGAGGCCGAGATCGCCCAGCTGCTCTCCTCCCATCGTCCGGCGGGGCTCTTGGCCGGCATGGAGCCACTGACGGCCGCGGTGCTCGAGGGCGCCAAGGAGCATCTC
Organism: Elusimicrobiota bacterium; assembly: GCA_041694815.1. Classification (GTDB taxonomy): domain Bacteria; phylum Elusimicrobiota; class Elusimicrobia; order UBA1565; family JACRDR01; genus JBGFSC01. The sequence continues at coordinate 39,425 of JBGFSC010000026.1, read as the reverse complement.
AAGGTGATCTCGCGCTGCGGCGTCGGCCTGGAGAACGTGGACCTTAAGGCCGCCGCGCGATGGGGCATTCGGGTCTTCAACACGCCCGACGCCCCCTCGCAGGCCGTCGCGGAGCTGACCGTCGGCCTCATGCTCGCCGTGCTGCGCCGCGTCTGCGAGGCGGACCGCGCCTTGAGGTCCGGTGAATGGAAACCGCATCTGGGCGCGCTGCTGGGGACGCGCACGGTCGGCGTCGTCGGGCACGGCCGCATCGGCGGCCGCGTCGCCCAGCTCTGCCGCGCCTTCGGCTGCCCGGTCTTGGCGCATGACCCCCGCCCCTTCGAGGCGCCAGGGGTACAACGGGTATCATTGTCCGAGCTACTAGAGCGTTCCGACGTGATCACGCTGCACGCGCCGGGGGATCGGCCTCTCATCGGCCGGGAGGCGCTCTCGAGGGCAAAGCCGGGGGCCGTCTTGATCAATACCGCCCGCGGCGGGCTCGTCGACGAGGCGGCCCTGCTGGAGGCACTCGAGTCCGGCCGGCTCTCCGGCGCCGGCCTTGACGCATTAGATCCGGAGCCCTACTCCGGCGCGTTGCTCCGTTTTCCGAACGTGGTCTGCACGCCGCATATGGGCTCGGCGGCGCGAGAATGCCGCGCGCAGATGGAGCGCGAGGCTGCCCTCAATCTCATCGAAGGACTGCGCAGCGCGGGGGAACTATGAATGCACGCAAGATCGTCGTCTTCGGCGGAGCGGGGTTCTTGGGCAGCCATGTCGCCGACGCCCTCAGCGAGACGGGGCACCGGGTGACCTTGTTCGACTTAAAGCCCTCGCCCTATCCCAAGAAGGGGCAGCGGGTGATCGTGGGCGACATCGGTAACGACAAGGACGTCGAGGCCGCCGTGCGCGGCTCGGAGGTCGTCTACAATTTCGCGGGCATCGCGGACCTCCAGGAGGCGCACAAGAACCCCCTCGCGACGATCCGCGCCAATATCCTGGGCAACGGCGTCATCCTGGAGGCCTGCGCCAAGCACAAGGTCAAACGCTACGTTTTCGCCAGCACGCTCTACGTCTACAGCCAGGCGGGCTCCTTCTACAGCGCCTCCAAGCAGGCCTGCGAGGCCTACATCGAGAACTACCGCCGCTACCACGGTCTCGAGTACACGATCCTGCGCTTCGGCTCGCTTTACGGCAGCCGCGCCTCGGGCGATAACACCGTCGACCGACTCATCCGCCAGGCCCTCACCGAAGGGCGCATGAGCTACGCCGGCAGCGGCGACGAGACGCGCGAATACATCCACGTCGAGGACGCCGCGCGCTATTCGGTGGAGATACTGGCGGCGGAATACGCCAACCAGAACCTCATCATCACGGGGCACCAGGCCATCAAGGTGCGTGAGCTCATGGAGATGATCAGCGAGATGCTCGGCGGCGGCATCCGGCTCGAGTTCAAGAAGGCCGACCCCTCCAAGGGGCTCGACACGCATTACTGCCGGACCCCCTATTCCTTCACCCCACGGCTGGGGCGCAAGCTGATCGGGCGGCAGTACACCGACCTGGGGCAGGGCCTGCTGCGATGCATCGAAGAGATCCATCACCAGGTGCCGGCTCCCAAGAAATAATGCGCCGGCCTGAGGCGATCTTCCTGGACTTCGACGGGGTCATCCTCGAGTCCCTCGAGCTCAAAAACGAGGCGATGGGCCGGCTCTTCGCCGACCGCCCCGAGCATTTGGACGCCATCGTCCGCTACCATTTGAGCAACGCCGGGATGTCGCGCTACGAGAAGTTCCGCTATTACTACCGCGAGCTATTCCGCGAGCCCTTAAGCGAGGAGCGCGTCGCCGAGCTCGACCGCGGCTTCAACGCGATCATCTGGGAACGCTTGCAGAAGGTCCCCCTCGTCGCCGGGGCGCGGGAGTTCCTCGAGAACTGGCACGGCCGCATCCCCCTCTTCGTCCTGTCCGCCGCGCCCGAGCGCGAGATACTGCAGATCGTCGGCGATCGGGGGATCGCCCAGTACTTCGTTGAGATCCACGGCAGCCCTACGCCCAAGAAGGAGCATCTGGGGCGGCTTCTGCGCGAGCGCCGCCTGGAGCCCTCACGCTGCCTCTTCGTCGGCGACGGAAGCAACGATTACGAGGCCGCCCGCCTCCACGGCGTGCCCTTCGTGCAGCGCCTCACGCCCGGCTCGCCTGAGCCCTTCGGCCCGGACGTGCTCGCGGCGATCGAGGACCTGCGCGTTCTCGCCGCGCTATGGGAAGGGCGCGGCCCCTGGCTGTCGCGGGCCCAAGGCCCCGCGCCCCTGGCCCGCCTGCGCGCCGGCGGGGGGCGCTGGGTCTATCTTGGCCGCGATTTCCTCAACCTCAAGCGATGGGATCGCGCTTTGGGCACGGGCTTCGAGCGGATCGATATCCACCAGTCGCTGCAGAACGCCGGCCAAAGCCTCAAGGCCCCCTTCCTGGCCTGGCTGCGGGACTTATCCCGACGCCATGGAAGCCTCGAATGGTGGAGCTCCAGGATCGCGGATGAAAACACCCTCTCGGGCTCTCTCTTCGGCGAGCTCTGTTATCTCAAAGCGGCGCTCGATCTTCTCGAGGGTCCCAACCCTCCCGTCTTGATCGTGGCCGAGAACGAGGGATTGCTGCGCGCCTTGGAAAGGGCCCGCGGCGGGCGCCGCCTCGCCCCCTGGGACTGCGCCGCGGCGGATCTACGCTGGGCGGCGCTCTGGGCCCTTCGCTGGGCGAAGCATTTCTGCCGCGGAGCGCTGGCTTGGCTTTCCGCGCGCAGCACGGGCTCTTGCGCCCGCCTGGCGGATAAAAAGCCGCTCGCCCTCATCCATACCTGGGTCGATGCGGGCTATTTTTCAAACGACGGACCTCGGGACGCGTACTTTACCGAACTCGCCGAGCAGCTCAGGCGGCGGGGACTCGAGCCGGTCGTGCTGCCCTATCTCTATGACCCTCGGCGGTCTCCGCGCGAGGCTTTCCGCTGGCTCCGAGGCCACGGATCGCATCTCATCGCCGAGGATTACTACCGGCCCTCGGATTATCTCTGGTCCGCCCGCGTCCTGTGGCGGCAGGGTGCCCTTCCCTCTTTGCCCCAACGCCTGGCCGGGTTGGACATCGCCGAGCTCGTGGCCGACGCGCGGCGCCAATCCATGGCCAACGCCAGCCAAGCGCCCTTTATCCAGTACACCCGCCTTTTCGAGCGGCTGGCCTCCTCGGGCCTGAGCCCGCGGGTTTTCATCGACACCTTCGAGAACGCCGCCGCCGAAAAGCCGGCCCTGCTGGCCCTGCGCCGTTTTTTCCCCAAGGCCCTGAGCGTCGGCTACCAGCATTGGGCCTCGCCGGCGCCGCTCATGCTCCAGCATTTCGCCGCGGTCGCTCCAGAGGCACTGCCCGATGTCATCGTCTGCAGCGGACGCTTCTCCCTGGAGCGCTTCGCCGAGGAGGGCCTTCCCCGCGCCCGGCTGCGCCTGGGCCCCTCCCTACGCTACCGCCACCTTCTCGCCGGCGAGCCGAGGCAAAACCCGGAGCCGCGGAGGGTGTTCGTGCCGCTCTCCCTGGACCTTTCCTGGACCGTCGAACTCCTGTCCATGCTATTGGAGGCCTTCCCGACGGACGAGGGCCCGCGCTTCTGGCTCAAGCCGCACCCAATGATGCCCGAGGGAGCCTGGAACGCCGCCCTTGGAAGCCGCCTCCTGCCGGCGCATTTCGAATTGGTCTCGGGCGGCATGGAGGAATGGGCGCGGCGGGCCTGCTGCGCCGTCGTCGGCGGCAGCAGCTCCTCGATGGATCTGGCCTTGGCCGGCGTGCCGCTTGTAGTGGCCGCGCGCCAGGCGGCGCTTGACTACAACCCCCTGGCCTACTTCCCCGAGATCCCGGCGCCCGCGCACGGCTCCGCCGCCTTGCGCGCCCAGCTCCTGCGCCTGCTTTCCCTGCCGGAAACGGAGCGCGCGCGCTGGTCGGAGAACGCGCGCCGCATGCGCCAAGACTGCCTGTCTCCCATCAACGACGAGACGATCGACGCCTTCCTGGCCCCGGCCGCGGAGGAGCCTTGCGCCGCTTGAAAGAGATGATACTTGGCCTCATCGGAAGAAGCCAGGCGGAGCTCGTGCGGCGAGCCAACGCCGGCTACGACATGGCCTCCGACCGCGACGAGGCCTATTACCGGCAGCAATACCTGCAATGGATCGTCCCGGAGCTAGAGAAGGCGCCGGGGCGCTCGCTGCGCATCCTCGATCTGGGCTGCGGGCACGGCCGCCTGACCGTCCCCTTGGCGGGTTGGGCGTATTCCGGCCGCGTCGTCGCGGTGGATTTTTCCCCCGACTCGCTCGAGGCGGCCCGGCGCCTGTGCGCCGAGGCACGGCTTTCCAACGTCGAGTTCATCGAGTCCGACGCGGCGACGTACGCGCGCTCCGTGCCGAGCGGATGGTTCGACGCCGTCGTCTGCGCCGAGATGCTCTATAATCTTCCCGATTACCGGGCGACGCTCGGGGAATTGGCGCGGGCGTTAAAACCGGGAGGTCTTCTGGCCGCCTCCTTCCGCACGCGCTGGTTCGACCTGCTCAAATCGGTACGCGCCGGCAACTTCCGCAACGCGCGCATGGTGCTCGAGCGGACGGAGGGCTATTGGGCGGGGGGTTCGGTGTGGTCCGCCTGGCATGATTCCTCCGAGCTGAAACGGCTGCTTGAGGGCTTCGGGTTCCACCCGCCCTCGCTTTTCGGCATCGGGGTCTGCTCCGGCATCGAGGGCGACCCGATGGCCGCGGTGGCGCGGCCTTCCCGGCTCGACGAGCGCGGGCGCGCGGGGCTCTCGGCGATCGAATCGCTGGCGGCGCGCGCCTACGCCGATCAAGGCCGCTATCTCTTGGCGCTTGCGAGGAAAAAAGGGTGATCCCCATTTCGCGACCGCTGACCGGCCTGGAGGAAATCCGGGCGATGGAGAAAGTATTCGACACCGGCTGGCTCGGCCTGGGCTCGACCGTATTCGAGTTCGAGGAGGCGCTCAAGAAATATCTGGGCGCCAAGCATGTCGTCGCCGTCAACACGGGCAGCTCGGCGCTGCATATCGCGCTGGCGGGCTTTGGCGTCGGGCCGGAGGACGAGGTCATCCTTCCCTCGATCACCTTCGCCGCCTGCGTGCAGTCGATCCTGGCGCTGGGAGCCGCTCCTGTCTTCGCCGAATCAGACGAGGAGACATTGCTTCTCGATCCGGAGGACGTGCGCCGGAGAATCACAAAGAGGACAAAGGCGGTCATGCCGGTGCATTTCTGCGGCAACCCGGGAAATCTGGGTGCGCTTCTTGAACTTTCCAAGCAACACGGCTTCAAGCTCATCGAGGACGCCGCGCACGCCTTCGGATCGCAATACCAGGGCAAAAAGATAGGCACGCACGGCGACGCGGTGTGCTTTAGCTTCGACCCGATCAAGAACATCACCACCGGCGAGGGCGGGGCCGTCGCTCTTTCCGACGACAAGGTGGCCGAGGATATCCGCCGCATGCGCATTCTCGGCATCGACAAGGACACCTGGCACCGCTACAAGAACACGCGCACCTATGTCTACGAGGTCGTCTCCCCCGGCTATCGCTACCATATGCCCAATTTCTGCGCCGCCGTGGGCTTGGAGCAGCTAAAAAAACTGCCCGGCTTCATCGAGAGGCGCCGTAAGATCGCGCGGCGCTACGACGAGGCCTTCCGTGAGCTCGGGATCGTCCGCCCGCTTAAAATCGACTATGAGACCGTGGCTCCGCATATCTACATCGTGCGCGTCCCAGAGGCCAGGCGCGACGAGTTCATGGAATACCTCAAGGGCCGCGGGGTGGGCACCGGGCTGCATTATATCCCCAACCACGCGCAGCCCTATTTCCAGAAGTACGCCCCTGCTCCCCTTCCCCGTTCCGAGAAGCTGGGCCGCGAGATCGTCACGCTGCCCCTGCATTGCGCGATGAGCGACGCGGACGTCGACGCGGTCGTCGACGCCGTGGCCGGCTTCTGCAAAAGTCCCGCCAACGCATGAGACCCGCGGTCAGCATCAATCTCTGCTGCTACAAGGCCGAGCCCTATTTGGAGGAGACACTCGCCTCGGTGTTCGCGCAGAGCTGCGACGACTACGAGCTCGTCATCGTCAACGACGGCTCGCCCGATGGCACCGAGTCCATCGTCCGCCGGCACCTGGCGGCCGGGCGCCACATCGTCTACCATCGCCAGGAGAATGCGGGCCTGGGAGCCGCCCGCAATAAGGCCATGGAGCTTTCCTCGGGCGAGTTCATCGCCATCCTCGACCAGGACGATCTCTGGGAACCCTCCAAGCTCGAGCGGCAACTGAGGCTGTTCTCGCGCCCGGAGGTCGGCTTCGTCGGCAGCGACGCGTGGAGGATCGACGCCACGGGCCGCCTGCTGGGGCGTTATTCGGAGCGAAATCCCCTGCGTCGCGGGCGCATACTCGAGGCGCTTTTCCTCTATAACTTCGTTCCTTGCGCGGCTGCCTTGATGCGCCGAAGCGCGATCGAGCGCGCCGGCGGCTTTTTCCGTCCGGACTTCCGCATCGCCGAGGAGTACGAGCTCTTCCTGAGGCTCGCCGAGCGTTTTGAGTTCGACTTCGTCGAGGATCCTCTCGTGCGTATCCGGGTGCACGCCGAAAGCGCGGGCTGGGACTGCGCGCGCGAGCGTGAGGAATTGCGACGGGCCTACGCTGAATGCCTTGCGCGCCATCCCGATCTCGAACGGCGTCTCGGGCCCAAGGCCGCCGCGATCAAGCGGGCCGGCCTGTGGCTGACGCCGGAGGCGGCCGCCGCGCTGCGGGGCGAGCCTGCCTCCTGGGGGCAGAGGCTCAAGGCCTATGGGATCTACGGCCTCTCGGGTCTCGGCGTCGAGAGAACCGACTGCGCCTTGAGGCTTAAGACCACGTTTAGGAGGCTGGCGGCCGCGCGATGAGCGAGACCAAGGTCTATCAGAAGCACAACAGCTTCGTGGAAATCCGGCAGCAAAAGCCTCTGCCCGACCCGCGGCCCCGTCTCAAGCGCCTGCTCGAGGACGGCTCCTCCTGGGGGCTGGCGCCGCAGGCCGCCGCCCTCGTGCGCCAGGCCTGCCGCGAACTGCTGGGGTTAGAGGCGCCTGCGGGCCACCCGCCCTTCGCCCTGCACGCCAATGTCCAGGAAGAGCTGGCCCGACTCGCGGACTCCCAGCTGCCGCGCTACCTGCATTACCGCTTCCGCTACGAGGCGTTCCCGGAGCGCAAGCGGCTCGACGACTGGCCGCCCTGCCTGCAGATCGAGCCGACCTCGGCCTGCAACTTCCGCTGCGTGTTCTGCTACCAGACCGACGCGGTCTTCACCAAGAAGGCGAACGGTCATATGGGCATGATGTCCCTCGATCTGTTCAAGAAGGTCATCGACGAGGCCGAGGGTAACGTGGAAGCGGTGACGCTGGCCTCGCGGGGCGAGCCCATGGCCTGTCCCGACATCGCGGCGATGCTGCGCTACGCCAAGGGGAAATTCCTGGCGCTCAAGCTCAACACGAACGCCTCGCTGCTCGACGAGGCCAAGTGTCACGCGATTCTAGAATCGGACGTCAGCACGCTGGTCTTCTCGGCCGACGCGGCCGAGGAGCCGGCCTACAGCCGGCTGCGCGTCGGCGGGACTTTGGAAAAGACGCTTCAAAAAGTGCGGCTCTTCGATGATATCCGCCGGCGGCATTATCCCGATTCCACGCTGATTACGCGCGTCTCCGGTGTGAAGGTGCCCGGCTCGGGCGAACTTGACGCCATGGAGTCCTTCTGGGGCCGGTACGTCGACCAAGTGGCCTTCGTCAACTACAATCCCTGGGAGAACGTCTACGAGGCTCCCGACAACGGGCTGGGCACCCCCTGCTCCGATCTCTGGAGGCGCATGTTCGTGTGGTGGGACGGGCGCGTGAATCCCTGCGACGTCGATTTCCGCTCGGAGCTATGCGTCGGCGACGCCCGCGGGCTCTCCCTCAAGCAGCTCTGGCGTTCTCCCGCCTATGAGGAGCTCCGCGCCCAGCATCTTGAAAGGCGGCGCTCCGATCGCTCGCCCTGCGCCAAATGCAGCGTCGTATGACGGGGCCCATCGTCGTCACCGGCAGCCGCGGCATGCTGGGCTCGGCATTGATGGAGTATCTAAGCGAGCTGGACCGGCCGACCGTCGGGCTCGACCTGGCCGAAGCCGAACCCTCGCGCAGGATCGATCTGGCCGACGAAGATCGATTGAGGCGGCAGACCTTTTGGAAGAACGCCTCCCTGGTGATCCACCTGGCCGGCGCCACGGATGTCGACCGCTGCGAGAGCGACCCCTCCTTCGCGCATCGGATGAACGCCACGGCGACCCGTTCGCTCGCGCGAGTCTGCGCCGAGAACGATTTGCCTCTAGTTTACATGAGCACGGCCATGGTACTCGGGGGAAAGCCGAAGCCGGACCCCTACACGGAAGACGATCCGGTCGCGCCGGCCAACGAATACGCCCGCAGCAAATGGGCCGGCGAGGAGGCCGTCCGCGAGGCCACGCCGAGGCATTTCATCGTGCGCACCGCCTGGTTGATGGGGGGGGCGGCCGACGACAAAAAATTCGTCGGCAAAATCGTCCGACAGATTCAGGCGGGGCAAAGGACGATCATCGCCGTCAGCGACAAGCGCGGCAGCCCCACCTACACGGTCGATTTGGCGCGCAATCTCGTCGTTCTCGCGGACTCCGGCCGCTACGGCACCTATCACATGGCGGGGCATGGGGCCTGCACGCGCTACGACATGGCCCGGTTCATCCGCAAGCGTCTCGGCGGCTCCTCCGAGATCGAGCCGGCTCCCTCCTCCCGCTTCCCGCTGCCCGCGCCCCGCCCGGAATCGGAGGCGTTGCGCAATAAGAACCTGGAAACCTCGGGCTTAGACCGCATGCGGCCCTGGCAGGAGGCGTTGGAGGAGTATCTGGAAATCTTGAAAACAGCGCGATGAAAAACGATAAAATGTTCAATCCTTGAACGACGTGGCCAACAACAATCTCGAAGCCAAAGAATTCAATCTGATCCAGGAAATCGCCAAGAGCCCCGGCAGCACCCAGCGGGAGCTTTCCAATAACACCGGGCTTTCCTTGGGGATGACGAATCTCCTGCTCAAGCGCTTGGCGCGCAAGGGGCTCATCAAGGTCAAGGCCCTCGACTGGAACCGGATGCAGTATCTGCTCACCCTCAAGGGAGCGATGGAGAAGGCCAGCAAGTCCTACCATTATAGCCTCTACACCGTCCGCATCTTCCGCCAGATCGAGCGCAACATCTCCGTCGCGCTGCGGCGGGAATACGACGCCGGCCGGCGGGACTTCGCGGTGGTGGCGCAAGATGAGATCCTCGATCTCGTCAAGGACATCGTCGCCGACTTGGGCATCGCCGACGCGCGCTTTCTCTTCGTCAACCGCTTCGAGGACCTTCCTCCCTCGACGCCGTTAGTCTTGGTCGCCGTGCCGGCGCCCTATCCCGCGCCGAAGAACGGGACCCGGCATATCCGGCTCGTCGATTTCGACGACATCGATTTCCGCGTGGAGGCATGATGAGGAATTGGAGAGGCGCGCGCGTTCTCGTCACCGGGGCCGGAGGCTTCATCGGCAGCCACCTGGCCGAGGCCCTGGCCAGGCGCGGGGCCAAGGTGCGCGCGATGCTGCATTACAACGGGCGAGGCGACTGGGGGCTTCTGGAGGAAGCGGACTCGAGGCTCGTCGATTCGATGGAGGTGACGGCCGGCGACATCAGTGACCCCTTCTTCGTCTCTTCGGCCGTCGAAGGGCAAGATGTCGTCTTCCATCTGGCGGCGCTCATCGCCATCCCCTATTCCTACGCGGCCCCCACCCATTTCGTATCGACCAATGTCGGCGGCACGCTCAACGTGCTCCAGGCCTGCCTCAAGCACGGTACGCGGCGGCTGGTACATACCTCCACTTCCGAGACCTACGGCACCGCCGTCTATACCCCGATCGACGAGAAGCACCCGCTTCAAGGGCAGTCCCCCTACTCCGCATCCAAGATCGGCGCCGACATGCTGGCCGAAAGTTTTTACCGCTCCTTCGAGCTGCCCGTAACCACCGTGCGCCCATTTAACACCTACGGGCCTAGGCAGTCGGCGCGGGCCGTGCTTCCCACCATTATCACCCAGCTCCTGCGCGGCCAAGAGAGGCTTGAGATCGGCTCGCTGGAACCGGTCCGCGATTTCACCTTCGTCGAAGACACGGTCGATGGATTTTTAGCCGCCGCCTCCTCGCCGCGCACGATCGGCCAGGTCGTCAATCTCGGAACGGGCCGTGCGGTGAGCATCCGCCAGGCGGCGGAGCTGGCCATGCGGCTGATCGGGCGTCGCGCGGAATTTAAAACCGAGAATATACGGGTGCGGCCGGCCAAAAGCGAGGTGCAGCGCCTTCTCTGCGACAATCGTAAGGCGGCGCGGTTGGCTGGCTGGAAGCCGCGCTTTTCGCTCGAACAGGGTCTCGTCGAGACCATCGAGTACCTGCGCGCCCACCTCTCCAAATATAAGGAAGGCTATGCCGTCTAAGCTGCAGGCGGTGATCCTCGCCGGCGGCAAGGGCACGCGGCTTAAGCCCTACACCACCTCGTTTCCCAAACCGCTCGTCCCGGTGGGCGAGATGCCCATCATTGAGGTTATCCTGAGGCAGCTCAAGCAAAATGGCTTCGGCGATATCGTGATCTCGACCGGCCATCTGGCCGAGCTCATCACAGCCTATTGCGGGGATGGGAGGCGCTGGGGGCTCAAGATACGCTACGTGCGCGAGGAGCGTCCCCTCTCGACCGCCGGCGCCCTCAAGCTCGTCCGGGGACTGGCGCCCGAGTTCTTGACCATCAACGGCGATATACTCACGACCATGAACTACCGTAAGCTCTTCGAGCATCATAGGCACTCGAGGGCCTTGGCGACGATCGGCGTCTGCGAGCGTAAGACCGTCGTCGATTTCGGGGTGATCGGCTTGGATGGGCGCGGACGCCTGGCCAGCTACACCGAGAAGCCCTCCTACCGCTACCTCGTGAGCATGGGCGTCAACGTCTTCTCGCGCCGCGCTCTCGAGCATATCCGCAGCGGCGAGTTCCTCGGCATGCCGGAGCTTATCGACCGCTTGCGCCGCGCCGGCGAAAACGTCTGCGGATTCTGCACCCGCGCCTACTGGCTCGACATCGGGCGCCCGCAAGACTATCAGACCGCCCAGGAGATATTCGCCTCGCCCCGTCGCGCCGCGCGTTTTCTCCGAAACCATCGGCCATGAACATACTGCTGACCGGCGGCCGCGGATTCCTGGGCGCGGCGCTGGCCGGCGAGATCGAGCGCTCCTTTCCGCGAGCGCGCCTTTGCTTGGCCTCGCGACTCGACGGCGACCTTCGAAAGTACGACGCGGCCGAACGCCTCCTGCGCCGAACGAAGCCTCGCCTGATTTTTCACGCCGCGGGAGCCCACGCGGGAAGCACCGACGAGCTGTGGCAGGCCAATGTGGTGGGCACGCTCAACCTGCTGGAGGCCGCCGCGGGGCTCAAGTCCAAGGCTACGGTACTCATCGCCGGCTCCTCGGCGGAGTACGGCGCCGCGGCCGGCCGCGTGTCGGAGGAGCATGCGACCCGGCCCATCAGCGATTACGGAGCCGTTAAGCTGGCGCAGACGCTCGCCGCGCTCTGCTATCGGCGGCGCGGCCTGAAGGTGATCATCGCTCGGATATTCAATCTCTGCGGCCCGGGAACGCCGGCGAGCCTGGCCCCAGGAGCCTTCGCGCGGCAAATCGCTCTCATCGAGCGCGGCAGGCAGCCGCCGTTTTTAGGGGTAGGGGCCCTGCATACCCGACGCGATTACATCGACGTTCGCGACGCCGCGCGGGCGCTGGTAGCCTTGTCGCGGCGCGGCAGGCCGGGCGATATCTACAATGTCTGCTCGGGCCGCTCCCATCGCATCGGGGAAATGCTCGAGCGCCTGATTTCCCTCGCCTCTTCGCCGATCCGCATCCGCCGCGAGGCTTCGCGCAGGCGAGCCCGGGAAGTGCTGGATCTTCGCGGCGATGGGCGCAAGCTCCAGGCGGCCGCCGGCTGGGGGCCCGAGATCCCGTTCGAGCGCAGCCTGCGCGAGATGCTCGATTGGCATCGCGTTCATTTAAATGGAAATCCGTGAATTCCGGCCTGAGGACGCCGCGGGGCTGCGCGAGCTATTTCGCATCTGCCATGGGCGCCAGATGCCCGAGGAGCTGCGGCGTTGGCGCTACGAACAGCACCCGCAGGGCAGGCCCTACGCCAGCGTGGCCGTCGACTCCGGTCGGCTCGCCGGCCATGTCGCGGCCATCCCGGCTCGGCTCGAGAAGGGCGATCGGGCGCTTCGCGCCGGGCTCTGGATCGATCTCATGGTCCATCCCGATTTCCGCAACCTCACCCTGTTTCTCGATATGGCCGAGTCCAACCGACGAAGCTGCATGGCCGCCGGCGTCGAGCTGCTCTTCGCCTTTCCCAACGACCGGAGCTACCCCGTAATGCGACGGATGCTCGATTGGGAGCCGATCGAGGAAATCGACGCGATGCAAGCCCCGCTCTCCTCGCTCCAAGGACCAAGCACGACACCAGCCGAGAAAATCGATTCGGTCGGCGATGAATTCGACGCGCTTTGGTCCGAGCTTAAGCCGAAAGACCGCTGGACCCAGGCCCGCGGCTCCGCGTGGATACGCTGGCGCTATCTCGACAAGCCTGGAGCTCCCTATGCGCTCTGGGCAGCGCGCGAGAACGGCCGGCTTGCGGGATGGCTGGCGGCGAAAATCTTCGAGGGCCCAAACGGGCGCGTCGGCGATGTGCTGGATCTCTGGGCAACGGACTCGGCCGCCGGCTCTCTTTGGAGCTCGGCCCTGGAGTATTTCAAGCGGGCGGGCGCGGATACGGTATCGGCCTGGGCGCTGCGCGGCGATCCCTGGCATGCCTGCTTCGCCTCTTGGGGCCTTCAAGCGTCGGGGCCGCGCACGCATTTCGCCGGCCGTTGGGCGGGTGAGCGCCGTTCCGATTTTCCCGAAGCCGCGCAATGGAGCGTCTCCAAGGGGGATTCCGATGTCTTCTAACGTCTTAGCCGTCTCGGCGCATTTCGACGACGCGGAGCTGGGCTGCGGGGGAGCCCTGGCCCTGCACGCCAGAAACGGCGACCGCGTCCACCTCTACGTCGCGACCCACTCGGAGTACAAGAACATGGGCGGGCGAACCGTGCGCTCGGCCGAGGTCGCCCTGCAGGAGGGCGAGAGGGCGGCCAAGATATTGGGAGTCGAGCTGCACCGCGGGGCCTTCGAGACCTTCGCCCTGCGCTACGACGACGCGTTGGTCTCGGCCCTGCGGCGCCTAATCGAGGAAAAGCGCATCGATACCGTCTATCTCCCTTGGACGGGAGACGCGCATCAGGACCACCGGGCCCTGGCGCGCGCCGCCGTCACCGCAGCTCGGCATTGCCCGAGGCTGCTCATGTACCGCATCAACTATTATGATACCGAGGATGATTTTTGCCCGCGGCATTACGTCGACGTCTCGGGCACGATGGCGCTCAAGCTCCGGGCTCTCAAGGCCCACGCCTCCGAGATCAAGCGCACGGGGGGCCGCTGGATCGAGTACGTACGGCAGGAAAACCGCAACTGGGGAATCAAATTGGGCGTGCGCTACGCCGAAGGCTTCCAAGCGATCCGATACCTCGTCGGGCACCTATGACGGACAATCATTGCCGTAGAAAAAGCTAGGAGCTCCGCAGAAAGGCAGATAACGCCACCCAATTGAGCCAATTCGAAAAGGCGCCGGTCGTCATCCTCAGCAGCGTCGAATGGAACGCGGCCTGGCAGCGGCATCAGATCTTCGCCGCGCAATGGGCCGAGCGGGGCCGCGACGTCTTCTTCATCGAGAACTCCGGCTTCCGCAACCCCGGCCTGCGCGACCTGCCACGCGTCTGGGGGAAGTTAAGCCGCGCCTTCGGGACTATGGCCGCCTCGCTCAATCCGGCGCCGGAGGGCCTGCGCGTGATCAACCCGTGGGTTCTGCCCCCGACCGATTCCATGTTTCGGAGAATCAACGCCTCCCTGCTGCTTCCCCGACTGCAGCGGCAATTGGAGCTCCAAGGGCTCAATTCCCCGCCTATTGCCTTCATCTACATGCCGACGGCGACGACGCTCGAATTGCTTGAACGCCTTTCTCCCGCGCTGACCATCTACGATTGCGCCTCGCATTTCGCCGCCCATCCGCGGGCGCCGGCCGATTTTCCCGAGCTCGAGCAAAGGCTTTTATCCCGCGCCGATCTCGTCGTCACCGACTCCGATTTCCTGGCGGAGCGGCTGCGGCCGCGCCACCCGCAGGTATTCCAAGTACATCAAGGCGTCTCGCCCGAATTCTTCGAGGCGGCCCCGCCGTTCTCGGGCTTCAACCGGTTCTGCTATTACGGCAGCTGGGTGCCGGACTTGGACCCCGACTTTCTCACGGCGCTGGCCGAGGCGGGGCTGGAGGTCACGATCAGCGGATTCATCAAGGCCCCTACCCCGGAGAGCCCCGCCATCCGCCGGCTCGGGCCGGTCCCGCGCGAGAAATTGGTCCGGCGGCTCGAGAATTTCGACGCCTTCCTGATGCCGCATAAGCTCACGCCCTTTCATCAAGGAGTGCTCCCGGCCAAGCTTTATGAATGCTTCGCCATGGGCCGGCCGATACTGGCGACGCCCCTGCCTTCGCTTAAGGCCTTCAAGGATCTGGTCTATCTCGCCGAGACGCCGGAGCAGTGGGTTGAGATCGCGCGGGAATTGCCGAAAACCGAGACGCCGGAAAAACGCAAGGCCCGCGTGCTGCTCGCCAAGGAACACACCCACGAGCGCGAATTCGCCCGGCTCAGCGAGCGGGTGCGTGAGGCCTGGGAAATGCGCGCGTCGCGTTAAAACCTTGACAAGGCTGCTTGCATGTGATATCATAATATCGTGATATCACACGGAGGCTGTTATGCGCACTTTCAGCGGAAAAATTCTCTTACGCGTTCCCCCCGAAGTACACAAGGAGCTGGCCCGCGAAGCCTTCGAGAGCGGACGCTCCATCAGCCAGCTCTGCACCGAGGCGATACTCGCGCGGAAAGCGCTCAAAAATTACGATCCCTGGAGATCGGTCGAGAAGCTGTGGGACAAAAACCTCCAGGCCGATCCTGCGAAGCTAACCGCGGATATCCGCCAAGCCGTCCGGGAAGCCCGGCGTGTCCATTAAGCGAGTCGTCCTGGACACCAATGTCATCATTTCCGGACTGATCAACCCCAAGGGGCCGCCTGCGGAAATCCTCAGGGCGCTTAAGGCGGGTCGGTTCGTTTTAGTCGCCAGCGAATCCATCAATCAAGAAGTCCTCGAGGTAATGGATCGACCGCGCCTGCGGGACAAGTACGGATTAGCAGAGCACTTCTTCGACATCGCATTCATCTTGTGGGAGCAGACTGAACTCGTCACCAAGCCCCCGGTCGTTAAAGTATCGAAAGATCCAAAAGACAATAAATTTTTAGCCGCGGCGGTGGGCGGACTGGCTCACTATTTGGTGACAGGAGACATAAAGGATTTGCTCAGTCTCGGTGAGTATCAAGGCGTGCAAATCGTCAGTCCGGAACATTTTTTAGACGTCCTCGCATCAGACTAGTCCCTTTGCCACAAACGACCAGCAGAAAGACCAAAAAAGCGGCGCGGGCCAATAAATCGAAAGGTGACAGAGCGGCAAGGACGAACGTCAGCTTATTTCAAGCTTTGCCGAAAACCGAGACGTCGGAGAAACGCAAGGCCCGCGAAGCGTGGCAGAACCGGAACTCGCTCACTAAATAGGTAAATCCAAGCGCCCGTCAGGCGTCATCGGCTCCGTATTGATGGATGAGCTCCGATACAAATGCCTGGTATGGAACCCCCAGCTTCCTGGCCTTCTGCTTGATGTTGGCAAGATCCTGGCTATTGACGCGAATATTCAATACCGCATCTTTTCTCCGCCTAGCTATCATCGCCGCGATCCGATCAAATTCCGCTTTTGGCACAGGGCGATATTCTCCGCGCAACAACGCCTGCTCGATTGCGCGCTCGCCCTTAGTGAGCCGCATCTTCTTCATGCGAGTTCTCCACGTTTCCACATTTTCGTGTACTTTCTGCTCGGAAACAAAGTCTTCAGAAAAACCTCCTCCCCACGAACTACGAACGGCACGACCCATATGTATCCGCGCAAATCGAATAACATCAAATTCTGATTCGCTCGACCCGGATGGCGAACTATCGAGACTAGTCTAGACCCAAGAATATCTTCGAACGATACGCCTCGCTGACGTTTGAGCGCCTCGCTCTTGCTCTGATCCCACGCAAAGTCGGCCACCCAACGATAGTGTAATACAAATGCATATACATATCAAGTCCCCGAGCTGTTAAGTGGAGCGGCTCCTCGCCCTTAGGAGCAGAGTCCCCTTTACGCAAACCACCGCCAGAAAGGCCAAAAAAGCGGCGCGGGCGGGCCACGGCCAGCCGATGAGCGGACCGTCGGTTCTAAGCAAGTTGAGCAAGGGATGCAGCGTCCATTCCCACGCGCGCTCGCGCGAGACCCAGACTCCGTAATTCCCCGGCCAGGTCATATAGGCGCCGATGGCGTGCACCAAGATCGAAAAGGCGCAGGCCGCCGACCAAAGGCTCAAGGCCCAGGGGCTCGAGCGTATCGGATCCTCGACGCCGGAGCACAAAAACAGAAGGACCATCGCGACGACGGAAAAATAACGCGGGCCGAAGCTCATGCCGCCGACCCAGGGAGTAAAGCAAGAAAAGAAAATCCAGGTCGCCGCGCAGGCTCCCAAAAGCCAAATCGTAAGCGGCTCCTTCCTCCAATTCCGCCCCGCCCACAGCCCGAAAAGCGCGGCCGGACAAAAGAACAGCAATCCGCGGGTCGGACTGAAGGCCAAGGCGAGCCAGGCGTCGGGCATGAAAGGCACGAACATGTCTCCCAAGACCACGCTCTGCGGCGGCGCGAGCCCTCCCGTGTAATACCAGTGATAGAAAGCGAGCAACGCCAGGGGCAGGGCTGCGCCGAGGGCCGCCCCCCATATCCGGCGGCGCGCATGGAACAGCAGGTATCCCCCCGCCGCCATGGCCCACCAGCAATTATCGGTGCGGATGGCGATCGCCAAGCCGAGGCCGAAGCCGATGAGCAGGTCCCAGGCGAAACCCTCGCGCGTCAGGCCCCAAAGCGCCAGGGCCACGGCCAATTGCGAGGGCCCGTGCTGCCAAAGGGCCTGGCTGCTGATGCTGAAGGCGAAGGAGCCGAAGGCGTAGACCGTCGATACCAGAAAGGCCCAGCTCTCCGAACAGCGCCCCTTGACCGCCCGGAAAAACACCACCGCCGAGGCCGCGGTCAGCAGGGTGCCGCTGATCTTGGAGAGATGGTGCAGGAATTGCTCGCTAATGGGCGCGCCCGTCAACACGGGAAGCACGTACAGGGGAATGGCCAACAGCCCCGTGGCGGCGGGATGGAAGCTCAGATAATTTCCGCCGACCAGCACGGTGAAATCATGCGTCTTTCCGATCAGGAAAGGGTCCATGACGGCGTTTAAGGCCAGCGTGCCATGCTTGAGCAGCGCCAAGGGAATCAGGCTGACATCCGTATCGTCGCCGCCGTGCCAGCGGAAGGTGGATAAATAGGCCGCCGTGCCGGACCAAAAGAGGAAAAGGGCGGGCCGATCCCTCCAGCCCCGGCTCCAGGCGCTTAAAGCGTTCAAAAACGCGACGAAAAACGCCGGAACCCACGGTATCCCGCCGCGGGAGAACTCCCAGATAAGCCAGCCGGTGGCGGCCCAGGAAAAGCGGCGCAAGGTCTGGTGTATGCAGGGGAGTATAGCCTTTTTTGGTACAATACGTGAAATTAGCTCGACGAGAATGAGAAATAAGCTCGATATCGCCCAGGAATTGCGTTCCGTCATCGACCTGGAGGCCAAGGCACTGCGCCAGGTCCGTGACGCGGTCAACGGGTCCTTCACCCGCGCCGTCCGGACCCTGGCGCGCTGCAGGGGCAAGGTCATCGTCACCGGCATCGGTAAATCGGGCTTGATCGGCCAGAAGATCGCCGCGACGCTCGCCGCCACGGGAACGCCCGCCATCTTCCTGCACCCGGCCGAGGGCATGCACGGCGATCTCGGCATCGTGCAGAGGCAGGACATCGTCCTGGCCATCGGCAAATCCGGGGAATCCGATGAGCTCAACGCCCTGCTCCCGTCGCTTAAGCGCATCGGCGCCAAGGTGATCGCCGTCACCTCCAGCCCGCGCTCCACCCTGGCTAAGCGCGCCTCGGAGGTGCTCGTCACCCCCATCGAGGCCGAGGCCTGCCCGCTCAACCTATCGCCCACCTGCAGCACGACGGCCGCCCTCGCGGTCGGAGACGCGCTCGCCGTGGCGCTAATGAAGCTGCGCGGCTTCCGCAAGGAGCATTTCGCCCTACTGCACCCCGGCGGGCGTCTAGGCCGGCGCCTTACCGTGACCGTCGAGGACATTATGCGCTCGGGAGACGAAAACCCCGTCGTCCCCTTGGGCGAGACGGTGCAGCGCGCCTTGCTCGAGATGACCCGCCAGCACGCCGGCGCCGTCTCCATCGTCGATCGCGGCGGCAAGCTCCGGGGGCTCGTCACCGACTATGATATCCGCCGGCACTTGGAGCGCGGTGAGAACGTGCTGCAGAAGGCCATCGAAGACATCATGAACCCCAGGCCCGTCTCGATCCGCTCGGATCGCCTGGCGGCGGAGGCCGCCGAGCTCATGGACAAGCGCAGGTTCCCCTTCACGGTGCTGCCGGTCGTCGACGCGAAGGGACGGGCGATCGGGATGATTAACCTGGTCGACATCCGCGCGCGAGGCCTTTGATGACCCCGGCCGGCACCGCCCTCCGCAGCTCCCCCGCGCGCGGCGGCCATACCCCGGGCGTGCCCCGCTGGTTCCGCCACTGCCTCCGCACGGCCCTGCATCTGCTGCTCGACGCCGCCGCCGTGGCCGGCGCCTACCGCTTGGCCTACGAGCTGCGCTTCCACAGCGATTGGATCACGACGCGGCTACCCATCGTCGGCGCCGATCCCGGCTGGGGCCTCTATGCGCGCCTGCTCTACTCCCTAGTTCCGCTCTGGCTCGCCATCTTCTGGTACTCCTCGCGGCTTTACGTCAACTCTTGGAAACCCGGCGCGGACCGCTTCCTGCTGCTGCTAAAGGGCGCCGTCTTGGGCGCCTTGATCACGATGGCCGCCACCTTCGTCTACAGCCGCATGGAGTACTCGCGGCTCATGCTGCTCATGGCCGCCCCGCTGGTCGTCGTTTTGGTCACGATTTCGCAGCTGCTGGTGCTGCGCCTCGACGCCTGGATCGCGCATTTCGAGAGCACCTCACCGCTGATGCTCATCGGTGGGGGAAAGGCGGCCGAGCTCATCCGCGAACATCTGCTGGCAAGGCACCCGGGCCTGCCCATACACGAGCTGCCAAAACTGGAATCGGCCCAACAGGCCTTGGACGCCGCGCAGTCCGTCGGCGCCCGCGAGATCGTGCTGACCCGCTCGCTGCCCGGCAACGCCGCGGTGCTCGACCTCGCCGAGGCCTGCGAGAGCGCCGGGATCGCCTTCAAGGCGATTCCGGACCTGCTGGAGCTCCGCCTGGGCGAGATACAGATGGACGACTCGCTCGGGCTTTTGGCTTATCATGTGCAGCACACCTCGCTGACCTGGTCGAACTACGCGATCAAGCGGGTCTTCGACGTGGCCTTCAGCGCCGCGGTGCTGGCGTTCTGCGCGATACCCCTGGCGGTGTTGGCCCTGCTCATCAAATTGGATTCACCGGGGCCGGTGCTCTACCGACAAAAGCGGTTGGGATACAAGGGGCGCGTCTTCGAGGCTTTTAAGTTCCGCACGATGAGCCAGGACGCCGAGGCGCGGCTGGCGGCGCTGCGCTCGGCCCAAGGCGGCTTCTTTAAGCTCAAGGAGGACCCGAGGGTCACCCGGGTGGGGCGCTGGCTGCGCCGCTTCTCCCTCGACGAGTTCCCCCAATTCCTCAACGTGCTTCGCGGCGAGATGAGCGTGGTGGGCCCGCGCCCCCTGGCCGTCTCCACGGGCGAGATGGAGGAGCTCATCGCCGAGTTCGGCCCCACGGCGAAAAAGCGCGTGAATATTTTCCCGGGCATCACGGGGCTTTGGCAGGTCTCGGGCAGATCCGACATCGCCTCCGACCAGAGATTCGCGCTCGACATGTACTACATCGAGCATTGGTCGCTCGGCCTCGACCTCCAGATCATACTGCGCACCGTCCCCGCCCTGCTCTTCGGGAAGGGGGCTTACTGAGCCCTTCAAGCGTCGCCACGAAGATTCCCCTGCTCGATCTGCGGGCGCAATACGCCGGGCTGAGGCGGGAGCTGCTCGAGGCCGCGACCCGGGTGCTCGATTCAGGACGCTTCATACTCGGCCCGGAGGGCGCCGCCTTCGAGGAGGAGTTCTCAAGAACCCAAGGGGTTCCCCATTGCCTGGGCGTATCCTCCGGAACCGACGCGCTCATGCTCGCCCTGGAGGCCTGCGGCGTGGGTCCGGGAGACGAGGTTATCGTTCCCACCTTCAGCTTCATCGCCACCGCCACGGTGGTGAGCGTGCTGGGGGCCAAACCGGTGTTCGCGGACGTCGAGGAATCATCGTTAACCCTTGATCCGGCCTCTGTTCTTGAGGTTCGCGGCCGCAGGAGCAAGGCCCTTTTGCCGGTGCATCTCTACGGGGTCCCCGCCGACCTCGATGGCCTGCTCGAGATCGCCCGCAAATACGGCCTAAGACTCATCGAGGACGCCGCGCAGGCCCATCTGACCCGCTACAAGGGCCGCCCGGCCGGCGGCATCGGCGATGCGGGCTGCTTCTCGTTTTATCCGTCGAAAAATCTGGGAGCCTTCGGCGACGCGGGCTTGCTCAGCACCCCCGACCCCAAGGTCTTCGCGGCCTGCGCCATGCTGCGCGATGCCGGCAGGAAACCCGGCAAGCGCTACGAACACGCGCGCGTCGGCCACAACGCCAGGCTCGACGAGCTGCAAGCCGCGCTGCTGCGCGTCAAGCTCGCGCGCCTGGCGTCCTGGACGCGGGAGCGCCGGCGCGTCGCCGAGCGATACCGCCGCGGGCTCGCGGGCCTGCCCGTGGGGCTCCCCCCCCAGGAGAGCGAGGGCAGCCGGCATTCCCATCACCTATTCGTAATCCGCACCAAGGAGCGCGACGCCTTGGCGAAGCATCTCTCCGGTGCCGGCATCGAGACCGCCGTGTATTACCCGGCTCCACTGCACCTGCAGCCCGCCTACGCGGGGCACGGGCATCGCCGGGGGGATTTCCCCGTCGCGGAGAAGGCCGCGCGCGAGGTGCTGGCCCTGCCGATTTTCCCTGAGCTGCCGGACGCCTCCGTCGATCTCGTCTGCGCCTCCATCCGCGATTTCTTCAGCGCGAGATGACCCGCGTACTCTTCGTCAGCACCTCGAGCACGCTCGGGGGCGCGGAAAAGACCCTGCGCACCCTGGCCGGTTCCCTGGACGCGGGCCGATACCGTACCGTCGCCGTGATCAGCCTCAAGCCCAAGGGCGAGATCGCCCGCCGGCTGGAGGCCGATGGGATCGCCGTCCATTCCCTAGACCTGCGCGGCCTGCCTTCGCTGCGGCATCTCCGCAAGCTTCGGGAGCTCATCGAACAGCTTAAGCCCGACTTAGTCCACGCCTTCATGTACCAGGCCATCCAGCTCTGCCGCGCCGCCAAGCGCCTGGGGGGCGCCTTCCGGCTGATCTCCTCGCCGCGCGTGCATTACCGCTCCCGGGGATTGCCCTCGTTGTGGCTCGACGACCTGCTCAAGGAGGCCGACGACCTGCTCATCGCCGAATCCGAATCCAGTCGGCGCTATCTCGTCGAGCGCCGCCGCTACGATGCGGACAGGGTCCTCACGATCCGCAATGGCATAGACGCCTCTCGTTGGACGCCCTCCCCGGCCGATCGGGAACGCATCCGCTCGCGGCTCGGTGTCTCCGACGGCGAATGTCTGCTGGGTTCGGTCGGGCGCTTGGACGGGCAAAAGGGCCATTGGCTGCTCCTGGAGGCGCTGGCCCAGCTCGCCGTGGCGCATCCGGTCAAGGCCGTCATCGTCGGCGAGGGCCCGCTGCGCGGCAAACTTGAGTCCCTCGCGCGCCATCTGAAGCTCGAAGGACGGGTAATTTTCTCGGGGGAACAGGCCGATCTCGGGCCTTGGCTGAGCGCGATGGATCTCTTCGCGCTGCCCTCGCTCTGGGAAGGGCTGCCCAACGCCCTGCTCGAGGCGATGGCCATGGGCCTGCCGGCCGCGGCTTCCCGCGTCGACGGGGTCGAGGAAGTGATCGCGCACGGTGAAAACGGACTATTGTTCGCTCCCGACTCCGTACGTTCGCTTTACGACGCCTTGCAAGAACTCATCGTCGATGTCCCGCGCCGCCAGCGCTTGGCCGCGGCCGGCCGACAGACCGTCGTCTCGCGCTTCTCGCTTTCGGCCATGCTGGAGCGATATCACAAGGCTTATGCCAGACTCAGCGCCTGAGACGCTCTGCCCGCTCTGCGGCGGCGCCGCGAGCGCCACGCCGGCAAAAGGCCTCTCGAAAGAAAGTCCGGAATTCCTCATCCGACGATGCTCAGGTTGCGGGCACGGCTGGACCGATCCTCCGGTCCAGGCCGGGGAACTCGGCCGCTGGTATCCTCCCGCCTATTACGGCAAGGAGAATGTCCGCTTCAATTGGCTCTTCGAAGCGATGGTCCGCGTCTTCCACCGGCGACGGGCGCGGCTCATCGCCCGGCAGAGCTCCCCGGGACCCGTGATGGACGTCGGCTGCGGCCGCGGCCTCGTCGCCGGGGCGCTCAAAGGCATGGGCTATGAGGCGCATGGGGTCGAGCTTTCCGAGGAAGCCGCCTGGCACGCCCGCCAACGAATGGGGGTGCAGGTCCATATCGGGGATTTCCTGAAAACCCGATTGCCATCGGGCCACTTTGAGGTCGTAATCTTTTGGCACTCGCTGGAACATCTTCCCGATCCCGAGGCAGCTCTGCGCCACGCGTGGACGCTGCTCAAACCACGCGGCCTTCTCGTCGTCGCAGTCCCGAATTCCGACAGCTTACAGGCCAGGATTTTCGGCACCGACTGGTTCCACCTGGACGTGCCGAGGCATTATTTCCACTTCGGGCTCGGCTCGCTCAAGCTGCTATTGCAGAAGACCGGATTCCGTCCTCGCTCCGTCAACCATTTCTCGTTCGAGCAAAATCCCTACGGCTGGCTGCAGAGCGCCTACAACGCCCTGGGGCTCGAGTTCAATTTCCTCTATTCGATTCTCAAGAACAAATCAGCGCGCCTGGTGCCTATTCGCAAGCATCCCCTCCAGGCCCTAGCCACCGCGCTGCTCTTGCCCGCGCTGTTGCCGGCCGCCTTACTGTTGACGGTGCTCGAAGCCCTGCTACGCCGCGGCGGCACGGTGGAAGTCTACTGCGTGAAGGCATGAGCGCCTGCCCCATCTGTAGAGGAGGATCCGAGCCATATTGCCTCAAAGGCCCGTATACGATCCGCCGCTGCCGGACCTGCGGCAACGGCTTCCTGGACCGGAGCGCAAGCCCCGTCGACACCTCCGCGCTCTATCGCCGTGGCTATCATTTCAAGGATAGTCCCGATGACGAGGGCGCGTCGATGGCCGGCTACGACGACTATTTCGCCATGGAGCCGGCCTTCCGAAAGACCTTCGGCCAGCAATTGAAGCGGCTGCTACGCCTGCAAGACGGAAGGCCCCTGCCCCGCTCGCTGCTGGACATAGGCTGCGGCCCGGGCTTCTTCCTGGATCTCGCCCGCGCGCAGTACCGGACGACGGGCGTCGAGCTCGGCCATGAAGCCGTGCTGCACGCGCGCGCGCTCGGCCTGGACGTGCTCGAGCGCGAATTCAAGGGCGAGGACTTCGCGGAGAATCAATTCGACGCGGTGACGATGTTCGATACCATCGAGCATCTGCCCGACCCGGTTCGGGCGCTCGCCGACGCGCGCCGCATACTAAAGCCCGGAGGGCATCTACTGCTGACGACCGGAGATTTCTCGAGCCTGGCGGCCAGGCTTTCCGGCCCACGATGGCATCTCTTGACGCCTCCCGAGCACCTCTTCTACTTTACTCGCTCAGGGCTCGAGGGCCTGCTGCGGCGCCAGGGATTCGCCATCCTCCGCGTTAGTTACCCCCACGGGCATTTCTCGGTCGACTACCTCATCGAGCGGCTCACCAAGTCCCTGCGCCTCGGCATGGGCTACAGGGGCCGCCTCGGCTTAAGACGGCTGCTGCGCCGCTGGATCGTGCCGATGAATCTATTCGACATCATGCTCGTGGAGGCGCGCAAATGAGGCGACACCTGGCCGCGCTCCTCCTCTTCGAGCTCGCCGCCTTCGGTCTTTTCCTGCCGCGGCTGGGCTTCTACCACGACGATTGGGTGCTGCTGGAGAGCTGCTGGCGCTCCGGCGGCTTTTTCGAATCCCTACGCTCGCTAGGCGCCCAATTCGGAATGAGGCCTGTCGGTGTGATTTTCTACGCCGCCGCCTACGCCCTCGGGGGGCTCAAGCCCTGGCCCTACCACGCCCTGATGCTCGCCGTGGAGGCGGCCGGCGCCTGCTTCGCCTACCTTCTTTTTGCGCGTTTGTGGGGGCGCCGCGACCTCGCCTTCGCCTCCTGCCTATTGGCGCTGCTGTACCCGAATCATGCAGCGACCCATCATTGGTTCGCGGCTTCGGCCCAATCCCTCGCCGTGACGCTCGCGATGATGGGGCTATGGATGCACCTAAGGTGGAGCGAGGAGGGCGGAGCCCTTCGGCTGGCGGCAAGCCTGGCGCTCTACCTCGCTAGCATACTCTGCTACGAATCCACCGTCTTCTTCCCCCTGCTTCTGGCCGCAGGCCTCTGGGCCCGGCGGCCGGGCGCAACGGCGCCCATCGCGATCCGGCTAGCCCCGTTCGCCCTACCGGCCTTTCTTTGGCTTCTCTGGCAGAGGCTCGCGCCACAATGGCTGGGCATCGTCAACCCCAAGAGCGGTGGTCTTTCCCTGGCCCATGCCCTGAAAGTATTCGGCGCGGGGTTCGAATGCCTGACGAATCGCGTCCTACACGCGTCGTGGACGCAGCTTCGCCTTACCTTGCCGGAGACTCCTTGGTATTTTTATCTGCTTGCGGCAGGCATCGTCGCGCTGGCCTGGGCTTTCATGGGCGTGGGAGCGGAGGATGACCAGGAGCCCCCCGTCTTCGTCGCGCTTGTCGGCGGACTAGGCATGTTCCTGGCCGCCTACCTCCCGTACGCTTTAAGCGCCGATTACCAGCCGCAGATCTTCGGATTGATGTCGCGGACGAACACGGCGGGGGCCTGGGCCGGGGGATTATGGATCGCGGCGCTTCTTTTCCGCTGGGGTCCTTGGTTCCGACGGGCCTGCCTGGCCCTGCTCATCGGCGTTTTTGCCGCGGTCGACTGGTCACACTCCTGGGCCTGGGCGCGCTCTTGGAACGCTCAGCAGGAGATTTTAAGCCGAGCCGCGTATCTCGCCTCGAAAATCGAGGGGCCGGCCGTCGTCTTCCTCTCCGAGGCACCTCGAGAGATAAACGGAGCGGTCGTTTTCGAGGCCTTCTGGGGCTTCGACGCCGCCCTGCGCATCCATGCCGGGCGCTCGGACCTGCAGGGCAACATTTGGGAGGAATTCACGCGCGATCCGCGAGGCAAGCGCTACCAAAATCCAGCTTTCCTCTATAATGCCCGGACGGATGCGTTCGTTAAACTGCCTAAGGAATCGTTAACGCGGAGCCCTTCGCGCTGAAGCCCGGCACGCGTATCTCGAACGGCGTTTCGGGATTGGGCTCGAAGGAAACGCTCGTTTTTCCCCACCGTTCCGGGATCGGAAGGCCCAGTGGACCGATCTTCGCGCGCAGCAACTTCGCCTCCATCACCGCGTGGTCACTCGATAAGAAGATGCGGCCCTCGGCCGCCACGGGCAGCCCCTTGAAACGGCCACGCACGGCGATGGGGTCTCCGAGATCGGCGGAAATATCCTTGAGCTGCCGCGCCCTGCGCCCCAGGAAGGCTGCGGCCTTCGGCGCGTCCAGCGAGGCGGAGGCCAGGCCCAGGCGCTTGAGCTTGAGCAGCCGCACATCCTCGAGTTCTCCTTTGATTCCAAGTACCGGAACCAAATCCAGGCCCTCGAGGACGAGCTCGACGTTATCCAACTCCAACCCGCGTAACGAAATCCAGGAGGCCTTAAGCACCGCACGCGGATAAACGCGTTGAGCCGGATCCCAGCGGCCGAGGCTCAGGCGCAGGTCCTTGGCGGAGAATTCGCCGGACTCGAAGGAGGCGTAGCTTAAGTCCTTCTCGGCCATCGGGGGTTTCTGCGCCTTGCGCCGCTCGAAGAGCAGGGCTTCGCCGCCGTCGGGCAGCGTCCACTTGGCGACTTCCTCGTAGCCGCGCCTAAACCAGCCGCCGTGGGCCAGCATCTGCCAGCGCACCTCCTCTAGCTGGCCGATCACCGGCGGCGGGCCCAGGGAGCCAGTCTTGATGACGACGAACTCCGAGAACTCGCAGTAGCGCCGGTTGACCCCGCGCATGCGCAGGTTCGATAAGCCGGCATGCTTAAGCACCCAGTTGAAATTGGGGCCGTTGAAGAAGACATCGTTGGCGACCAAGGTCACGTTGCCGAAAGGCTCGGAGGCGTCGTGGCGGCGCGAAGCCTCCTTCAGTATCTCCTCGATCTTCCAGTCCTGGCTCACCGGCGCGTCGGAGGAGAAGAGGGTCAGCGCGGGGCCAAAGAAATCAAAACGCACGGGAGTGGCCCAACGATAGCTGTAATTGGCCAAGGCGAACGCCTGGTAGCCGCATAGAAGCGCCAAGACCGAGGCCGGCCAACGCCCCGCGACAAGCAGGGCCAGTCCGCTCAACCCGGGCAACAGGAAGCGCAATTGATGATTGGGCACCAGCATCCAGAATAGGTAGGAGGTGAGGACCCAGATGGGAATGACCCATCGATCCTCGCGGGCCTGCTTGAGTCGGGGGACGATCAGCGCGGGAAGGCACGCCAGCCAGAACGGCAAATCGAACCCGCTCAGCATGGCCCAGAGATATTCCAGCATGGAGGAAATCCGCCAGACCGGCACGCCCTGATCGGTGGAAGCCTCCTTGAGCCGCGGCAATAGCACCGGAAGATGCGACAGGTACCACGGCAGCGTAATGGCCAAGGCGAGCGCCGCGGCGCCCGCGAACTTCGCTCGGCGGATCGGCGAGCGCCAAGCGCCGACGGCTACGAAGATCAACGGAAAGAAATAGGTCCAATAACTCCATTTCGTCAGCATACCGCCGGCAAAAACCAATCCGAAGGCCAAAGAGGGGATCCAGCGCATGAACCCGGCCGAGGCGGCGTAGGCCAGATACCCCAGCGCCACCCAGGTCGCCAGCGGCATATCCGGCAATTGGGTTCGGGTCAGCGATTGGACCACCGGGGTGGACGAAAACAGCAGGACGGCCGCGAAGGCCTCCCAAGGTCCGCAATAGAGGACGCCTAAGCCCCATAAGGCCAGGCAAAGCAGCACCAGGTATCCATACTGGACCCAGAGGGAAGCTCGAACGGGATCCGCGAAATTGTAGGCGGGAATCAAGCTCAGCTGGTACAGGGGAGGAAAGGGCGGCATGCCGGGCTTGGGTTTTAGATTAAAGGCGCTGTACCAGTCTCCCTTGGCTAATAGCGTCTTGTAGTCATGGGCTATCTCGAGATGGATAGCCTGGTCCCAGGCGGGGGGCCTGGATTCGACAGCCGTCCATTTCGAGAGTAGGAAGGCCTGCGCGCCCAATACGAGAAGCACAGACAACAGGCTGGCGGACAACGCCCAAGAGCGGGGCATGAGAGCCCCATTATATTAATTTGCTAAGATGCGACCGATCCATGACGCATCACCCCAAGCCTAAACGAGTCTCCAAACCATGGGGCAGCGAGCTCTGGTGGGCCCAGTCCAAGAAATACGTGGGCAAGCTCCTGACCATCGAGAAGGGTCGGCGCCTGAGCCTGCAGTATCATCGGCGCAAGCATGAGACCGTCTACACGCTGCGGGGGCGCTGGCGCCTGAACTTGGCCGGGCGGCTTAAGACCCAGCGCCCGGGATCCGTGACCGTAATCCCCCCGCGCACCGTGCACCGCTTCGAGGCCCCCTACGGGCGCGTCACCCTGCTGGAGGTCTCCACGCCCGAGGTGTGGGACGTCGTGCGCCTGCAGGACGATTACCGGCGGGGCAAATAGGCATGGAAACGAAGAACGAGATCAAGTTCGGCACCGACGGCTGGCGCGGCGTCATGGGCCGCGACTTCACCTTCGACAACGTGCGCAAGGTCGCCCAGGCCATCGCGGAATACATGAAGGCCCTGCCGCCCAAGGCGCGCGGCCGGGGCACGGTCATCGTGGGCTACGACCAGCGATTCCAGTCCGAGGCCTTCGCGCACGAGGTCGCGCGCATCCTAGACGGCAACAAGCTGCGGCCGATACTGCTCGCCGAGACCCTTCCCACGCCCGCCGTCAGCTTCCTGACCCGCAAGGAGAAGGCCCACGGGGTGATGGTGACGGCCTCGCACAACCCCCCCGCCTACAACGGGATCAAGATCAAACTCGAGGGCCGCGCCGCGACCGAGAAGGTCACCGCGGCGGTGGAGTCGATGCTTGAGAAGGCCAACCCGGTGCGCGACGGGCAGGTGGCGACAAAATCCTACCGCAAGGCGTATCTGGATTACCTCAAGGGCCGCATCAACCCCAGGCCCATCGCCGCCAAGCTCAAGCGCCCGGTCGTCGTCGATTACCTCTTCGGCGCGGCCGCGGGACTTCTGGAGGAATTGGTCCCCTCCAAGAAGTTGATCACGATCCACAACCGGCGCGACCCGCTCTTCGGCGGCCTGCATCCGGAGCCGATCGAGAAAAACCTCAAGGAGCTCTCCGAGCGCGTCCTAAAAGAGAAGGCCTTGATCGGCGTGGCCTTGGACGGCGACGCCGACCGAGTCGGCATCATCGACGAGAAGGGCCGCTACCTGAGCCCCTGCCAGGTATTCCCGATTATCCTGGAGCATCTCATCGCCCAGAAGGGGGTCAAGGGCAAGATCGTCCAGTCGGTCTCGATGGGATACCTCTCCGCCCGCATCGCGCGCGCGCACCAGTTCGAATTCGAGGAATTGCCGGTCGGCTTTAAGCACGTCGCCGAGCAGCTGGCCTCGGGCGCGGCCGCCTTCGGCGGCGAGGAGTCCGGCGGCTACGCCTGGAAGGGAAGCCTGCCGGAGCGAGACGGCCTGCTCACCGCGCTGCTGCTGCTGGAAATGTGCACCGCGCGCAAGATGACCCCCGGCCAGCTGTGGGCCGAGATCGAATCCAAATACGGGAAATCCCATTTCACTCGCGTCGATTTCCACGTCCACAAGCCGGTGGCCGACAAACGCGTATTCACCGAACGCGTCAAGAAGCGGCTCCCCAAGAAGATACTGGGCAAGCCCATCGCCAAACTGCTCGACATCGACGGGCTCAAGGTGATACTCGAGGGCGACCACTGGGTGCTCATGCGCCCCTCCGGCACCGAGCCGCTCATCCGCACCTACGCCGAGTCCGACTCTCCGAAAACCACGCAAGCGCTGCTGGAGCTGGCGCAGAAGTGGGTCCATGCCCACTGAGAGGGACACAACCCCTCCGCCGCTCAAGGCCATGGTGCTCGCCGCGGGGGCCGGCACCCGTCTTCGGCCCCTGACGTATGAGACGCCCAAGCCGATGGTACCGATCGTCAACCGCCCCGTCGTGCACCATGTCCTCGACAACCTGCTGCGCCACGGCATCACCGACGTCGTGATGAACCTCTACGCGCAGCCCGAGCAGGTGAGGGGCTATTGCGGCAACGGCTCTCAATGGTCGTTGCGCATCCGCTACTCGCAGGAGCGCCGGCTCATGGGCACGGCCGGGGCGATCAAGTTGGTCGAGCCCTGGCTCAAGGACGGCCCCTTCATCGTGCTCTCGGGCGACGGGCTGAGCGATTTCGATATCGGCGCCTTCTACGCCTACCACCGCAAGAAGAAGTCGATGGCCACGATGGCCCTCAAGGCCGTCGACGCCCGCTTCGAGTACGGGGTCACCACCTTCGACCGCTCCGGGCGCATCACGGGTTTCCTGGAGAAGCCCTCCTGGAGCGACGTATTTTCGAACAAGGTCAACACGGGCATCTACCTGTTCGAGCCCGAGGTGTTCCGCTACATCCCCAAGGGCCGGCCCTACGATTTCGGCCACCAGCTCTGGCCCAAGCTGCTGAGCATGAAAAAGCCCATCTACGCCTGGGAATGGAACGGCTACTGGTGCGATGTGGGCAATCTGCCCGAGTACCGCCGCGCCCAGGGCGAGGCCTTGGCCGGGGCCGTCGGCATCAACATCCCGGGCCGGCAGATACGCCGAGGCATATGGGTCGACGAGGGCTCGCGCATCGACCGCAGCGCGCGCCTCCTGGCTCCTTGCGTCATCGGAAAGGGCTCGGTCATCGAGGCCGGCTGCGTCATCGGGCCCGGCACGGTGGTGGGAGAGCGCGCGCGCGTGTCGCAGAACGCGGTGCTCAAGAACTGCATCCTTTTTAGCAACGTCTTCGTCAGCCGCAACGTGCATCTGTCCAACTGCATCATCGGCGCCGACGGGCATATCAACGAGGACATCACCGTTTACGAGGCCGCTGTCCTGAATATACGGCAGTAGCGGTGCCAGGGATTGACTTTCGCCTAGGCGAAAGTCAATCCCTGGCACCATCTTCGCGCCGTTATAAATCGTTTACATTCCCTCAATTCCATCCGATTCCCCGTCGGGACTACAATAAATTTGGATCGGCAAGCTGCCTTTCAGAGGCCAAATTTATGACGAATAAGAGACTGGAAGTGATCGAATCCTCGCTTCAAAAAACCAATCTCTGGCTCAAGGACATCGAGCATGAGCTGCACCAGGAGCACGACCCAAGGTCCCGCGTAAAGGCCTACGCGGCCCTGCGCTCGGTGCTGCACGCGATACGCGATTGCCTGCCCGTCTCGGAAGCGGTGAAATTCGTCGCGCAGATGCCGCTGATCGTCAGCGGGGTCTATTACGACGGTTGGAAGCCGAGGGTCAAGCCCAAGCGCTTAAGCCGCGCACAATTTTACGAGATCATCCGCGAGTCCCTGAGAAACCAAGAGGACTTGGACCCGGCCCTCGCCAGCCAGGCGGTCATCCGCACTCTCTACCGGCACCTTTCCCGCGGCGAGATCCAGGGCGTCAAGGCGGTATTACCCAAGGAGGTTCGTCTCTTCTGGGACGAGGTCGAGTCCGGCCTATTCGAGGAAGAAGAGGTCCTTTTGACCGAAGGGCCTCCTCGTCCTCCCGAAGAGGAGCCGGTGCATCGACGAATCCCTCCCGGCGTTATTCCGTCGGCTCCTGGATCCGCCGCGGGGCCGCCGTCGGTGGCGCCTGACGTCTGAGGAGCCGGGTTTTCAACTCCGCCAAAAAGGTGGAGCTAAAATAAACCACGGACCAAGGGCGCCCGAGCGTCTATTTGATCTAACGACATGACCTTACGAGACGAAAACCAAGGTAGTCGTTGCGGTCGCCAGGGCCGTAGCTGTTGCGCGGAGCCGACCGCAGGTACCTGGCAAGGTTGCTCCAGGAGCCGCCCCGGACGACCCGGCGCGAGCCTGAACTCGGGCCTTTAGGGTCCGTTATGCTCTGTTTTGGATAGTCCCCATACCAGTCCTGCACCCACTCCCAGACATTGCCGTGCATGTCATAGAGACCGAACGGATTGGGCATTTTGGAAGCGACCATCTGGCTGCGGCCGTTTGAGTTGTCGTAATACCAGGCATGCGCGCCCAAGCCGGAGGCGTCCGAGCCGAATGAATAGATCGTGGGCTCCCCTCCTCTTGCCGCGTACTCCCATTCCGCTTCGGTGGGAAGACGATAGACGCATTTATCTTGAAGCTCGTTTAAACGCTGGATAAACGCCTGCGCATCTGCCCATGAGACCATGTCTACCGGATGATTAGGACAGATCGGCTCCTGCTTGGGGCCATATTTTTCACAGTCCTTAAACCGCGAAGGGTTGCTGCCGGTGATCAGGTAATACTGAAGCTGGGTTACCTCCGTGGTCTGCATCTCGAAGCCCTGGCTTATGCGCACGCGGTGCTGCGGGGTCTCGTTCAAAAATCTATCTTTCTCGTTCTCAGGACTGCCCATATCGAACTCACCGGGCGGAATATAGACGAATTTAGGGATGAAGTCCTGCGCAAAGGCGTAAGGGGGAAAAGCTAAAAGAAAAACGGTCGCACAGTTCATTCCCATCGAATTTTGAAGTGCTTCTCGGCCTTCTCACGAAATTCAGCCGCGACGGCTTCTGCCGCGGGCCGGCTCAGGCGTTCTTTAAAGCCGCGATACTCTTTGACGCTGATGCCCGCCGCCTGGGCGGCGCGTTGATCGATCACGTTGAGGAAGTCTTCCGTGGAAAGCTCCGTCTCGCTCTTGTAGGCAGAGAGCATCACCGCCGTATCGACCAGGCTTTCAATTTCCGCTGCCGAGGCGCCCGACAGGCGCTTATTCACGGTGTCGATGTCGACCCGCGTGGTGGAAAGCTTCTTCGCCGCCAGGCACTGGCGCAGCAGGTCCACGGCTCCGCCGTAGGCGGCGGCGCCGAGTCCAGCCAAAAATACCGCGAGGATAATTTTTCGCATTACCTTAATTGTTAAGGGCGGCGCCCAAATTTGCCTGAGCCTATAGGCCTATTGAAATGTTAGTCTGAGGGCCTATTGACAGAATCGTCGCCATGGTCGAGCGCGGTTTTTAGCTCCGTCAAAAGGGTGGGGGGCAAAAAATCAACGTTTAGGCGAGACCATCCCGCTCCACGCCGGCTCTTGGATCCGCCGCGGGGCCACCGTCAGCGGTGCCTGATGTCTGAGGAGCCGGGGGTCGGACCGCTTACATGCCGATAATGTCAATACTTGACAATTATTGACAGTCTGGGATATACTGTCAGCATGAACGTTAATCTCGGCCCTACCTTCGACAAGTTTGTGGGCAAGCTGCTGTCGTCCGGGCTCTACCAGTCCCAAAGCGAGGTCATTAGAGAAGGTCTTCGTCTTCTGAAGGAACAAGAGGACGCCAAACAAGCGCGCTTGCAGCAGTTCAAACGGGAATTGGCCGTTGGCATCGAACAGGCGGACCAGGGCCGGT
Organism: Elusimicrobiota bacterium; assembly: GCA_041694815.1. GTDB lineage: Bacteria > Elusimicrobiota > Elusimicrobia > UBA1565 > JACRDR01 > JBGFSC01. The sequence continues at coordinate 6,182 of JBGFSC010000026.1, read as the reverse complement.
TCGTCGATGGCGAAAGGGCCTTTCGAAGACTTCGAAAGCGGGGCTCCACTAAAAAGCGTCAAGCGGCATGAGCCGCTTTGTCTTAACAACTCAAGCCGAGCTCGACCCTGTCGCCGACCCACGCCACCGATTCTGGCCCGTTTACAGCTACATCGTGATGTATCGACCGGAAACACGGCCACTACAGGTTCTTCGGATCATCAGCGGTTATCGCGATCTCGTCGACTTGCTATCAGAACGACCCTGACCGTGGCGGGAGAGCAAAGGCGACGATTGCCTCAGGGCAACACCGTATGCCGGTAGCGGAGGTCCTTTCCTAGAGAACTGGTCTTTTTGAGTCCCAGCTTCCACTTGAATCCGTCGGATGATCGGATCCAATCATATCCGCGAAGGCGGTATGCCAGATACTCGCGGAAATTGCCGAAGCCCCAAGAATCGATGAGAAAGCTCAAGGCGTAGGCCTTCGCCTCCGTGAAGAACATTTCCTTGACCTCCAGCTCGCGCAGGCGCTCGCCCCGGCCGTTGACCGCGCTCAGCCGGGCAAGGTCTACCACATGCGACCATTCATGCGCCCTGTAGGATTCGAACTCCGTATTTTTATCGACAGGGAATTTTTTATAAGCCACCAGCAATGTCCCCGCCTTTCCGTCCTCCCATCCGCCGGCGCGGGCTCCGTCCCACGAAACGAACGCTCCCGTTAAACCTGCGGCGGAATCGCTCATATCGGGATTCTCGAATTCGTGGAAGACAGGCAGCGCAGGGTTCGAAATGAGCCGCGACTGTATTTTCCGGCAAAATTCCCATTGAAGGGCCTCCAGCCGCCGCCAATACCCGGCGTCGTAAATGAGAAACCTAAGGAAGGCATTCCAGCGGGAGCCCCGCAAGGCCTTTTGGGCCTGTCGGTATTCGGCGGGAAGAGTCCCCAGGATGCTTCTCGCCCAGGCTTCCGCGGCGTCGGCGATGCCCGAGAAGGCATGCTTGTACTCCTTCTGGGAGTCATTCTCTCCTAAGGCCATATAGCGCTCGACGGCGCGCATCACCGCCGCGCTCTCGCGCCAGTCAGGGAAGGATTCTTCCGGGAGAAAAAGCGTCGTATCGGGATTTCGCAGCGGCAGCTGCGCGGCGCCCCGGCCTTCCATCAGGCGCAAACGCGGCCCGTCGGCGCGGAACTGGACGTTACGCTCCGCCCAACGGACGGGATCCTCGGAGTCGAAGCCAGGAGAGGCCGCCTCGCCCGCCGTCCCTAGGCGCGCGAGCAGCAAGAAGGCGCAGAAAAGGCCCACGATTAAAGCATAGGGCCTGCCGCGTTTTCCCGCCACGGCCGAAAGGCCCATCCCCCCATAGGCCTCTCGACCAAAAAATATAGTATACTTTGCCAATATATTTAGCCCCGGCGTTCCACCCATCGGCGGCTTGGTCCATCGACGGAAATAGGGCTTAACTGGAGGCGGCACATGCAACGCAAGGGTCGGTATTTCTTTACCTCGGAATCCGTGACGGAGGGCCATCCCGACAAGGTCTGCGACCAGATTTCCGACGGCGTGCTCGACGCCGTGCTCGCCGAGGACCCGACGGGGCGCGTGGCCTGCGAGAGCTTCGTCACCCGCGGCCTGGTGATCGTCGGCGGCGAGATCACGACCAAGACCTTCGTCGACGTCGACCGCCTGGTGCGCTCGGTCGTCGCCGAGATCGGCTACAACCACCCCAAGTACGGCTTCGACGCCGCCTCTTGCGCCATCCTCAACGGCATCGGCCGCCAATCCCCCGACATCGCCCAGGGCGTCGACACCGGCGGCGCGGGCGATCAAGGCATCATGTTCGGCTACGCCACCCGCGAGACCCCAGAGCTCATGCCCCTGCCGATCGTGCTCGCCCACAAGCTGACGCAGCGCTTAGCCGAGGTGCGAAAATCCAACACCTTGCCCTACCTGGGCCCCGACGGGAAAAGCCAGGTGACCGTCGAATACTTGGACGGGCTGCCGGTGCGCGCCGAGACCGTCGTCATCTCCACGCAGCACACCGAGGAGATATTGGACAAGACTGGCAAGCAGATCACCGAAAAGGCCCGCAACGAGATCATCGACACCGTCATCCGCCCCGTGCTCGGCAAGCGGCTCATCGATGGAAAGACCAAGTTCCTCATCAACCCGACCGGCAAGTTCGTCGTCGGCGGCCCGGCCTCCGACACCGGCGTGACCGGGCGCAAGATCATCGTCGATACCTACGGCGGCCGAGCCCCCCACGGTGGCGGCGCCTTCTCGGGCAAGGACCCGACGAAGGTGGACCGCTCGGCCTGCTACATGGCGCGCTATATCGCCAAGAACGTGGTGGCGGCGGGGCTCGCCGAGGAGTGCACGGTGCAGCTCGCCTACGCCATCGGCGTCGCCGAGCCCGTGGGCGTCTACTTCGACACGCACGGCACCGGAACGGCGGACGAGGCCAAGATCGAGGCGGCCGTCCGCAAGAACTTCCAGCTCACTCCCAAGGGCATCATCCAAAGCCTCAAGCTCCGCCGGCCGATCTACCGGCAGACGGCGGCCTACGGGCATTTCGGGCGGCCCGAGTTCGAGTGGGAGAAGACCGACAAGGCGGAGCTGCTCGCCGAGACCTTGGGCGGCAAGAAGACGAACAAACGCGCGTTAGCGCTCGCATAATGGAGGCCCCCGCACCGAAGCGCGCTTCAAGCGCGCGCGGGGGTTTTCGGGGGCAGCAGTGCAGCAGTTGGTTTCTAAAGGAGATATAATGACGAGAACTCTCGTGGCACCCAAAGTGAAGGCCGCAACCACGCCCGCCAAGGCGTACGACGTCAAGGATTTAAGCCTCGCCGAGGCCGGCAAGCTCAAGATCGAGTGGGCCGAGCGCGAGATGCCCGTGCTGCGCCAGGTGCGCGAGCGCTTCGCCAAGGAAAAGCCACTGCAAGGCGTCAACATCGCGGCCTGCCTGCACGTCACCGCCGAGACGGCCAACCTGATGCTGACGCTCAAGGCCGGCGGGGCCAAGCTTGCCCTCTGCGCCTCCAACCCGCTCTCGACGCAGGATGAGGTCGCGGCCTCCCTGGTCAAGCACGGCGAGCTGTCGGTCTACGCCATCAAGGGCGAGGATCGCGATACTTATTACAGCCACATCGTGCAGGCCTTGGCCGTGCAGCCGAACATCACGATGGACGACGGGGCCGACCTGGTCAGCCATATCCTGAGCCACTGGTCCGCCAAATACGAGAAGGTGATCGGCTCCACCGAGGAGACCACCACCGGCGTCATCCGCCTGCGCGCCATGGAGAAGGACGGGGCCCTGCGCTTTCCCGTCCTCGCCGTCAACGACGCGCTCACGAAGCATTTCTTCGACAACCGCTACGGCACGGGCCAGTCGACCTTAGACGGCATCCTGCGCTGCACCAACATCCTGCTCGCCGGCAAGGTGGTCGTCGTGGCCGGCTACGGCTGGTGCGGTCGTGGCGTCGCCTCGCGGGCCAAGGGCATGGGCGCGCAGGTCGTCGTGACCGAGGTCAACCCCCTACGGGCCATCGAGGCCGCCATGGATGGCTTCGAGGTGATGCCGATGAAGGAGGCCGCCAAGAAGGGGGATCTCTTCATCACCTTGACCGGAGACTTGAACGTCATCGACGCCGAGCATTTCAAGGCCATGAAGAGCGGGGCGATCGTCTGCAACTCGGGGCATTTCAACGACGAGATCAACCTCCCGGCCTTAAAAAGCCTCTCCAAGAAGGTCCGCACCGTGCGCCCCTTCGTCGAGGAGTACACGCTCAAGGACGGGCGGCTTATCCACATCCTCGGCGAGGGCCGACTCATCAATCTCGCCGCCGCGGAAGGGCACCCCGCCTCGGTGATGGACATGTCCTTCGCCAACCAGTCGCTCGGCGCCGAGTACCTGGTCAAGAACGCCAAGAAGCTTGGGCAGAAGGTATACCCGATCCCGCAGCCGATCGACGAGGAGATCGCGCGGCTCAAGCTCAAGTCGATGGGCATCGCGATCGATACCCTCACCCCCGAGCAGGTGAAATACCTCAACTCCTGGGAGCAGGGCACCTAAGGCGGGCGAGTGAAGAAGACGGTCTCCGGGGCCGCCGAGGCCATCGCCGACATCAAGGACGGCGCGACGATTCTCATCGGCGGCTTCGGGCTGAGCGGCCTGCCGGAGAACCTTCTCGCGGCCCTGATCCAAAAAGGCACCAAGGACCTCACCCTCGCCTCCAACAACGCCGGCACCGACGGGCACGGCATCGGCCTACTGCTCAAGCAGGGGCAGGTCAAGAAGATCCACATGTCCTACGGCGGCGAGTGCAAGATATTCGAGGAGATGGTGCTTCAGGGCCGGCTCGAGGTCGAATGGAACCCGCAGGGCACGCTCGCCGAGCGCATGCGGGCCGCGGGAGCCGGGATCGGCGGGTTCTTCACACCGACGGGATACGGCACCGTCGTCGCGGAGGGCAAGGAGACGCGGCAGATCGACGGGCGTTGGTACGTCCTCGAAAAGCCGCTTAGGGGCGATTACGCCTTCGTGAAGGCCTACAAGGGCGATACCCTGGGCAATCTCCAGTTCCGCAAGACCGCCCGGAATTTCAACGCCGTCATGGCCACGGCGGCCAAGACGACGATCGCCGAGGTGGAGCATTTGGTCGAGGCCGGAGAAATCGACCCCGAGGCCGTCCATGTTCCCGGGATCTACGTCAAACGGATCTTCCAGGGCACGAATTACAAGAAACCCATCGAGAAGCGCACCGTGCGCCCACGCGCGAAGGTGGCCGCGTGAGCCAGGAAGAGGACAAGCGCGTCGTCATCGCCAAGCGCGCGGCGAGGCTGCTCAAGGACGGCGATTACGTCAATCTCGGCATCGGCGTGCCCACCCTGGTGCCCAATTATCTTCCGCCCGGCGTCGAGCTGGTCCTGCACACCGAGAACGGGATGCTGGGCTACGGCCCCTATCCCTACGAGGGCGAGGAAGACCCGGATCTCATCAACGCGGGCAAGGAAACGATCACCGAGCTTAAGGGCTGCTGCTATTTCGGCTCGCACGAGTCCTTCGCCATGGTTCGCGGCGGGCATCTGGACGCGACCATATTGGGCGGCATGGAGGTCTCCGAGACGGGGGACCTCGCCAACTGGATGATCCCGGGCAAGAAGGTACGCGGCATGGGCGGGGCCATGGACATGGTGGCCGGCACCAAGCGTGTCATCGTCGCCATGGAGCACGCGACGAAGGAAGGAAAGCCAAAGATTTTAAAGCGCTGCAGCCTGCCCCTGACCGGCAAGGGCGTGGTCCACACCATCGTGACCGAGTACGCGACCTTCGACATCACGCCGCAGGGCCTCCTCCTCCGCGAGAAGTCGGACTCGATCTCGCTCGAGGAGCTGCGCAAGATCACCGAGCCGGCGTTTCAGGCCACTTAACAGCACCTTAGCCTAGCGAGCCAACGAGCTCGCGTTACCTTAAACCGTTATCCGACCTCAGTTTCCACATTCAGGGAACTTTCCGCCCTTTCTATTCGTATATATGGAGAGCCGGGAGGGATTGATGGCTCTATTATTTCAGTGTACACTATAAATGACGCATTTCGAGTGGTATTGACCATGCGAGTTTCGTTGCGCGTTACTCGGATTATCAGTGCGCGACACGCGAATCGAAAAGAACGGAGGCTATATGAGGAAAAAAGATCGCTTTGATTTCTCCAAGGCGCGCAAAATAACGCCTATCGAAACTGAAATGTTCCGCAAGGCCATTGAAAATACTTTTCATATCAAGCGTCGTCCGCGCGGGCGCCCCCCAAAGGGCGAGGATAAATATCGGGATGTCCATATTCGGCTCCATCCCAAGGCCCTTCGCTGGGCGCGGGTCCAAGCCAAACGGCGCGGCATCGGCTACCAAACCGTGATCAATAAGACGCTCCTACACCACGCGGTCTAACGCGGTCATATGGAAGTTAAACTACTGTTATTTCGAGACTCTAGCATGGTCGCCGGGCATTTTTCGTGACTTTGGAAACGAAAAATATCGTCAGAACAAGCAAAATTTGACTCTTAGTCTCAACGCTGAGACTAAAAACAAAATCACTCCTGTCCGGTTAAAGTTGGAGGCATAGCTGGAGGTCTTGACGCCTGAGGCGGTCGAGCCTTTTGGGGTTGAGGTGGAGCAGATCGAAAAGCGAGGCTCGCTCAAGCAAGGTT
>JBGFSC010000036.1:0-21384 GCA_041694815.1 Elusimicrobiota bacterium | reverse complement strand
ATATCCCTGCTCCGGCCAACATGGTCGATACCATTTCTAACCAGACCATCAGCGGCATTAAGACCTTCAGTGGGGCTCCGAGCGTGACCGCGGCCGGAGGACTTGGTGTTACCTACGGCATCAGCGCCGGCTCGGTCACCGTTTCCGGAGCCAACGGCTTTATATCCGTTCCAGGCTCCTCGGTCACCGCGCACGCTTTCTTTGGAAACGGCGCTGGGCTCACCAATGTCACTGGGACCGATAACACCAAGGTGCTTAAGGCCGGCGACACGATGACGGGTCAGCTGACGATTCTCGGCTCCAGCTTGACGATCCGTTCCAACGCGGCCGTTTCCCCGCTCATCGTCTCGACCACGACGACCCCTGGCTATGCGGGCCTATTCGTTGATGGTTTCAACCAGGTCGGCATCGGAACAACCACTCCGACTCATCGTCTCGACATTTCCGGAGGGGGCCTCATTATTCGGAGCTCCCTGACCTTCGCCGGCATAACGGCCCCTCCAGTCTCGGCTCTCGGACAATTCGGAATGTACTTCGATGGGGGAACTAACCTCCTGATGACTTCGACCAACGGCGGGTCCTGGACATCGCTGGGGACGGCCGCTTCCGCAGCGACGGGTTGGACCAAGGCGGGCAACGTCGTTTCGCTTTTCCTGCCGTTGGTCGATAACGTCGTTGTTCAATCCAGCTTAACGGTGCAGAGCAACGCCTTCTCGGTGGGCACCTCCACCTTCGTGGTCAATACCGGAAAGATCGGCATCGGTACGACCAATCCGAGCACCTCACTCGACGTGCAGGGAGACGCCGACTACGTCCAAATCTGGCGGAACAACTCCGCGGTAATCCAGGCCTCGATGAGCGCCACGGGGATCCTCTACGCGGACGGCTCTGGACTCCGGAATCTGCCAGCTGGCGGTACTGGTGAAACAAACACGTATACGTCCTCGAAGACTTTCACAAGCGCGGTAGGGATTGGAGCCGTCGGATTGTCCAATGGCACGCTGATTGTACGCTCTACTTCAGCGACGACCGGGCATCCGGTCGTCGCTGTGCAAAACAACGTCGGGACCGAATTGATGCGAGTGCGGCTTGACGGGAACGTTGGTCTCGGCACCACCAATCCTTTAGCTACGCTCCACCTTTCCAATGGCGCTCCCCTGATCTATATCCAGGACTCGAACTCGGCGGCTACGAATGTCGGCTACACGAGCTACGTTACCTTTGTCGATCAAACAGGTGTTCAGACAGGCTTCGTAGGAGACGGCAGTTCGACGAGACAGCAAATCATACTATTCGGGGACACGAACTATGGCGTAGGCATATACACTGGCGGAACCGAACGGGCGGAGATCGATACGTCTGGGAATTTCGGAATCGGGACTTTACCAACGAGGAGTACTTTTACTTCCACGGGCAACCTGCAGCTCGTCAGGGGTTCCACTATCACCTCCAACGGTAGCCTCAGCATTTCGACGGCCGCATCGGCCGCCTTGACCGGGATCGCGGCGATCACCATTACTTCGGAGGGGAAAGTCGGTATCAGCACCCCGACGCCTAATAACTTATTTCAGGTGCCTGGGCTGATCGATTTTAATGATTCGCTTGGAGCTACCTCGCTAGGGCGCGATGCCGGAAGAAACAACACTACCGCCGACAACACGTTCGTAGGTTATCAGGCCGGTCAGAATAATACAACCAGCCGCTACAATACCTTTGTCGGGCGCCAGGCGGGCGCGAATGCGAATAGCACCAATTACAATACCGCCGTTGGGTACTATGCGGGCCTGCAAAATACGGCCTTTGCCACGACCTTTGTAGGAGCTCAGGCGGGACAAAATAGCACCGCCGACCGAAATACGTTCATGGGAGCTTTCAGCGGTAATAACACGACCAGCGGGGCGAGTAATGCCTTCTTCGGAGCCTATTCCGGACAAAGCAATACCCTCGGCGCCAACAACGTCTATTTGGGAGTATACACCGCAAATCGGAACACCATCGGATCATCGAATACCGCGACAGGATTCGAGGCTGGCTATGGCGCCGTAGGAGAGTCCTTTTCCGGAAATACGTTACTGGGTTACCGCAGCGGCTATGCCTTAACGAGCGGGAGCACGAACACGCTTTTGGGAGCGAGCGCTGGACTCAACTTAACGAGCGGCGGAGGCAATATCATCATCGGCGCCAACCAAAACGCTCCCTCCGCGACAAGCAGCAGCCAATTAAATATCGGTGGCGCTATCTACGGGAACCTCGCCAATAGCAAGATCGGCATAGGCACGATGGGGCCCAACACGAACCTCGATGTCAACGGCGACGCCCAGTTCGGTTCGGGCAGCTCACCGCTCCAAAAAAGCACGTTTACATCGACACCTGGTAACGCAACCTATGCCCTACAGCTTTCCTCCGGCATCACGATCGCCGGGGGCGGACCCATCGTTTTCGCCAGCGGCTCGGGATCTTACATCAAATGGGCCGATGGCTCGATTAGTACCAGCGCCTCCGGGGGCGGCGGAGGGGGAGGTTCCAGCCCCTGGCAGACGGTGGGTTCGCTCGTCAATCTAGTCACCGGAACCAACAACGTTGTTGTCCAATCGACCTTGACGGTGCAGGGCAACGCATTCTCGGTCGCCACCTCCACCTTCGTGGTCAACGCGGGCAAGATCGGCATCGGGGTTTCCAATCCCAGCGCTTCGATCGAAGTCCTAGCCTCGACGAATGACAGCTATGCCTTGATCCTGGCGACCGGCAGTTCCTCGACGCAGCGTATCGTGACGGTATCTACCGGCGGCATCGTCTACTCCGCCGGCGGCGTCACCTACGGCGGCGACCTGGCCGAGATGTACTCGGTCTCCGAGCCGATGGAGCCGGGCGATCTGGTGGCCTTAAACGACGATCCCGACGCCATGAGGACCGTACGCCGGCCTACGGGCAGAAACGGCGAGGCCCTTTTGGGCGTCGTGTCGGTCAAACCGGGCGTGACCATCGGGTTCAAGGATGGCAGCACCATATCGGACAATCGGGTGCCGGTGGCCTTGACGGGACGAGTGCCCATCAAGATCAGCCTCGAGAACGGCCCGATACGCCCCGGCGATTCGATCGCCGCCTCCCGCCGGCGCCCCGGCTACGGGGCCCGCGCGGTGCGCAGCGGCTGGGTGGCGGGCGTGGCCTTGGAGGGCGCCGACAAGGACGGAGACACGGTTTTATGCTACGTCAGCGCCCGCTCGTGGGTCGCTCCCGAAGAATTTGAAGATCTAAAGAAGGAAGTCAAGGAACTTAAAGCCTTACTCGAGCGACGTTAAGGGGGTTGGAGAATGGATGGGGCTAGGTAAGAAATCCCTTCTTGGCGGCTTGGGGGCGCTCCTTGTATTAGGGTTGTTGCTTTATGGCCCCACCCTGTACCATCCCTTCGTCTATGACGACGACTCCTTCGTGCTGCTCAACGAGTCCATACGCAGCCTCAAAAACGTCTCCAAATTCTTCCTGGACCCGTCGACGCTCGCCTCCGACTCGCAATTGGCGCATGACAATTACAGGCCCTTGGTCACGCTGTCCTTCGCCTTCAACTATGCCCTCGGGGAACTGCGTCCATTTGGCTACCGCTTGCTCAACCTGCTGCTCCATATCGGGAATGCCTGGCTGGTTTTCTGGTTGGCGCTGCTGTTCTTTGAGGCACGAGCAACCGATCGTTTACGCGCTCCTGTAGCGCGGCTCGCCGCCTTCGGCGCCGAGCGCGGACAAACACCCTCCCTACTGCGTCCGGACGCAGTAGCTGCGCAGCCTGGTTTCCACAAACATACGATGTTCGCCGCGCTTCTGGCCGCCGCCACATTCCTCGTTCACCCGGTCCAGGTCGAATCGGTCGTTTTCATCTCGAGCCGATCCAATGTATTGTCTCTATTCTTCTTCCTGCTTGCTTTCATAGCCCATCTGCGCCGGGGCCGAGCCTCCGGCATCTCGCTGTCCTGCTTCATGCTCGCCTTGCTCAGCAAGGAGATGGCGATCGTTCTGCCCCTCCTGCTCGGACTCTGGGACGCATATTCGGGATCAGAAGAACGCAAAAAGCTAAAGGGATTATTCTTGCGGGTTCTCCCCTATTTCCTCGCGGCCGGCGCTTATTTAGCCGTGCGGGTCTGGATGCTCGAACGCGTGGGTCAGACCGGTTATTGGGCGGGGGGCTTCTACCCCACCATGCTGACCATGTGCAAGGGTTTTGCCACCTACCTGCGCCTCATGGTGTGGCCGTCTCCGTTAAGCCTCGAATATCTCTTTTCCGTTAGCCACTCGATCTTGGATCCAAAAACGGCTTTTTGCGCCCTATTGCTCGCGGCAACGATTGCCTTCGCGCTTCGTTATGCGCGAAGGCTGCCCGGGGTCTCCTTCGGCATCCTCTTCTTTTTCATCGGCCTGCTTCCCGTCTCGAATATCATCCCGATCAAGGCGGTGATCGCCGAGCGATTCCTATATCTTTCCGTGATCGGGTTCGGCCTGGCGGCCGGAGAACTCGGCGGACTCTTGATCCGAGGCCGCTTCTTCGCCCTCTGCCCGATTGTCCTGCTGGCCTTCAGCCTACTGACGCTGCGGCGAGGCTACGATTGGCGCAGTGCCAAGAGCCTGATCCTGGCCACGCTTAAGACCGCGCCGCAGAGCGCGCGCATGCATTACGGCTTGGGGAGGCAATACGCCGCCGAGGGGGATTTCAAGGGGGCCGCGGAGGAGTTCAAAGTCGCCTTGGCGATCGATCCGAGCTATGACGAGGCCTTGCGCGACGTGGGCAACATCGCCATGCAGGAGGGGCGCTACAAGGACGCCATCGACAGCTTCCGCAAAACCTTACAGGTGCGAATCAACGTTCCGGACGGGCTCTATAATCTCGGGATCGCGTATCTCAAGTCGGGCGAAAGCCGCCCGGCGGCGGAAAGCTTCGAAGCGGCCCTGTCGATGCTCGCTCGCGGCGTCGGCGGGGGCGCTCCCGCCGAATTGGAAGGCAAAATCCTCACGAATCTCGCCGCCGCCTATTATCACCTGGGCCATGTGGAAAAGGCGATCGCCACCACCGAGCGCGCTCTCTCCAGGGAACCCCAGCTGCTCAAGGCGCGGCAGAACCTGGAGCTCTTTAGACGCGAACGACTCTCCAAGAAGGCCACGTCAGGCCCCGCGCAGTTCGTCTTTGAGCGTTTTCCCGAACTAGCACCCAAGCTCCTGGCCTTTCCCAACACGCGCTACGAGCCGGCCGTCAGGCGGAGGGGCAGGCTCGAGGTATCGGGGTATCGGCCCACGGACGGGTATCTTGGCTCCGCCAAACGCTATGAGGAGCTCAAAGCCCCGGAACGAGAGGCGTTAGAGTCCCTGGCCTCGCGCAACGGATACGTTCCCGGAGCCGAGTTCTTCTTCCCTAAGTCTTACGGCACCATCGACATATCTTTAAGCGAGGGTTATCGGTTGCAGGTGACGCCTTTGTCCGTGCATCGCGCGGCCCTGGCGAAATTCGAGGGCACGATTCTCGTTTATCCCAATGCCTACCCGGCCACGGACGTGCTCTACGTGGTAGGACACGGAGAGGCCGAGAAGATGTACCTATTGCGCGAAAGAAGGCCCGAGAATCGCGCCTTCCGCTATCGTGTCGCCGCCAATGAAAATATTCGTTCCCTCCAGTTGCGGGAAGGCCGGCTCGCGGTGCTGGGAAAAGGGGACGATTCCCCGGTGCTCGAGTTGACGCCGCCCGTGATCATCGATAGCGACGGGAAAAAGGTGCCGGGAAGCTATCATTTGGGAAAGGCCGGGGGTGAGGGCAGGCAGTGGGTGCTGACATTGGCGTTCAACGACTCCGGCCTCAAATACCCCTTGCTGATCGACCCGACCTGGCGCACGGGAAAGCCGATGGTGAACGCGCAGAGAGATTCCAATGTCGTGCTGATGGCCGATGGACGTGTGCTCGTTATCGGCGGCACCGGCTCGACGCTGATGACTCAGATTTATGACCCGATGAACGGCACCTGGAGAACGACGGGCAGCCTTGCCTCGGCTCGCAATGGAGGCGCTTCGGTCCTTCTCAAGGACGGGCGCGTCCTGGTCATGGGCGGAGGCACGACCAGTTCGATTGCCACCTGCGAGATCTATAATCCGGTCACCGGGCTTTGGAGCACTGCGACATCGATGACGGTGGCTCGCCGCTCGCATTCGGCGACCCTGCTGCCGGACGGAGGAGTATTGGTCGCGGGAGGGCTCTCGGGCCTTGCGACGTATCTCGCTACCTCCTCGACCTATACGGTCTCCAATAATTATTGGGCCCCAAACCTGAGCTTTACCGGTGCTAGGGCCATCCACACGGCGACGTTGCTTAGAGACGGGCGCGTGCTAATGACGGGAGGCGGTTCGGGAGGCGGCGCCACCTGCCAGATGTATTATTCGACCCATAGCTGGGGGGCTGCCAAATCGATGCTTTCTTCGCGATCCGATCACACGGCGACGTTATTGACCGACGGCCGGGTGCTTGTGGCGGGAGGCAGCAGCCTGTCGACAGCGGAAATCTATGATGTGGCTCAAAATACCTGGACTCGTACCGGTAACAACATGGCTGCGGCTCGTACCCGTCACCAGGCGGCGCTTTTGCCCAACGGCAATGTCATAGCCATCGGTGGTACCACAGATCTTCTCACAGCGGATATCTACGACCCGATCGCCAATTCCTGGTCGGCGACCGGCTCTTTGCTTACGGGCCGGCAGGATACGGTGGCCATCCTATTGCCCAATGGAAAGGTCATGGTTCCCGGAGGCGGAAGCACGGCCCAGAGCTCTATGGAGTATTACGACCCGGCGGCGGGCAGTTGGACACTCGCCAATTCGATGTCCTCGGCAAGGCAGGCGCCGGCGACGGCGTTTTTAAGCAACGGCAAGATTCTAGTCGCCGGTGGCGCGGGGGCCTCGGTTCTGGCGACGGCCGAGCTCTACGACCCGGCGGCCGGCAGCTGGGCCGCGACCGGCTCGATGAGCTCGGCCCGCAAGGACGCGCCGGGAGCCCTGCTCGCCAACGGCAAGGTGCTCGTCGCCGGAGGCTCCGACGGGACCACGCATTTTAAGACCGCCGAGCTCTACGACCCTGCCGGCACCTGGTCGAACGCCGGCGCGATGTCGGCGGCCCGAAGCAGCCATACGGCGACGCTGCTTGCCAACGGCAAGGTCCTAATCGTCGGCGGTCACGACGGCAGCTCGTATGTCTCCACCGCCGAGCTCTACGATCCGGCCACCAACGGCTGGGCCTCGGCGGGAAGCCTTTCTTCCGCCCGCAAGAATCATTTCGCCGCGATGCTGCCCACGGGAAAGGTGCTGGTGGGAGGCGGCGTCAACGGCTCCGGAGCCCTGTCGACGGCGGAGCTCTACGACCCGAACGCCAATAGCTGGTCGACGGCCAACGCGATGAACGCGGCGCGGGAATCTCCCAGCGCGACGCTTATCTCAAGCGGAGCCGTGCTCGTCGCCGGTGGCTCGGGGCTTTCCAGCGCCGAGATCTACAACCCATGGACCGGGATCTGGACCTCCACCGGCTCGATGGCGAGCGCCCGGCGCTCGCATAGCGCCACGCTCCTTCCCGATGGCAAGGTGTACGTGGCCGGAGGCTGGAACGGCAGCACGAATTGGTCCTCCACCGAGATATTCGACCCGGCGCTGGGCTCCTGGGTGACAGCAAACGCCTTAAACGCCGCCAGGCGCGACCATATCGCGGCACTTACCCCGAGCGCGAAATTACTGCTGGCGGGAGGAGCCGCGGGAGCGGCCCTTGCCTCCGCCGAGCAGGCATTTTACACCGAGTATAATTTCCAGGGAAGCACCCTGGCCGCCCAACCCAAGATCAATACGCTCAACGGTTCCGCGCCTCCCATTACCGTCGCTCCGGGCTCCAATATCACGGTCGTCGGCACGAGCTTTACCTTTGTCTCCGACGCCCATCAATCGGATCACGCCAACTCGGCTCAAGGAGCGGGCGCGCCGAGGGTTTATCTTAAGGCCTTTGACTCCGGCGGTCCGGGGCCGAGCGAGGCGGGCGGCTTCATCAAAAATCTTTCGACCTACGTCTACGCCAACGCCTGGTCCTCAACCACGCTGACCTTTACCGTCCCGTCTGACTTCGGCTGCGGCTACCACCATCTCTGGATCATGTCGCGCGCGGTGCCGTCGACGTTTACCGCCATCCAAGCGCTACCGGCGGCCCCGGTGGCGGCTCCCTCGGCCGGCAGCCCGGAGTTCACCGGTGTCTTCTACTCGAGCGTGACGGCCCAATGGACCGGCTCCGGAGAGAGCGGTGTCCAGAATTATTGGCTGCAGGCCTCCACCGATTCCAGCTTCAACGGGGAGTTGTTTCACGCCTACGCTCCAGCCAGCGGAAATGCGGCCACGGTCACGGGATTGGCGCAAGGGACGACATATTACTTTAGAGTCGCCGCGGAGAACTGCAACAACCGGGGACCCTATTTTAATTTTGTTTCCTCCACAAGAACATTGGCGGAAGCGGTGCCCTGCGCCGTCACCAAGACGGTCTGCGCTTCGGGCTGTAACCGGACCACGATCAACGACGCGCTGGCCGATATTCCCACGGACATGTCCGGAGGCTATTCCTGCGTGCTCATCAAGGACAATCGCACCTACACGGAACAGGTAACCATTCAAGGCTTCGCGACGGGGGTCTCTAGCCTCACCATCATGTCGGATGTATCGGTAAACCCTGATCCCGTAATCGACCCTCCGGCGGGCTCTACGGCCGCATTCCGGGTACTCAACTCGAGCGTCAACATATTTGGGGTTCGAATCATACCGACAAGTTCCATCCCCTATGGCATTCGCGCCTCTTCGGCGAACGTGACGCTATCGAGTGTAAGCGTCCTTGGCGGCACTAGCAGCCGCATCTATACGGCCGGCGTTTCTATCACCAGCTTCAGCGTTATTTCCTATTCCAGCGTCTCCGTCTTCGGTGGAAATGGTGAAATGGCTCTCTACATGGATGGTTCCCTAAGCAATATTTCTTATAGTACCGCTGCCTTGGTCGGCGGATCAGGACGAGCTCTCTATCTTTACGGAGGCTCGTCGAATACGGTGACTTCCTGTCTCATTTCCGGCGGAGCGGGAAATAACTCCGAGGCCGCTTATATACACGCGGCCAATAATAATACGCTCAGTTTCAGCACAATTACTGCGAGCACCGGAGATCCTGGCGGCGTGGCGCTCAGTGTCAATTCGGCCTACTCCAATACGATCCGCCAAAACCGGATCGAAGGAGGCAACGGCAGCGGTGTAGTTTCATTCGGAGGCCAGGGGATCTACGTTTTCAATTCGTCCTCGAACACGATCACGCAGAACCTAATAAGCGGAGGCAACGGCGGCGACGCCCCATGCTGCGTTGACGGCAACGGAGGGGATGGCGCTACCGCCATTTATCTTTCCCAAAGCTCGTCCATGACGATCAGCCTCAATGTCGCCACCGGCGGCAACGGAGGAGCGGGCTACGGCACCGGCGAGGGAGCACTGGGAGGCCATGGCCTCGCCCTGGATTCTGTAAGCTTAAGCACGGCGACTCAAAATAATATGTCCGGCGGCTCTGCCGGGGGAGGAGCAGGAACGCCCGCGAGCGGTTCTGGTGCCCATATTGCTTCAGGCCACTACAACCTTATTAGCCAGAGCACGATTACCGCTGGAGGAGGAGGGATCCCCGGCGACTGTGTTTATATCACGGGGTCCAGCACAAACACGATTGCCGGAAATCTCACGCAGGGTAGCGGCGGCGGGGATGCAGTTAAAGTCATAGCTTCCATAGGAACCATAATTAATAACAACTATTTCGGAGCTGGCAACAGCGCAGGAGTACGATTATTTAATAGCGGTAGTTTCAACCTTTCGATCTCCTCGAATGTGTTTTCTATAGCGAACGATATCGACTCCGCCATCCGATTGGACCTTTCAAACGGCGGGCATATACGAATTTACGCTAATACTATAGGCCCGGGTCCGCTCTATGGCATTATCGCCGATGCCCAAAACAGCGGAACGACCTTGGTCATTGCTTCGAACACGATATCGCCATCGCTTCTTACCTCCAACAGCTACGGAGTCTATCTTGGAGCCCTTCCTTCCGGAGCAACGGTGGAATACAACAATATCTATCTGCGCGGAAGCTCTGGCGCTGGTTCGACCGTCTATGGAATATACACAAATGGGGCGAGCAAACTTCATATTCACCATAATCGCATATCGAACCCGGGTGCCAAAACGGCAGGGAGCTTTCTTGCAGCAAATCTCAGCAATACGACCACCACTCTTTTTACGTTTAACGACATTTACTCCACCGGCACGGGGTTGACGAACGCCTATCTCTTGAAGCTAGAAAACAATTCCGCCGCAGCACAACTGAAGGGAAACGTTTTCTTTAGCTCAGTCTCTGTGACGGGCGCCGGCTCCTCCTCTGCAACCATTAGCATTTCGGCAAACAGCCAGACGAACTTCATGTCCAACTATAACGACTTCTTTAGCTCCAATAGCTTTAATACCGGAATATGGGGAACCCAAAGCTGCCAACTTCTGTCAGGCTGGCGGGCCGTGAGCTGCGCCAACCAGGACGCCAACTCGATCTCCGCGCATCCTCTCTGGAACAATACGGGCCAAGGCGTAGAAGACTTCCACCCTAAATCCGAGGCCGGGCGCTATAGTCCTTCGGCCGGCTGGGTCACGGACACCCAGACCTCGGAGACGATTGATAAGGCGGCGGCCACGGATGACTATTCGCTCGAGCCGACGCCCAACGGCAACCGCGCCAACCTGGGCTCCTACGGCAACACCTACGAGGCCTCCAAGAGCACCCTGACAGCGGCAGCTGCGCTCCTTTCCTGGGTCTCTCCGTCCAATAACGCCGGTTTCACTTTAAATCGGCGGCCGAAGCTATGGTTCGTGTTGCCCAACAACGGAGGAAGCCGCACGGATGCCAAGATCAGCGTCTCGACGTCCACCGGTTTCGAGGTCGCCATCAGCACCACGTTCCAATATTCCGCCAGCGGCTCCGGCTGGGCCGAAATGCCCGCCTCCGCCGGGACCACGGTATATTTCACGCCGACGATGGATCTGGCGACGAACACCACCACCCTCTATTTGCGAGCGGCGACGTACGAAAGCTCCTGGAGCGACTGGTCCTCGAATCTGCGCATCCTGCTCAGGGGCGATTGGGCGTGGACCGACCCGAGCCTTGCGTCCTGGGTCAGCACGATACGCGAAGCGCATGTTACGGAGCTGCGCAGCGTGACAGGGGGGATTGCGGCCTTCCGCGGGCTTTCGGCCCCCAGCTGGACGGATCCGAGCATCAGCCCCAGCACCACGCCGGTACGGGCCGTTCACATCAACGAACTGCGCTCGAAGATCTACGACGCGGTGGTCGCCTCGAGCGCCACCGCCCCGACCTGGACCGATCCGGGAATTGTCACTTCGACCGTGGCGGTGCGCACCGTGCACATCAACGAGCTGCGCAATCAGGCAGCCGTACCTTAATACCTATGCATTAAGGTATAATGGGCTGTTGAGCCCAACGATATTCCGTTATAAAAATTATCGTTTCTTCTTCTTTTCACGTGAAGAGGAACGCATTCATGTTCATGTTCTATCTCCTGAGGGAGAGGCAAAATTTTGGCTCGAGCCGATCGTTTCTTTAAACCAACATATTGGCTTAACGCCAAGGCAATTAACGGAATTGCAAAAAGTGATAGAGGAGCACAAAAATGAAATCGTTGCCGCGTGGCAAAGGCATTTCCGGCGTTGAAATCGAAGGCATTTCCAAGAACGGCATCTGGATATTCATCACCGAAAGAGAGTATTTTTTGCCCTTTAGCGAGTATCCGTGGTTTAAAAACGGCAAGTTATCCGAAATTTATAACGTATCCTTGCTTCACGGGACGCATCTCTATTGGCCGGATCTCGATGTGGACTTAGAGTTGGCCTCGCTTCAAAATCCGGAGCAGTACCCCCTGATCTATAGGTAGCGGGATGATAATACCGATTATTAGAAGTATCAACGACTCAAAATAATCGGCCTTGACGGAAATTTGACGGCCCGTTAAACTTGAGAGATGTCCGAGAATACGACGAAAAATCTCCTGGTGGTCGATGACGAACGCGACTATCGGGAACTGCTCGCGGGCCTACTTCGCGAGCAGGGATACCAGGTCCGAACCGCCGAAAACGGCGCCGACGGCATGAAGGCGCTCGCGGAATCCGTGCCGGACATGCTGCTCTTGGATTTAAATCTTCCGGATACCGACGGCTACGCCCTCTGCCAACGGATACGGGCGGACAGGCAATTCGGCCGCCTTCCCATTATCATGATCACGGTGCAGTCGGAGATGCAGCAGGTAGTCAAGGGGCTCAAGCTGGGGGCCGACGACTATATCCTCAAGCCCTTCGACTCGGCCGAGGTACTGGCGCGCGTCACGGCCCTGTTCCGCCAGGCGTCCAATGCCTAAGCTCAAGACTACGCTGGAGGCCGGACGGACGGCGGGTAAAATCCAGTCGCCCTACCGCATCGCCATCCTCGACGACGACCGCGAGGTGCTCGAGCATTTGGGCAATCTCCTGCGACTAGACGGCTACGACGTCGACTGCTTCTCGAGCCACGGCAAGTTCATCGACAGCCTGGGGCAGTTGGTGCCGCATCTCTTGCTCCTCGACATCGAGCTGCCGGGAATGGCGGGATGGCAATTCCTGAGGATGCTCAAGGAGCGTCCCGATACCCGCGCGCTTTTGGTCGTGCTGATGTCGGGCAAGTTCCGCAGCAGCAAGAACGTCACGGAGGGGCTTAAGGCCGGCGCCGACGATTACCTCGCCTACTCCGTTCAGCCTGAGTTCTTGGCGGCGCGCATCGCGGCCCTGCTGCGCCGCGCGTTCTGGAGGGAGGGCATCGCGGGGCCCAGCCACCTCACCCTCGGCCCCCTGACCATCGATTCCGAAGCCCATGTGAGTCTCCTAGACGGCCAACCGCTGCACCTGACCCCGCTGGAATTCAATCTCCTGGCTTTCATGGTCAAAAACCGCAATCGGGTGCTGACGCGCGGGCTTATTTTAGAGAAAGTATGGAACAGCGATTCCACCATCACCACCCGCACCATCGACAAGCATATCGAATCCCTGCGAAGGAAGCTGGGGGCGCTCGGAACCAAGATCGAGACCGTCGTCAACGTCGGGTATAAGCTTAACGATTAATTAACAATGCGCTTTGAGCGCGTAAAAGCCGCCGTTTAATCGACGTAGTAGATTGTGAATGCTTCTTCGAGGGAGGTCAGGCCCTGCGCCACCAGGTCGATGGCCCCATCGCGTAGAGGGACCATCCCGTCGGCCTTGGCGCGCTCGAGTATCTTGTCGGGATTGGCGGCCTCCATGATGAGCTGCCGGGTTTCATGGGACTTGACCGTCATTACTTCCAGCACCGCCTTGCGGCCTTTGTATCCTACTCCGTCGCAATGATCGCAGCCCTTCGGGCCCTTGACGAATACCTTGGCCAGCTTCTTGCGTTCCTCCTTGGCCAGCTGGCTCGCCAATTCCTCGTCGAGCGGAGCCTGCACCTTGCAATGGGGACACAAAAGGCGGATGAGCCTCTGGGCGATCGCTACTTTAAGGGCCGCCACGATGAGGAAGGGCTTGACCCCCATCGTTGACAGGCGGTAGATCGCGAGGGGAGCGGTGTTCGTATGCAGGGTCGAGAGCACCAAATGCCCGGTCATGGCCGCCTTCATGGCGATCTCGGCGGTCTCCGTGTCGCGTATTTCGCCGACCATGATGATGTTGGGGTCCTGACGCAGGCAGGACCTCAACACCTTTTCGAAGGTGAAGCCGATATCCGCGCGCACCGGGACCTGAGTGATGCCCGCCACCTCGTTTTCTACCGGATCCTCGACGGTGATGATGTTGCGCGTCGGTTTGTTGACTACGTCCAACATGGCGTAGAGCGTCGTCGTCTTGCCGCTGCCCGTGGGCCCCGTCACCAGGATCAGCCCGGTCGGCGCCTTCAAGGCGGTCTCTACGGCCTCCAGGTCGCGGGGGCGGGTAAAGATATCCTTGAGCGGGGTCGAGATCTTCTCGTGGCGCAAGAGGCGCATGACCACCTTTTCGCCGTGCTGGGAGGGGAGGGTGTTGACGCGGAACTCGACGCGCTGGCCCGACTCGGTCTTCATGGAGAAACGCCCGTCCTGGGGCAGTCGCTTTTCGGCGACGTTCATGCCGCTCATGACCTTCAGACGCGAGGGGATGTTCGCCTTGAAGGCGATGGGCAGGGTCAGCACCTGTTGCAATTGCCCGTCGATGCGGTAGCGGATGTAGAGGGCGTCCTCCTGCGGCTGCACGTGGATGTCGGAGGCCTTGCGGCGGATGGCCTCTACCAGGATGCCGTCGACGAGCCGGATCATCTGGGACTGATCCTCGTGGCTATGCTCCTTTTCCTCCTCCTTGGCCTCCGTCAAGGGCGTGATCTCGGAGGAAAGGACCATGAGCTCCTTGAGCTTTAAATCCGCCTCTTCCTTTTCGGCCGCCTGCAGCGCCTCCTCCGCCCTGATTTCGGCCTCGGTTTTCGCGGCAGGCACGGCTGGCGCCGTTTCCACCGCGGCGGAGCCGTTGGAGGGTTTGGCCGAGTGGGCGGCCGGGGGAGGCGCGTTGGGCGCGACATGCTCGCGGATCGCGTTGAGTATCTCGTTCGTTTGGCTCAACTTGCGCACGAACTTGACCCCTTCCATGGCCAACACGGGGCCCAAATTCTTCTCCGTGCCGGAGATCATCACGATGGGGGTCTTGCGAGTCGTCTCGGTCGTACGCAGCCGGTTGATGAGCTCGAAACCGTTCATCTTGTCCATGTTGTAATCGATGAGGACGAGGTCGGGTTCGATGGGCTTGCCGTTTCTCTTGGTCTTGATCTTTTCTAGCGCCTGGACGCCGTCGGCGGCGGTGAGGGCCTCATGCCCGTCGGCCGTGACCAACTGGACCAGGAAGGTACGGTAGGCGGTGTTGTCCTCAACGATCATTACAAGTCCCATATCAGTGCAGTCCTAAGCTAAATATAACAGAGGCCTGGTTAATTTGCCAGTCGCAATTTCATACACTGTCCGCGTGAACCTGTTCACACGGGTCCTTCTCGTTTTATTGTCCTTTTCCCTTCTCCCGCTATTTCTCGTCAGCGCCTGGGTGCTGCGCTCCAACAAGATGGCCAAGGAGAACGCGTCCTCCTTCCACGCGCAGCTGGCCCATTTTGGCGTCGAAACGCTCGAGCAGGCGGCCTCCGACATGAACCGAGCGTTGTCCTTCGTGCAGGACTTAGAGGAGGCCGGCGGCAAGAAATGGGACGAATTCAAGATATTGCAGCGCGCCTCGGCCAATCCTCAATTCGCCATACTGTCGCTCTTGGGGCCCGATGGCAAGGAATACCTCCGCACTTCCGACAATCGCCTATCCTCAAACGCCTTCGAGGACCGCTCCTCCGACCCCATCGTCTCCAACGCCCGCAGCAGCGGGCGGGTCTCCTTGGGCTCGGTTGAGCTTCTAGGGAATGTTCCCGTATTGAGCCTGGCCTACCCGCTGGAAGGGGGGAGGATCCTTTACGCGGGTTATTCTCTCGAAGGGCTGTGGCGGCGCTTCAAGGCCAGGCGGGTGGGCAAGAGCGGCGGGGTTTTCATGTACGACGGCTCGGGCCGACCCCTGCCCGGTCAGGAGGGGGCACGACCGGTCGCCGGGATGCGGGGGGAGAAGGGATGGCTGGACGCCTCTTCCGAGGACTGGGTCGGCGCCTTCGAGAAAAGCCCCTCCTTGGGCTGGTACGTCTCCACGCGCCAGCCCCGCGCGGAGGCCTACCTCACGGAGGGAACCTTCCGCCTGGAGCTTTTAGCCGGGATCACCTTCTTGACGGTCTGCGTCCTGCTGGCCTCCGCCGTCGTCACCAAGAAATTGACGATGCCCTTGGAAGAGCTCATCGCCGGGGCGCGCCGGGTCGCGCACAACGAATTCCAAAAGCCCGTGCGGCTCGAGGGTTGGGAGAAGTTGAGGGAGCTGGCCGATACATTCAACCAGATGATGCAGCGGCTCAAGAAGTACCAGGAGATCCAGATCGACTCCCTGCTCGCCGAGAAGGCCAAGGTCGAGACCTTGGTCAACGCCATCCCCGACGGGGTGGCCCTGGCGACGCTCCGGGGAGACCCCGAATACGTCAACCGACAAGCCTTGGCCCCGTTGGGCCTGAGCGCATCCGCCGACGGCGCCGGCCCGTTGCACGCGCGCATCCCCCTGGAGGCATTCCGCGACTCCATCCAGCGCATGACCAAGAAGGGCGCCTCCCAGGAACTTATCGAGGTCCGCCAAGACGGCCATTCGACTTACTACAAGTGCCAGGTGTTCATCTGTTCGCATGTCAACCAGGGCAATAAGGAGCCGGCCGTGCTGTACTTCCTGCACGACGTTACCCTGCAGGAGCGGCTCAACGCGATGAAGGAGGAGTTCTTTCATTCGATCGTCCACGACCTGCGCAACCCGTTGAGCACGATCAAGGGCTTCCTCGAGTTCATGGTCCAGAAAGGCATGCTCGATGAGCGCGCCAACACCTATATCCCCGTGATCCGCCAGTCGACGGCCACGCTCCAGCAGCTCATCGCCGACATCTTGGACGCCGCCAAACTCGAATCGGGGACCTTGACGCTGCGCATCGAGAAGAGCGACACCCACAAGATGCTCGACATGATGCAGGGGATGTTCGGCCTGACGACGGAAAAGCAGGGCAAGACCTTCCTCGCGGAGAAAAGCGGCGCGCCCATCGAGTTCGAGGCCGACCGACAGCTCATCGAGCGCGTGGTGATGAACTTGATCGGCAACGCCCTCAAGTTCACGCCCGAGGGCGGCAAGATCACGCTCACGGCCGTCGGCGTCGATGACGGCCGAATGGTCAAGTTCGCCGTCGCCGACACGGGGCCCGGCATCCCGGCCAGCCAGATCGAGTCCATCTTCGAGAAGTTCAAGCAGCTCGAGGGGGAACAAAAACGCGCCGGCTACGGCCTGGGCCTGGCGATCTGCCGCAAGGCCGTCGAGCTGCACGGCGGGCGCATCTGGGCCGAGTCGACGGTCGGCAAGGGCACGACCTTCGTGTTCAAGATTCCCGTCAAGCCGGCCGAGGCCACCGCTTCCAAAACGACTGCCTAGATAAACAGCAACTTGTACGCGCCTCGGGCGCGTGACTCGTCGCGCTAGACGTTTGCGCGCGTAAACGCCGCCGTTACTGCTTAGTTCGAACCAGATTAATCTCGATACGACGGTTGAGGGCTCGCCCGTCGTTGGTATCGTTGGAGGCCACGGGACGGAATTCCCCGTAGCCGATGGCCGACATGCGCTGGGGGCGTATGCCGTGCCGAGCGAAAAATTGCATCACGGCGAAGGCGCGCGCGGCGGAGAGTTCCCAGTTCGTCTCGTAGCGGCCGCCCTTGGCCAGGGGGCGGTCGTCGGTATGGCCTTCGATCTGGATGGGGTTGGGCAGCTCCCCCAGGGCCTCGGCCAATTTCACCAGCTGCGGCGCCGATTCGGTCTTAAGGCGCGCGTCCCCCGAGTCGAAAACGACCGGCTCCAGCAGGACGATCTTCATTTGGGTCTCGCCCAGCTCGATCTTGGCGATCTGCTGCACGCCGCGACGGGAGAAGAGCTCGCCGACCGCCTTCTTCGTCTTGCCGAACTCCTCCTCGACGGACTGCACGCTCATCTGCGAGGGAACGCTGCGCGACATATTGAACACGGCCAACATCATGAAAAAGACGACCATGTAGCTCATCAGGTCGCCGTAGGTGATCGCCCAGAGGGCGTTGCGGTTGAGCGCGTTCTCGACGTCCTCCTCGCGCTCCTCCCAAATGCTCACGCGGCGTCCTCGGGGGCGGGGGTCGGCGCCGGCGCGGCCGTTTCGATCTCCTGGCGGCGGGCCTGCGAGTACGAGGAAAGGTGCATCGCGATTAGGGAGGGGGGCTTGGAGGCGAGGATATCGAGGACCCCCTCGAGAAGTATCTCGAGCACCAGGGTCTGCTGCATGGCCCGCAGCCGCATGTGGCTGCTGACGGGAAGGCAGACGAGATTGGACACCGCGATGCCGTAAAAGGCGGAGGAGAGCGCCATCGCCATCGTCGGGCCCACCTTGGCGGGCTCCGACATGGTCGCCATGGCGTGCATCATCCCGAGCAGGGTGCCCAAGAGGCCGAACATCGGCGCCAGCGTCCCGGCCGTCCTGAAGACGTTGACGTCCTCCTGGGCGGAGATACGCAACTGGCGCACCTTTTTCTCCATGATCCGCCGGGTTTCCTGCGATTGCCCCGTCGCGATCGCCGCCATGATCGCCTGATGGAGGAAACCATCGGCGAACTCCTCGCTCTCGTTGGACAGGGCCAGGATGCCGCCCCCCGAGAAGGCGAGCTGTGCCAACCGCGAGACCTCGAGGATGGCCTCCTCGCTGGAGGGAAGATTGGACGGAAACAGCATCGAGAGTGCCCGGACCGTCGCGCTGCGCAGCCGGCCGAAGGGGCAGCCCACCAGGTTCGCCGCGATGACTCCGCCTATGACGAAGGTCAACGCGTACACGTTCGACAGGATCATCCAGGCACCGTACTGGCGCACGGATAAGAAGACGATGCCGAAGGTGGCTATGACGCCGATGATGAAGGTCAGGTTCATGGCGACGGGGGCGGCGCGGCGTCAGCGGGGTTGAAAAGAAGCGCGACGCAGGCGCCGTTGGGCTGCTCGTTGGAGAGCTGCAATTGCCCCCCGAGCCTATCCATGATACGCTGCGCTAAGGCCAACCCGAGGCCGGGATGCCCGCTTCGGGCGGCGAATCCCGGCGCCGGCCTCTTGCCCACGAGCTCGGCCGGCAGGCCCGGGCCTGTATCGATGAAGCGCACAAGCGTCCTGCCTTCGGGCCCGGCCTGCGCTTCGACGCGCAGGGAGCCGCCGCGCGGCATCGCCTCGTAGGCATTGCGCAGGATCTGGTAGAAAACGATCGCGACGGGCTCGGAGATCAGGCAGTCGGGAAGCTTCTGTTCTATTTTCCGCTGCAGCGCGACGGCGCGCAAACGCAGGCTCGTCTCCCAAGGCCGCAACGACTTCTCGAGCAGGGAGGAGACCGAGCCCGGAGAACCGGCCGAGGGCGAATCGTCGTGGAACATCGCGGCGGTCCGAAGCAGGTCCTGCGCCTGGGCCAGCGTGCCCGCCAAGGCGCGCAGGCGCGCGCGGAGGGCCTCCTGGACGCCAGAGCGCCCAAGCGCGTCGATCTCCCTGAGGGCCTTGTCGAGGTCCGAGCGCCTTTCCTCGAGGAATCGAGCCCAGAAGGGACCCTCGGGCTTGGCGGGAGCGGAGGCGTTCTGGAGACGGGCGATCTCCTTTTGCATGGACTGCCGCTCCTCCTCGAATCCCTCCAGCAGCAGGGCCTTGGCACCCTGCCATAGCTCCTTCTCCTTGCGCAATTGTTCGATCTCGCTGGAGCCCGCGCTCGCCTCCTGCTTGAAGCGCGCGCGCAGCCTGAAGATCGCCTCCTTGAAGCGCTGCCGCAGCGTGTTGCGTTCGGCCTCGAAAACGCGCCTCTCGTTTTGGAGGGCGGACTCCTTTTCGGATAGCCGGGCCTCGAAGACCCTTTTCTCCATCACCAGCATCGCGTCCTTCTCGATGAGCCGGGACTGCATGGCCGCGCGTTCCTCGCGCAGCGCCGCCTCCGCGTCCCTGAGCCGGATGAGGGCGGCCTCGCGGTCCGCCTTCGCCTCCTCCAGAAGGGCGCGGTAACGCTCGTTGTGTCGGGCCAGGATATCGTTGTCGCGGCGCACGGAGTCCATCTCGGAACGCAGGGCCTTGGCCTCGGGAAGCCACTGCTCATGCTCCCGGCGCAGCCGCGCGTTCTCCTGGTCGAGCCCCTTGTAGCGCGAGCGCAGCCGCGCGATCTCCGCGCCGACGAAACCCATCATGCGCTCGTCTAATCCCGCCGGATTGGCCTCCAGTTCTAGGAAGAGCCGCTCCATGCGCGCCATCCGCATGCGCAGCAGCGCGACCGAGGGCTCCAGCCTGCTGTCGCGGGTCCGCGCGGCCAGCGCCGGCAGCGAGATGTCCCTGGCCCAGACCCAGGTCTTGGCCAGCCACGCCTTCTCGATTTGGAGCTTGCGCTCGCGCCGGGACTGCTGGGCCCAGAGCGCGGCGATGTTGAGAAGCTGGGCGTGGATCAAGGAAAGCTGGGCCTCGTCGCTGGGCTCCGGCGTCCAAGGCATCTCCAGGGCCGTTTCGCGGAAGAGGCACATCCCCCTCAACAGCTGCTGGAGGTCCTGGTCGGTCTTGGCCCAGGCATTCTCGAGGGCTTGGAGCTTGCCGCCCAAGTCGAACTCGGAGGCGCGGACCGCCTCCTCCCATCGCGAGAGCTCGGCGCCGGGGTTGTCGCCCGCGCCGGGATGATAGGAGGCGGGGGAGGACTCCGGACGCTGGGTGAACCGGGCGACCGTCTTGACGAAGGCCTGCATGGCCTCGCGAAGCCCCGCCCAGTCCTTCCTGCGAGCCTCAATGGTCTCGGTCAAAGCACGTCCTCGGCATTGTCGGTCTCGCGCAGGCGCAATTGCCCTTGCGCCGCCAGGGCAAAGGCCTGGCCCAATATCTTCGAGCGGGCGGCCATCACCTTGGACCTGGGCTGCACGGGCTCCATCATCTCGCGCATGACCACGCGCGTCTCGGCCGGGAACTGGTCCATGATCTTGGCGCTGGCCGCGGGCGAGAGCCCCTTCAAGGCCACGGCCCAGTCCTGATAGGGCACGCTGGTCAAAAGCCGCCGCATGTCCTCGGGCCTTAAATCCATCAAGGACTCGAAGGGCATCATCGACTTGGCCATCTTCGCGGAGCCCTCGGGGTCGGCCGTGGCGAGCTCCCGCAGCAACGCGTTGCGCTGGTCGAAGGGGAGGCGGCTGTAGATGCTGCCGAGCCGGTCCGGGCCGCGGACGAAGAACTCGGTCTGCGTCTTGAGCCTCGACTCGAGCATCGCGAGCCGCTCGGGATCGGCCAGGTTGAGCTTGAGCAGGGACTGGGAGACCTGCATCTGCAGCTCCTGCGGCAAGGAGGAGAAAAGCAGGCTCGACTGCGTGGGATTGGTCTCGGTCAGATAGCCGAAGAGAAGCGCTAAATCCTCGGGGCTCTCGGCCTTTAGCATCTCGCTCAATTCCTCCGGCTTGCGCGACTCCAGGAACGCGAAACGCGGTCCCCCGTGGGTAAGCGCGGGCCAAGGGGAGCCGGCATCCTCGCCCAGGGCTCCCATGCGCGGGATTCCCAAGGCGGCCAACGGCTCCAGCCGAGCGCCCGCCGCCTCGCCGGGCAGCGGCGCCGCCGCCGGCGCCCCGGGAC
>JBGFSC010000045.1:0-99806 GCA_041694815.1 Elusimicrobiota bacterium | reverse complement strand
AAGAAACCTTGCTTGAGCGAGCCTCGCTTTTCGATCTGCTCCACCTCAACCCCAAAAGGCTCGACCGCCTCAGGCGTCAAGACCTCCAGCTATGCCTCCAACTTTAACCGGACAGGAGTGGGTCATTTTGAGAATTAAACGATTCCCTGATTGTTTCTGCCGCATTAAAAAATAAGGATTCATTTTGCGCCCAGGCACTGAAACACGGGAACGCCAGCGCGAACTCGATTACGGCAAAAAGTATTACGTACATGATCCTTATTCATCCATGGTAGACTTAAGCCGGACCGGAATTCTGCCCGCGGCTTCCTGCATCCCCATGAGCGCCCTCGCCGCCACCTTCTGCGAGACCTCGCTGCCGGCGAAAGCACAGAGCCCGGTATTATACCCCTTAAACTCGTCGAAGACGAAGGGGCTGCCAAAGGAGACGAGAACCGAATCGGAGACCGATGAGAGCGCCTTTTGCGCGGGGCGAAGCTCCTCCGGCGAGAACCGGATGCGGCCCGTATAAGCCCGCGGGCTCAAAAAACACGCGACCAGGACCGGTCCCTCCCCTTCGGGATACGGCGTGACGCGGACGCCGAGCGCCCTCAATTCCTCGACGAAGGCCTTGCCCTGCCACTCCCCGGCGCCCGAGGCGTCCGGCTCCAGATAGCGGAGGCTTCTCGCCGTTGGCTGCGGCGGTTTCCGGACCCAGGCGAGGCAGGCCGCCGCCATTTTCTCGGCCTGGGCGCGGTGCTCGGGCGCGGCGAAGGTGGCCCGCTCCATCGCCGAGGGGATGCCGCGGTCCTCGTATAGCCCGCAGGCGCGCCGGGCCTGCTCCAGCCTGCCGTAGGCCGCCGCGATATGCCCCCGCAGGCGCGGCTCGCCTTGGGCCAACTCCATCACCGCGTATACGGCGGCGGGGGCGTCGGTGGGCACGAGCAGCACGTCGACGCCGGCCGCCAGGGCGGCCTTGCAGGCCTTCGCGTCGCTCATGCGTCCGGAGACGGCACGCATCGACAGCGCGTCCGTGACGACGAGCTTGTCGAATCCCAGGCCGCGCAGCAAACCGACCGTCTTTTTCGAAAGCGAGCTCGGCAGGCGCTCGCCGAAGGCGGGGATGCGCAGATGCGCCAGCATTACCGAATCGGCCTCGGGCGCTAGGTGCTTAAAGGGCAAGAGCTCCCGGCGCGAGAGCTGCGCCCGGCTGCGCCTGAGCACGGGCAACTCCAGATGGGAATCCTTATGCGTCTCGCCGTGCCCGGGGAAATGCTTGAGGCAGGAGAGCACCCGAAGGCTCGATAAACCCTTGATGTACGCTCGGGCCAGCCGCGAGACGAGGCCGGGGTCGGAGCCGAAGGAGCGCACGTTAACGATCGGGTTGTCGGCCACCGTGGCCAGATCGAGCACCGGAGCGAACACCCAGCGCACGCCGATGGCCCGCGCCTCGGCGGCCGTCACCAAGCCTTTTTCAAACGCGAGGGTCTCGCTTCCGGCGGCCCCCAGGCCCATGTTGGACGGCAGCGGGGTGGCGTCGGGGACATGGGCGGCCGCGCCGTCTTCGTAATCGGCCGAAAAAAGCAACGGGCGAGGGGCCCGCTCCTGCAGCCTGCGCGTGAATTCGGCAATCTCCTGGGAAGCCCCCCCATAGAGGCAAAACCCGCCGACGCCGAGCTCGACTAAGCGCTCGGCCTGGGCCGGATCGTCGACACCAAAGTTAAAGCCCGGCATGACCAGCGCTGCGGCCTGCCGTTCGATGGAAACCTCTCCGCTCACGGCCCGCATTATGCCTTATGACTCGGGCGCCGGGCAACGAGTAGGCGATGGGGCCCCACGGCGACAGGACCCAGACCGTCTCCCATCGACACCACCGCGCCGGAATAATTAGTGAGATCGCAATATCCGCGAAACAAGAATGCTTTAATTTAAGGGCATGCTATTCGTTCGCCTAGGCCTTCTCCTCTTAGCTCTGGGATGCCCGGCCCCGGCCGCCGAGATTTCGCCCGAAATGGAGTCGCCCGAGGAGGCCGCGGCCCGTGAGCGCCTCCAGGCGACGCTCAAGATCGACGTGCTCAAGGCCCGCCACGGCAAGAGCCTCCCGCCCGAAGCGGTGGAGGAGCTGCGGCAGATCGGCCGGACCCATTGGCCCGCGCTTTCCCGCGAGCTCAAGGCGGAGTTGCGCTCCTATTTCTCGCCCGAGGAAATCGACGCCTTAGACAGCGGCCCGGCAGCCCCGCGGTACTCGGTCGAGCTCGCCACGCCGCCCCCCCAGGCCCTCGTGGAAGCGAGGCTTCCCCTCCCACTGCCGGCGCCCCCCGCCCGACCCACCGTTGCGTTCGAGGAGTATGCCGAGATCTCGGCCACCGCCTTCCAGATTTTCCTCAACGACGCCGCCTATGGGCGGCAGGCCAAGCAGATGATCGAGCTCATCGCCGACTTCGCTCCCGCCGCGCAGCGACGCGCCGCCCTGGGAGCCCTGATGCGCCTGGCCCCCCCCATACTGCTCGACTCGCGGCGCTCGCAGACCTCGCTGCGCTCGAGGACCTTGCTGCCTCCCCAGGATCCCCCTCCGGTCGGCAAGACTCAAATCGTGATCAATTCCGGCCCGGCCGTCGCGGCCCGGCGCACGATGTTCTTCGCCGCCGGTGAGATGCTGCTCCCCGAGGACCCGCCGCCTCCCGCCAAATCCCGGCGCCTGAGCTTTTCGACCGAACAGATGGCCGGCTCGCTTTTGGCCGAGCTGACGCTGCTTGACTCCAAGCTGCGCGGCCTGCCGCCGGCCGCGGCCGAGGCGCGCCGCAGGGCGCGCGAGGCCCAGATGGCCTTCTACGGCGAGCTTCAAAGGCGCGGCAAGCCCCCCAAGCTCGACGGCGAGCTGAGCGCTCAATTCGCGGATTGGAGCCGGCGCCCGCACGACGATGCCGATTTCCTGGCACAGACCGAGCCTGCTCAGGGGGGCTCTCCCGAGCCCCATCGGGCCGGCACCTTCCAAAACCGCGTTTTTTCCGCCGAGCTCCCCTCGGACTGGCAGGTCGTCGAGGAGGAGGCGCCCTACGGCACGGTGGCACGCTTCCTCGGGCCGCCCGAGGCCGGAGGCGCCTACCGGGCGGCGCTCCATGTCCATTTCATCGAGAAGGGCCGCAAGGGATTCATGCCGTTCGAGGAGGCGCTCAAGCGCGAGCGCCAGTCCGTCGACGAGGTCGAACGCTCGGCCGGCTCCGTGCAGCGCCGGCCCGTGAATCGCCGCGCTTCCCGACGCTTTGAGATCACCGAGAAGCGGCTTTTGCCGCTCGACCGCCTGCCGGCTTCCTGGTTTTGGCTGCACCATTATTATGCAATGGTACCGGCCGAATCGGGTTATTTCATACTGAAGCTGTCCTCGCTGCGCGACACCTATCTCGACTATCGTCCCGACTTCGAGCGCTTTCTCAACAGCTTCCGCGCGCTATGAGCCGGGACTGGAACCCGTTTCGCCTATGCGCGGATGGGGAGCGCCCGCCCGCGCCCAGACCGCTTAAGACCCGAGAGGGCGTGGCTGATCGATTGAGGACGGCCGCCTTCGCGGAGCTGCAGGCCCGCGAGGCCTTCCTATGGGCCGTCGAGCGTTTCGCGGAGGCTCCCGAGCCGCTGCGCCGGGCGTGGCGGGAACTAGCGGCCTCGGAACACAAGCATTTTGGCTGGCTGCTGGAACGGATGCGGGAGCTCGGCGTCGACGTGGCCGAGCGACCGGTCTCCGACGCGCTATGGCGCTCGCTCGTCGGCTGCGAGAACGCGGGCGATTTTCTCGAGTTCATGGCCAGCGCCGAGCGGCGGGGCCAGAACGCCGAATTGCGCTTTCAGTCGGAGATGGCGGATTTCGATCCGGAGAGCGCGCGCGTCTTTGGGGAGATCGCCCGAGAGGAGGCAGGGCATATCGCCCTCGCCGCGCGCTTTAGTTCAGCCCTAAAAGCCGCTTGAGCCTTTCCCGGAATTCCGGCTTGTCGAACTCCCCGCGCTCGTAGCGGTCCCTTAAATCCTGAATGTCGCGGCGCGTGTCGGGCGGCAGGTCGGGGATATAGTTCTCGCCGCGGGCAGCCCGCACCGCATGCGCCAGGCCGTAGGCGGCTTCCAAGCCGACCTTCCTTCCCCACTTATAGCCTCGGATGGGCAGGGCTATGGGCGCGGAAAACATCTTCCCCAGCCGCTCTCCGTAGGTCGTACCTTCGAAATCGTCGGGCCCGGCCAAAATGACGGGACCGAATATTGAAGCCGCGAACGCGGCTCCGGCGGCGAGCGCGATGGCGCCGACGAGCATGCCCACCGCGTGCGACACGCCCGCGGCCGCCCTCAGGCCGATCTTTTCGGCCATCGTCCGGTTCGATTTGGCGCAAGACGGCCCGGGGGGCGCGACGGCCGCTCGCGCCTTCACGGGTCTAATCGAGATCGGGGCCGCCCGGAGGGCGATGCCGGATCGCGCGGAAACGGTCGGCGCCGAAACGACGCGCCCGCCGTCGAAGGGGCGGGCTTGCCGGGCCCAGTCGTTCTCCATCTCCTCTCCGAGCGACGCGCCGCAGAGCGCGAGCAAAGCGGCGAACGCGAGACTCCCGATCCTCATAGCCGGAAGCGATCCTCCGCTTTTTCCCCGTCCGCCCCGCCGAGGGAACCCGCCTTTTCCTCCAGCACCCGCCTCATCTCCTTAAAATCCTCCTCGCCCATGCCGATCCTCCATAGGCGGGCCGAATCGATGTCGGAAAAGACTAGCCGGGATGCCTTGTCGTTTAAGGCCGCCGCGTACGCACGGCCGCCCGGCGACGCCAGGGTGCGTTCCCGCTTTCCGGTCGCGACATCCATGACGGCCACCTCTTTTTCATCGCTCATAATGACCTTCGAACCGTTGGCGTTCAAGGCAAGTCCTTGGCCATGCCAAAAATCACCGAGGCATCGCCCCCAATACGCTTCGCAGACGAGAAAGCCTTCGCCGAAGCGGCGGGGCCTGATCAGGACCCTAGAGCCGTCGGCGCTAAAGATCGCGGAATCGACCTTCCCGAATTCCCCCAGCTTGCGGCTGTTGACGGGCTTCGATTGCAGCCCCCAGGCCACGCAATGGCCCTTCTCATCGAGGGTGATGATCTCGGCGGCGCCGAGTCTGAAGGCGGCGGAACGAAGCCCTTTGACCTCGACTTCGGCCGACTTCTTTCCCGCTTCAATGTCGAAAACGATGGCCCGGTTCTTCTCAGGCGATACGGCCAAGAGATGGGCCCCATCGGTGCTAAAGGCCAGGGCGTTCACCCAGCCGCCCGCGTCAAGAGGCTCGCCCAGGGAAGTCCCGTCGAGGTCCCAGCGGTAGACGCGTCCTTCTTCGCCCGCCATCGCCACGGAACGGCCATCGGGGCTAAAGGCCGCCGAGTACAGTGCGCCTTGATGCCCCTGAAATCGGATCATCTCCCTGCCGCTGCGAGCGTCCCAGATCGCGGCGCCGTGATCGCCTGCCAGCAGCACTCCGCCGGACGGGGCGAAGGCCACGAAACTGAGCTCGCCCTCCCGCATCACCGCCACTTCCTTAAGCGTTTGGAATTCCCGGAGCAGTCCCTTCTCGGAAGAGGCATGCGCGGCGTCGGGCTGCGAAGGAACTCTGCCCGGACCTTTTTTTGCATGCGCCGGAAGGGCGGACAGCAAGAAAACAAAAAACAGGAGAACTTGCATTCTATGGGAACTTAGACTTGTACTGGGCCTCAATAGCCTTCCGAATGTTTTGCGCGAAGCTATAGGCCGCCTCGATGCCGGCCTTTCGGCCCCATTTAAAGCCCTGAATCGGCAAGGCGATCGGCCAGGCCAAAATTTTCCCTAGCCGGTCGCCAAAGCTGCTGTCGTAATCGTAGGTAACCACCGCAAGAAGCAGCGGCAAGACGATCGAGCCGACGACGACGACTCCCACGGCGAAGCCCAGAAGGGCGGTGATGGAGCCTCCGAGTAGTCCCATGGCTCTGGCGGCGGGATGGACGGGCTTGTTTTCGCCGCCGCAGCGTCGCGTGGGCGAGGGCATGGCAAGCGCCTTCTTTTTAGGGGCCGGAGTGAGCGCGCGAGCCGGTCCCATCGCGCCGACCGACGCGGAGACAGCCGATTCCTCGAGGATTGCCGTAAAATCGAAACGACGGCCCTGCTCCGCCCACGCCTTCTCCAAATCGTCCGCCTTAACGCATGCGGGAACGAGGCCGACGACGACCAGCACAAAAAGGTTTTTCGCTAGCATTTCTCTCCTCGGGAAAAACAGCGCTATTATACGCGGAAAGGCCGGTCAGAGGCCTGAGGCATAGGGCCCAGGTAAAGATACCCTATGAGGCCCAGGTTTGTAACAGCCGTGTTAGGTTATCGGGGGGCGCAGTAGGCGCGGGTCTCCTCGACCCGTTCGGCGATCGAAGGATGTGTCTTGAGGTAAACCGGGATTTTGTCGGCGAAGCTCTCTGGGCCAGAGGATAATTTCTTGAGGGCGCGGCTCAACGCCAGGCAACGGAAAGTCGTGGGTTCCAAGAGGCGCAGGGCCATCGCGTCGGCGTCGCGCTCCGCGTCGCGGGTCATATGCAAAAAGTAGAACGCCTCCGCGGCGGAGAGCGCGTATCGCGCCTGGCCCGGGACGCCGAGATTGGCCTCTACCCACGCGGCGAGGGGTTCGATAGCGCTAAGCCCCAGCAGCAACTGCATCTTATGGCGGAGATGATGCCGCAGCACATGCGCGATCTCGTGCGCGAGGATGCCGGCGAGCTCCTCCTCGGTAAGCCCGCGTTGGATGAGCCCGTCGAAGAGATACACGCGGCCGTAGGAAAAAGCCGCCGCGTTCACCAGGGGATCGTCGACGTAATGCAGCCGCCACGGATAGAGCCCTTGGATCCCATTGGCCTCCAATATCTCGCGGAAGACGCGCTCGATCTGTTCCGTGGGAGCCAACAAACGCTTGCCGTAGATGAGCTTGAACGCGCCGTAGAACGCGTCGTCGAGGACTTTATCGACCGGACGGCCGACTTGGGCTAAACGGGAACGCGCCGAGACGAGCATGCCCGCCGAAGGCGTCTCCTCCTGCCCTAGCGCGCTCGGCGCGCAGAACAAGAAGGGCAGGAGGAGTATGCCTAGCCTTGCAGGCATCGCTACGGGACTATTTGCCTTGCGCCTTGAAAAGGCCCAAAACCGCAAGTAAGAGAAAGGCCATGTTTCCAGTATAGATGGCCGCAAAGACGCCTAGGATGATGGCGATCCATCCGTAGGGCGTTGGCATGATCCTATTTCCCGAAAGCATTCCAGCTGCCTTCGCCCTCAGCCCTTGTCCGGAGGAGGCGGTTTCAGGCCGGGCCACGAGGGCGCCATGCCGCTGTTTCCGGCCTACGCCTGCCGATGCCTCGACACGCGCGGAGCGGCCGATTGAGCCTGCCCCCGCTGTGACGGCGCTGACGACGCCCTTCCCAGTCGCCTGCTCAAAGGCCTGCGCCCCCAAGGCGCTGCCGGCCTCCAACTGGCCCGCCGAGGCCGCGGCCACGGCTTCCTGCGAAAGCGCCGCCGCGCCGCTGAGCTCCTCCCCCGCGAAAACGGCAGTCTGCGAAATAGCAACGATCAAGGCTGCGATCCATAATTTCTTTTCCATTGTATTCCTCCTGTGCTGCTTGCATTTTAATGGAGGAAACCAAGGAACGCCTGGAGCAAAAGGCCTATCTCGAGATGCTTTTTCGGCCTAAACCTTTCTAGGACTTAAGTCCTAAGGGCGCTACCAGCCGTACTGCTTCGAGAGCACGCCCTCGAAGACCTGGCGGATTCTCTCGATGTGCCCCTCTTCGATGATGAAGGGCGGCGAGAACGCGAGGGTGTCGCCGGTGACGCGGCCCATCACCCCGGCCTTCCAGGCCGAGACGAAGGCCTTCATGCCGGCCGCGCCGGCAGCTCCCTGCGGCTCGAGCTCGATGGCGCCGATGAGACCGATGCCGCGCACGTCCGCGATGCCGGGCTTTCCCGCGAAGGAGAAGAGCATGTCCTGGAATTTCGGCGCGATCTTGGAGGCCCTTTCGAAGAGACCCTCCTTCTCGTAGATCTCCATGGTCGCGAGGGCGGCCGCGCAGGCGACGGGATTGCCCGAATAGGTGTAGCCGTGGAAGAACTCGATGCCCTCGGAGGCCTGCATGAAGGCGTCGTGGATCTCCTGGCGCACGGCAACCGCGCCCATGGGGACCACCCCGTTGGAAAGCCCCTTGGCCATCGTGATGATGTCGGGCTCCACGCCGAAGGCCTGCGCCGCGAAGGCCCCGCCCCCGGTGCGCCCGAACCCCGTGATCACCTCATCGAAGATGAGCAGGATGCCGTGCTTGCGCGTGATTTCGCGGATGGCCTTAAGATAGCCCTCCGGCGGGAGGTAGACGCCCGCCGAGCCCGCGATGGGCTCGATGATGACCGCGGCGATGTTGCGAGGGCCGTGCAGGTTGACGATACGCTCGAGCTCATCGGAAAAGAACGGGTCAGCGGGGAAGAAGCCCCGGACAAATTTCTTTTTTGAAACGGTCGCCGGGAGATGGTCGACGCCTGGTAGCAGCGGGCCGAAGAACTGCCGGTTGCGGACGATGCCGCCGACCGAGATGCCGCCGAAATTGACCCCGTGGTAGCCCTTCTCGCGCCCGATGAGCCGGGTCCGCGAGCCCTCGCCACGCATCTGATGGTAGGCCAGCGCGATCTTGAGCGCCGTCTCCACGCTTTCCGATCCGGAATTCGTGAAGAAGATGCGGTTGAGGGCTGGAGGCAGGATCTTGGCCAGGCGCTCGGCGACCTTGAAGGGCCCCGGATGCCCCATCTGAAAGGTCGGCGCGAAATCGAGCTGCCGGACGGCGTCGTAGACGGCTTGGGCGATCTCCTCGCGGCCGTGGCCGGCGTTGACGCACCAGAGCCCGGCCGCGGCATCGACGACCTCCTCCCCCTTCTCGTTCTTGACGTAGACGCCCTTGGCCCCCGTGACGAGGCGCGGCTCGGCCTTGAAGGCGCGGTTCGCCGTGAAGGGCATCCAGAAATTCTCGAGATTGATGGCGCTCGAAACGCCGTTTTTGGCCAAGGTCTTCATATTCAGCTCCGGGGGGTTATTTTACCTAATATGCGCGCGCCGGAGGCCCCGGTCACGGCGGGAAAATGGTTCGGGAGCCCCATTACGGCGCGCAGCGCCATCAAGGCCATCAGCGCCGGCTCCTTGGCCAAGGGGTGCATCCCGAAGCGCTCGATGGAGCGCACGGGTAGCGGCGCGAGCGACTCGCCCAAATGCTCCATCAATACGGGGTTGAGCGCTCCGCCGCCGCTGACGACAACCTCCCGCGGCCTGGCCCGGGCCGGGAAGAACCGGCGGTAGGCGTCGGCGATGCTCAAGGCCGTGAAATACGTAAGCGTGGCGACGGCGTCCTGCGGCCGGCGGCGAAGCTCCGTGGCGAAATGGCGCTGGAGGAAGGCGTCGGCGAACTCGGAGCGGTCGAGGGACTTGGGGGGAGGACGGCGGAAATAGGGCAGGCGCAGTAGCCGGTCCGTCTTATCGAGATCGATGACGCCACGCCGGGCGATCCGTCCGTCGCGGTCGAAGGCGAGCCTTCCCCGCGTCATCCGTTGGACGGCCAGGTCGATGAGGCAATTGCCCGGGCCGGTATCGAAGCCAAGCGCGGGAGCCCCCCGCCCCGCCAGGGCGACGTTGCCGATGCCCCCGATGTTCTGCAGGGCGCGGATCGGGCCATGGCCGAAAAGGAATTCGTCTAAGAACGGCATCAGCGGCGCGCCCTCCCCCCCGGCCGCCATGTCACGGGGCCGGAAATCCGAAACGACCGGAACCCGCAACGCCTCGGCCAGGGCGGAAGGCTCTCCGATCTGCAGCGTCGCGGGAGGTCTCGAGCGCGGCAGGTGGATGACGGTCTGCCCATGGCTGCCGACGGCGGCCAGGCGCCCGGCGGGCACGCGATTCTTCTGCAGGAAGCGCTCGGCCACCCGCGCGAACTCCGCGCCTAGCTCGAAATGAAGGCGCGTCAATTCGGTCGCCGAGGCCCGATAGGACTTGAGGATGCGCGCGCGCAGCGTTGCCGGATACGGATAGGTCGCGTGCGCGAGCACCTTGAGCCTATCTCCCCCCGCGCGGATAAGCGCCAAACTCACCCCGTCCGCGGAAGTGCCCGACATCAGGCCCAGCGCGAGGCCCTTCATGCGGGAAATATCCGCCGCAGCGAGACGTCGTAGCGGTCGATCGTGTCGAAATGCCCGCCAGGATATTCCTCGTAGACGTGCCGCGCGCCCAACTCGCGCAGGCGGCGCCGCAGCGCGCGCGCGCCCAAATGGAGGAAGTACTCGTCGCGGTCCCCGCAGTCGAAATAGAGGGTCTTGAGCTTGCGAAGGCTCGCGCGATGGCGTTCGACAAGGACGAGCGGGTCCTCGGCGAGCCAGCGCGACCAGACGCTGGCTTTCCTCTCTCCGGTGACCTCGTCGAAGGGCAGGTCGAAGCCGACGGGGCTGCGGCGATTGGGCGAGTAGCAGGAGGCCATGCCCGCGAGATTGACGAGCTCGTGCGGGAAACGGTCCCTCCGCTTGGAGGCGCAGAACTCCCGCCAGAAGGCATGGAAACTCCCGCCGTATTTCGATAAGGCGTTCACGCAACGCGGAAACTCCAGGCCGTAGCACATCTCGAAAAACATGTCGCCGCTGTGGCAGGCGACGTGGCCGAACAAATTCGGCCGTCGCAGGCCCAGCCGAAGCGCCCCGTATCCCCCGCTGGACTTGCCCACGATCGCGCGCGCCTCAGGAAGTCGTTCGGTGGGAAACTTGTCGTCGATATAGCCGACGAGCTCGTCGGCGATATGGTCCTCGTAGCGTCCCGTTCCCTCCGAATTCATGTATTGGCTTCCGCCGTAGCGCGTGAAACAGTCGGGGATCACCAGCAGGCAGGGCCTCACTCGGCCGGAGGCGATGAGCCGGTCGAGGCGCTGGGCCACATTGTCCCGCCACGGGTGGGTGTTCAGGGCCGCCCGAGCATTGCCGCCGAAGCCGGGAAGGAAATAAACCGTGGGATAGCGCCGTCGCTTGGAGGCGGCAAAACCCGGGGGCAGATAGACCGGCACCTCGCGCACCCTAGAATCTCCCAGCGGATTGCCCTTGAGCAGTCGGCTGCCGATGGTTTCGAATTGCACCGTCCCTTTCATCGCGCCATGGCCTTGCGTAGGGTT
Source organism: Elusimicrobiota bacterium (assembly GCA_041694815.1). Taxonomy (GTDB): domain Bacteria; phylum Elusimicrobiota; class Elusimicrobia; order UBA1565; family JACRDR01; genus JBGFSC01. Next base: position 88,635 of record JBGFSC010000045.1, on the reverse strand, counting down.
CCCGCAGCCTTCAGTCGCGCCCGCGCCTGGGCGGGAGAGAGATCGCATCGCGCCGACAATACGGCCGTCTTGACCTCGCGGCCGCAGCGCTCCAGCAGCAGCTCGGCCCTGGCCGCGCCGACCCCTCCCAGCTCCGAGATGATACGGATGGCCCGCAGGCGCAGCTTGCGCGAGACGGGTTTTAGATCCACCATCCAGCGGTCATGCACCTTCCCCAGGCGGATCATGGCGGCGGTGGTCAGGGTGTTGAGCACCAGTTTCGCGGCGGTCCCGGATTTAAGCCTCGTGGAGCCCGCGATCACCTCCGGCCCCACCTGGGGATCGATGACGATGTCGGCGGGCGCCGTGACCCCGCGCCGGTTGCAGGTGACTAGCACCGTCCGGCAGCCCATCGCGCGCGCCCGGCGCAGCGCGCCGCGCACGAACGGGGTGACGCCCGAGGCGGCGATGCCGACGACGGCGTCACCGGCGCGGGCCTGGCGGCCCAGGCGGCGCGCTCCCTGCCCCTCGTCATCTTCGACCCCCTCGCGAGCCTCGAACACCGCCCGCGGACCGCCCGCGATGACGGCGCGGATAAGACCCGGAGGGGTGTTGAAGGTCGGGGGGCATTCCGCCGACTCGAGCACGCCTAGGCGGCCGCTGCTGCCCGCGCCGACGAAAACCACCCGGCGCCCCTTGCGCAACGCCGAGACCAAAAGATCAACGGCCCGCGCGATGCGAGTCGATTGCCGGCCCACGGCCGCCGCCACGCGCCGGTCCTCGCGGTTGATGAGGCCCACGAGGGCCTTGGAGCTTTTTAGGTCGAGGTCCCGGATCGCGGGATGGAGCCTTTCGGTGTCGAGGAGGCGATAGACGCTAGGCGCCGTCACCGCCGCCACCCTACTCCTCCGGGGGCGTCGATGGAGCGACCGGGGGCTGCGCGGAGTCCGTGGAAACGGCGGCCCCCTCGGGCGCGCGAACGGGATTGGCGATCCATTCCACGATTCGGGCCGGAAGGGACTTGTTGAAGAAGAGCATGCGGGTGCCGTGCTCGCGATGGACCTGTATCAAGGAGGCGTTCTCGGGACCGATGGAGTACTTGGCGATCTCGAAGAGTACGGCGGCCTCCCGAACGGAGCGCTGGTCGTCGGAGCCGACGACCAGCAGCATGGGGCGCGGCCCGAAGGCGCGGACGGCGTTGACGATGTTGACGTCCTTATAGCTCATCCCCGGCGAGAGCAGGAACACCATCGGCGCCTCGGCTCGCGTGGCGGCGTGCTTGAGGGCGAGGCTGGCGCCGAAGTCCGCGCCGCCGATGGGGATCGAGGATTCTGCCAGCCCCAGCCCGAGCAAATGACCGACGGCGGCCTCCACGTCCAAAGCCATCTGGCTCCAAGGATTGCGGCCCCTGGAAACCTGGAACTTGCGCCACGGCGACGGCTGCCCGTCCGGGCCGATGAGGCTTTCGCCGTGGCCGCGCAGGTCCAGGGCAAAGGTGCCGTACCCCGAGCGGTTCATCAGGCGGACTAAGGGCATCCAATCTTCCTTCTTCCCCCCCGCCGCGTGTAGGAGCAGCGCCGTGGGCCGGCCCTCCTTGGCCGGCTGATAGCGAGCCGCCAGGGTCCAGCCGTCCTTGGTCTTGAGCTCCACGGGCTCGCCCGGCAGCGCCCTTTTAACCGGTGAGACGGCCGTGGCCGTGCTGCGTGTAGGCTCCGCCGCGAGCGCGGCGGCGCACAATGAGAGCCCTAGTGCTAACGCGAGGCCCATGCCTTGGCCGGACCCTTCTCGACGACGGGATAAAGGGGCGAGAGTATCTCCTCCGGAGAGAACCAGAGCTTGACCTCCCGCTCAGCCTCAGCCGGCGTCCCGGACGCGTGCAGCACGTTCTCGAATTGCCCCATGGTCGTGATGCGGCCGAAGGAGCCCCGGATGGAATGGGGATCGGCCTGCTCCGGGTTCGTGGCCCCGGCCAATTTCCGCACCAGGGCGACGGCGCCCTCTCCTTGATAGACCAAGGCCAGCACCTGCTGATGCTTCAAGCCGTGGAATTCGCCTCGGATATAACGGATCAGATTAGGGAAAAACGGTTTATCTGACAGTTCCTTATAATGTTCCCGTGCCAGGGCTTCCGTCACCCGCACCACCCTCGCCGCCACCATCTCCAGGCCCGCGGCGTCGAGACGGTCGATCACGAGGCCGGTCAAGCCCCGTTTCTGGCCGTCCGGTTTGACCAATACCAAGGTTTGTTCGATTGCCATGTGTTTTATTTTAGCAAAAACGTCACGGCTCTAACCGCTCGAACTCCTCCGTTTATAGTACAATGAGCGCCATGGACGTCGCCGGCAACCCCAAGCTGAAGGCGTGGGTGGATGAATGCGCCCGCCTCTGCCAGCCGGATCATGTAGTATGGATCGACGGTTCCGAGTCCGAGGCCCGGCGCCTGGAGGCCGAGGCGGTCTCCACCGGCGAGTTGCTTGCCCTCAATGGCGAGAAGCTGCCGGGCTGCTTTTACCACCGCACCGATCCCCAGGACGTCGCCCGCACGGAGCACCTCACCTATATCTGCAGCCGCCGGCGCGAGGACGCCGGCCCGAACAACCAATGGATGGCGCCGGAAGAGGGGTATCGGCGTGCCGGCGAGATATTCCAGGGCTCGATGCGCGGCCGGACGATGTACGTCATCCCCTTCTCGATGGGCCCGCTCGGCTCGCCCTTTTCGAAGATCGGCGTCCAGCTAACCGACAGCATTTATGTCACCCTGAGCATGCGCATCATGACACGGGTGGGCGAAGGCGCCCTCAAGGCCCTCGGCAGCGGTCCGTTCACGAAATGCCTGCACGGCAAGGCGGATCTAAACCCCAACCGGCGCCTGATCCTCCATTTCCCGGAGGACAACGCGATCTGGAGCGTCGGTTCGGGCTACGGCGGCAACGCCCTGCTCGGGAAGAAATGCCTGTCCTTGCGCATCGCCAGCTGGATGGCGCGTCAGGAAGGCTGGCTGGCCGAGCATATGCTGATCCTGGGGGTGCAAGACCCCCAAGGCAACGTCGAATACGTCACGGGCGCCTTCCCCAGCGCCTGCGGCAAGACGAATCTGGCCATGATCGTCCCCCCCGAGAGCCTAAAGGCCAAGGGCTACCGGTTCTGGACGGTGGGAGACGACATCGCCTGGCTGCGCATCGGCCCCGATGGGCGATTGTGGGCGATCAATCCGGAAGCCGGATTCTTCGGTGTCGCGCCTGGCACGAATTCCAAGAGCAATCCCAACGCGCTGGCGACCGTCCGCAAGAACACCCTGTTCACCAACGTCGCGCTGTTGGGCGACGGCACGGTATGGTGGGAACAGGGCGAGGGTCCCGCCCCGTCCCGCGCGACGGATTGGCGCGGCCGGCCGTGGCCGCCGTCCGGCGGCGACGGAAAGCCCGCTCCCGCGGCCCACCCCAACAGCCGCTTCACGGCCCCGATTTCCCAATGCCCCAGCCTCTCCCCCCATTGGGATGATCCCCAAGGGGTCCCGATCTCCGCGATCATCTTCGGCGGGCGGCGTGCCAGCCTGGCGCCGTTGGTCTATCAGTCCTTCAACTGGGCGCACGGCGTGTTCGTAGGGGCGACGATGGCCTCCGAGCGCACGGCGGCCCAGGTCGGCAAGCTCGGTGAGGTTCGCCGCGACCCGATGGCCATGTGGCCGTTCTGCGGCTACAACATGGCCGATTATTTCGGCCATTGGCTGTCCATGGGAACGCGCCTCAAGAAGCCTCCGAAGATCTTTCACGTCAATTGGTTCCGCACCGACGCATCGGGCCGCTTCCTATGGCCCGGCTACGGCGAGAACGTACGCGTGCTGGAATGGATACTCCAGCGCTGCCGCGGGGAGGGCGCTGCGACCAAGACGGCCATCGGCTGGACGCCCGCCCCCCAAGCCCTCGACCTGGCGGGACTCGACGTGCCGCGGGAGACGATGCGGCGCCTCTTGGAGGTGCGCCCGCAGGACTGGATGGCCGAGCTCAAGGCCCTCTCGTCCTTCTTCGACGCTTTCGGCTCCCGCCTTCCCGCGGAAATCCGCCGCCAACTCTCCGAGCTGGAAAGCCGCCTGAGCAAGACGCCGGTCGGCGCGTAGGCAACAACGGACGCGGCGCCGACCGGAGTGGCGGTGCCAGGGATTGACTTTCGCCTAGGCGAAAGTCAATCCCTGGCACCATCTTCGCGTGTTTTTAGTACAATAAAATCGCGCGATGGCCCGCATCCTGGTGGTTGATGATGAACGCGACGTCGTCACCCTCATTAAATTCCTCTTGGAGAAGGACGGGCATGCCATCACCGAGGCCTTTCACGGCGCCGAGGCGCTCGCCGCCGTCGGCGTCGAGCCCAGCAAGCCGGACCTTCCCCTGCCGGACCTCGTCATCATGGACGTCATGATGCCCGTCATGGACGGCTACACGGCCGCGATGCGCCTGCGGGAGAACCCCGCCACGCGCCCCATCCCGCTCATCGTGCTGACCGCCAAGGGGCAGATGCGCGATCTCTTCGAGATGGCCCCCAACGTAGCCGGTTACATCGAAAAGCCCTTCGACCCCAAGCGCCTGCGCGAGCTCGTGGCGGGCGCGCTCTCCGGAAAAGGAGGAACGCCCTGATGGCGACCATCATGGTCGTCGACGACGAGCCCGAGATCGTCACGCTGCTGCGCTTCGTGCTTGAGAAGGACGGCTATTCCATCCTGGAGGCCTCCAACGGCCAGGTCGCCTTGGAGCGGCTGGGCGTGCAGCCCCCGGCGCCGGGGACCCTCTTGCCCGACCTCATCATCCTCGACATCATGATGCCCGTCATGGACGGTTACACCCTCAACAGCAGGCTGCAAAAAGACGATCGCACGCGCCATATCCCCATCTTGGTGCTGACCGCCAAGGGGCAGAAGATGCGCGACCTCTTCGAAATGGCGCCCAACGTGGCCGCCTACGTGCAGAAGCCCTTCGACCCCAAGATGCTGCGCGAGCTCATCGCCAGCATCCTCTCGACCAAGAAGGCCGCTTAGTCGCATGCCGCCCGAGACCGCCGGCACCGTCGAGAGCATCATCGCCCTCAAGACGGCCAAGGTCCGCGAGCTCAAGGCCCGAGGCCTTGACCCGTTCCCCCACCGCTTCGACAGGAAAAACCCGGTTTCCGACATACTCGCGGCCGCCGCCGCGCTGGCCGCCGAGCAGCACAGCGGCAAGGAATTGACCGTTGCGGGGCGCGTGGTCACCCTGCGGCTGATGGGCAAGGCCGCCTTCTTCCACCTGCAGGACGGCTCCGGCAGGGCCCAGGCCTACGTCCGCAAGGACACGCTGGGCGAGGAGGCCTTCGAGTTCTTCAAGAACGACGTGCAGGTCGGAGACTTCGTAGGGATCCAAGGTGAGGCCTTCAAGACGAAGACCGGCGAGCCGACTTTGGCCGTCAAAAGCCTGCGCCTGCTCGCCAAGGCCCTGCGCCCGCTTCCCGAGAAATGGCACGGGCTCAAGGACACCGAGCTCCGCTACCGGAGCCGGCACCTCGACCTCATCGCGAGCCCCGAGGTGCGCAATATCTTCGAGACGCGCTCGCGCATCGTCGATTCGATCCGCTCCACCTTCCGCTCGCTTGGCTATCTGGAGGTCGAGACGCCGATCCTGCTGCCGCAAGCCGGAGGCGCGGCGGCCACCCCGTTTAAGACCTTCCACCGCGCCTTGGACACCGAGCTCTACCTGCGCATCGCCACCGAGCTCTACCTCAAGCGTCTCATCATCGGTGGCTTCGAGAAGGTCTACGAGATCGGGCGCATCTTCCGCAACGAGGGCATCGACACCCGTCACAACCCCGAGTTCACCATGCTGGAGGCCTACGCCGCCTACAGCGATTACAACGACATGGCGGCCTTAGTCGAGCGGGTATTCGCCGACGCCTGCGCCGCCCTGGGGATTGACTCCGTAGAGTACCGCGGCAGGCGCCTGTCGCTTCAGCCTCCTTTCCGGCGCCTGAGCCTTCCCGAATTGTGGCGAGAGCGCTGCGGCGCGGATATCCACGACGTGCTCGAGGGCAAGGGGTTCAACCGGTCCGGGCTGCTTTCGCTCGCCAAAAAACTGGGCGTGGAGGCCTCCGACGCCACCCCCAGCGCCAAGGTGTTCGAGAGAATCTTCGATGCGCGCCTGCTCGGCGAGCTCCAGGAGCCCGCGTTCGTCCTGGACCACCCGACGGCCATCACCCCGCTAGCCAAGTGCAAGCCCGGCGACGAGTCCCTAGTGGAGCGCTTCGAGTTCTTCATCGGCACCGAGGAAATCGCCAACGCCTACACGGAGCTCAACGACCCTCTCGATCAGCGCGAGCGCCTGCAGGAGCAGATACGCCAACGCGCGGGGGGCGACGAGGAGGCAGACATCCTAGACGAGGCCTTCGTGCAGGCGATGGAGTGCGGCATGCCACCGACCGGCGGCATCGGCATCGGCGTCGACCGGGTGGCCATGGTCCTTTGCGGCCACCCGTCAATCCGCGAAGTGATCCTATTCCCGACCCTTAAGCCCGATTGATGCCCTTCGAACTGTTCATCGCCTGGCGCTACTTCAAGGCCAAGCGCCAGGGGCTCTTCACCTGGATCACGACGCTCATCGGCGTGGCGGGCGTGGCCACCGGCGTAGCGGCCTTGATCGCCGTGCTGTCGGTGATGAACGGCTTCCAAGCCGACATACAGAAGAAGATCGTCGGGGCCCAGGCCCACGTGGTCGTCTATGGCGACATGGGACAGGGGGGGCTCGAGCAACTGCGTTCCGTGCTGGGCCGGCAAAAGGAAGTCGTGGCCGCCGCACCCTTCGCCCTCGGACAGGCGATCATCGCCTATCAGGGGCGCACCAGCGGCGTCGTGCTCAAGGGCCTCGACCCGGCGCAATCCTTCAAGGTCAACGAGCTAGGGGCCTCCCTGACCCAGGGCGACTGGTCCAAGGTCGTCCGCCGTGACGGCCCATCCCCGGGCATCGTGCTGGGAGAGGAGCTGGCCCAGAACCTTGGCGTCTGGCGCGGCGAGGAGGTGGTCCTCATCTCGCCGCAGGGGGCGCAAACACCGCTCGGGATGATCCCGAAGATGAAAAAATTCAAGGTCGTCGGATTGCTGCGTACCGGCTACTACGAGTACGACAGCGCAACGGCCTACGCCTACCTCGCGGAGGCCGCCTCGTTCCTCGGTTTGCCGGGCGGGGCCTCGGGCATGGAGGTGCGGGTCCGGGAGCTCGGAAAGGCCGATGAGACCGCCCGCCGCCTGCAGGCCGTCCTGGGTTTCGAGTACAACGTCCGCTCCTTCAGCCAACTCAACCGCACCCTATTCGCCGCCCTCAAGCTGGAAAAGGCGGTGATGTTCCTACTCATCGCCCTGATCGTGCTGGTGGCGGCCTTCAACATCGCCTCCAACCTGATCGTGCTGGGCACCGAGAAACTGCGGGACATCGGCCTGCTCAAGGCGATGGGAGCGACCCCGGCGGACATCCACCGCGTCTTCCTGTGGGAGGGCCTGCTCATCGGCGGGCTCGGAACCGCCTTGGGCACGCTGCTGGGCCTGGCCATCTGCTTTTTCATCTGGCGCTTTCCCATCGTGGAGCTGCCGGCCGACATCTACTATCTCTCCCGAGTGCCAGTACACGTCGAGCCGCGCGACATTGCGGCCATCGGCGTCAGCGGCCTGCTCCTTTCCTTGGCCGCGACGCTTTACCCCGCCTCGCGCGCCTCTCGCAGCGACCCGGTCGATGCGATCCGCTATGGCTGATCCGGCGCTGCCGATCCTGCAAGCTCAGGGCGTGAGCAAGAGCTACCGGCAGGGAGCCGGGGAGCTTGCTGTGCTCAGGGGCGTTGACTTCTCCGTCCGCGCGGGCGAATTCGTCGCCGTGTTGGGCCCCAGCGGATCCGGAAAGTCGACACTGCTGCACCTGTTGGGACTCATGGACCGGCCCTCGGTCGGCGAGGTGTTCCTCCACGGCCGGCCTTCGAGCGCCGCTGGCGAGGAGGAGAGGGCCTTCTGGCGTCGCTCGAGCCTCGGCTTCGTGTTCCAATTCGATTCCCTGCTGCCCGAGTTCACGGTGCTCGAGAACGTGGCGATGCCGGGCAGGATCGCCCGACGGGAAACGGCGGCCCTTCCAGGCCTCGAAAAAAGGGCCCGGGAGCTGCTCGAGCGCGTAGGCATCGCGGATTTGGCGGAGCGCTTTCCCCAACAGCTTTCGGGCGGCGAGCGCCAAAGGGCGGCCGTCGCCCGGGCGATGCTCCTGGAACCGGCGGCGATATTGGCCGACGAGCCGACGGGCAACCTGGACAGGCCGAACGGAGAATTGGTATTTAATACCCTCAGGGATTTGGCGGGAGACTCGGGCGTCGCCGTCGTCGTGGTGACGCACAACGAAGAGGCCTGCCGTCTCGCCTCGAGGACGGTCCATCTCGTCGACGGCCGCATAGGGAACGGGGGTTCATGAAGATCTACATCGACGGCAAGCACTACGACAAGGAGGACGCCCGGGTTTCCGTCTTCGACCACGGCCTGCTCTACGGGGACGGGGTCTTCGAGGGCATCCGCGCCTACAACGGCAAGGTGTTCTGCCTACGCGAACACCTGGGCCGCCTCTTCAATTCCGCCAAGGGCATACTCCTCGACGTACCGTGGTCCCGCGCCGAGGTGGAGGCCGCCATTCTCGAGACCATACGCCTCAACGGGCTCAAGGACGCCTACATCCGCGTGCTGCTGACGCGCGGCGTCGGCGACCTGGGCCTCGACATGCGCAAATGCAAGCGCGCAAGCCTCATCATCATCGCCGACAAGATCGCGCTGTTTCCCGAGTCCGTCTACAAGAAGGGGCTCGAAGTGGTCACCTCGAGCCTGCGCCGCCTCTCCCCCGATCAATTGAGTCCTTCGATCAAATCCCTCAATTATCTCAACAACATCCTCGCGCGCGCCGAGGCGACCCGCGCAGGGGCGCACGAAGCCTTGATGCTCAACCAGCAAGGCTACGTGGCGGAATGCTCGGGGGACAACGTCTTCTTCCTGCGCGACGGCAAGCTTTACACGCCGCCGGTGTGGGCCGGGATACTCGAAGGCGTGACCCGCAACGCCGTCATCGGCCTGGCGCGCCAGCGCCTGAAGATGGAGGTGCTCGAGGAGGTATTCACCTGCTTTGAACTCTACCGCGCCGAGGAGGTCTTCGTCACGGGGACGGGCGCGGAGGTCATCGGGGTCGTCAGGATCGACGGGCGCGTGATCGGCAAGGGGGAACCGGGGCCGCTCACCAAGCAGGTGATGGAGCTCTTCCGCGATTACGCATCGAAGAATGGTACGCCAATTTATCAGACAGCTTCGGCGACGGCCTAATAAAAGGACGAACCCCCCCAGCTACTTGGCCCCCCGCGGGGGGGCCAAGTGATATGTTCGGAGTGCCACCAGAACCAAGCCGAGATCCTTCTCAAGCAGATCGTCAATAACCAGGTCACGCAGCGGGCGCTGTGCGCGGAATGCGCCCAGAAACTGCCGCTGCTTCCGGCGGCGGATGCCTTCTTGCAGCTCTTGGGAGGCCTCGCCGGGCTCGGCCCCGTCCGGCCGCACGAAACCCAGAGCCTCAAATGCGCGGGCTGCGGGCTGAGCTACGCGCGCTTTCAGGAGACCGGCCGGCTCGGCTGCGCTCGCTGCTATGATTCCTTCCAGGGCCCTCTTTCCGAGCTCCTGCAGCGCATCCACGGCTCCGACCGGCACAAGGGCCGGCTTTCTTCGGAGAAGCGCGAGCCCAAGGACGAGGCTCGCAAGCAGGAGGAACTCCGGCGCCTCCAGGAGGCCCTTAAGCTCGCCGTCGAACGCGAACGCTTCGAAGAGGCGGCGGCCCTTCGAGATAAAATTCACCGCCTTCAGGCTTACAAGGGCTAGCGCATTTATGCAGCTACAGAACATGCTCAGGACGAGGATGGCGTGGGCGCAGGCGACGGGCCCGCAGCACGAGACCGTGCTCTCCTCCCGCGTGCGCCTGGCGCGCAATCTCTCGCGCGCGCCCTTCACCTCCGTCGCCTCTCCCAAGGCCTGCGCCGCGGTGCTGCAAAGCGTCTTCGGCGCGGCGCGCAAAGCGGCGCCATTCAAGGGCGCCGCTTTCTTGGAACTCGAGGGGCTCGAGGCGATCGAACGCCAGTTCTTGATCGAGCGACGGCTCATCAGCCACGCCCTGGCCGCGGAGCCCAAGCACCGCGCCGTGATCGTCGGGGAGCGAGAGGTACTGAGCGTGATGGTCAATGAGGAGGACCACCTGCGCCTGCAGGCGGTGGATTCAGGACTCTGCCTCAAGGAGCTATGGCAAAAGGCCGAAGCGCTCGATGAGGCTCTGGCCCAGGGCCTGGAGTTTGCCGCCGATCCGCGCTGGGGCCATCTGACCGCCTGCCCGACGAACGCCGGCACCGGCCTACGCCTCTCCGCCCTCGTCCATCTGCCAGCCCTCTCCCTGGCGGGCCAGATTAACCCGCTGCTCGAAGGGCTCGGACGCCTGCAGATGACGGCGCGAGGAATCTACGGCGAGGGCACGAAGGTGATAGGCGACTTCTATCAGATTTCCAACGCCACGACGATGGGCCTCTCCGAGGCCCAATTCCTTGAAAAGGTCGCGCGGGCGGTCTCAGGCCTGGTCGCTAAGGAGATGGATCTGCGCCGTTCCCTCGTCGAAGGCGCCCAGAAGACACAGGTGGAGGACTTGATCTACCGGGCCCTGGGGATACTGAGCCACGCCCGGCGGATATCCTACGAGGAGACGATGCAGCATCTCTCCTATCTGCGCATGGCCTTAAGCCTCGGCTGGAAGGTGCCGGCCTCCTTCGAGATGCTCAACGAGCTCATTATCTTGGCCCAGCCGGCCCATATCCAGATGGTGGCCCAAAAGGAGCTCTCGGCCGCCGACCGCGACTTCTTGCGCGCCGCCCTACTCCGCAAGAAATTCAAAGCCTAAAATGCTATCGTGCCGGAAACCCTTGCTCGAGGAGGAATTCCCATGCATCCCGTTGGTTCCGCGCTTCTAACCTTCTGTCTGCCCCTGGCGGGCTTCGCGCAAGCCGCCACGGAGGGCCCCGGCCCCGTGCTCGTCAAGGTCAACGGCGTGCCCATTTCGCGCGCCGAGGCCCAGGATCGCGCGTGGAAACAATACGGCACGACCGTCATCAACGAGATGGCCGACGAGATACTCATCCGCCAGGCCGCCGAGCGCCTCAAGGTAACGGCAGACTCCCAGCAGGTGGAGGCGCGGCTGGCGCGGATCCGCCAGCAGTTTCCGGACGCCGCCACCTTCAACGCGCAGCTCGCCGCCGGGGGCTCGAGCCTCGAGCAGCTGCGCGCGCAGCTGCAGACGCAGGCCTTGCGGGAAAATCTCGTCATCAAGGCCAAAAGGCTCTCCGTTAGCGACGGCGAGGCCCGGGAATTCTTCAACGCCAACAAGGACCGGCTGGGCGCCCCGGAGGCCGTCCATTTGCGCCAGCTGGAAGTCGCCTCGGAGAAGGAGGCCAATGATCTCCTCCTCGCCGTCCGCGCCGGAGCGGATTTCGGTAAGCTGGCCCAGCACGCCTCGCTCAACGCGGCGACCAAGGAAAAGGGCGGCGATCTCGGCTTGATCAATCGCGGCGTGCTCCTGCCCGAGATCGAGAAGCTTGTGTTCTCCCTCAAGGCCCGCGAGGCGGGAGGTCCGGTGAAGATCGGCCTCAACCAGCATCTCTTTTTCGTCGAGAGCATCCGGCCCGCGAAGGCGGCCTCCTATAAAGAGGTCGAAAAGGATATAAAGCAGGCGCTCCTAGCCGAGAAGGTCACGAAAACGTGGCCCGTATACTTAAAAGAGCTACGCGAGAGCGCCAAATACGAGCCCGCGGCGGCGCAGTAACTAGAAACCCCCAGCGAATCGCATGGGCCGCACCATCATCTTCGGCGACCTGCACGGCTGCCTGCGTGAATTGGAGGCGTTGCTCAAGAAGGTCCGCGCGAGGCCGGAGGATCGCATCATCAGCGTGGGTGATCTGATCTGCAAGGGTCCCTCGACCAAGGGGGTTCTCGAGCGCGCCATGCGCATGAGGAACCTCAGCTGCGTGCTGGGCAATCATGAGTACCGTTTCCTGCAGCATTGGCAGAGGGGGCTAACGCCCGACGAGAAGCCATATGACCTCGAGACGGCGAGGCAGATGGGGCGCAAGTACGATACCTATATGCGTTTTATCGATTCGTGGCCGATCTACGTCGCCTATAAAGACTTCATCGTGGTGCATGGAGGCTTCGACCCATCGGAGCCGATTTCACGGCAATCGGCCTGGGAGCTTACTAATATCCGCCGCATCGGCCGACGCGAAACTCCTTGGTATGAGTCGTATAAGGATAAACGACTCGTCGTCTTTGGCCACTGGGTGCACCGCGAGCCCATCGTTCGTGACAACGCCATCGGATTGGACACCGGCTGCGTCTACGGCGGCAAGCTCACGGCCGTAATTCTTCCCGAACGCCGCATCGTCAGCGTCCGGGCCAAGCGCCGCTATCACAGGAAAGACGGCTGGAAATGAAGACCTACGGCGAGCACCGTTACCCGGGAAGGCTCTTCGTCGTCGAGGGCATCGACGGCTCCGGCAAATCCACGCAGCTCTCGCTGCTGCAGCAATGGCTGATGCAGTCGGGCTATTCCGCGCTCATGTCCAACTGGAACTCCTCGCCGCTGGTCAAGGCGACGACCAAGGCGGCCAAGGAAAAGCAGATGTTCACCCCGACGACCTTCAGCCTGCTGCACGCCACCGATTTCGCCGACCGCGTCGAACGCGAGATCATCCCCCCGCTGCAGGCCGGCTCGATCGTGCTCTGCGACCGCTACATCTACACCGCCTTCGCGCGCGACGCCGCGCGCGGTTGCGACCCGGTGTGGCTGCGCAACCTCTACAAGTTCGCCGTCAAGCCCACGGTAGCCTTCTATTTTAAAGTGCCCCTGGAGATCGCCGTGCAGCGCATACTCGGAGGTCGCGGCCAACTCAAGTTCTACGAGGCGGGCATGGACCTGGGCCTGTCGCAGGATATCCGGGAGTCCTTCATCCGCTTCCAGGAGATCATTCTCAAGGAGTACGAGAAGATGATCTCCGAGTTCGATTTCGTGGTCATCGACGCCACGCAGCCAATACACAAACAGCAGGCCATCGTGCGGGCCGAGATCCAGAAGCGGCTCGAGCACGCCAAGAAGGCCAAGGTGCGCAGATGGGTGAACTTAAGCCCTACAGTCAAGGGATTCTTCGACTCGATCTAAACGAGCTCACGGGCAAGCTGATCGTGCTCGAGGGCACCGATGGCGTCGGCCGCTCGACGCAGATCTCGCTGATCCGGCTATGGCTGGAGTCCAACGGCATGGCCGTGCTCGATACGGCGATGACCGACTCGCAGCTCACGGGCGCCGGGCTCAAGGAGGCCAAGGAGGGGCATACCCTCGGCCCCGCCACCATGACTCTCTTCTACGCCACGGATTTCGTCGACCGGCTCGAGAACGTGGTGATCCCGGCGCTCAAGGCCGGCTTCGTCGTGCTCACCGACCGCTATATCTACTCGCTGATCGCGCGCGCGGCCGTGCGCGGCATGGACACCGAATGGCTCGAGGGAATCTTCAGCATCGCCTTAAAGCCCGATCTGAGTATTTATCTCAAAACGGACCTGGAGACCCTGATCCCACGCGTCCTGCATTCCACCGGCTTCGATTACTGGGAGTCGGGCATGGACCTTCATCTGGGCGACAGCCTCTTCGACAGCTTCTGCGAGTACCAAAAACGCCTTATCGACCGCCTCGACACGATCGCCGCCCAGAACAAGTTCGCCATCGTCGACGCCTCCAAGGGCATCGAGGAAGTATTCGAGGACATCAAGGTGCATCTAAAGAAGCTGCTCGAAGAAAAGCCAACCTCTAGCTAGCGCTGTCTCGTCAGCACTCGAAAGAAAAAATACTGCTATTCCATGATATTTGCGTATTCTTCCGCGCTGGCGCGGAAGTTATCCCCAAACAGACGATGGATCAGTTGCGGGACAGTTTATAGCGCTTCTCGGCGGTCTCGCCGTCCAACGCGGAATCGAGTTCGCCCCTCACGGGCTCAGAAAGTTTCTTATCTAGTCCGACGATCTCACTGGGGTTCAACGCGATCTGCCAGATCTTTCCAGTCTTATGCTTGGTCGCCGTCGCGACCCGGGACCCATCCGCACTGAAGGCCACTCCGGTAACCCCGATGGATTGCCCATCAAGGGTCATGAGCGCCTTGCCGCTTGCCACATCCCAGAGGATCACGGTCCCGTCATCGCCACCGGTGGCGATCTTCGAGCCGTCCGGGCTGAAGGCCCCGGCCTGAATGTCATCGGAATGGCCCTTGAAAGCCCGCAGCATGGCGCCCGTTCTCGCGTCCCATAGCAACGCAACGCTGTAAGAGCGCGTCAATGCGAAACGACCGTCCGGGCTAAAGCGAACAAAGCCTGGACCTCGCCCATTTTCCAGCTTGCACACGATTTCTCCAGTCCGGATATCCCATATCAATACGTTCGATTCGTTGATCGCGGCGAGCTTCGAGCCATCCGGGCTAAACGAGACCGAATAGGACCAATATTTGGGATCCGCTCCTTCCAGCGTTTTCAACGGTTTGCCAGAGCGGGTATTCCATAGAATAACCTTGCCGTCGGCGCCGCCGGTAGCCGCCCGCGATCCGTCAGGGCTCAACGCCGCGCCCTGAAGGCCTTCATGTTTAAGAGTCTTCAGCTTCCGCCCGCTGCGCGCCGACCAGACAACGGCAAAGTCGTCGCTTACCGCGATGATTTTCGAGCCGTCGTCACTATAGGTGGCACTATAAACGGGAGCATGAATTTTAAAAGTGCGGATCGGCAAAAGGGTGTTCGGATCCCACTCAACGACGAAACTATAGCCCGAGCGGGTAAGCAATCTCGATCCATCCGGGCTATAGACAATCGAATGGCCACCAAAGGCGTGTTCCTTGAGCTCCAGCGGGAATTTCGGAAGCAACCCTTCCTGGGTCGCCAGGGCCGCAGGGGCTGACGCCTCCGGCGCAACGTGGGCTCCGTCGAAAACGGAATCCGGCTCACCGGCCACCGGACAGGCACACCAAAGGCAAAAGGCAGCCCACAAAAACGCTTTCACGCTAGAAGAGCCTAACTTCTTTTTCTTTCTTGGCGATTCTGCGGTTGGTTAATTTGAGGGCGTATCGATTCTTTTTAATAGCACGCTGGAGGTCCCTAATTTCCTCGTTACAAGCATAATACTCGCTGAGATTATTACGGCTTTTTTTCCGGACGGAACGAAGCTTCTGTAACTGCTTTTCCTGGAGCGTGAGAGTCGACTCGAGCCGCCTCTTTTCCAACTTCATTAGAGTCAGATCTCGAAGCATAACGCCTCGGTAATAGGCCTTGCCCGGGGAGCTGGCGGGCCCGAGTCTACTAGGCTCCTCCCACAATTCCCCCATTCCCACAGAACTCCCATAGTCGTTACCAATATCATAGTCATCGGCATCGTACTCATGGGGGTTGGCGAAAACCTGTGCTCCACACATCAACAACGAGACGACCGCGACAAATACATTCCGATAATTCATAATTACCCCTTTTTTATTCGCCTATAGGATCCGTTTCATTATATGGAGAAAAGCCGAGGTTATGCCTGAGCCTTAAGGCCCAGAGGCCCGGCAAAAAAGGGACCCTGCCTTTTAGGCCGTCGGTCCTAGGTTCTTGGGGCCGCCGCCTTTTAGATTAGCCGAGAATTTCCAAAACCTTCGATGTTTCCGTCAAGAGCCGCTCGGCCTCCTCTAAGTTCTTCAAGGCCACGGCGTTGATCTTGACGTTCTCGGCGGCGCAAAGCGCGGCCGAACGCAAAAGATGCGCCGCGCAGTTCATGTCCGACGCCACCGATGCGGAGGCCGAGGCGGAATACTCCTTGATCAGCTTATGGGCGCCCGCCGCCCGGCGCGCGGTCCGCAACGGAACCTCGGCGGCCGCGATCAGCGCCGCCTCGAGCAATGAGGCGCGTTGGGGATCGTCCTTAGGGCGTTTGAGAACCTCCATCACCCCCTCGAAGGCGGCCGCGTCTTCCGCGGCCAACTGGTCCATCTCCACGCGGTAGCTCTCGAGCTCCTGGCGAACGCGCGAAAGCTCGGGGCGCTTGGCCGCATCGAGCTTTTTGGACCCCAAGGTAATGCCTAAGGCCATCTCACCCAGGCCGCAGCCCATCGCCCCAGCGAGGCAGGCGGCCGACCCGCCGCCGGGCGTCGCGTCCGTGCCGGCCAGCGCGGCGGCGACGATCGCTCCGGCCTGGCGCCAGTCGGGCGGCAGGGCCTCGAGCCGGTTCTCGAGGATTTGCTCCTGCGTGAAGTTCGATAACTTAAGCGATTCGACGCCGTAATCGATGAGCGCCTGCCGGGGCAGCAGGCCAACGATCTCGGTCGACAGCAGGTCGGCGCCGCACGCGCGCGCCTCCGTCAGGACGGCGGCCAGCACGGCGCCGATCGAGGTGACGCGGTAATCGGTGAGCACCGTCGATATCTGGATGCTGCCGTCGGAGCGCACGATCTCCTTGGCGCGCAAGGCGGGCAGCCCGCCCCCCGAGGTCCGGATTTTCTTGGCGATCGCCTTGCCGGCTTCCAAATCGGTGGTATCTAGGTTCACGTTAAAATTGATGATCTGCTCGCGGGCCCCTACGGCCACCGCCCCGGCCGTGGGGTGTATCTTTTTCGGGCCGAAATCAGGCGCGCGGGCCGGGTCCTTTTCGATCGCCTCGCGCAGGCCCTCGAATTGCCCCTTGCGCACCGCCGCCAAATCCTCGCGATCGTGCCTGGCCGCCGCCTTTCCATACAAATAAACGGGAATCTGCAATTCCTTCCCCAGCCTTTCCCCCAGCTCTTTCGCCAGGCGGACGCATTCCTCCAGCCCCGTCCCCAAGACGGGGATGAACGGGATCACATCGACGGCTCCCATGCGGGGATGCTCCCCCTTGTGCCGGGTGAGGTCGATGAGTTCCGTGGCCGCCTTGGCGGCGCGGAAGGCGGCCTCCGCCACCGCCTCGGGGGGTGCCACGAAGGTCAGCACCGAGCGGTGATGGTCCGGGTCGGATTCGATGTCCAGGACGCGCACCCCCGCCACGCCCCGCGCCGCCGAGACGATCGCCTCGATCTTGGCCCGGTCGCGGCCCTCAGAAAAATTGGGGACGCACTCGACGAGCTTCACGAGGTGGAGGGTACTATTTTCTGAGCCACGGCCAACAGCCTCCGCGGCTGCCTGTTTCCCGGGCCCTGCTCCAGGAGCCCGGTAAAGTAGCGGATGCGGCCGAAACCGGCGCGGCGCATCACGTGGTCGAGGCGCCGGCGATCATAGAGACGAACGAAGGTCTCTCCCTTGAAGCTACGGCCCTTGGAATCGATATATATGCGAGTGCCCAGCACGGCGCAATCTACGCCTCGGCGCACTCGCCATTCCTCGAGCACCCAATAGCGGCCTCGGCGTTCCCAGAGCCGTCCACCGGGCCCCTTACGAAGAAGGCCAGCACCATTGATGAGCTCGATGGCGAGCCTACCCCCGGGCTTGAGGGCCCGATGGATCGAACGCAACACGCGAAGGTCCTCCGAAGGTCTTAAAAAATATCCGAAGCTGGTCCAGAGGTTGATCGCGGCGTCGAACTCGTTTTCAAAGCCCAACGCTCGCATGTCGCGGCGCAGAAAGCGCGGCCGCTGCCCGCCGGCGCGGCTCCTCGCCTCCCGCAGGTAGGAGGGAGAATAATCCACCCCCGTCACGTGGTACCCCCGTCGCGCGAGCAGCACGCTATGCCGGCCGATGCCGCAGCCGACGTCGATCACCTTAGCGCCCCGAGGCAGCGGCAAGAGCTTGAGCAGCTTGCGTATCTCCGTTTCCGTGTCGCGGACCCGCACCTCGTCAGCCAAGGGAAAACCCGAGCTCTTAAAGAAGCGCTTCCACCAATCCGTCCTCACAGCTCGCGGCCGCCGAGGGAATGGACGACGGTCCCTTTTTTCATGACCAGGCTCACCTGGTTGCCGCCGAAGTAGTAGGGTAACTCGCGATAATCCCGGACGTCGAAGATCAAAAGATCAGCCTGTTTCCCCGGCTCCAGGGAGCCATGCGTAGCGCCCAGGCCCAGCGCGTGGGCGCCGTTGATCGTCGCCGCCGTCAAGGCCTCTTCGACGCTCATTTTCATCTGCGTGCAGGCCAAAGACAATACCATCTGCATGTTCCAGCAGGGTGCCGTGCCAGGATTGAAGTCGGTGGCCAGGGCGACGGCGGCGCCGCGATCGATGAGGCGGCGGGCCGGAGGGTAGCCTCCCAGCCCAAGGAAATAGTTGCAGGCCGGCAGCAGGGTGGCCACGACGCCCGCGTCCTTGAGCGCGTCGATGTCGGAGTCGTCGACCCGGTCGAGATGGTCGGCCGACACCGCCTTCAGCCGCGCGGCGAGCGCCGCGCCACCGGAGCGGCTCAATTGCTCCGCATGCACCTTCACCCCAAGGCCGGCCTCCATGCCCGCGCGCAGGACGAGCTCGGCGTCGGGCTGCGAGAAATAATTATTCTCGCAGAAGGCGTCGACGAATCGGGCGAGCCCTTGCCGGGCGACGCTGGGGATCATCTCCGAGCACAGCCTGCGGACGTATTCGTGGGGGTTTCTCCGATGCTCCGGAGCCACGGCATGCGCGCCGAGGAAGGTGGGCACGAGCTCCAAGGAGGAGCTGCGGCCAACGCGAGCGACCGCGCGGAGCATCTTTAGTTCGGAGTCCAAATCGAGTCCGTACCCGCTTTTGGCCTCGAGGGTCGTGGTGCCGCATTCGATGAAGCGACCGGCCCATGCGCTTAAGGCGCTCGCGAGCCCGTCCTCGGAGCAGCCGCGCACCGCGTCGACGCTGCTCAGGATACCCCCCCCCGCGGCGGCGATCTCCTCGTAGCCGACGCCTCCCAGGCGCATCTCGAAATCCCGAAGCCTCGGCTCGGCGAAGACGGGGTGGGCATGGCTGTCGACGAAACCGGGAAGGACTATCCCGCCCCTGGCGTCGATGACGCGGGCCTTGGCGGCCTCGGGACGCCGTCCGACGACATCGGCCAGGCCGGCTGCCAGGACCTGGCAGTCCCCCGTCAACACCGCGCCGCCTCTATAAAGACCGATCTTACGCATTTCGGCCCCACGGCGGGCCCATGGCGGGCCTTGCATGGACACAAGCGCGCCGATATTCGTAACGAGAGTATTCACCGAGCCGATTTTACCTTAAAAAGTTGATCTAAATTAATCTGGAAAGTTGACCGCGGTCAATGCACGGTGCAGCGTTGACGGATACAATGTACCCGTTGTAGGAGGACCCTATGAAGACCATCACTAAAGTAGCAACCATCTTGATCCTCGGAACTGGCAACATTTTCGCCGCCCAAAACGAAGGCGTGCGCCTTTTCTTCGACTCCAAGACGAGAATCACCTATTTGGAACTTTTCCGCGACCAGGACGAGATTCCCCAGCCGGTGCCGGTGGCACGCCAATCCCGGCGCAGCGAGGCCCTGGCCCAACAGATCACCGTCCTTCCGGTAGTTACCGTCCTAGTGGAGATCCGCCTGCCGGTCGACGTGAAGGCCGAGAAGGCACTGCCCCAGGCGCTCCAGGCGCTGGCGAGCTCCTATGGAGTCAGTTGGGACCCTGGGTACAAGCCCCAGCAGGTACAAATGTTC
The DNA here is from genome assembly GCA_041694815.1 of Elusimicrobiota bacterium. Classification (GTDB taxonomy): domain Bacteria; phylum Elusimicrobiota; class Elusimicrobia; order UBA1565; family JACRDR01; genus JBGFSC01. Next base: position 68,954 of record JBGFSC010000045.1, on the reverse strand, counting down.
AACATCCTCCCTTATCCCTCGACGGCCGAAACCGCGGTCTACCGCGTGCGCGGGGCCGTGCCGTTCGAGCAGATCGAGGGGCTCAAGAAGGACGCGGTCGTCCGGCAGGTGCAGCTCGTCCAGAAATAACGTTTCCACCCCCCAACCCTCCCCTTGTGACAGAGGGAGGGGTTTTTTTGGCTTACCGGTAGTTGGTGAATTGCAGTTCGACGCCGAAGCTGCCGGCCTTAAGCAGCGCTATCGCCTGCTGCAAGGCGTCCTTCGATTTGCTCGAGACCCGCAGCTGATCCCCCTGTATCGATGCCTGGACCTTGAGGCCCGATTTCTTGATCGCGGCGACGATCTCCTTGGCCTTGTCGGAGGGAATACCCTGCTGCACCTTCACGGCCTGGCGCACGGAACCGCCCAAGGCCGCCTCGATCTTCTGCGGCGCGAAGTTCTTGAGCGGCAGGCCCCGCTTGGCCAGGCGCGTGTTGAGGATGTCGTGGACGCTCTTGAGCTTGAACTCGTCGTCGGCGGTCACCGACAGAGCCGGCCCCTTCTGGTCGAACTCTATCTTGGAGACCGAGCCCTTGAAATCGAAGCGCGTGCCGATCTCCTTGATGGCCGCCTGCACGCATTCCTCGACGACGTGCAGGTCGACCTTTGAGACGACGTCGAATGAGAAATCCTGCGCCATTATCTTCCTCCCATCGGGATCTTGATCTTGTGCTTGCGCGCGGTCTCGGCCGCGAGCGCGTAGCCCGCGTCGGCGTGCCGCGCCACGCCTAGCGCGGGGTCGTTGGTCAACACGCGTTCTAAGCGCGCCTGCATTCCCTTCGTCCCGTCGGCGACCGTAACCTGCCCGGCGTGCAGGGAGTAGCCGATGCCCACCCCGCCGCCATGATGGAAGCTCACCCAAGACGCCCCACAAGCCGTATTGAGCAGGGCATTGAGCACCGGCCAATCCGCGACCGCGTCGGAGCCGTCGAGCATCGATTCGGTCTCGCGGTAGGGGCTGGCCACCGATCCGCAGTCCAAATGGTCCCGACCGATGACGATGGGGGCCGAGAGCTTTCCCCGCCGCACCATCGCGTTGAGGCGCAGGCCCATCTCGGCGCGGGCTCCCTGCCCCAGCCAGCAGATCCGGGCCGGCAGGCCCTGGAACGCGATCCGGCTGCCGGCCAATGCCAGCCAGCGGCGCAGCCCCTCGTCCTCGCCGAAAAGCTCGAGCGCGGCCCGGTCGGTCTGGGCGATGTCCTTGGGGTCCCCGGAGAGCGCCACCCAACGGAACGGCCCCTTGCCTTCGCAGAACATCGGCCGGATGTACGCCGGGACGAACCCCGGGAATTCAAAGGCGCGCTTTTCCCCGGCGTCGAAAGCCATGCGGCGGATATTATTGCCGTAATCGAAGGCGATGGCTCCCTGGCCCTTGAGATCAAGCATGGCGCGAACATGCTTGGCCATAGAATCCATCGACCGCCGCACGTATTCCTTGGGGTCCCGGCGGCGAAGATCTGCGGCATCGGGCAAGGAAAAGCCTTCGGGGATGTAGCCGTTGAGCGGGTCATGCGCCGAGGTCTGGTCGGTCACCAGGTCGACGCCCACGCCGCGGCGCGCGATCTCCGGCAGAAGCTCCGCGCAATTGCCCACCAGGCCGATGGAAAGCGCCTCCCCCCGGGACTTCGCCTGGAGCACGCGCTCGAGGGCCCGGTCGAGAGAGGTCTCCATCGCGTCGAGGTAGCGGGTCTTAAGGCGCTTGGCGATGCGCGCCGGATCGACCTCGACCGCCAAAAACGCCGCCCCGTTCATCACGGCGGCTAGGGGTTGGGCTCCGCCCATGCCACCGAGCCCGCCGGTGACGAGCAGCCTTCCTTTGAGGCTGCCGCCGAAATGCTGTCGCGCCGCCTCGGCGAATGTCTCGTATGTGCCCTGCACGATGCCCTGACTGCCGATGTAAATCCAGGAGCCAGCCGTCATCTGCCCGTACATCATAAGCCCCTTGCGCTCGAGCTCGTCGAATACCTCCCACCGGGCCCACTGGCCGACAAGATTGGAATTGGCGATAAGCACCCGCGGAGCGTGTTCGAAGGTGCGCAGGACGGCGACCGGCTTGCCAGATTGGACCAGGAGGGTCTCATCACCGGCCAAGGCCTTAAGGCAGGAGACGATGGCGCGGTAGCTGGCCCAGTCCCTGGCCGCCCGACCCCGCCCGCCGTAGACGATGAGATCCTCGGGCTTCTCCGCCACCGCGGGGTCGAGATTGTTCATGAGCATCCGCAGGGCCGCCTCCTGCTGCCAGCCCTTGCAGCGCAGCGCACGACCGCGCGGTGCGCGCACCGCGGGGACCGTCGGGCTCATACTATCTTGGCGAATGCGCCGCCCAGAACCAGTGCCTTGGCGCGGCGCATGGGTTCGCTGAAGACCACGTCGCCCTTCGTCCGCGGGACCCCCGAGCGCAACCGGCGCAAACCCTCGGCTACACCGACGCCCGGCGAGAGGCCGCGCATTTCCACGCCATGGGCGGCCGCCAAAAGCTCGATGGCGACGATCTGGGCGGCGTTATCCACGACGCGCTCGAACTTAAGCGCCGCCCCCATGCCCATGCTGACGAAATCCTCCTTGTTCCCGGAGGTGGGGATGGAATCAGCGGAAGCCGGATGGGCCAGTCCCTTGTTCTCGGAAGCCAGCGCCGCGGCGGCCACCTGCGGGATCATGAAACCCGACTCGAGCCCCGGATGCTCCGCCAGGAAGGGAGGCAACTCCCTACCGCTGATGAGCTGGAATATCCTCCGTTCGGAGATATTCGCCGCTGCGGTCAGGGCGATGGCCGCCGCGTCCAGGGCGAGGGCCAAGGCCTGCCCGTGGAAGTTGCCTCCCGAGAGGATCGAGCCCCCGACCACGACCGGGTTGTCCGTGACGCTGCGCATCTCTACTTCCAGTGTGGCGGAGGCGTACTCGAGCGCGTCATAGGCCGCGCCGTGCACCTGGGGCATGCAACGCAAGCTGTAGGCGTCCTGGACCCTCGGATCCCCGTGGCGGTGCGACTCGCGGATCTCGCTGCCTTTAAGCAGGGCTCGCAGTCGGGCGGCCGCCAGACGCTGGCCGGCGTGCGGCTTTAAATCGTTGACGCGGGCGTCGAAGGGAACCGGCGTCCCCTTGAGGGCCTCCAGGCTCATGGCACCCGCGAGATCGCCGGCCTCCAGCACGCGGAAGGCGTCCTCGAGCGCCAATCCCCCCACGGCCTGCATTGCCTGGGTGCCGTTGACCAGGGAAAGACCTTCCTTCGCCTCGAGGCTCATGGGTTTGAGCCGCGCCGCCCGCAAGGCCTGGGAACCGTTTAACGGCCGCCCCCATGGCGCCGAGCGCCCCATGCGCGCGCGGCCTTCCCCGATGAGGACAAGCGCGGCGTGCGCCTGTGGAGCCAGGTCGCCGCTGGCCCCCACGGACCCTCGGCTGGGGATTTCGGGAGTGACGCCCCGGTTGAGCATCTCGGCGAGCATATCGACGAGCTCCGGACGGCAACCGGAATGCCCGCGGGAAAGCTCGTTGGCGCGCAACAGCAGCATGGCACGGGACTGCTCAGGAGAGAGGGGTTCTCCGACGCCGGAGGCGTGGCTGCGGATGAGATTGTACTGGAGGCGTTCTAAATTCTCGGGCGAGATACGCTCGGAGGCGAGCTCCCCGAAGCCGGTATTGACCCCGTAGATTGGCTCGCCGCCGGCGGCATGACGGAGCACGACGCGGCGCGCGGCGGCGATCCGCGCGCGGGCCGCGGGGGGCAACCGCACCAGGCGGCCAAACCTCGCGACCTGCAGCAGATCCTCGCGCGAAATGCGTCCGCCCAAAAGAAACGGCTTCACGCTTGGATTTTAGCAAATGCTACTCTTATACCGTGGCGGATGTGATCTGCGGCGGCTCCCCGCGGGACATGGGCCGCGCGCAGGGCCGGGCCCTGCGCGCGCGCATACACGAGGCATGGGACCGCTTGTCCGAGTTGGAGGCCTTCGAACTCGCGCGGCCCCGCTGGCTGCCGATGCGGCTCTTCAGGCTGCTGGCGGAAAGGCGAGTCTCGAAGGCGCTTAAGGCCCCGTTTTCCAGGGATTTTCCCGATATGCTCGAACGCCTCGAAGGCATCGCCGAGTCCAGCGGGCTGCGCCTAGACTCACTGGTGCTGCTCAACGCCTTGGAGATATACCTAGGCTCGCTGCGGGACAAAACGGCTCCGGCCGGGGCCTGCTCCGCCTTCGCGGTTCGCGCGGGCCGCTCGCGAAGCGGGGAACCCGTGATCGCGCGCAACTTCGACTACGTCCCCCTCACGCAGCTGTTCTACGGGCTGCGCGAAGGCCGGCCGGCGGGCGGACTCAAGTCCCTCGAGTTCATCGCCGCCCCGATGGCCGGGGCCATCGACGGCGTCAACGAGCGCGGCCTCGCCATCGCCTACAATTACGCCTTCGCCGTTGACGATCCCCGCCCCGCCGGCACCATCTCCATGGCCGTCTCGGAGGCGCTGGCCCGCTGCTCGAGCGTAGCGGAGGCGGCGGAACGTATCGCCTCGAGGCCCCGCTGGGGAGGAGGATTGCTGCTTTTGGCCGACGCCGCGGGGGACATCGCCTCTCTGGAGCTCTCCAACACCCGCGTCCACCTACGCCGGCCGGAGCCGGGACAGGATCATATTTTTCACACCAACCGCTATTGCGGGGCGGCGATGCGGGAGGTCGAACTGCGCGAGGACGCCATCTTCGGAGAGCGCGCGCCGCGGGCCTTGCGCGGCAAGAGGGTCCATGACTCGGCCGAGCGGCGGGCCGCGCGGCTCGCCCAGCTGTTGTTGGACGGGGGAGCGCTCGGGGAGCGGGAGCTCAAAGCCGTGCTGGCGGATCATGGGCCCGAGGGCAGCCCCACCGACACGACCCTATGCGTGCACGGCGGCTATTTGCAAACCACCGCCTCGTTCCTTTATTATCCCCGTTCGCGCAGGATCAGCTATGATTTCTCGAGCGCCTGCCGCTCCCGCTGGCTAGAGGCCTCGCTTTAGCGTTCGAGGGCTACGGCAACGGCTTCCCCGCCGCCCAGGCAGATGGCGGCCACCCCGCGCTTGAGATTCCTTTTCTGGAGCGCGTGCGCCAACGTCACCAGGATGCGCGCCCCGCTGGCGCCGATGGGATGGCCCAAGGCCACCGCGCCCCCGTTGACATTGACCTTCTCGCGCGGCAGGCCGACGAGCTGCATAACGGCCAAGGCCACGACGGCGAAGGCCTCGTTGACCTCGTAGAGATCGACATCCTCCTTTTTCCAGCCGACCCTGGCCAGCACCCGCTCGATGGCGCCCGCCGGAGCCGTGGTGAACCATTGAGGCTCCTGGCTGAAGGTGGCCCATCCCTTGATCTTGGCCAGGGCCTGGCGGCCAGCAGCCGCCTTAGAGGAGGCCAGCACCAGGGCCGCGGCACCGTCGTTGATCTTGGAGGCGTTGGCCGCGGTGATCGTCCCCCCCGCCTTGAAGGCGGGCTTGAGCTTGGGGAATTTGTCGAAGGAGGCGCGCCCCGGCTCCTCGTCCTGATTGATGCCGTCGACGGAGGCCATCTCCGCGTCGAAGGCCCCCGATTTCTGGGCTTCCTGGGCGTTCTTGTAGGTTTGGATCGCGTACTCATCCTGCTGGGCGCGAGAGATGGCATATTTCTCGGCGCAGGCCTCCCCGCAATCACCCATATGGACGTTGCCGTAGGGGTCCCAGAGCCCGTCCTTGATGATGGCGTCCACCAGCTGGCCGTGCCCGAGCCGGTAGCCGGAGCGCGCCTTCTCCAAGAGGAAGGGCACCTTGCTGGCCGACTCCATGCCGCCGGCGACGGCGGTGTCGGAATCCCCGAGCACGATCGATTGCGCCGCCATCATCACGGCCTTCATGCCGGAGCCGCAGACCTTGTTGACCGTCGTCGCACCGACGGAAGGGGGAAGCCCGGCGGCGATCATCGCCTGGCGCGCCGGGGCCTGGCCGATGCCGGCCGAGACGACATTGCCCATGACCACTTCGCCGACCTCCTCGGGCTTGACCTGAGCCTTGTCGAGCGCAGCTTTAATGGCCTTGGCGCCCAATTGCGGCGCGCTGTAGCTGGATAGGAACCCGTTCAGCGTCCCGATCGGCGTCCGAGCGCCGCTTAAAATCAAAATCTCCTCCATAAGACCCCCTTGGTGCCAGGCATACACTTTCTACACTTTCACAACTTACTTCGGCAGTACACTGAGAATGTCAATAAAGTGTAGAAAGTGTATGCCTGGCACCTAGCTAATACCTAACTGTAGTAGACGACGCGGGCGAGCGCGCCGCAGGCCAGCGCCACCGCACCGCCGACGTAAAAGCTGAACCAGGAAAATTCGACCAGGCGCCGGTAGCGCATATAGAACATATTGGCCAGCCACGCCCCGGCCACGGGAATCCACCACCAGCCGGGCAGAAGGAAGCACACGGCCAGAACCAGCCGCTCGGCCATCGCCATGTACTTCTCGTCGAACTCGGGGAAATAGCCCGAGAAGAGGTCCTTTTCCAGGAAATAGATGAGCACGGTGCAAAAATGGGTGACCAATACGAACAGGCAGCCTAGGACCGGCCATTTCTCGGGAACCCAGCCCGCCGAGGGGTCGAGCACGTTGAGCGGCAAGAACAGGAAGATGCAGAAGAAATGCACGAGCTGGTCCCAGATGAAATAGACCGAGTTGTCGGGGGTCTTAAAGCGGAAAATCGTAAATACCCGCCACTGGTCTTCAATAAAATGCAAGAGGAAGATGAGCAGCACGCAGGTCCAGCCCTGGAGGCGGAGCCAGCGGGTATTGATCCAGTATTCGTTGAGATAGGGATAAGTGAGCGCCATGTAGGCCACCGGGTGCATGGCGCAATGCGCCAGCATGCCCCAAATGCTTTTACGCTTCCACGCGTTGATGAAATTCGACTGGAAGGTGAAGTCGGACAGAAGATGCCCGAACATCAGCCTCCAGAATAAGGTCATTTCGCGGTCAAGTTGAAGACGCGCCAGTCGTCGTCTACCGGCGGTATGTTGGCGTAGTCGTGGGAACGGTTGTAGTAGAGTTTCGACGGCTTGTCCTCGGGGATGACCTTGAGCACATCGCCGAAGGCGGCGTGCGAGCCGGCGAAGTCGCCCTTCAGGAACAGCTCGAGCCCCTTCTCGTAAAGCGGCAGGGCCTTCTGCCACTGCGGCGAGAGCTGCCCCCGCTTGCCCAGGAGCTCGTAGACGCGGATGGGGATGGATTTTCCGACCACGCGGACCTCGCCGAGCACCCGGCCCTCGACGCTGGCCTTAGCCCCATTGAAGCAGGACTCGCTGACCATGATATCGGAACCGAAGAACTTATTGGCCCCCTCCAGGCGGCTGGCGAGGTTGACCTCGTCCCCGATGACGGTGTACTGCAGCTTTTGCTTGGAGCCGGTAAGCCCTACCGTCATCTCTCCCGAGTTGAGCCCGATCCGAATGGCGGGACGCTCCGGGAGGGCCGGATCGAGCGTCTTGTTTAGCTCCCGGAGAGCCTCCATGCATTCGACGGCGGCCACGCAGGCCTGCGTGCGGTGGTCCTTCTGCTCCAGGGGGGCGTTCCAAAAGGCCATGATGCAGTCGCCGATGTACTTGTCGACGACACCCTTATGGACGTGGATCACCTCGCTTAAAGCGGACAGATACTTGTTCAAAAATTGGATCAGGGCCTCCGGCGTCATCCTTTCGGAGATCGTCGTGAAATGGGCGATATCGAGGAAAAGCACCGTCATATCGCGCTTCTCACCGCCGAGCTTAACCTTCGCGGGGTCCTTAACCAGGTCGTCGACGACCTCGGGGGCCACGAACTGCCCGAAGGTATGCTTGATGAAGCGCTTCTCGCGGTTCTCGAGCAGGGTCTTGCGGATGATGAGCACGGCGAAGGTCCCCGCCAACGAGAGCGTCGGGGCCGTAAACTCCAGCACGCGCAGGCCGCGGAAAAGCTTGTAGTCGAACCCCACCCAGGCGGCGAGCACGGCGAGCACGATGCCGGTCGCGGCCATCGGGCCCAGATTGAGCACCCAGGCGGCCAGCAGGGAAAAGGCGAGTATGGCCAAGGCGGTCCACCGGCGCGAATGCCAGCGGAGCTCGCGGTCGTTGAGCAGGTTGTCGATGACGTTGGCGTGCACCTCGACACCCGGGGTCATCTCCGAAAACGCGCTGGGGTAGTGGTCGTAGGCGCCCAGGGCCGTCGAGCCGATCAGGGCGATGCCGCCCTTGAGGGCCTTGCGCTGCGCCTCGTCGAGCTGATTGTAGAGTATCTTCCAGGCGGGGATGCGGGCGATGCCGTAGTCCGGAAGGACGAGATCCTCGCTGACCCCGTCGCGTGTCGTCTTGCCCACAATCTTCAAGGCCTCCCCGCGGAGGTTCATGTACAGGGCATTACGCTCCCGGACGTACTCGTCGGGAGACCGGCCCTCCAGCAGGGCGACGGCCTTAAGCCCCAGCGAGGGCACCCGATTCGGGTCGCTCAACCACTTGGAGGGGTCGCTTTTATCCTCCCCGTACATCAGGAAGGTCCAGCGCACGGCCCCGTCGGGATCCAGCAGCCATTGGCTGACGCCGCCGAAGTGCCGGCTCGCTTTGCGCAGCGCCGCGAAGGGGTGCACGAAGACGTGCCGGTCGAGGATATTGGTGTCCTCGCCCACGGCGTGGATGATCTTCATCCTAGCGCCCGCGGTGGCCTCGATCAGTGCGGCGTCCTCCGAGGGGGTCGACCGGTCCATGAAGAGGACGTCGACCGCGGCCACCTGGACGCCGAGCTGGTCGAGCTTACGGAAGAGTCGGGCGTATACGCTGCGCGGCCACGGGAACTGCCCGATCTGCTTGATCGAGGCATCGTCGATGGCGATGACCGTGACGCGGGAATCACCCCGCTCCATGCCGCGCCAGCGCAGCATCTGGTCGGTCCATTTCTTGTCGAGCAGCGCGAAGCCGTTAAGGGCGTTGACGAGCCACAACGCCAGGCTGATGCCCAGCGCGACGTAGTACGGAAAGCGGTCGGTGGCGGATTTTCCCTGTTCTTCGGCCATCAGGATACCAGCTCCGCGGCGTTGGCGGCGACCGCCTCACCGATGCCGCTCAAGTTCTCGATCACGCGGATGCCCGCCGCCGACAAGGCCTTGACCTTGGAGGAGTGAGTCCCCGCCCCACCCTCCACGATCGCCCCGGCGTGACCCATGCGCCTGCCCGGCGGCGCCGTCTTGCCCGCGATGAAGGCGAAGACGGGCTTCGTCATGCGCTCCTTGAAGAACCGGGCCGCCTCCTCCTCAGCCGAGCCGCCGATCTCGCCGATCAAGACGACGGCGGAAGTCTCCGGATCCTCCTCAAAGAGGCTTAGGATATCGGTGAAAGTGGAACCGGCGATCGGGTCCCCCCCGATTCCCACGACGGTGGATTGCCCGAACCCCTTGGAGCTCAACTGCCAGACCGCCTCGTAGGTCAGGGTGCCCGAGCGCGAGACGAGCCCGACGGGGCCCGGCTTGTGGATGTAGCCAGGCATAATGCCGATCTTGCACTGCCCGGGCGTGATCACACCGGGGCAATTGGGCCCGATAAGCCGCACGGGGTTGCCGGCGGCCGAGTACTCGCGGAGGTATTTCTTGACGCGGGCCATATCCAAGACCGGGATGCCCTCGGTAATGCAGACGATAAGCTTGACGCCCGCATCGGCCGCCTCCAGGATGGCGTCAGCGGCGAAGGGAGGCGGCACGAAGACGAGCGACACGTTGGCCCCTGTATTGCGAACGGCGTCCTGCACGGTATCGAAGATCGGGACATCCAAGTGCGAGCCGCCACCCTTTCCCGGGGTGACGCCCGCGACGACCTTGGTCCCGTAGGCGATGCATTGTTGCGCATGGAATGATCCGGCCGAGCCGGTAATACCCTGAACGACGATTCTCGATTCCCGATTGATGAGAATGCTCATGGCTTGCCCGCAGCCTTCACCGCTTTTTGCGCCGCGTCCCAAAGGCTGTCGGCCTGGATCAGCGGCAGGCCCGACTTAGATAGCAGGGCCTTGCCCTCCTCCACCTGCGTTCCCTCCAGGCGCACGACCAACGGCACCTTCAGGCCCACCGCCTTGACCGCCGCGATCACCCCTTCGGCGATGGTCGTGCATTTCATGATGCCGCCGAAAATGTTGACGAGCACGGCCTTGACCCGCCGGTCCTTGAGGATGATGCGGAAGGCGCGCGTCACCTGTTCCGCGTTCGCGCCGCCGCCCACGTCGAGAAAGTTGGCCGGGCGCCCACCGGCGAGCGAGACGATATCCATCGTGCCCATGGCCAGCCCCGCCCCGTTGACCATGCAGCCGATATTGCCGTCCAAGCCGATATAGGAGATGCCGACCTTCTTGGCCTCGCGCTCCAAGGCGGAGGATTCGTGGTCTTGAAGAGCCAGGTCCTTATGGCGGAAGGCGGCGTTGTCGTCGAGCGTCATCTTGGCGTCGAGGGCGACAAGTCCTCCCCGCTTGGTGACGACGAGCGGGTTGACCTCGACCAAGCTCGCGTCGCATTCCAAGAAGACCCCGACTAGATCGCGCAGCATCCGCACGAAAGGGCCGACAAGCTCCGGGCCGAGGCGCAGCTTGAAGGCCAGTCGCCGGGACTGGAAGTCCTCGATGCCTGAGACCGGGTCCACGGCCTCGCGCAATATCGCCTCGGGGCGGCTGTGGGCTAAGGCCTCGATCTCGACCCCGCCCTCGGCGGAGGCGATGACGACCGGCCGGCCCTCGCGGCGGTCGAGGACGACGGAGAGGTAGAGCTCGCGGGCAATATCGGTGGCCTTGTCGACTAAGACCTCGCGGACCTTGACGCCCTCCGGGCCGGTCTGCGGTGAGACAAGCGTCATGCCCAGGATGGCCTTCGCCGCGGCCTTGGCCTCGGCCGGGGTCTTGGCGAGCTTGACCCCTCCCGCCTTGCCCCGCCCTCCGGCGAGCACCTGGGCCTTGAGCACCCAAGGGCCCTTACCGGCGCGCTTGAGGGCGGACACCAATCGCGCCGGCGCGTCGATAACGCCGCCAGTCGGAGGCACGGGAATGCCCCGCGCGCGGAAAATGGCCTTGGCTTCGTGCTCGAGCAGCTTCACCGCTGGGAAATAGGCACGTAGTTGCGGGGCGAGGGACCCTCGTAGACCGAATTGGGCCTGAAAAGGCGGTTGTCCTGCCAATACTCCAGGACATGGGCCGTCCAACCGGCCACTCGCGCGATCGCGAAGATCGGAGTGAACAGGTCGGTCGCGATCCCCATCTGGTGGTAGACGATGCCCGAATACAGGTCGACATTGGGGAAGATCCCGTGCTGGCCCTTCTTGGCCTGCATCACCTGCTCGAGCTTGTCGTTGATCTGAAAGAACCTGGAGAACTTGGTCTTCTCCGAGAGGCGCCGGGCGTATTCCTTGAGGATGCGGGCCCGCGGGTCGTAGTTCTTGTAGACCCGGTGGCCGAAGCCCATGATCTTGATCTTCTTGGCGAGGGCCTGCTCCACCCAGGGCTCGACGTTCTTGGGATCCTCGATCTCCTGGAGCATCTTGAGCACCGCCTCGTTGGCACCCCCGTGCAGCGGGCCCTTGAGGGCGCCCACACCCGAGGAGACGGCCGAGTACATGTCCGAAAGCGTCGAGGCGGTCACGAGGGAGGCGAAGGTGGAGGCGTTCATCTCATGGTCGACGTGCAACACCAGCGCCGTGTCCATGACGTCCGCCTTGACCTCGTCGGGCTCCTTACCGAAGAGCATGTATAGGAAATTGGCGGCATGGTCGAGCTTGGGGTGCGGTGGGATTGGCTTCTGGTTTTCGCGCAGCCGGTGGAAGGTGGCCACGATAGTCGGAAACTGCGCCGTCAGCTGGATGGCGCGGCGGAGGTTGGCCTCCGGCGACCGCTCCGGGTTGCGGTCAAAGGTCGACAGCAGCGAGGCGACGGTGCGCAAGGCGTCCATCGGGTGGCTGGTATGCGGCAAGAGCTCGATGAAGGAGACCACCTCGGGAGGCAGCGCGCGATGTTCCCGGAAAAGCTTCTCCAGAGCTTCGAGCTCCTCGTGCTTCGGCAGCCGCCCGTACCAGAGCAGGAAGCAGACCTCCTCGTAGGTGGCGTGCTGGGCCAGCTCCTCGATGGGATACCCGAGATAATAGAGCTTGCCGGCGGCGCCGTCGATCTGGCAGAGCCGGCTCCGCGCGGCGATGACACCCTCTAAGCCCGGCGAATAGTCCGCCGGCTTCTTGGCGACCGTCTTGAGCAACGCTTCCGCTTCCGATTTAGGGTCCGGCATAGGGCCTCCGCGCGTCCACCACCTCTATTTTTATTTTATGTTATTGCCGTGACACGGGGCAACAATTTTGCCCCCTATCCGCGCTACCATCGCCCGGAATCCAAATGTGTTATACTGTAGACAATGTCGTCAAAAACCAAGGCTCTTAACGAGACCCTGGGAAATTTGGACCTCCTGCCCCCCATCGTCGTCGAAGAAACCATGTCCTACGGCGAGGTGTTGGAGCGCATGCGCCGCCTCCAGCGGGGCTCGGTCGTCATTTGCAACAACGGCGCCGTCTCGGGAGTGTTCACCGAACGCGACTACCTCTATAAGCACTGCCTAGAACGGGTCGACCCCAAGACCCCGATCGGACGCGTGATGTCGACGCACCCCGTCACCGTGCATTCGGACCGGACGCTCGGGGAGGCCATCGAGCTCATGCATGAAAAACGCTTCCGCAACCTCCCGATCGTCGACGACGACGGCCACCCGACGGGGCTATTGACCGTCGGCCGCATCATCCGCTATCTCGCGGAGAACTTCCCGGCGGAGGTCATGAACCTCCCGCCGACACTCGATCTGCCCCAAGAAGCAGAAGGAGCTTGACGCATATGGAAACAGCCTCGAAGCCCGTTCAGGAGATAGACGCCGTCACGATCCGCTTCGCGGGGGATTCCGGCGACGGCATCCAGTTGACGGGTGGGCAGTTCACCACCTCCACGGCCCTGGCGGGCAACGACCTCAGCACCCTTCCCGATTTCCCGGCCGAGATCCGCGCACCGGCGGGCACGCTTCCCGGGGTAAGCGGCTTCCAGATACACTTTAGCTCGCGCGACATACTCACGCCCGGGGACGCCCCCAACGTGCTCGTGGCGATGAACCCGGCGGCGCTCAAGGCCAATCTGAAGGACTTAGAGGCTGGCGGCACCGTGATCGTCAACACGGACGCCTTCACGGCGCAGGCCTTCCAGAAGGCCGGCATCGCCTCCAACCCATTGGAGGACGGCACGCTCTCGGGATACCGGGTCCTCTCGATCCCCCTGACCACCCTGACCGACAACGCGCTCAAGGGTAAAAGCCTGAGCCGCACCCAGGTGGACCGCTGCAAGAATTTCTTCGCCCTGGGGCTCATGTATTGGCTCTACGAGCGTCCGATCGAATCGACGCTGCAATGGATCCAGAAAAAGTTCAAGAAATCCCCCGAGATCGCCGACGCCAACACCAAGGCCCTCTTGGCCGGGCACGCCTACGCCGAGACCACCGAAATATTCACCCACCACTACCGCGTCAAGAAGGCCCCGATCGCCCCGGGCCGCTACCGCAACATCGTCGGCAACACCGCCACGGCGCTGGGGCTCGTCACGGCCTCCAGGCTCGCCAACCGGCCCCTCTTCTACGGCTCCTACCCGATCACTCCGGCTTCCGACATACTCCATGAGCTCTCGCTGCACAAGGGCTTGGCGGTGCGCACCTTCCAGGCGGAAGATGAGATCGCCGCCATCGGGGCGGCCATCGGCGCCTCCTTCGGCGGGCATCTGGCCGTCACGGGCACCAGCGGCCCGGGCGTTTGCCTCAAGAGCGAGGCCATCGGCCTGGCGGTCACCATGGAGCTGCCGCTCGTCATCCTCGATATCCAGCGCGGGGGCCCCTCGACCGGACTTCCGACGAAAACGGAGCAGGCCGACCTGCTCCAGGCGATGTTTGGCCGCAACGGCGAATGCCCCGTCGCGATCGTCGCCGCCGCCACTCCCGGAGACTGCTTCACCATGGCGATCGAGGCCTGCCGCATCGCGCTTAAGTACATGACCCCGGTCTTCTTTTTGTCCGACGGCTATCTCGGCAACGGCTCGGAGCCCTGGCGCCTGCCCAAGCTTTCCGAACTCCCCAACCTACGAGTGCCCAATGCGACCGACCCCAAGGATTTCAAGCCGTACAAGCGCGATCCCGAGACCTTGGCCAGGCCCTGGGCCCTGCCCGGGACCCCGGGGCTCGAGCACCGCATCGGCGGGCTGGAGAAGCAGGATGTGACCGGCAACGTCAATTACGAGCCGGACAATCACGAGCATATGGTGCGCCTGCGGGCGCAGAAGATCGCCGGCATCGCCAAGGAGATCCCGCCGACGGAGGTCCTGGGGCCCAAGAAGGGTAAGGTGCTCGTCGTGGGCTGGGGCTCGAGCTATGGCGCCATTACGGCGGCCGTGCGGGAATTCCAGGCCCGGGAGGAGGCGGTGGCCTCGATCCACCTGAGGCATATCCACCCCTTCCCGCCGGATTTGGGCGACATCTTAAGCCATTACGAGAAAATACTCGTGCCCGAGCTCAACCTCGGGCAATTGCTGCTGCTGCTGCGCGCTAAATACGCGGTGCCGGCCGTCGGCCTCAACAAGGTTAAAGGCCAGCCCTTCAAGATCTCGGAAATACGCGACGCCATCACGCAGCTTTTAGAGGGATAACCCATGCCAGAAACATCCACTCCTGTCCCGGCGCCGGGACTTACCCGCAAGGATTTCGTCTCCGACCAGATGGTGCGCTGGTGCCCAGGCTGCGGGGACTTCGCCATACTCGCGCAGGTGCAGAAGGTAATGCCGGCCTTGGGCATCCCGAGGGAAAAGTTCGTCTTCATCTCGGGTATCGGCTGTTCAAGCCGCTTTCCCTACTACATGAACACCTACGGGATGCATACCATCCACGGCCGCGCGCCCACCTTCGCGACGGGCCTCAAATGTGCTCGGCCGGATCTTCAAGTATGGGTGGTCACCGGCGACGGGGATGGGTTGTCGATCGGCGGCAACCATCTGCTGCACGCCCTCCGGCGCAACGTCGATTTAAAGATACTGCTGTTCAATAATCGGATCTACGGCTTGACCAAGGGTCAGGCCTCGCCGACCTCCGAGCTCGGCAAGAAGACCAAGTCCTCGCCGTTGGGAACCATCGATCGGCCCATCAACCCGTTGCGTTTCGCCTTGGCGGCGGAGGCTACCTTCGTCGCGCGCTCCATCGACACGGACGTCGAGCATCTCTCCGTGATCCTGGCGCGCGGCGCCCAGCACAAGGGTTCGGCCTTCATCGAGATCCTCCAGAACTGCATCGTGTTCAACGACGGCGCCTTCGCGGCCGTCGAGGACCGCTCGACCCGCGAGGACCAGGCGCTCAAGCTCGAGCACGGAAAGCCCATGGTCTTCGGCAAGGCCAAGGATCGCGGGCTTGCCTTCGACGGGCTCAAGCCGGAGCTCGTGACCTTCGAGCCGGGCAAGCCGCCCCCCCGCCTGGCGGTGCACGACGAGAAGGCGAGCTCGGCGTTGGCGTATATGCTCACCGACCTGGGAGCGGAGTTTCCCACGCCCGTAGGGATCTTCCGCTGCATCGAGGAGCCCACCTACGAGTCGATGATGGAAGAGCAGATCCATTCCGCCTCCGAGGCCGGGCAAACCGATATCGAAAAACTCATCGCCGGTCCGGAGACTTGGGAAGTGAAATGAAGTGCCCCGATTGCGGGACCGCGAACCTGCCCGGCGAGGAGCTTTGCGTCTCCTGCCACGCCTCGCTGTCCGCGCTAGCGACCCCGCAACCCAAGGGCGGCATGCAGCGCAGGATCCTTTCCGGGACGGTCGGCGATCTCAGGGTCCACGAGGCCTTGACCGTCGAGGAGACCGAAAGCGTGGCCCAGGCGGTACGCAGCATGCGCAAGCATAAGACCGGCTGCGTGCTGGCGACCAACGGCGGGGCCTTAAGCGGCATCTTCACCGAGCGCGACTTGCTCCTGAATCTCCCCCCCGGCGAGGACCCGTCCCTCATCCCGGTGGCCCGGGCCATGCGCCGGGATCCCGACTGCGTCGGCGAGGAGCAGCCGATCGCCTTCGCGTTCCATAAGATGTCCGTGCAAGGCCACTACCATCTCCCCGTGCGCACGAAGAGCGGCGGCCTAGGAGTGGTCTCGGCCCGAGACCTTCTAGCCTATCTCTGCAGCTGATGCTGCAAATGCGCCTCATTCGGGCGGCCTCCTATGTCGCCTTGGTATTCTTTTCCGCCGTCCTATTTTTGGCCTGCTTTTCGCCGATTTACCCTGACGAGATTTATTATCGGTTGCTCAATTCGCGGCTATTTCGGGACGAAGGCCGATTATTGATGATGGTGCCTCAATGCCTTACGGTCGCCGCCCCATGGTTCTGGCTTCCCGAACGTCTCATCGAATGGGCGTTGTACGGCCGGCTGACGGATCTTCTCGCATTTCGCTTCATCGGTGTCGCCCTGTTTCTCCTGTGGATTGGAGTGATGGTGGGGACGGCAAAAGTCGTTATGGGCAAGGGCTTTTCGTTTTTATACTCCATGGCAGGCATCGTTTCTTTCACTAGTTTGGGCACGCTTCCGCTCATGATGGTCCTCAACCGTCCAGAACAGATTCTGCGCATCGGCGCCGCGACCGCCTGTCTTCTCCCGCTTATCGCCGGCCGGGTGGAGCGCCCCTCCCGTCGCAATACCCTGTTACTCGGCCTGCCGCTTCTCGGCGCCGCCGCCTTAATGTTGCCGCAGCATCCGAAGGCAATGTTGTTCTTGCCGTTATTGTCGGTCTCGCTCTATTACATCTGCCGTCCCTCTAGAGACTGGCTCGCATTCCTTCTCCTTGCCAGCAGCCTGGGCCTTCTAGCCGATCAAAGTTTTTCCGTCTGGAACGCGAGGGTCCAGTGCGTGGAGGCTCTGGGCTTCGTGCCCACCGTTCCCCTTTCTTTGTTGCGCTCGGACCCATTCCTTTTTTTCCAGACCGGCCTTAAAAGCCTCTACGGCTTCGCGGCCTATCTCGATTCCGCCTCCTTTCGTTCTCAATACCAAGTACTCTGGCTTCCTTCCGCTTTCCACACCCCCGCTTTTCTTCTGCGCCCGCTCCATATTTTGGTTCGAACGATCTTCTCGTTGGCACTGGCATACGGCATACTCGCGTTGTACCTGCGGCTGCGTCGAGACTACGCTCTCCGCCGGCTCACGGTAGAGACAGCGATGCCTCTAGCCCTCTCGGTCACGATCGCGATCGTCGGTTTCTTCCAGGCGCATAAGATCTTCTATGATTCAAGCCTAATTCTTCCGCTAATCCTGCTGGTCGACCTACTGCTCGTCTCGGAAGCGCTGCCATGGATATCTCCCCCTTCCTCGGCGAGTTACGCGGCCGTCATGCTTCTTCTTTCCTCTTTCGCCAGCCAAGCTTATCTGCTGTCCTCGTTCCATCGCTTAATTGGCATTCGTGAAAGCACCATCGGACCCAGTATCGCACTTTCGAACTATGATTCGACGCGGACGCACATGCAGATCGATACCGCAGCTCTGCGTTGCGGAATAGGCAAGGAGAAGGAGCTTCGATTGGCCGTCGACGATATGACCTATTTCGCCTTTCAACGCACGCGGGAGCCGACCTTGATTACCTATCTTTATTGGGTGAAGGTGGACCTTCCCGGCCGTCTTCTGGCTTTTCTCGCAGGCATCGGGTCAACCGGAATCATCACCCGCTGCGACACCCTGCTTTCGGATTTAAGGCCTTTTGCCGTCAGAGAGGGAGACATCTGCTGCCTGGGCCGCGCTCAGACAGATCGCGCCCGTCGGAAGTTGCCACAGCCGTTCCCCCAGCGTTAAGACGCGGATTCCTTAAGGAAGAATTGCATCGTGGTCGCGCCGCAGTCGATGAGATCGCCGTCGTTGAGCAATACCTGGCCGGTGACGCTCGATCCGTTGACCACCGGGTAGCCTTCCTTGACCGCCACCAGCACGTAGCCCTCCGGCTTGCGGTGGATGGAGGCCGCGACCTCCGGGGCCGAGCCGAATATCCCGGAGCCCTTGATGGGGATCTGGACGCGGTCGGACTTGCCGATATAGGTCGAAAGCCCCTTGAGCTCGTATTCCATCGGACCCACGACGCCCTTAAGCATCCTCAACCCGCCGACCTTTTCTCCCTTCACCGCCGCGCTCGTGGCCGCGGCCTTGGCCATCTCCTGCTGCTTCTCGGGCGAGATCAGCATGGTCTTCTCGCCGGCGGGTTCGGCCGGTGCGGCCGCCGCGGGCACCGGGGCCGGCTTGTCATCGACGAAGACCAGGGCGTGCTTGGCCAGGCCCACGACATCGTTGGGATGGAGGCCAGCCTTCATGACCCGCTTCTCGTTGACGTAGGTGCCGTTGGTCGAGTTGAGATCCTCGATGAAATAGGCGTCGGCCTGCCGGACGATCTTGCAATGATGTCCCGAGACAGCGGGATTGTCGATGACGATGTCGTTGTCGGGTTTCCGGCCGACGGTGAGCGTCTCCTTGTCGAACGGGATTTCCTTGATCACCGCCGCATTGAATTTCAGCAGCAGCTTGGCCATGGCCTCCCCCCCATCATCGGCTGAATATCCTCGAAAAAAGCTTCTTGATGCCGGCCCCTGGATCCTCCGGGACGCGCGCGACGACCACGGTGATATTGTCGACGCCTCCCGCCGCCCGGGCCCTCTCGATAAGCGCATCGCAGGCTGAAGCGCAGGATTCCGCACCCTCTAGAATCTTCTCGATCTCGGCCTCGGGAACCATCTTGGTCAGTCCATCCGAGCACAGGAGCACGAGGTCTCCGGGAAACAAGGGGTGGTCCTGCACGTCGACGACGACCTCCGCCTCAGTCCCGAGGGCCCGTGTGAGTATGTTCTGGATGGCAGATTTCTCCGCCTGCTCGGCGGTGATGAGCCCGCGGCGCACCTGATCCATGACCAAGGAGTGGTCCTCCGTCATTACCTGCAGCTCTCCGCGCCGCAAAAGATAGAGCCGGCTGTCGCCGACGTGTGCCACCGTCATGGAGCGCTCGTCGGCGATCGCAGCGACGATCGTCGTGCCCATGCCGTGATCCTTGGGGAAGGCCCGGGCCTTCTCGTAGATCATCGTATTGGCCGTCTTGACGAAAAATTCCAGCTGCTTCGAGCGGGCCGAGCGCGCCGGATCGGCGGCTCCCTCCGGCAGCAACTGCTTGCTGCCGCCGATCATCTTATCCGCGAAGTCGCGAATAGTCTCAGTCGCGATCTGGCTAGCCACCTCCCCGGAGCTGTGCCCGCCCATGCCGTCGGCAACGGCCATCAAGCCTAATTCCGGGACCACGGCCAGGCTGTCCTCGTTGTTCTTCCGCACGCAGCCCGGATCGGTCTTGCCGGCGATCTCCAGGGTCCGGGTTTTCACGGAGACGGCCTCGGGCCACGGGTGGCGCCCGGCTGCGTCTTGTCCTGGGCCGGCATGGACCCGGCCGGAAGCGTCGCGTCCAGCGGCGTCGTGGCGGGGATCGTCTTATCCGAGGTGACAACGGGCGCCGGCGCCGAAATCACCGGGATCGCGGCGGGAGAGGGCGCCGGAGACGGAGCGGGGGCCGGCGCGGAAATCGGGGCGGATAGGGCACCGGCCGGAATCGTCGCGTCGGCGGCGGGTGCGGCCTGCGGCTGCGGGGCGGGCACCGGGATAGGCGCCGTCGACTCCTTCGCCTGGGCCGGCGCGCCCGCGGAGCCGCCCAAGGAAGCCAGGCAGCGCCGCAGGTCGGCTGCCAGCTGCGACCCGCGCAGGTAGCGCTTCTCTGGATCCTTGGCCAAGGCCTTGTGGATGATCGGCGATACGCAGCGGGGCAGGTTGGGATTTAGGTCCAAGGGCTCCGGTTCGGGGTCGTTGGCGATCTGGAAAAGCAGCGTGCCGATGCCCTCGCCTCCCTTGAAGGGCTTCTCGCCCGTGAGCAGCTCGAAGAGGGCGACGCCCAGGCTGAAGAGATCCGAGCGCCCGTCGACCTTCTTGCCCGCCACTTGCTCGGGGCTCATGTAGGACGGCGTGCCCATCACCGTGCCTGTGGCCGTCTTGGAGGAGGCGGTGATGCGCGCGATGCCGAAATCCGCCACGCGGATCGTGCCGTCCTTAAGCAGCATGATGTTGCCCGGCTTGATATCGCGGTGCACGATCCCCTGCGCGTGCGCGTAATCGAGCGCGTCGGCGACGACGGCCACGTACTCCATGGCCACCTCGGGCTTAAGCAGCGATTCCTTGCGCGTGAAGGGGATAAGGTCCTGGCCGTCCAAAAGCTCCATGGCGATGTAGGAGATGTCCTGCTCCTCGCCGGCGTCGAAGATGCGGACGATGTTGGGGTGGTTGAGGGTCCCGGCCGATTCCGCCTCCCGGAAAAAGCGCTCCTTGACCTCCTTGAACGCGGCGGGGTCGGAGCCCTCCTCGAGCATCATCGTCTTGATGGCCACCTTGCGATTGATCTTGGGGTCCTTGCCCAAGTAGACGATGCCCATGGCGCCGCGGCCGAGCTCCTTCTCGATCTCGTAGCGGCCGAGCGTAGGCTTGGAGGCCCCGCCCGAGATGAGCACCGTGCCCTCTTTCTGTCCCCCCCCGATGCCGCCGAATACCGCGCCCTCGGCGGCGGCCTTCAAGGTCTTGATCTTATCGGGGATGTCCTTGTACTTGGGGTCCTTGGAGGCGACGTGCTCGTAGACCGAGACGGCCTTGTTGTACTGCCGCTTGCGCTCGAAATCCAGCCCGAGATTGTAGAGCAGGTCCTTAAGCTGGTCGTCGAGCGGGCAAAGGCGGAACTTGTCGAAGGCCAGATCCAGCATCCCTTGCCCCTGGAAGGAGAGCCCGAGCATCTTGTTGGTCTCGATCGCCGAGGCCTCCACCAACTCCTTGCCCTTCTCGGTGAAGACGAAGCGCTTGGTCATGAGGATCAGGTAGCCCATGGCGAGCAGGAAGGTCGGATAGACCACCTTGAGCCACTGACCTTGGACGAAAAGCATGGTGCCGGTGCCGAGCAGCGCGGCGGCCAAAAGCAGGGTCACGATAGCCCCGCCCGCCGCCTTCAGGCGCGGGAGGAGGATCATCAGGAAAAGGCCCATCGCCAACACTAGCCCCAGCTCCGCGTTGAGCGCCCAGGGAGGGCGCACCAGGAATTTCTGGTGAAGTATGTTCTCAACCACGTTGGCGATGAGCTCGACGGAGGGTAGGTTGTGCGCGACGGGCGTCACGAACAGGGTCGAGATGCCCGAGGCCGAGGGTCCGACGATGACGATCTTGTCCTTGAACACGTCCAAGGCCACCTTGCCGCCCAGCACCTCGTGGAAGGGGTAGTAGCGGAAGGTCTGGTAAGGGCCGTTGAAGCTCACCAGCATCGACTGCGTCTCGTCGATCGGGATCCTGGTCTTGCCCAGTTCGATGAACTGCCCCGGAGCGACCTTGACCTCCGACGGCTTAAAACCGAGATAGGCGATCACCAGTTGCAGGGCATAGGAGGGGTATAGCCCGTCGCCGTACTTGATGACGGGCGACTCCCGCCGGACCACCCCGTCTAAATCGGGATAGACGTTGATATGCCCCACGCCCATCGCCTTCTCGGCAAAAGCCGTCAGCGGCACCGTCGCCTGGGTGCCCTCGAGCAGGGCCTGCTCCATCCCGACGCCGGCGCTCATGTCGATGGTCAGGAGGGAATTGGAGATGATCTCCGGAAGGGGCTCTGGCTTGGCGCCGATGGTTCCGCCGGTGGCGAAGAACATGGGGAGAACGACTTTCTTCGCCTCCTCCAGCGAGGCGAGCAGACGGGCGTCGGTGTCGAGCCTCACGGCCGCAGCGGAGAACTCCGGCGCGAATTTCACTCCCTTCTCGATGATCTTCTTGCGCTGCACGAGATCCTGGTAGCTGGCCTCCAGGGCCTGGATCTCGGCCAAGCCCTGGTTGCGCTCGGGCTCCGAGAGGAAAATGTCCCAGCCGATCACCTTGGGCGACGCCTTGGCCAGCAGGTCGATCATCTCGGCGTAGCGGGTGCGCGGCCAGGGCCAGCGCCCCAGCCGGGCGATGGAGTCGTCGTCGATGGAAACGATCGCGATCTCGCGGCCGCCGGCGTCGAGATCCCCGCGGAGGGTCGAGCGCAGGTCGAAGACCTTAAGCTCGAGGCTCTCTAAAAAAGAGGCTTGTACCAGGTACGAACCGAGAACGAAAAGGGTCAGCCCCAGCCCGATGAGGGCGTCCGCTAAGAGCGGTCTTTTCTTCATGAAAAAAGAACCGCATTTAGTCTAACCCTTGTTCCAAGCCCTGTCAATGCCTGCCTAAAATCTCCTGCAGGCGCGCTTTCGGCAGCCGGATCGTGACCACGCAGCCGCTGTCGGAGGTGAATTCGCTCTTGAGTATCTCGGCCCCGCGGATGGTCTCGTGGATGCGGGCCTCCAGCGTCGAGTCGGTCTCCATGGCGCGCTGGACGGTGACCCCCCCGCTCAAGGTTACGCCCTTGATCATGGAGAGCATCTCGAACTGTGCCTTGACGATGGCGGCGTCCCGCGCCAGGGACTTGCGCTGCGTCTCGGTGGGCAAATCGGGGTCGGAGGCGCCGATGCCGATGGCCTCCACGTAGCTGTTTTGCACCGGGCTCTGGCTGATGGTCTCGATGACCTTGCCCTTGCGCACCCGGCTGGGCGGGCTGTCACAAGCGGCCAGCAAGGCCGCGCCCAAGGCCGCGCCGACGACGGCAACATGGTTTTTCATGAGTCCTCCTTATATAACGCCTTCGAACCTGGACAGGATAGCGCCGTAGGCTCAAATAGGGCTCAATCGGGGCTCAGTTCTCTCTCAAGAAACGCGGGGGCTCGCTCCGGATTATTGTTGTACAATGGACCCGTCGCGCGGTTAGCTCAGCGGTAGAGCACCTCCCTTACAAGGAGGGGGCCGCAGGTTCGAATCCTGCACCGCGCAAATCGATTTGGGCCTTGCGCGGAATCGGATCACGGTCTATACTCCGGATGGCCATGAAAAAGAAGAAGACGCCGAGTCATGGGCGACGGAGCAAGGTGGCCGCGAAGACAGTGTATCCCGACATGGACCCGGAGTGGGAGCACCTGGAAGAGCGCTACAGCTCCATCGGCGACGACATGAGGAAGCTGGCCCAGCTCCTCAACGGCAAGTAATCCGGCTCTCCCCGTTTACGGCCGTCCGCGCGCGCCTATCGTCCCCGCTACCTCTTCGCGTAGGACTTGATAAAGTCCCCCTTCTCGTACTCCTCGAAAGCCGTACGCAGCTCATCGCGCGTGTTCATCACGATGGGCCCGTACCAGGCGATCGGCTCCTTGAGCGGGCGGCCCGATATCAACAGAAAGCGCACTGGCATCTTCTGGGTGCTCACGGAGACGCTGTCCCCCGGCCCGTAGAGCACCAGCGTGTCCCTCGGGCAGGCGCAGGGCCTAGCCATGTCGAAATAATTGGCGCCGACGGCGTCGCGGGCGTAGGGGTCGCGCCCGGGGTCGAAGTACCCCTCCCCGTCGATGACGTAGGCGAAGGCGGTGTGCCCGGCCGGGACGGGATGGCTGAAGGCTGAGCCGGAGCGCATCGAGACGTCGATGTACTCGGGATCTATAACGACGCCCCGCACCGGCCCGCGGACGCCGTTGACGCTGCCGGCTATGACGCGCACCACGCTCCCATCGACCTTGACCGCGGGGATGTCCTTTTCCTTGACGTCGCGGTAGCGCGGGTCGACCATCTTGCTCTTGGCCGGCAGATTCGCCCATAGCTGGAAGCCGTACATGTGGCCCATGCGATTGCCCTTGGGCATCTCCTGATGGAGTATGCCGCTGCCGGCCGTCATCCACTGCACGTCCCCGGGCGAGATCACCCCTCCGTTGCCGAGGCTGTCCTCGTGCTCCACCTCCCCGTCGAGCACGTAGGTGATGGTCTCGATGCCGCGGTGCGGGTGCCAGGGAAAGCCGAGCTTATAGTCGTCTGGATTGTCGGATCGGAAATCGTCGAGCAGCAGGAACGGGTCGAATTGGGGGATCTCGTGGAAGCCGAAGGCCCGCTTGAGGTGGACGCCGGCGCCCTCGATGGTCGGCTCGCTGCGCCAGATCTTTTGGATGCGGCGTATCCCACGCCCGTCTTGCATGGCCCTACCGGGAGCGCGCCGCGGCCTTGGCGGCTTCCTTGCCCAAGGCGCGGCGGGTGCGCCTGGGAAGATGGGCGATGGTACGCTTCCTGCGGGCGGCTGCGGCGGCCTTCTTGATGTTCCTGCGCGCGGCGCGTTTTTGACGCATCGAATTCATTTTGGCCTCCTTTCTTTCGGGAAGCCCATCATAGCATTCAGCCTCGGGGAAGCGCGGTCACTTTTAAGTGACGCCGGGAAAGTGATATACTGAGGGTCCCCTCTGGGGTCGTGGTGTAGCCTGGCCCAACACGCCGCCCTGTCAAGGCGGAGACCGCGGGTTCAAATCCCGTCGACCCCGCCACTCTTTATCCAATTCCACAACGCCTGTTCGCTCGGCATGTGGTATTTTGCTCCCGCCGTTTGAGCACCGCGGGATTGGAAATTTTCGCTCCAGAATCCCACGCTGCGCGATCCTGGCATCCAGGGCCCTCTGGAGGTCCGGGATCGGCAGCTCGTGGAGCTCTACCCGGACCCGGTCCTTGAAAAGCGTCACCTGCTGCACCAAAAGCTGGATCGTCTGGACCTGACGCTCGATCGGCAGCTTGTAGATGAACCGGGCGAAGCGCTGGAGGGCGCCCTGGATCACGTCCGCGTCGTAGACAACCTGCCGGCCGCGCCCGATCTCGGCCTCGATCTCGTGCAGCCGCGCCTCCAGGGTCCTCTTGGCCTCGTCCAGCCGGCCCAGCTCCTGCGTCAGCTCCTGGTTCGCCCCCTGGGCCTTGGCCAGGCCGATCAGGTTGCCGATCTCCCCGCGCAGTCCTTGGAGCCTGCCTGAAAGTTGGCGCTTCTCTTCCTCAAGCGGGGCGACCCGTCCGCGGGATAGCTCGTTGACTTTCCGGACCACCCTCTCCAGAAGCGGCCGGTCCCAGCCTACAGCCGCAAGCTTCTCGATCACGTACTCCTCGAGCTTCTGCGCGCCGATGCTGGTGAAGACGCAACCAACAGGAAGCCCGTTCTGCTTGGCCAGACACTTGTAGTAGAGGTAGACCTTCTTGTCGCCTCGGGGCCGGGCCACGCTCGCCACCGAGCTGCCGCACTCCCCGCAGCGTGTCAGACCTTTGAGCCGGAAGCCGTGCCTATTGGTCGCGTAGGTGATCTGCCCCTCCCGCCGTGCATGCGACTTAAGAATCTCCTGGGCTTTTTCGAAGACGGCGGGGTCGATGATGGGCTGGTGCTGTCCCGAAAACTCCTGCTTGGTGCGCTCGTTGGTGATGATGCCGATATAGACCTTGCGCTGCAGGATGCGGATGACGCTGTTGATGTCAAAGGGCTTTCCCCCGACCAGTCTCCCATCCTTGAGCTTGTAGCTCTTGCGCCGAAACCCAAGGCGGTTGAGCTCTTCGGCTACGCGCAGCACGGAGCGGCGCTCGAGGTAGAGGTCGAAGATTCTGCGCACCAGCGCAGCTTCTTCCTGGTTGACGACCAATTGCTTGTCCTTGAAATCGTAGCCCAAAGGTGGCAGCCCCGCCGACCACAGCCCCTTGCGCGCCCGGGCCAGGTGGAAGTCTTTGGATCTCTCCACGTCCATTTCCCTGTCGTACTGGGCAAACTGGACCATGATCGCCGTCATCAGGCGTCCCTGCGGGCTCTTGGTATCGATGGATTCCGTGGCCGAGACAAAGGCGACGTTGTGCTTCTCGAAAAGCTCGAGCAGCTGGTGGAAATCCCGGCTGTTGCGCGTGAGCCGATCCAGCTTATAGACGATCACGCCCTGGATCTTGTCCTCCTCCACCGCATTAAGCAGCCGGCGCATGGCGGGACGGTTCAAACTCTTGCCGGACTCGTTGGGGTCGTCGAAGGCCTCGGTGTACTCCCGCCAGCCCTTTTCCTTTTGAATGGCGATGTACGCTCGGCAGGCTCCCTTCTGGCTATCCAGCGAGGTCACCTCGCCCGCCAAATTTTCGTCGTTTGACTTGCGGGTATAGACGGCGATCTGAACGATCTTGTTCTTCTCTTCGGTAATAACGCTCGGCGCCATTCTATCCTCTTGAAGGAACGATATACGGTGTTCCGACGGGAATCAAGCGATTTTGCGAATCAAATCGGCCCTGCGCCCGAGTCAAAACAGCATCCCCTGCCCGCCCTCCTCCACGTGCCGGCGCCGCCAATCCGTAATCCAGTCCGCGATCTCATTCCATTTCCCGCCCAATGCCGAGCGAAGATCGATTTGTTCCTCAGACACCTCGAGCACCTTGCCGCCGGTCACTTTCAATCGCTTCGGGACAGTCGCCAGACCCGAGAGAAAATCCATAGCCAGGTCGGTGAGCTGATAGATACCCTGATGCCAATGCTCCGGATCTTGGCGCAACAAGCCCCAATACTTGAGATCGCCGAGCCGCGCGTAGCGGGTGGCATAACCGGCATCGCGCACATCCTTCGAGAACACGACGTCGCGGAGAAACGCCTTCTTGACCCGGCTTTTGGCGTCGGCCCGATCCGCACGCCACTCGACTTCGGCATCCTTGGACAGCTTGACCGCGACGATAAAGAGATGAGCCATGAAGCCCTCGAAGGTCTTGACGCCTACCTTGATCCTATGGCCACAGGTCGGACAGGTCTCGGGCCGCGCCGTCATCAACCCTGTCCCCGCCGGGAGAGCCTCTCGACCTGAAACCCATCCTCACCGAACTTCTTGATCAGGAAGCCGGTGAGCAATTTGGCGAGGTGCTCGCCGCAGTCGGTGCCGCCCTCGACGGTGCAGACCGGCCCCTTGGCTGAAAAGTCGTAAGCGGTCTCAAGCTTGACCTTGGTCTTGCCAAAGACCACCTCGGTCTCGGCCAACGCCAACTTCAAAAGAGACCGGAGCAACCCTTCGGATCTCGGCGTCAAGACGGTGAAGCGGTACAGGAAACCGCCGGGTATCGCGTTTCGCATCATGCCCTCCACCAATGGAGAGCCCCTAAGGTCAAAAAGTGGCGAATCGAGGTGTTCCGACGAGGAATTTGACAGCTGAAGCCTAAATGTCCTAACTTGTCCTAATTCAAAAGGAGGCCGCCATGCCTGAAACCAACCAAAGCCCGGAAACGACGACCTGTCCCTGCTGCCAAGAGAAGCTTGAGCTAAACCTGGAGCTGGTGACCGAACCCGGCAATCAGCCCGCCGTTCCCAAGCACATCAATCTGAGATTCGTGCACCCGACTTCAGGGGGGGTCCAGATGCGTCGTTACACCCTGGACGAAGTCAATGGATGAGACTCTAAGCGAGCGCCAGGCCGCGATCCTGCGTTTCATTGTCAACTATGTCCGCCGCGAAGGGCGCACGCCGGCGGTCCGCGAGATCATGGCCGGCGCGCGCCTGGCCTCGACCGGCGCCATCGCCTACCAGCTCAAGGAGTTGTCGCGGAAAGGGTTTCTCAAGATCACGGGGCGCTTCCGCGGGCTGTCCATTCTCGTGAACCCTTTTGACGAGAGCCCTGTTTCGCCGAATACCTTCCTGCTCCGTGAGTTGCCCTCCGGTGTTCCTGCGGGCCCGCTAAGACCCATGCCGGAGCTCGTGGAAGGCACGGCCGTGATCGACCGGCGATTTTTCAAGTCCCGGCGGGATGAGGAGCTTTTCGTGATCCGGGTCAGGGGTGAAAGTATGACCGGGGCTGGTATCAACCTCGGCGACTGGGTCTTGGTCCGACCTCAGGAGACCGCTGAGAGCGGGCAACTCGTGATTGCCGTCGTTGACGGCGACTGGACGCTCAAGCGGTTCCGGCAGGAAAGGAGCGAGATCGTGCTCGAGGCCGCCAATCCCAAGTTCTCGGATATCCGGGTTCCCAGGGAAAAGATCAAGGACTTCCGTATTTTAGGCAGGGTCATCAAGGTTCTTAAAGATTTCGAGTGACGCAGGGGTCGCCGCGATGGACGTCGAGCAAAAGAGAAGGCTATTTCTGTCCTACATCCACTTCTGCCAGGACGTGGGCTTCGGCGTAGTGAGGGACACGACCATTTTCCAGCGCACCCCGCTTTTCTGCAATGACTGGTCGCGCAACATCAAGCGCGGCGCCGAGATCTCGCAGCCTGTTTATTTCGAGTGGCAAAATCTGCCGGCGCCGTGGCTTGAGTTCCGCGATTTCTTAGACGAGTCCTTTCCGCAGGGTATTATCCACGAGATCAAGGTTCAAGACGGCGTGCCGATTTCTTGGGACCATTCGCGCTTAAGCCGCTCCGCGCCCAACGCCTTCAAGGGCGTCTGCAAGGTTTACGTTTTGAAGGACATAGCTTCTCTTCCGAAGTATTCGGCGTCGATGGTGGCTGACTCAAACAACGAGAGGCCGCCCAACGCGCTGCTTCCTTTCGAAGAGGAAAAGTAGAGCTCAACGCCAGTGATAGGGACAAACTGCCCGTAATTCATAATTCAACAGTAGGCTGACTACGGGCAGGGCGTCCTAGAGACGCGCTGAGCCACGAGAGGCCGTTCGGTTCCGGTTAACACCGGGCCGAGCGGCCTCTTTTTTTATGCCCAGAAAACGCCTGTCCGTGGTCGGCCGAGGAGGCCGCCATGGACGAACGTTGCACGCCGGAAATCGAAGTCTGGGAGATGGAGTTGGTCCGCAACGTAGTGAAGAAATTCGCACGCCAAGCAGATCCGGATGATCTCGAGTCGGAGCTCTGCGCTCACCTGCTCAAGATCAAGAGCAAGAAAACGAATGCGATCAAGGATTGGAAGACCTATCTCGCCTTATCGCTGCTGCGCAAGGCGGAGAGGCGGATCGCGGTGTGGTCACGCCGGCGGGAAGTGCTCGTTTCCCTCGAGCGCGGCATGACCGAGGGTAAAGAGGGCGAGATCCGACTTGAAGAGCTGCTTTCAGAATCGGATCGCGAGGAGGGTGATCTCCAAGAGAGGCTGCTTGAGATTTACCAGGAACTCAGCGAGGAGCAAAAGAGCCTCTGGGATCTCCTTTTAGAGGAAGGCGACGTGGCCAAGACCGCGCGCCGTCTCGGGCGGCCGAGAAAGACCGTCGATTACCACGTGCAAAAGCTCAAGAGGCTCTTGGAATCCAAGGGCTTGCTCGACTAGGGTTTCGCCACTTTTGACAGCGCGGGGCTCTCCATTGGTGAGAGCATGATTCCCCCATTCGCCGATCCCAAGGACATGACGCCGGAGCAGCGCATGGACGCTTTAGCCGAGGTCTTGGCCGCCGGGTTCTTGCACCTGGCCGAAAGCGATCAGCTCAAGGATTTGTTGGCCGAAGAATCACCCAAACCAACAGGAGAGAAAAATGGAAACGACAAATAACGGAGCAAGCAAGCCGCCGGTCGCCTTCGGGCCGTTCCAGGAGGCGGTCAACCAACAGGCCTATCTCAAAGCAGGCCTCCTCGGATTCGCCGGCGCAGGCAAAACCTACACCGCAGCCCTGATGGCCAAGGGCATCGTAGAGAGGCTCAAGGCCAAGAAACCGGTGTTCTTCCTGGACACCGAGACGGGCTCGGACTTCCTGGTCCCCAAGTTCAAGGAGTGGGACATCCCATTCTATGTCTCCAAGAGCCGGGCCTTCACCGATCTAGTCGATGGGGTCAAGGCCGCGGAGGGAAACGCTGGGGTGCTCATCATCGACAGCATCTCGCACTTCTGGACCGAGCTGCAGCGGGCCTACATGAAGGCCAACAACCGCAAGCGGCTTCTGTTCCAAGACTGGGGGCCGCTCAAGGAGACCTGGGCCGGCTTTACGGACCTCTACCTCAACAGCCGCGTCCACATCGTCATGTGCGGCCGGGCCGGCTACGAGTACGACTATTTCACCGACGAAGCCGGAGCCAAGGTTCTGGAAAAGACGGGCACCAAGATGAAGGCCGAGACCGATATGGGCTACGAGCCCTCTCTGCTCATCGAGATGATCCGCGACCGGCGCGAGAACCAGGACAAGGCCGTCGAAGCCAAGCTCTGGGATCACGTGGCTATCGTGCTCAAGGATAGGACCTCGCGCATCGAGGGCCAACGCTTCGTCAATCCGACCTTTGAGAACTTCAAGCCCGTGTTCGACTACCTGAATATCGGCGGCGAGCACGTGGGCGTAGTCACCGACAAGGACTCGACCAAGCTCTTTGAGAAGGGCTCCGAGGAGAACTTCTACGAGCAGCGGCGGCAGAAAGAAGTACTCCTCGAGGAGATACAGGGCGAGCTGCTCTCGGCCTTCCCCGGCCAATCCTCCGAGGACAAGAAAATCAAGACCGACCTGGTCTTCGAGGCCTTCGGGACAAGATCGTGGACGGCCTTGGCCGAGCTGGAGATCGGAAAACTTCGTGATGGGCTTAAGGCGATCCGCCAGAGGATCAAAGAGCTCGCGACGGTCCCAATGGGAGGAAAGAAATGAGCTTCCAGTACAACGCCACCAACGTCAAGCCCACGGGTGGGGGCTTTGAGCCCCTGCCCAAGGGAAAGTACCTGCTCAAAATCGAGCAGGCGGCGGAAGGGCGGTCCAAGAACGCCGATCCCAAGGTCACCGTTACGTTCAAGGTGATGGATGGCCGCTATCAGGGGCGGCGTATCCGCTTCCACCACGTCACCTTCCTGCCCGAGGGCTCGGAGGGCGCCGGCATCGCCATCCATTTCCTCAAGACCATAGGCGAGCCCTATCAAGGCGCCCTCAACGTGGAGCCGCAGCGATGGCTGGGCAAATATCTCTGGGGCCATGTGGACCAGAAGCCAGACTCCAACGGCAATGTCTGGAACGTGGTTCGGGATGTCGAGCCCTACGGCGAGCCGGTCATGGAAGGTTCGGTCTTCGAGCCGTGATCCGGCTCTTCATCGCCGGCCGTCCGGTGCCCCAGGCCCGACCGCGGACCTTTTGGCATCGGGCGGCCGGCAAGTTCGTCACTACAAACCCGCGGGACTGCGAGCAGTGGAAGGAGAAGGCAAGGCTGCTGGCCCTTCCGCACCGCCCGCGGGAGCCGATCGACTTTCCCGTGCGCGTAATCCTGGACTTCTACGTCCCACGGCCTAAAGGCGCTAAGGACGCCGTCTGGGCCTGCGTGCGGCCGGACTTGGACAACTACGCCAAGGCGGTACTCGACGCCCTGCAGCAGGCGCAGTTCTTCACCGATGACTCGCGCGTGGTGTGGCTTGAGTGCCGGAAACTCTATTCCCAAAACGGCGAGATCGGCGTCCGGATCACCCTCCTGGGGGTGGACGAAAAACTTTAAGGAGCCGATCTATGCTGATCGATGACGTGCTGGAATACGGAAAATCCGTTCCCAACGCCGGATGGTTTCTCGAACTCCTGCGAACCGCCACGGCGGTCAAAATACACAACGTCGCCGACTACGTCTTCCAGTCGCCGGCCGGAGACTGGGATTTTCGAAGGGATTTCCCGAATATCGCCCCACCCTTCGACAATCTCTGGATGGAATGGTCTCACAGCAGGCGCTGGTCGTTCCATGACATCCCGCCGGACGACCCGGGCCCTGATCGAATCCGGGCCGGGTTCTCCATCTTGGGAATCGACCTGAGGGACCCCGAAATGGAAACTCTCCTGCCGGACACCGTTCGCAAACCTCCGCCGGAAGCCCGCTGGATGTGCATCGGGAATTTCATTTTGCACGTCGATGACGGATTCTCAATGCCGCCGAGCATCACCTGGTTTGTCTCGGAAGACGGCCATTACGTGCCCGAAAGCCTCAATGACGGCGGCATCGGCGTAAGGCTGTCTTTCAACCCGTTATTCAAATTCAGCTTCGAACCAACGGAAGCCGATTGGAACGAGGCCACCGGTCTGTACTGGTTTCTCCCCGTGCCTTTCATGGCATTGACCTTCATGCACTGCAAAAAAGTGGAGTTGGTCAAGGGGCCGGCGTGGGAGGCCCGGCTGCAACAGGCGCGGCAACGGCGCGACCGGGAGCCACTGGTCCGCTGGCATACCTTGGTCATCGACCCGGTCAAGAAAATCGTGGGCTCCGCAAACGGAGGCAATTCCATGCTCAGTCCCAAGGCGCTGCACATCTGCCGGGGCCATTTCAAAGATTTCCGGCAGCAAGGGCTTTTCGGCAAGAACCACGGCATTTACTGGTGGCCCATGCATGTTCGGGGCTCGCAGGCCAACGGAGAGGTCCATAAAGACTACCTGGTGCGATCGCCGTGAGACTGAGCCTGGAATTTGACTGGGAAGACGCGGACGGCGCGCTCCGCAGAATCTGTGCCGAGGTCAACTATAGACCGGGCCGTCCGCCTCCTCGATGCTCTGACCCCGATCATCCGGCGTTTTCAGATCCCGGCGATCCGGACGAGCTCGACGTCGTGAGCGCCGCCTACGACGACGGCACGCCAGTTCCACGGAAAATCCAAGACGATGAGCGCTTCATCGACGCACTTTACGATGAAGCCAGGAGGCAATTGTAATGGGTATCACGTTTCGAGACGGCGAAGACGGCTATCCTTGGGCCTTCCAAGTGGAGGCTGCGGAGCCCTGCTTTTACTGCGGTCATAGGCTCGCCTATCCCATCATCGGCTGGATGGGACGCAGCACGGATATCGTCCTGCATCACCACTGTGCCCTGGCCCTATGCGTGCGCCTGATACGGGATGTCCACGAGGTGGAATGTAAGATCGGGGACCTCAGGAACTCCTACCGATCGGCCGTCGCGCAGCCGGCCAAACACAAGCCGGGAGGCAATTGATGGCCTGGATCGAGAGCCATGTCGATATAGGCGACCACCCCAAGACCTTCGAACTGGCCGAGCGATTAGGGATCGGTGTCGCCCAGGCCGTGGGCCACCTGCATCTTCTGTGGCATTTCACGCTCAAGTTCGCCTGGCAGGATGGAAGCCTCGAGCGATTCAGCCGGGTCGCCGTCGCCCGCGGCGCGCACTGGGACGGGGACGCCCACAAGTTCATCGAGGCTTTGCAGGCCTCGGGTTGGTTGGACGGGCTGAAAATCCATGACTGGATGGACTTTTGCGGAGATTTGGTGAAAAAGAAAATCGAGTACCTGACCCGGAAAAGGGAACGTTTCGGAGATTTTCCGAAAATTCTCGGAAATTCTCAGCATACCCAACCAAACCAAACCAACCATACCCAACCTAACCAACAACAGCCTTGCCCTACGGGCGAGGGTGGCACAAACGGGAAACAAGCCGGGAGCTCTTACTCGCAGGATTTCCTGGCTTTCTGGGCCGCCTATCCGCGCAAGGCCGGCAAGGGAGCGGCTTGGCGCTCATGGCTGGGGTTGAGACCTTCATCTGAACTCGCCCAACGCATTCTCGAGGCTGTCGCCGCTCACTCAAAGAGCGAGCAGTGGCAGAGAGAAAGTGGCCGCTTCATCCCGCATCCCGCCACCTGGCTCAACCAAAAACGATGGGAGGACGAAATCCGTGAAGAACGCCACCCTGCAGGGGCCGCAAAGCCCATCCCGGGAAAGTATGAGCATCTCGGCTGAGTGCTCGCGCTGCAAAGCCGAGATCGTCGAGCCCGGAGGCCTGTGTTCCTGGTGCCGCGGCGAGGCCGAGCGCGAAAAAGCCGAAAAAGAGCGGCGGCTCCAACGCCTGATCAGCGCCCTCGGCGGTCCCAAAGCCTATCGGGACTTCACCTTTGAGAAGTTCCAAGAAACCCCGGGAAACCGAGAAGCCCTTGAGCGCGCCAAGGCCTTCAACCCCAAGTCGGAGAACCTCTACCTGTGGGGGCCTTGCGGCGCCGGCAAGACGCATTTAGCCACGGCCGCGGCCAGAGCCTTCGCCGACGATAAGGGTTCGGCGCAGGTTCTTAAACCACCCCAGCTGATGCGCTTGATCCGCAGCTTGGACGCCCCACAAGAAGAGGCAGAGCTCCGGCATATCGCGCGACTTCCAGTGTTCGTGCTTGACGACTTGGGAATCGGGAGGGCCACCGAGTTCGCCCTGCAGATTCTCTACGAGATCGTGGATCTCAGGGAGATGAGTCTGCGCAACGGGCTCATCGTCACCTCCAACCTCAGCCTCCAAGACCTCGCAGAACGCCTCAAAGACGATCGGCTGTCATCTCGGCTCGCGGGCCTCTGCCGGGTGGTGAAAATCGACGGCGAAGACCGGAGGCTGACACCGCGTCAACAGTTTGACTGTTAATGGACTTCCATGGCGGCAAGGACTAAAACTTTGAGCAGGGCCAGCGAAGCGGTGCGGCACCTGCGCGTCTGCCGCTGGTGCAAGAAGCGATTCTGGCGCTGGTACTGCAACCAACGCATGCACCGCAAATGCTTCCGGCAGTGGCGGCGCCGGTACTTTCGGAACTACCAGAGACGAGCGCGGCAGGAGCTTAAGCGGAGCTGGGAGGAGATAGCGGGCAATGAAGCGTAAGGGGCCGCAGAGATATCCAACCGAGATGATCCAGGCCGCCGTCGCGAGGCTTGAAAGCGGCGGGCGCCTAGCTGACATCGCCAGGGAGCTCAATGTCCCGAAGAACACGGTCAAGTACTGGTTGGATCACGCCAACAAACACTTGCCCGAAAACTCCAAGGCGACGCCGATCGCAACCCGCATCCACAATCGCCTGACCCGCGAGACCTGGGACATCATCTTTGCCGCGCTCAAGACCCTGCGCGGCAAGCTCGCCGAGGCTACGGTGCGCGATCTGGTCGCGGTGATCAGCGAGCTATTCGACCGTCAGGCGCAATTCGGCGCTCTCTCGGGCAAGAGCGCGATCCCGGAGAAGGTCCTGGAAAAATCAGAAGAGGTCCGAATCACGGTGCAGAAGTTTCTCCAGAAGCGATCTGTGGAGGCGCCTAAAAGTAGCCTGGGCGGGCCCGCCCCCGAACGCACGGAGCAGCCGACGGCAGCGAGTCCGGTCATCGATGTCGAAGCCGAGAAACCGGAGGCAACCGGTGCAACGTAGGGCGTCCTTCACTCAACATAATCCACAATTATGTCGAGTCTTTCCTCGACGGAGAACGGCTCCGGTCCTGTCGCCGGAAAAAAAGCGTAAAAATCCGGTCCCACTCCCCGCACGCTCCCCCCACGCTTTTATTTCGAACGCCAAAAGGAACGCACCCGCATTTTTGCGCGTACGAAACGCTCGTCGGGAAAATCGTCCGTCCAATCTTCGTACAAACCCCTATTTTTTTCGTACGGAACGCCGAGGCCCATGAAAAGCCATCAGGAGCGGCTGGAGGACCTCTATTTCTTCGCCAAGGATGTGCTGGGCTACGACCAGCTCTCCGAGCTGCACCTGTCCTGGTTCGATATTCTCCTCCGGGAACAGTTCGTCTTGCTGCTCGCTCCAGTCGGGCATCTCAAGACCACGGCCTGCACCATTGCCTACCCCCTGTTCCGGCTGACCGAGGACCACAACATGCGCATACTCCAGGTCAACGAAATCCTGGACAACGCCAAGGGATTCCTGCGCGAGATCAAGGGGCACCTAACCCAAAACGAGAAGTTTCGGGAGCGCTACGGCCACTGGGACCTCTCGGCCGACGCCTGGACCGAGGAGCGCATCCAGATCCCGCGCACAGAGATACGCAAGGAGCCCTCGGTCGCGGTCGCCTCGGTGCTGGGCACGGTGGTGAGCCAGCATCCCAACCTGATCGTGGTGGACGATCCCTGCTCCAACCGCAACACGCAGACGCCTCACCAACGCCAGAAGGTAATCACCTGGTTCCAGAAGGACCTCCTTCCCCGGTTAGACGACGGCGGACAGATCGTGGTGGTCATGACCCGCTGGCATACCGAGGATATCGCCGGGTTCATCAAGTCGGACCCCGGCTTCGCCCACTGGAAGGTCATCGACATGGCGGCCGAGTGGACGGACGAGGCCGGGAATCACCACATCCTCTTCCCGGAGAAGTTCAACGCGGCGAAGCTGGCCAGGGTCCGGGCCCAGCTCGGGGCCTCGGCCTACAACTGCCTCTACCTCAACGACCCCTCGGGCCAGGAGGGAGCTGACTTCAAGCTCGCTTGGATCGAGTCGGGCCGCTATGACCGCCGGCCCGACGACCTCACGATTTTCGCCGGCATCGATCTGGCGATCGGCCGGCGCGAGGCCAACTCACGCTTCGCCTACTGCGTGATCGGGGTGGACAAGGCCGGCACCGCCCATGTCTTGGACGGCTTTCGCAGCCGCATCCCATTTGACGAGCAGCTAAAGACAGTCAAGCGCTTCCATCGCTTTCACCAGCCGCGTCTCATCACGGTGGAAACGAACGGCTTTCAAGCCGCGTTCCTCGAGTCGCTGCGCACCGACCCCGAGACGCGGCTTCTGCCGTTGCGGGGAGTGACGACCCAGGGCGACAAGCAGGCGAGGCTGCGGGGCCTGGCGCCCTTGTTCGAAAGCGGGGCGATCCGGCTGCCGCGCCCGGAGGCGGGATCATGGGTCACCGGACTCGAGGAGGAGTTGCTCCACTTCCCCCACGGGACCGATGATTTTCTCGACGCCCTCTGGCTCGCGCTCCAGGGCGTGCAGATGCAGCGAGTCGAACCGCGAATCGTCTATGCGGAGGACCTCGAATGAGCGATGCACCTATCGTCAGGTCCGGTGACGGCAAGACGCAGATCCTCTGCCCGGCCTGCCATCTGCTTAACCCTGAGAAGGCGGTCAGGTGCGAGCGCTGCGGCTACTGTCTGAGGTGCGAGGGCTGATGGCCATGGGGCTAAGAGAGAGGATCGTCAAGGCGCTCTTCGGCGGAGTGATCCGCGAGGAGGTCGAGAAGTCCTCCAAGCAGGTCGTCTCGCATGTGCCTGGACTGTCGCTGACTGAGGGCGTGCTGCCCGAGATCGATTTCGAGGTCTTCAACCAGATGTACGAGCAGACCTCCTGGGTCCGGGCGGTGGTCGGCGTCATCTGCAAGGCGGTCACGGCCAGGGGCTATGGCCTCGTCCCCGCCAAGCCCGGCGCGGACCCCAAGAACGCGGAGATCCTCCACGAATTTTTCGCCAACTGCAATCCCAACGACACCCTGCTCGAGATACTCGATGATGTCACCCGCGACGTCTACGTCTTCGGCAGCGCCTTCCTCGAGGTGGTGCTCGGCCCCGACGGCAAGCCACGCGAGCTGTGGAACCTCGACGCGACGACGATGCGCGTGCAAGCCGACGAACACGGCGGCGTCCAGGGCTACATCCAGATTCCCCGCTTCGCCACGACACGGAGCCAGACGGGAAAGGTCGAGTTCGACCCCAGGGAAGTGATCCACTTCAAGCTGGGAACCAAGGGGGCTACCCTCTACGGCCTTTCCCCTCTGGCTTCGCTGATTTTGCCGGTCACCGTGGACAAGTACGCCCAGGTCTACAACCGCGCCTTCTTCATCAACGGCGCCAAGATCCGTGGCGCGTTCATCATGAAGAACGCCTCGCCCGAGCAGGTGGAGCGCAACCGCGAGTACATGAAAGAGCGGGCCAAGAATCCCGACATGGCCCACTCAGACCTCGTGCTCGAGGGCGACATCGAGTTCAAGCAGATCTCGGTCGCGCAGAAGGATATGGAGTTCCTCGAGCTGCGCGAGTTCACGCGCAACGAGATCCTCGCGGTCTACGGCGTCCCGCCCGGCAAGGTCGCTATCATCGAGACCGGCAACATCGGCGCGGGCTCGGGCGAGCACCAGACCCAGACCCTCTACGAGGAGACGATCTTGCCCTTCCAGATGCGGGTCGCCGAGAAGATCAACAAGCACGTCATCCGCGACGGCTTCGGCATCACGGACTGGCTCTTTCAGTTCAACAAGCGGGCCATCGATGAAAAGGAGCAGGCCGAGATCTTCAATATCTACCTCCAGAATGGGGTGTTCACCCCGGAGGAGGTGCGCCGAATGGTCGCCCCGCGCATGCCTGAGATTCAGAAGTCTCTATCCCCGTCCCAGACCATCGTCGACGCCAGCCGCGAGGCGGTCGCCATCGAGAACCGTTTCGTGAGCGCTATGGCTCGGGTCTTCCGAGATATCAAGGCTACCGTGGCTGCCAAGCTGCCCGCCCTCCAACGCGGAACCTTAGCGCCGCAAGTAAAGGCGCTACCGCGCGACTTCCAGGTCTCATTCGAGGGGCGCGGCGACCTCGCCCTCCGACGCGTTGCCTTTCCCGAGGCGGCCAAGCAACTCGACGACTTGGAGGTCCTGCTTGAGTTCGTGGACAAGGACAAGATCGCTCGCGTCCTGGAACGCTTCACCCTGGAGGCCGCGAGGAAGGGCCTCTCGCTCGCCGCCAGCCGCAACGCCCTCGAGGACGTGGACGAGCCGAGCCTAGCCCTCCAGGAGAAGATCCGCAACAACGCGCTGTCCTTGGCGGGCCACGTCTCCGAGACGATCAAGGCGTCTCTCCGAGAGGCGCTCATCCAGGGGATCGCCGCGGACGAGACGGTCCCCCAGCTCATGCAGCGCATCGAGGCGCAGCTCGACTCGGTCGCCAGGGTCCAGGTGAGGCCCGTAGTGGACGCCGAAGGCAACGTGCTCCGCGCAGGCAGCGTCCGGCAGCTCGACCGCGCCACGGCGGCCGAGATCATCGCACGGACCGAGGCCAACCGGGCCTATAACGAGGGCAACCTCGACGCCCTGGCCCAGGCCGGCATCGAGCGGGCGCAGTGGCTGCTCGCCTCGGACGCCTGCCCCATCTGCGTTGAGTTGGCCGAGACCACGCCGGGCGAAAAGCTGGGCCGGATCATGGCGGTAGAGGAAGCGTCGGGCGTCATCCCCGCGCATCCCCAGTGCCGTTGCACCTGGGTGAGCGTTCTCGAGGAGAGATAGGCATGGAAACCACGACAGAGAAGCAGTCGGGCACGATCATCCAGACGCTCATCCTGGACAAGGAGAATTTCCCGACCGAGGCCGCCGCGCAGCGCTGGGTGAAGGACCACGGCTTCCGGGCCGACAAGGTGGACGAGACCGAGCGCTCCTTCCGCTTCCGCCAGCGCGACCCCGACGATTTCGAGCCTGACGGCTTCGGCGGCGGCGAGCGGTTTCGCACCATCCGCCTGGCCGAGGGCGTCCAAGCCGTGATCGGCTTCCTGCGTGAGAAATCGCTCCACTTCGACAACGCCGGCCCCGAGGCCCCCTTGGCCTGGCTCGACCGCCCGCCGGCCTTCATCTTGCGCGGAGTAGTCACGCGAGTGGAGGAGGGACGCCTGCCCGACTCGGCCGACGTCTTCTTCGGCCTCGACTTCCAGAGTATGAAGGCGGCCACCGACCTGGTCCGTTCCGTGAAGGGGAAGCTCTTTCTGGAGGCGGGATCTGTCTGCGCGAGCGCCGCGCGGCCCGACGTCGGCGACGTGGTGGAGATCGAGTGCGACGGCCTGGCCCTGGCGCGGCGGCCGGACGGCATGCTCGCGGCGCTGGCCTCCGGCCTGCGCGTGGGCGGGGTCGCCGGCCGCGGGCGGCCTATGACCATCGGCGAAGCCGCCAAGGCGGCTCGAGCCGCCGGCGTCCTGCGCGAGCTTGAGGTCTCGGACTTGGCTGAGGAGCTGCTTAAGGGGGTCCGGCAGGCATTCGGCTCCTACGGCGGCAAGCGCGCGCTGGCACGCAAGATCGCCTCCTACATCCCGCACCACCGGACCTACGTGGAGCCTTTCGCCGGCGGCGCGGCCGTGCTCTACGCCAAGGACCCCTCGCCACAGGAGGTCTTGAACGACCGCGACCCCGAGATCGCCTTCATGCACCGCTTCATCCGGGACCATTCCCCGGAGGACCGGGCCACGCTGGCCAAGCGTGAGTGGACGATCCGCAAGGACGTCCACGAGCGGCTCAAGGACATGAAGCCCGAAAGCGACCGCGACCGCTTCTACAAGGCCTTCTACCTGACCCGCTCCTCCTACGGCAAGATGCGCGGCGGCTCTTTCAATCCGGCCAATGCCGGCGTGCGCATCGACTTTCCTGCCAACATCGAGCGGGCGCAGGCGCGTCTCAAGAACGTGGCGATCTCGAACAAGGACTACTTGGAGGTCCTCAAGGAGCACGACGGCCCGGAGACGTTCTTCTACATCGACCCGCCCTATCCCGGCGAGTTCAACCTCTTCGACTTCGGCTTCAAGGAGGAGGAGTTCGCCCGCGCCCTCCGCGGCCTCAAGGCGAAGTGGATGTGCTCCTACACGGCCAAGCGGCTCGACGTCTTCAAGGGCTTCAACGTCCACCGCGTCAAGCGCCGCAACCAGATGAAAGGCCCCGGCGGCAACCAGGAGTGGGTGACGGAGCTGCTCGTGTCGAACTTTCCGCTCAAGCCCCTGCACCTCTACATCGAAAAGGAACTGGACCCGGCAACGGAAGGCATGGAGGCCGAGGCCCCGGAGCTGCTCCCGCAGATCGAGCCGGAACCCGAGCTCGAGAAGGTCCGCGCCGCCTTCAAGAGCCCGGGCGGCAAGTATCGGCTCTACAAGAAGATCATCCGGCTGCTGCCCGAGCACAAGGCCTACGTCGAGGCCTTCGCCGGCGGCGCGCAGGTGCTCTTCCACAAGAAGCGCTCCGAGCTAGAGGCCATCAACGACGTGAACGCCGACCTGATCGCGGCCTACCGCTACATCAAGGGGATGACGCCCGAGGATTGGGAGTGGCTCAAGAAGCAGACATGGATCATCAGCCGCGCCCACGCCAAGCGGCTCTTCGAGCTGGAGCCCAAGTCGCCGCGCGAGCGCTTCTACCGCTTCGCCTACCTCAACAAGGCGAGCTACTGGGGCCGTACCGACGTCTGGGAGGGCATGCGTCCCAATGGCTCGACCGGCCTCGGCGCGCGCATCCGGCTGGCCGAGCGGCTGCCCGAGATCCAGGAACGTCTAAAGGGCGTGCGGCTGCACTCCTGGGACTGGAAGGACGTGATCAAGGAGTACGACGGGCCCGGCGCGTTCTTCTACCTTGACCCGCCCTACCCGCTGCACTGGCCCAAGGAGGGCGGCAAATTCGGCGCTAAGTTTTTCAAGGAAGAGGAGATGCTGCCGGTCCTCAAGAGCATCAGGGGCCGATTCCTGCTGAGCTACGAGCTCGAGAAGTCCGCGCTGTTCAAGGACTTCAAGACTTATCGGATCAAGACCCTGCACACCGGTTCCCATCAGCTTGGCGGTGCGAGAAAGGAGTACGAGTTGCTTGTCGCGAACTACGATCTCAAGCCGAGCGATCTCTACGTCGAGGAATAGCTAGACGGCTGGGGTCCGACGCAGCCTGGTCTGCTCGGCGCGGAGGTGTTTCCAGGTCAATCGTCTTGCCTTGCGTCGAGAGTCGACCAGAAAAATGGAGAGGTTCGTTCGCTTGCAGAACTCCCAAGGAATCTTGCGGACCTTTTTCCAATACGACTCTGGGAGAGCCACGCCATAATGGTGATACCGCGTTCGAAAATACCTCATCCGCGTTGCAATCTGACCGAGGATGACCCACAAATTGGCCGTCCTAATCGCATCAGGAGAATTAGAGTTCTTTGGATCGCCCTTGACTTCCACGATAAAGCGGCGACCGTAACCGACATGCTTTGCACTGACATCCGGCCCGTGCTGCGCCTTTTCCTTCGCCGCGATATATCCATAGCGACGTCTATGAAGCCACTCGATGATAGCAGCCCGCACATGACTCTCGCTCAACACATCAAAAGTATAGTTCGCCGCCAAAATCCTGACCAGGGGGCATACCGTTCGCCAGTTTTCAAGAGCGGAAGCGTCCCGCAGCCGTCGGAGTGTCAACAGTTTGACTGTTTATGGACTCTTGTAGAGCCATGCGTCAAAATATGCGCGATGCCTGAACCGCGCGAGCCGGAGATCCTGGACGAGGCCTTCTGGAGATTCGTGACGCAGCTCCAGAAGGATGGCTTCTATGGCGTGGCCGAGATTCATTTCCAGGAAGGCCGGGTCGTGCGGGTGAGGAAGCAGGAAGTCTTTCTGCCGAAGGATTTGAACCGCCTCGCGGCGGTTTGACGTAGGCGCGGTCGAGCTCAATCGAAGCGCTGCCAGGCCCTCAGGGGCCGGGCGGCGCTTTTTGTTTTGCGGGGGACATGAAGAACGCAACGGCAGTCGCGGAACGGGCGGTACCCTTCGACCTCCCCATCAGCCTGCTCAAGGCGGTGGAGGTGGAAGGCGAGTTCCACATAGTGGGCTACGCCGCTACGACCGACTTCGACCTCCAGGGAGACGTAATCACGGAGGAGGC
The DNA here is from genome assembly GCA_041694815.1 of Elusimicrobiota bacterium. Taxonomy (GTDB): domain Bacteria; phylum Elusimicrobiota; class Elusimicrobia; order UBA1565; family JACRDR01; genus JBGFSC01. Next base: position 26,765 of record JBGFSC010000045.1, on the reverse strand, counting down.
ACTGGCGGGCTCGGCCGCGGATCTCTTGAAGAACTCCACCGTCCTCCTCAACCATGACTTGAAGCGCCCCATTGGCCGCGTCACCAAGGTCAACTTCGACCGCCACGGCCTCCTCATCGACGCCCTCATCTCAAAGACCGAGGCCGAGATCATCCAGAAGATCAAAGAGGGCGTCCTCAACAAGTTTTCCATCCGGGGCCAGGTGCTCGAGCGCGAGCGCAAGTTCATGCCCGAGCTGGACCGCACGGTCAACGTCATCCGCAAGATGACGCTGGTCGAGGTCTCCCTGGTTTCCGTTCCCGCCAATCCCGAGGCCCGCGCCGTTGGATGGTACGTCTCCAAGGCCCTCGAGGCCAACGATCAAGGAGGAGTTTCCATGCCCGAAGAGCAAGTCGTCATCGAGGAGATCCGGCCCGAGGCCGGAGATCCTCCCCAGCCTGCGCCGGCCGCTGAGGCGCCGAAGCCCGCGGCCGTGCTTCCGGCCCCGGCGACGCCGCCTGCCGAGGTCTCGAAGGCGGCTCCAGCCCAGCCCGAGACCGCCGCCGCGGTCCTGGACAAGATCGCCGCCCTGGGCGGCGAGGCCAAGCCGCTCGCCGAGCGCGTGAAAGCGCTCCTGGCGGCCGCGCCCGCGCAGCCCGCTCCGGCGGCGGCCACGCCTCAGCCCACTCCGAAGGCGCTCGGCCGGGACGAGCTCGCCAAGATGATCGCGGGCGAGGTGGCCAAACAGGTCGAGATCGCGTTCAAGGCTATCCCGGCCGTCCGCAAGGGGCTCATCCAGCCCGAGCCCGAGGCGGAAGACGTGAAGAAACAGTTCGAGAGCCTGACCCCCGAGCACAAGCTCAAGGTGGCGCTGGCGCTCCAGCAAGCGTAAGGCGCCCCGGGAATCGGGACGCTTCGTTAAGGAGAAACTAAAGATGAACGATCTGACGCAGCTCAAAAAGGCCCTGAACATGGCCAATGCGGGAGCGGCCTTGCAGCAGCCCTTGGTCGACCGCGTACTCCAGGAGCTTATCGAGGTCAACAACCCTCTCAGGCAGAACTTGCCGAGAAAGCCCGGCTCGGGGTCCGACTGGATATTGAACCAGCGGACATCCAGAGGCGCGGGCGGAGCCTTTGTCGATGACACCGATGAGCCGGTCGAGACCCAGGCCTCCTACGCGCAGAAGAAGTTTCCCTACAAGACGATCATCCAGCGCGGCAAGGTCACCCGCAAGCTGCAAGCCGTGGGGAAGTCTCTCCTGGATATCGAGGCGGAGGAAGTCGAAAACTCCCTCCAGGCCGTGCGCGACGCCGAGGAGGACGCCCTCGTCAATGGAGACTCCACGGCGAATCCCAAGCAGTTCAACGGCCTGAGAAAGCTAATCCCCGCAAGCCAGGTAGTCGTGGCGGGAGCCAACGGGGCGCCGCTCTCCTTGGATCTCTTGGACGCGGCCATCGACCTCAACCGAGGGACGCCAACGATGCTGATCATGTCCAAGAAGGCGAACCGCAAGCTCAACAGTCTGCTTCAGGCTCAGCAGCGCTTCGTGGACACGATGGAGGTCAAAGGCGGTTTCCGGGTGCAAGTCTACAACGGCATCCCGATCTTCCGCAGCATCTTCGTCTCGGACGCTCAGGTCCAAGGCACGGCCAACAACGCCACCGACATCTTCGTCCTTGACACGAGCGCAGTATGGATCGGGGAGCTTACGCCGATCAAGATGGCGCGCCTGGCCCAGAAGTCCTCTCAGTTCAGCGAGTTCGACGTTTTCGAGGACCTCACCCTGGTGCTGGCCAACGACATCAAGGCGTCGCGGCTGGCCGGAGTCACGCTGTAAGGGGGCGGGATGTTCAGGCTGAAGAAGCTGCACCCGCCCTTCGGGAGCCGGGACAACCCGTTCATCGAGGCCTCCTACGCCGAGGGAGAGATCCGCGTCGTGGGAGGCCTCTGCGAGGTCCGGCTCCCTGAGACCCGGGACCGGCTGGTCAAGCTGGGCTACGCGGAGGTCGAAAGCGAGGAGGCCCATGGGACGCGCGGAAAGCCGAAGGGAAAGAGGTAGGCCGTGGCGGCTCCTTTTCCTCTTCCGCCGCCTCCGAACTTTCGTGTGGCCGCGGTCGAGCCGGGCTTCATCCGCCTGTCCTGGTCGGACTACCCGGCGTCGCTGGTGGGAGCGCGGCGGTTCAAGGGCTATCGGCTCTACAAGTCCGCGGTCCTGGGCGAGTTGGGGGTCCGAGTAGCCGATGAGCGGGTTCTTACGCCGGCTACGTTCCAGTACGACGACCACGAGCCCGACACGGGCCCGCAGCGCTTCTACACGCTGGTCGCCGTGGAAGAGTCCGGCTGGGGCGACGGCCCCTTCGGCGTGGGACCGTTCGGCCAGCCCGATCCAGGGGCCTTTGATCTCATGCCCTGGAACTCTCGTCCTTGGGGCGCTCCGATGAGGGGCTTCGGCGAGGCACCGTTCGGGTTGGAGGCATACGGTTTTTGAGGTGAGGAATGGCTGAGACGCTGACGACCAAGCTCAAGCTTTCGAAGCGCGACACGGGCGACCTCAACTGGGGCCAGGGGGCCAACGCCAACTTGGACGCCCTCGACGCGCATGCCCAGCAGGCGACCCTGCGGCCGCCGCGGACCTTGCTCGCCACGCTGGGAAGTGGCGCGGTTGGGGCGAACCTACTGGGCGGCACCACCTATTTCTACAAGGTCACGGCGGTCAACGCGGCCGGCGAGACCACCGAGGGCAAGATCCCGGCGACCGTCGAGGCCCAGGTCACTCAGCCCGCAACGCCCCTGCCCGTCATCCTCCAATGGGAGACGGTGCAAAGCGCGACCGGCTACAAGGTCTATAAGGCCACGGCGTCCGGCCAGGAAAAGTTCCTCGCATCGGTCTCCGGGCAAGCGACCTCGACCTACACCGACGACGGCAGCGCGGCGACGAGCACCGCCGATGTGCCGTCCGCCAACACGGCCCGCGTCTCCGTCTCGAAGATCGTCGCCGGAGCCAACGTCACTGTAAGCCCGGTCGACGGCACGGGCGAGGTGACGATCAACGCGGCCGCGAGTTCGCCGCCCGACGCCTCCACTACGGTCAAGGGCGTGACCAAGCTCTCTGTAGCTCCAGCCGTTGCCACCGATCCCATTGCGGTCGGGGACAACGATCCAAGAAACACCAACGCCCGGACCCCCACGGGAGCGGCCGGCGGGGACCTGAGCGGCACCTACCCCAACCCGACCGTGGCTGATGTCGACGGCGCGACCGGCACTCTCGCGACCAAACAGAAGGTCGAGGTCCAGAAGGCCAGTACGGTCCAGGGAACCCGGCCTGCGGTCAACCTGATCGAGGGCGCGGGCATCGCCCTCACGGTCGCCGATGACTCGACCAACAACCGTGTCAACGTCACCATCGCCTCCTCGGGGGGCGGCGGCTCGGGCTACGCCACGGTTGTCGTTGCGGCCCCAACTGGCGTGGCGGCGACCGACACCGCCAACATCCAGAACGCGATCAACGGCCTTCCAGCGGGGGGCGGCTCCGTCGTCCTCCGGGAGGGTTCGTATGCGATCAACGCCCAGATCATCCTCCCTGCCGGCAAGCCGGTCGCCATCATCGGCCAGGGACGGGCCACGAAGCTGGTGGACATTTCCGGCGGCCCCTTCCTCCTGGGCGTCTTCGCAGGCCCGGGGACCGGCAACATGGATGGCATCCTCCTGGCGGACTTCATGCTGGAGAGCCTCAACACTGGCCAGGGTGTCATGAGCCTGGCCCCGACCGGCACCCAGGTCTTCGAGAACATCAAGATCCACCGCGTCCACGGCAACAGGGCGGACAGGTGGCTGCACGTCAATGCGGCCAGCGGAACGACCGTCAAGAACGTGGAGGTGGCCGAGTGCGAGTCGCACCTCAGCGGCCCCTTCGTCTTCATGCAGGACAACGCCGGGACGCTCGAGCGTTTCACGATCCGGGACAACAAGACCTTCAACGACAGCAACTTCGCCGGCGAGAAGCTGGTCATCCGCGGCGTCAAGCACGTCATCGAAGGCAACCAGATCCACCTCGAGGCGGGCACGATCGGCGGCGGAGCGATCGGCATCAATGGCAACACCGAGGGCTGCGTCATCCAGGGCAACTACGTCCGCTACGCGGGCTTTCTCGCCTTCCGCGGAGGCGCGCCCTCGACCGCCGTCTTCCGCCGCAATGTCGTGGCGGACAACGTCAACCACGACACCGACCCGCTCATTCTGAAGTCCATCAATCTGACGGGCAAAGGCGAGGTCAGCAACAACACCTTCGTCGGGAACAATCTCGGTTTGGCCGTGGACCTCCCGGGCGCGTCCCCGTCGGGGAACAACGTCTTCGCCGCCAACAAGTCCGGCGCGGTCACCGCCGCGGCGTCGGATGTCGTCGCCTCCAACTTCGTGACCGGCGTCCGCAAGCTGGGCGAGGCCTCGCCTCTGGCCGGCGACGTGAAGCTCGAGGCCGGAGCCAACGTCACGCTGGCTCAAGACGCGGCGAACAACAAGCTCACCCTCGCGGCCGCCAACAACTGGCGGCTGGTGGCCAACCTTTCGCAAGGCTCGGCGGGCCAGATCGGGCCCGACTTCACCGGCCTCAGCCTCGCCGCGCACAAGACCTACAAGCTCGTCTTCTTCGGCAGCGTCATCAGCCAAAGCGCGGGCCCGAACTACCTTGGGCTGCGGACCAACGGCGCGGCGAACAACGGCGCCTTCCACATCACCCAGCAGAACGCGGGCACGCAGACCGACGAGGCGGCATCGGGCGCGGCTTTCCCCAAGCTGCTCAAGATGGCGGCCGGCGGCGGGACGGTCTACGAGGTGGTGGGCGAGGTCGTCTTCATGGCGGCTGCCACGGGGTTTCCGCATGCACTCTGCCAGTTCCAGCTCACCAACCAGAGCGCGGTGGAAGCGCCGCACCGAGGCTACAGCTCGGCTCGCGTCGTGTTGGGTTCCGGCGTGGACCTGACGAGCCTCGGACTTCAAGGCGATACGGCCAACGCTGTGCTCACGGCCGGCTTCCAGTACCAGCTCTATGAGGCCCAGTAAGGAGGAGTAGATCATGGCCACTCTTGAATCCCAGCTTTCGCAGCAGGTCGTAGGCAGCCTCGCGGCCGACATCCTGGCCCCGGAGCCGCCTATCCTGGGCCTCATCCAGGCTACGCAGTTTGTCGACGGCGCGACGCCCAAGGGCAAGACCCGGATCACGCTCAACTGGACCGCGCCGACCAAGAACGAGTTCATCGCGGGCGAGCTCTTCAAGAACCCGGACGACACCCCTGACTTCGCCGACGGCATCGCTGGGGCGACTCATGAGACGGCCTTCGACCCCATCGTCTCGGGCTCCTTCACGGTCTACGAGCGCACGGGCATCTCCTCAAGCCCCAAGACCCTGACCGCCTCAACGCTCCACGGGCAGCGGGTGATCAACATCGGCACCCCGGTCCCGGCTGACATCGTGGTCGGCGCGAAGATCGTGATCGATAACGGGGTCACGGGCAAGGAGGAGTATGCCGAGGTCAAGGCGGTGAACACCTTGACTGGCGATGTGACCCTGGTCGACGGGCTGTTCTTCCCCCACGCCTCGGGCACGGACGTCCGGGCAGCCACCCTGGCGGCCAAGACCCTCGGAACCCACTACAACCTGGACCTGGCGACGGGCGTCTTGAGCGAACTCTCCGGCGGCTTCACCGCCGGCAATCGGATCGTGATCCGCTACCAGACCTCGGTCCAGGATCTGGACCACTACGAGATCTACCGGGTCCCCGGCAACGCGCCGGTCTCGAACCCCACCAAGGCCAACGTGCTGGCCGCGGCCGGGGTCCTGACCGTGAGTGCGGCCGTCGCCTCCACCGCGACATCGTTTCAGGACCAGACGCCGGTCGACGCCGACAACGGCAAGGACCTGACCTACTACGTCTTCGCGGTCGACAGCCAGGGCAACGCCTCGAACCTGACCAGCGAGGTCATGGTCCAGAACCCGCACCTGGTCTTCGTTGAGACCATCGGCACCATCCCGCAGAACCTGGCGACCGAGGTGTCCTCGAACAAGGTGCTGGTCTCTTGGGACGCGGTCGCCGACCCCAACGCGAACGGCTACAACGTCTTCCGCTCGCCGGGCTCGACTTTCGACCCGGCCCAGGCCCTCAAGGTCAACTCGACCCTGATCCCCAAGGGGACCGGACGGGTGTCCTTCGACGACAGCGCGGGCAACACGACCAACCGCCGGCCCGGAACCGAGGTGCCCTTCCCGCAGGACGGGCAGACCTTCTCCTACAAGCTGGAGACGGAGGACACGACCACCTTCTGGTCCGACGGCACCTCCAACATTCCGGTGCTCGACACCCTGGCCTCCAAGACCGCGGGTGTGGGCGACGGGACGGGAGGGCGCTGATGGAGGCGGCCCATGAGCCCGAGCGAGGGGCATGAACTGCCGGTCGTCCAGACGCCAGGCAGCCCGCGGGCTCTGGTCATCGCCGGCCCCGCCCGGCCACTGACCCCGGCCGAGGCCAAGCGCGCCCGCTTCGTACGCGGGCTCAAGGACAGCTATGCCAGGCTCAAGGAGGCGCTCGCCTTCTTCGAGCATTTCGCGGCGGTCTGCGAGCTCTCGCCCGAGCGGGTCGCGGCGATCCGCAGGGCCAACCAGGAGGCTCTCTCCGAGTTGGAGCTCAAATTCGGGCAGAAGCTTGCCGACTACGACCGGCGCATCGGGAGGTCCGGCTGATGGCGACGCTCGTCTCGACCATCTTCGCCCCGGGGACGTTGCTTCCGCCAGTCATCGCCACGGTACCGCTGGGCTACACCAACGCCCTGCTCGTGAGCAAGGCGACCGGCGGCGAGGTCGCGCCCGAGGACGTGCTGCCCGAGTGGATCGCCCAGGCCGCCCACGAGATCGACTTGGCGTCGGGCATGTGCTTCACGACTCGCAACGCCCGCGAGGTCTTAGACGGCGATGGGTCGGCGGCGCTCTTTCTGCGCTGCTTCCCGGTCGCTGAGGTCTTGAGCGTCGCGGTCGACGGCCAGGAGCTCGACTTGGCCGACGTCATCTTGAACCCGCGGACCGGATCGCTGCGGCGCTGCTGGGGCGTTTGGCCTGAAGGCTGCCAGAACATCGAGGTGGAGTACATCCACGGCGCGCGGGTCGTGCCGCCCATCGTCCAGAAGCTGGTGACTTTACTCGCGGCCAAGACCGCGCTCTCGGCCAAGAACGGGGCGCTCATCGACAGCGAGCGCATCGGCGACTACAGCCATACGAGCTCGTTCAGGAAGCTCAACGACGAAATCGACCGCGCCTGGGCCGCCCTGGGGCGGAGGTTCCCCATCGATCTCATATGAGACGCCTACCCGAACGGCTCCTGACCGACCTCGTCACGATCCGCCGGCCTGTGCAGACGGCCGTCGCGGGCACCAAGCGTCCCGTTTTCGAGCGCCAGGTCGTGGCGACCGGCCTCAAGGCCCGGATCAACCCGGGCGGCACGACGATGAGTCGCGTCGTGCTCGGCCAAACGGCCAAGCGGTCCCTGCGCCTCTTCGTCAATCCGCCGGCCGACGTCCGGGAGAATGACGAGGTGGTCCGGGAATCGGACGGCCGCGTCTTCATCGTCACCGAAGTCAAGGATTACTTCGGCGGGCACCTCGAGGCGGTCCTGGAGGAGCGCAAGTGATCCGCGTAGTCCTCAAAGAGAAGGGCGAAGTGAGCAAGGTGCTGATCAACCTGCCGCAGCGCCTACGGGCCGCCCTCGTCTTGGCCATGAGGGAGGCCGCGGTGCTCATCCAGAGTCTGGCCAAGCTCAACGCGCCCGTGTTCCGCGGCATGCTTCGTGTCTCCATCGCGCAGAACGTGGCCGAGAACGGGGCGGGGATCGTGGGCGAGGTGGGCTCGGGGCTTCCCTACGCCTCGGTGGTGGAAGAGGGCCGCAACTCCTGGTCGGGCAGCCAGCCGCCCTCGGGGCCGGGAAGCGACCTGCGGACCTGGGCCAGGCGGAAGCTCGGTGACGAGCGCCTGGCCTATGTGGTCGCCCGCGCGATCAAGCGCCGGGGCTACACTGCCCAGCCCTACCTGCGTCCGGCGTTGCTGGGGGCCACGCCCAGGGTCCAGCTCATCTTCCAAAGCCGCATCCTCGAGGCACTGCAGCGCGAAGGAGGAAAGCTCTGATGCCTCCTCCCCGGCTGCACGAGACGCTGATCGCCGAGAGGATCGTCCAGCTCATCGACCAGAACCTCTCGGCCGACATGGGCTTGAAAGTGGCGACCATCGGGGCGCTCGAGTTCTTCCCGGCGCTGGAGAATCTGGCCGATAACGTGCCGGCCGTGTTCGTCAAGCCCGCCCCCAGCACGACGCTCGAGCGGATCACGACCGGGCAGACCTACCGGGTCGTCTACAACTTCCGCATCGTTCTCGTGACCCGTTTCGGCCCCAACGAGGAGATCGTCCGCTCCAAGACCGCCGAGGCGCAGAAGCTCGCTGAGCTCCTGATCGACAACGTCGACCTGGGAGGCCTCGCCATCCCCAACGGGCAGCTGCTCTTCTCGACGGTCAAGGCCATCGAGTGGGAGCCGCCCGAGGATAATCTCGTCGCCTCTATCAACGCGGACATGACCGCCGCGGCTTTGGTCTTCGCTGTGGAGGCGACCAGCCGGAAATAGGAGGGATCGTATGCCTTTTGCCATCGAGAACCAGAAGTACGGCTTCAAGAAGGAGGGGAGCCGCGGTATCGCCGAGCCCGCGCCGCAGAAGTTCCTGGCGGTGGGGGCCGAGGCTCTCCTCGACTACAAGTCCCTGCTCATCGCCGACGACAAGATCAGGGGCAGCAAGGAGCCCTTCCCCTCCGTCCCCGGTATAAAGGAGGGATCGGGGGCGCTGCCGGCCGTCGATCTGGAGGCCGAGACCATCGGGGACCTGCTATTCGGGGCCCTCGGCAAGGTCACGACGGTGCAGCCCGACGCGGCCAACGCGCCCACGGTGTTCCGGCATACCTTCCGGCCGGACAGCCTGGTGCGCTTCCCCTCGTTCACCTTCTTCGTGGACCGGGGCCTGGGCCTCAAGCGCTACCCGCTGACCGTGGTCAAGAAGCTCAGCCTGGCTGGGACGGTGGACGGCAAGGGCCAGGTCGCGGCCGACGTGCTCTTCAAGACCGAGGAGCCGGCCTCAGCCTTTGCGGCGGTCTTCGGCGCCCCCAAGCCGCTCATGTTCTTCCAGACCGAGGTGAAGCTTGACGGGGTGCTCAACCAGGATGTTCGGAGCTGGACGCTGTCGGTCGACAACGCCTCCGCGGCGCAGCGGACCCTGAACCAGTCGCGCGACGCCAAGGACATCGTCTCGACCGGCCGCTTCGTCATCGAGGGCGGCTACGAGGTCTACTTTGAGACCGAGGTCAACCGCCAGAAGTTCCTGGAGAACCTGCCCCAGGCCGTCGAGATCGCTCTCACCGGTGATACGATCCAAGGCTCCTTCAAGAGCAAGCTCGAGCTCTCGATCCCCAAGGCCAAGTACACCGCCTACGGCTTCGGGACGCTCGAGGGCCTGCTCGGTGCGGCCGTGACCTTCCAGGCCGAGCTGGACACGACCCTGGGCTACAGCCTCCAGGCGGTGCTAACCAACGCGATCACGGGGTACTGAGCATGAACGCCCCCATCTCGGCCGCCGCGCTGCGCGAGAAACTCAAGAAGGAGCGCCACGTCCAAGTGTGCGGGACGGCCTTCCGCATCCGGCGGGTGCCGCTGATGTTCCTGGGCGACGAGAACGAGGACTTCTGGACCCTGGCCCGCGAGGGCAAGGAGACCCTGGCCAAACGCATCAACGCCTTGATCGCCAACCCCAAGCTGCCCCAGTTCCGGCGCATCCTGCTCTACGGCGTGGTCGAGCCCAAGCTCTGCGTGACCGATGACGAGCCCGGCGCGGTGCCCGTCGACCAGGTCCTGGGCGATTACGCTCTCGCCGTCGGACTCTACGTCGAGATCGTCAACCTGACCCTCGAGGCGATCCCCAAGCAGGAGGGCTAAGCGGCCATGGCCGGCTTCGAGATCAAATTCGAGGCGGTCGACGAAGCCTCCCCGACCATCCAGCGGCTCTCGCAGCAACTCCTGGAGGCGGCGCAGCGCTCGGATCGCTTCGCCGGCGAGGTCACCAAGGCGACCGCCAAAGCCGACCAGGGCTTCAGGAGGCTGCCGCCCGCAGCCGGCGCCGCCGCACAGTCCATGTCCGCCGTCCAATCCGCGGCGGGACAACTCCTCAACCAGTTGGCGGGCTTTGCCACGGTCGCCGGGATCGGAGCATTCTTCAAGTCCGCCGCGGAGGGGGCCATCGCCGAGGAGGAGGCCCTGCGTCGGCTCCAGTTCGCGGTGGACGGCACGGGCGGCTCGTTCGATAAGTCCAAGGAGCAGATCCTGGCCTTCGCGGCCGAGCAGCAGGCGCTGACCCGTTTTTCGGAGGGCCAGACCTTCGAGGCGTTGGGGCGGCTCACCCGGATCACGGGCGACGTGGGCCAGGCCATGCAGGCCACGCGGCTTGCCTTCGGCCTCGCCTCAGCCTCGGGGAAGGACTTCAACTCGGTCATCGAGCAGCTCTCGCCCATCCTCCAAGGCGACGCATCCCGCCTGCGCGAGCTCAAGAAGGAGTTCGGCGCCTTCCTCGGCGACGCGGACACGGCCCAGGAGGTGCTCGACGCCCTGTCCCAACGCTTCGCCGGCGCGGCAGAGAGCGAGTCCGGCTTCGCCAGGCAGCTTGCCAGCCTCAGGAACCGCCTCGACCAATTCAAGGACACTGTGGGCGCGGGGGTGCTGCCCGTCTTCACGGGCTTCCTGGATGCCGTGCTCAGGGGAGCCCAGTTCTTCGAGATTCTCGGCACCGTCATCGCCAATTTCGCAGCCAAGGCCGTGGTCCACCTGGAGGGCTTGGGGGCCAAGACCGCAGCCGTGTTCCGCGGCCAGTTCGAGCGCCTGCCCGAGATCACTCAGGAGACCGCGGCCAAGCTCGCCGCCATTGAGGAGGCGTCGGCAAGTCAGGCAGCCGAGGTGCAAAAGCGCTACTCCCGCGAAAGGGAGGAACTGGCCCAGCGGGAGGTCGAACTCAAGGCCAAGACGAGCCAGAAGGCTGTCGAGGACGCCCGCAAAGAGGCCGAAGAGAAGAAGCGTCAGGCCCAGGACGCGCACGACAGGCTCGTCTCGCTCGAGGCGGAACGCCTGGAGAACGAGGGCCGCGGCCTTGAGTCCCGCCTGCTGCTCATCAACCAGGAGAAGGAGCAGCGCTTCCGGCAGTTCGAGGAGCTGCGGGCCAAGGGCCTCATCACCGAAGATGAGCTGCTCCAGGCCCGGCTCTCGGCTCTTGAGATCTCCATGCTCAAGTCGGCCGAGGCCAGCGCCAAGTTCAACGAGGACCTTCAGGCCCTGGAAGCGGGCGGCAAGGCGGTCGCATCGAGCATCGCCTCCAACTTCGCCTCGGCGGTCGCGGACGTGATCCTGGAGGGCAAGAGTCTCGAGCAGGCCATGGACCAGGTGTTCAAGTCCGTCCTGCGCACCGCCATCGAGACGTTCACCCGCATCGCCATCGAGGCCGCCATCGCGAGGACCGCCGCCTCCGGGGCCCTGGGGCCGATCGGCGGGGCGCTGCTCTTCGGGGCCATCGCCGCGCCCGCATTCAGGGGCTTCAAGTTCGCCGAAGGCGGCGTAGTCCGCAAGCCCACGCTGGGGTTGGTCGGCGAGGCGGGACCCGAGGCCGTAATCCCGCTCGACCACTTGAATCGCCTGGGCGGGGACGTCAACGTCTCAGTCAGCCAGACCAACCACATCACGGTGACGGGTATGGGCGACGAGCAGGTGCGCCAGCTCATGCGCCGCATTTCGGAGGCGACCCGCACCGGAGCGGCCGAGGGGGCGGAGCTCGTCAAGTCCATCCTGGCCCGACAGGGGCGGCTGGCCAAGGAGGCAGTGTGACCGAAGCGTTCGCGGTCGAACGCGAGGGAATGGTTGAGGCAAGAGGCCGAATACCATGAGGGCCGTCTCCCTCGCTTACAAGGCCGCCCAGGCCTCGCACCTGATCTTCCCGGTCAGGAAGGTGGAGCTTTTCCGGGCCTTGCCGGACGGTTCGGGCTGGGAGGCCTCGCCCATCGACGTGACCGCCGAGGTAACGCGCCTGGAGCGCCTCGCCTGGAAGCTTGACACCGACGCCTTGAACGAGTTCAAGGCCTCCAACATCCGCATCGAGGTCGACAATTCGGACAGGCGCTGGGATGACGGCTCGTCTGGACGTTTCGCTGGCTTCCTTAGGTTCCACTCCAAGCTGCGCATCTCCCTCGGGCTCAAGTTCGGCGGGTCCGAGGAGGCCTTCGCGGTGTTCACCGGCGTTATCGACGACGCCGTCGAGGACTCGGGCGCGCCGACTTTGCAGCTGGACGTCCGGTCCATGGAGCAGCTCCTGGACGAGGCCGCCGCCAATGAGGCGGCGATCCTTGTGGTCGACGAGCTGCTCGGAATCGGCGACGGCCAGGCCTTTGAGTTCGAGCTCTCCCAACTTCCTGCGGGCGAGGTCCTGGAGGTGCGGGTGGGCGGCGAGGCGGTCCGGCCCGGCACCCGCTGGACCGTGACTGGCCTCAACGACCCGCTCAAGCGCGCCAAGCTGCGCTTCGAGACCGTCCAACCGCCACCCGGAGCCGAGGTGAGAGTCGACTACATCGTCTGGAAGCGCGACCGCCAGATCCACGAGGTGGTCGGCGATCTGCTCGCGACCGAGTCACGCGTGCCTGCGGCCGCGGTCGAGACTGTTCAGTTCGAGCCGCCGGCCCAGCGCGAGATTCTCCACACCCACGTGGGCGACTTCGCGCCCTATAGCCTGCACCGCGCGGCCGTCCTGCCCGAGCCCGAGCCGCCCTCGGGCGATGGGCTGCTCTCCATCGATCCCTACGATACGGCGGCCGAGTGGCAGGCGGCAGAGGCCATCAGCCGGATCAACTTCAAGCGCGTCCCCAACGGCATCCATCCCCTGTGGACCGCCCAGTACGAGGCCGACCTCGAGCCGGGTGTCGAGAAGTTCCAGATAGAGGGCGACTCGACCTTCCCCTGGCAGGAGCTGGTCCCCTCAGGGACCACGGTGTCGCTCTCCGGCTCGGTCAGAAACATCGTCCACAACGGCGGCGCGGACTACTTCCTCATCAACGACCGCGACGACGGCGGCGTCTTCAATCCCATTCCGCACCAGGCCCGCGCGGCTGCCTGCCGTATACGCTTCGCCCAGATCGGGGGCCGGGTCCAGATGGAAACCTACGTCCGTGTGAGCTCCACCCTGACCCTTGGAGCCAAGCTCGTCTTCTGGAACATGAACCAGGTCCGGGTGGTCTCGGGTGATCTCAAGCCGCTGGTCAGCGTGGACCTGAGCCAGTTCCACACCTTCCGGCTCACGATGATCCCGACCAGCTCGACGACCGCTGACTATGAGCTCTACATCGACGGGGGCCTCGTCCAAACAGGGAGTCTGGGCTCTGAGTCCGTCATCGGCGTGATCACGCTCCATTCAATCGGTCCGGGCACCAACAACATCTTCCTCGACTACATCCGCTACAACGCCCGGCAGGGCACGCCCGCCCAAGGGGAGCTGACGCTCAAGGTGGACTACGGACTACTCCTATCGGGCCTGACCGCCTTCTCGCTCATCACGACCCTCGGCCCCTTCTTCGCCGAGTTCCAGGGCTCGGTCTCCGGCGCTCAGTTCTTCTGGAGCTGGAGCCAGGACGATTTCAACTACTCCCCCGAGACCGCCGTGGCCAACGGCGGCAACATCGGCGCCTGGACCAACGTGAACAGCCCGCGTTACATCAAGTTCCGCATCGTCCTCACCGATACCTTGGAGTCCTCGCCCTACGGCATCAAGCGCCTGTGGCTGCCGGCCCTGGCCGTCTCGCCCAAGCTCGATGCGGGGACCGGGGTGGTCTCCTGGGACACTTGGAAGGCAGTCGTCATCCCCAACAACGGCAGCGTCCAGCGCTTCACGGCCGCCGCGGGCGACGGCCAGTTCATCAGCGGCTCGGGCTACAGCTTCCACAGGGCCCTCGGGCCCGGCGACTCGATCACGACCGACGAGTTCCAGGCAAGCGAAGGCTTTGGCGTGACGCAGAAGATGGTGTTCATCTCGCTCCTGAACACCGCCGGGCCCGTTCCTCCGACCCACAACCTCAGCATCATCACGCTGACGACTCGCAACGTCCTCATCAGCATGGCCAACTACGGCGGCCGGGCCACACTCGACGTGCTCAAGGAGTTGGCCCGCATCGCGGACTTCGAGCTTGGGGTGGACGGCGAGGGACGCTTCTTCTTCCGCAACAAGGCCGCTGCTGTCACCTCTGTTCTGACGCTGGATGAGTCCAACATCGAGCGCGTCCAGAGCGTCACACCCGGCTGGGGCCGCGTCTTCAACAGCGTCCGCGCGACCTTCGGCCAGTTCGTCAAGACCGCCAACCCGCAGACCGAGGGCGAGCCCGCGCCCACATCGATCCAGAGGTTCGGCTTCCGGCCTCTCTCGGTGGGCGGCGGCAGCCTCATGTTCCAGACCGACGTGGACCTGGCCACGGTGATGGCCCGGCGCTACTTCGGCCGCTACAAGGAGCCCAAGCGCCGCGTGACCCTGACCGCCCGCTTCATGCCCGAGCTCGAACTGGGGGACCGGGTCACCTTCAACGTCGCATCGCCGAGGCGCGTGGGCCAGCCCTTCGACGTCCGGGTCCTGGGCATCGCCCATGACCTGATGAACTTCCGGACCGAACTCGACCTCTTGGAGATTCCGTAACCATGTCCCTCAAGGAGATTCTCGACCAGCCGTCGCACTTTCAGGCCAACGTGGGAGTCACGGGGCTTGATCTTTCGGCCATGCCCATCAAGCTGCAGCAGACTTTCACGCTGCCCATCGCCGACGATTTCAACGACAGCGTCAAAGACCCCAAGTGGCTGACCTCGCCAATCCCGCCGCCGCCTGGGCCGGCTCATACCTTCGCCTACTCCGGGACCAACAGCATCACCAAGACGCCGATCGTCGAGGACTCTTATCGCTACGCTCAATCGTTTCTGCGCTCCGTGCCCTTCAAGCTGACCAGCTGCAAATGGCGGGTCCATCAGATCGAGGGCTTCACGCCTCCCGGCTACGTGCAGAGCGAGGTCTGGGGCACGATCGGCACAGACGGCCAGCCCGATCCCACTCAGGTTCTGGCGGTCTCCGATCCCATCCAGGCGTTCAACCTGCCAGTCGTGCCGCAGTCGGAGCTGGAGAACCCCTCGACCTACACGCTGACTACCTTCACGTTCCCGACACCGCCGATACTCAATGCGGATGTGAAGTACGCCATCGTGATCCGCCACATCGGGACCGCCCAGCAGCCTACGAACAGCGTCGTGGAGGTCTACCGCGATCAAAACGCGCCCGCGCCGGCCAACGGCGGGTTCTCGTGGCTCTCGTTCGATGGAGGGCTGACCTGGAGCCGGGGCGACCAGTTCGCGCCGCAGTATTCGAACTTCAACTACCGGGTCGATGGCCAAGAGATCAACACCTCGCCGCCCACGCCGAACCCTTTCCCGGTTGAGAGCGGCGGCTTCCTCCAGTTCGACTATCCAGACGGCCAGCCGCACGATATCGAGACGATTTACAACTCTCCGCGCGGCGCGGTCGAGCTCGAGACCCGCTTCATCTGGAACATTTTGGACAGCTCGGTCCAGCAGTTCACGCCGCTCGAGTGGGGCCTGCACATGCTCCAGGGGACCATCGAGGCGCCGCCTCTTTCGGACTCAAACATCGCGGCCAAACGCTTATGGGAGCTCTACATCCGGCCATCCGCCATCTCGAACAACCTGTCCTTTATCCCCATCGTAGTGGACGCCAATGGAAACCGGCTAACCCAACTCCCATCCGCGCCCACGAGCTGGCAGGGATATTCGAATCAGGGCGGCTGGTTCCTTCTACCGATCAACGCGGCGGCAGGCGTGCCCATCACGGTGAAGGTTCTGCGCCAGCCCAACGGCGGCGTGAGATTCATCGTCTACAAGAACGACGATCCGAACCAGGTTGTCTTCCAGACGACTGCCTCGCCGCCGTTGAGGACCCTGACTGGCGACATACACCTCGGCATCGCCCATAGCAAGGAGGCGCCCGGATCGCGGTTCCACTTCGATTACTTCAAGCTCTCGGGAGAAATCCTCGAGCCAGACTCAGGCGAGGTCATTTTCAGGCGCTCCTATCCGGTGAAGACCAAGGTGACGGGCTACCGCATGGAGCGCATCCTGCCTGCGCCGGGTTCGAAGATCAACGTGCGCGTGCGATCCGCGGATACTTTGGCTGAGCTGCAGGCGGCTGCCTTCAGCGCCCCAGCCATCGGAACTGCGGTCGGTAACGTGGAAGCGGGCAGTCTCGATATGCCCGCGGCTCTCTTCGTCGACGTGAAGCTCGAGTTCATCAAGGCGAGCCCGGGACCGAGCTTGAGTTCCTTCGACTTCACGGTTGCCCAGGAGGCCGTAGACGAGGATCAGCCCATCATCCTGTCGGTCGACGAAGCGGGACCGGGGCGCGTGTCCGTAATCTCCAGCGAGGAGGGACTCAGCGAGACCGCCAACACGCGCAGGCTCGTGGATGGGGACCCCGAGAATCCGTGGATCTCGCTCGGCGCATCCGACGGCTCACCCGTCACGCTTCAGCTCACATTCCTGGCTCCGAGCGGCGGCAACGAACTACGGAACCTGAACTGCCTGATCCTAAGGAACACCAACCTCAAGGTCCTGCGCGTCCATATCGGCGTGACCACCCTCTTCGAGGGCGAGATCCTGGAAGACGACGTGCTGATCCCCTTCCCACTGTTCGCCATGCCGCTCATCCAGATCGAGGCCCGTACCACAAAGACGCCGAACCAGAACAAGCGCATCGGCGAAGTCTACGCCGGGCAGCTCCTCCTGGCGCTGCCCAACTTCGATGCCTACGACCCGCGCCGGCGGCTCTTCGAGGCGGGAAGCATGCGGACCCTGGGCGGAAAGCTCGTGGCCTACCGCGGCAAGGACAAGTACGCCAGCCGCTGGACCGTCCGCCTCGTCGACCAGGCGGCCAAGGATGAGGCCGAGCGCATCTTCGCGCAGAACCCGCTTGTGACCTTCTGGCCCGAGCCCAGGTTCCGGCCCCGCGCGCTCTTCGACGTGGGCTGGAGGCTCGAGGAGATCCCGTTTCCTTACACCGACGTGCTCAAGCCCGCCGGGCACACCCTGGAAGCCGAGATGGAGGAGATATGAAGCTGGACATCGCTATCAACGTTTCGCGGTCGCGGCCGTGGAGGGGGATCGTGTGGCACCATTCAGCGACGCCAGATGGGGCGACCAAGGACTGGGATGCTATCCGCCGCTACCACACCTCCTACCGGATCGACGGCCAAATCGTAACCGCGGCCGAATACCAACGGAGGTTGGCGCTCGGAGATGGCAAATCCTTCCAGGCTCCATGGAAGGATATCGGCTACCACGGAGGAACCGAGTTCGTGAACGGCCAAGTCGTCTTTCACTGGGGCCGGGCGCTGACCGAGATCGGCGCCCACGCGGGCGTGAAGGGGGCCTCGAACCTCTACAACACGGATTATCTCGGCCTCTGCGCCGTCGGAGACTTCGACAAGACCCCGCCCAAGCCCGAACACTGGGACTTCAATCTTCGGCTCACGCGAGTGTTCATGGAAGCCTTCCACATCCCGGTCACGCACATAGTCGGCCACCGCGAAGTCTTCGACCGCCTCGGCCTCCCGCGCCAAAAGAGCTGCCCTGGACGCCTATGGAACATGGATCTCTTCAGGAGCGATCTCTGATGGACAGGATTAAGCGGCTGACCTTGAGTTTGGCTCGCAAGACGGCCAAGAGTGATCTCGCCCAAAACTTCATTCGGGACCTCAAATCGCTTCGCGCCGCCTGGAACTATGTCTACCTCGCACTCTTCGTGTTCTTATGCGTGTGGGTCGCCCTTCACCATCCCGAACACCTGTCTACGGCGATCACCGTGACGGGCGGGATCGTAAGCGTTGTGTTCACGGGCTACGTGCTCTCACGTGCCATAGAAAAAGTCAAGAACGGAAACAACGGCAACGGCCGGCCGCACAACGGAGAGGAGAATGGGGCTGGCGATTAGACTATTGGCCGCGATCAAGGCAGCCGCCTTGTGCGCCGTGAGGCGGCCCAAGGAAGCCGCCATCTTACTCCTTGCTGCGCTCCTGGCCCTAACCCTTTGGAGGCTCACCCGGGAGCGCGATCGCTCGTGCGAACTCACCGCGAAGCTCGAAGGCCTACCGCTCGACACCAAACAGGTTGTAACGGTCTACCGTGACCGCGTCGTGACCAAGTGGCGCGAGGGGACCACGAAGATCGAGTACCGCTACCTGCCGCCCGAAGGCAAGGTCGAGGTCGTGACCAAGGTGGACCAGCCGGAGAAGCCGCCAGAAGTAGTCATCAAGGATCGTGGCTTCACGAACCGCCTCGGCGGGGGGATCGTCTACGTGGGGAAGCCGCTCCCACTGATCGACCTCAAATGGGCCTATTGGCAGAGGTACAGTCTGTCGCTTGGGATCACTCCCGAGCTCGGAGGTCTGGGAATCTCTCGCCACATCAATGACTTCACGCCGTTTGAGAACCTGGAAATTCTCAGCCTTGGTGGGTTGGACTGGCAGGGTGATTTCCGTTTTGGACTCGGCATGCGGATTAACTTCTAAGCTGAATTTAGGAACTGGTATCCAACGGCATAATGTGTAACGATTCGCTCGCCTTGAGAGCCCAGCTTCTGGCGAAGATTTTTAATATGGCAATCCACCGTCCTCGTTTGAATATCGGTCCTGAAACCCCAAACCAACTCCAACAACATGCTCTTACTAAAAATTTTCCCTGGCCGTTTTAGAAACAAGCACAACAATTCAGCCTCCTTTCTGGTCAATAAAATAGTCGATGCTTGCTGCATACGAGGCTGCCCACTGACTTCCAAAATCCTCTGGGAAGGGTTCAGTCTCAACCGGCCATCCGGGCTGGCCTGAATCTGCCCATCTGTCGCCTCCAGCTCTTTCCATATTTTTCTTCTTAAGAGCGAGCGGACGCGAACCAAAAGCACTGTCGATACTAGAGGCTTCCTCAGAAAATCCCAAGCGCCTCTTTTCAATGCGTTAGAAGCGTCCTGCGGAGTAGCGAATTGTTCCGAAATCGCAAGAATAGGCGTGGGATGGAACTGGGACTTTATCCGCGCACTTATTTTCTTTAACATCGCCCAACCAGATGGCTTCTTAGAGTCCAAGTCCACCACAAAGACATCCGGCATCTTCCGGGCGAGAATATCTTCGAAATCAGACAGGGATCGGGATGGGGATATGGAGAAGTTGTGACTGCTCAGGCATGCGATGATCTGAGTCACGGAGGCCTGA
This sequence comes from Elusimicrobiota bacterium, assembly GCA_041694815.1. Lineage (GTDB taxonomy): Bacteria > Elusimicrobiota > Elusimicrobia > UBA1565 > JACRDR01 > JBGFSC01. The sequence continues at coordinate 7,379 of JBGFSC010000045.1, read as the reverse complement.
TCGCGGGAAGTGACAATGATTTCGGCAACTGCCTTGCCTCCATGGTTGCGAGCGCCTGGTGCAGGCGCATTGCTAGCTCTTGAATGCTTTCCAATGTCCCGGCGATTAAGTTCGCTGCGCAAGAAAAGACTGGGAAGGCCATCTCCAAGTTTTTTCCAGGGCTTTAGCCGCCCATTCCGAATCCAAGAATGCAAGGTCTGGCGGGATATTTTAAGCAGCTCACATGCCTGGGTGGTTGTCAGCACCTCATCTGTTTTGGGGGCCATGGTTCTATAGATACTTTACAGGGTTGTCCAATATCTATTGCAGGAATTTTACACAAAGTCAAGGCAGGACTCATTCTCCGTCAAGGAAGTTACAAATAAAGGCGGATAGACCTTCCCTTCCGCCGCTAGGAATCCCAGAGAAGAATTTACATTTTCCTTTACATTTATCTTCCAGGCTATTAGTGTGCGTACGCGCAGGAAAAGCACGCCTCCATCCATAGCCCCCTGCCTCACCCGACCCAACTGGTTGCATCAGCATAGAAAGATTCGACCCATCCTCACTTTTTTTGAGCGCTCACCAGACATGCTCGATCTGCTGGCGGAGCTGAGAGTATCTTCAACTCCCAAAGCGACGGTGTTTTTTTGCCCAGCGATCAGACCCCTGGGGTCTGATCGCTCAAAAATTAGGAGGTAAAAGCCATGAAACTGACCAAGACGCTGCTGTACGCCCTGGTGTGCTTGAAGCATCTGGCGCAGAAGGCAAGCGACTACGTAGAAGTGAAGGAAATCGCGACGGCCCACGCCATCCCCGAGGCCTACTGCCAGAAGGTGTTGTTCTGCCTGGCCAAACAGGGCCTGGTGAGTTCCCGCAAGGGGAAAGGGTTCCAACTGGAGATCCCGCTGGAGCGACTCTCCCTGGAGCAAGTCAGTAAAGCCCTGGCAACCCCGCAAGAGGAAGAGATTGAGGTGGCGCAAAATGGAAACCTTGGCATCCTGCGCAACTGGGAGGTGAGGCTTTCCGGCATCTTCGTCAGCGAGATGGTGGCCTGAGAAAGGCGGAGAATTGAGCGGGGAAAGGGAAAGGACAGGGATGAAACTTAGCCTTAGCCGGATGCGACACATCGGGACGGCGGCCCTGTTTTGGGCCTGCGCCTCCCTATTGGCCTCGCCACTGACCTTCGCGGGAGTCTTTGTTTCTTCCACCGCTGTCAACTTCGCCACGCGCTTTGAGGGTCAGGTCAAGGTGTTCAAAAACCCTAGGGCGCTCAAGTGGCACTATGCCCTCGTCCAAAACGGATCGGACGCCAACTTCCCCGGCGTGCGCATCTTAAGCTCCTCGGACGGCGTCACCTGGACGGATAGAGGCCAGATCAGTTCCTCGGTGGGTCAGGCCGCCTCCGCCTGGATCGCCGAGGACTCCGCCAACAGCCGCTTGAACGTATATATCGCCCTGGTGGATTCCCAGGTCGCCGAGATCGGCTATTGCCGCGTGGAAATCCCGGACTCCAACGGAATCCCCACCCTCTTCACCCTGCAGGCGATCACTCTGGCGGCAACCCCTGGGGAAGGCTCCGCCATCATCAAGGACAGGAATGGAAATCTCATTCTTCTCTATGGGGACAGCAATGGGAAGATCCCCGGTTTCATCCGCACGACCGCCAACCCCGAGGCAGCGGCTCCCACCTGGTCGGCGTTCGTCCAGTTCGTGAATACCGGCGGTACGGGTGGACTATTCCGGATAACGGCTCAGCCCTTCGGGGGGACGGGAGATCTGGCCGGCGCGGTTTTCACCCGGGCGGGCTGGAGGGTAGCCAGCGACAACATCACCTCAGCCTATGCCAGAAAAAATGCCCTCTTTACACACGACACCACCCCCTCCATCAAGGCGCTGAGCTCCGTCATGGATTCGGAGAGCCGAATGCATGTTCTGTATTCGGATGAGGACACGCTTCTAGTCAGCCGGCGGGCTACGAATCTCAACGACGCCACGGCTTGGGATGCGGCGGTCACGGTTCTCAGTGGCAGCACTCTCGAATCCGGAGCGCTGAGCGTGGACAATACGGTGGACCCAGACCGTCTCCACGCCTTCTACATCCATACGGGAGACCAATCTATTTTGAGGCACAAGTTCTCGCCAGTGGATTCCATTTCCTGGAGCGCGGAAGACAGCATTGTGGATGAGCCGGCCAACATAGACCACCTCTCCGCCAGCGTGCAGAGCCAGGGAGGGGCCATCCATCTCGTCTATACCCGCGTCGCCGCTCCCTTGCAGACGCTTTACGATAGACTTCTGGTCGGCCCCCCATCTGCGGTAGGGAACCTTTTCGCCTCCTCGGGCACGGCGGCGGGGCAAATCCTCCTTTCCTGGAGTGCCCCTGGAGCCCACGGGGATTTAGGGACGCTCAACAACTCCACATTCACCATCCAGAACTCCACCTGGACCGGGGTGATCTTCTCGACCTCCAACGCGCAGCTTAATATCTCAACCTCCGGGGTCAATCCAGGCGCTCCGCAGTCTCTCACCCTCAGCCTGGACCCCAACACTACGTACTTCTTCCGGGTGTGGACCAAAAACGAGGATGGAGACTACAGCTCCCTCTCCAATGGCGCCACCGCCGCGACCCTGGCCGACCCGATTTCATCCACTCAGATCGCGGGGATATTTGAGACAAGCGCCACTCTCAACTGGGCTGCTCTGCCCGTCTCGCCCTCCAGCCGTACCGCTGAAGGCTACCTCCTGGAGGCCTCCACGGCCGCCAACTTTTCGGGAACGGTACTCTCCTCCGCCACGCGCAACATCTCTCTCTCCACCCTGACCGTATCGGGGCTTTTCCCGAACACGACCTACTTCTTCCGGGTGGGAAGCCTGAATTGGAGCGATGTCCCCAACTTCGTCTCGGGAGGTTCCAGGTCCACGTTGGCCGATAAAGTAAGCGGCGCCCAGTTTGCCGGCATATTCCAAACCAGTGCCACCCTCAACTGGGCCGCCCTGCCTGTTTCGCCCTCCTCCTCCACCTCCGAGGGCTATCTGTTGGAGGCCTCCTCTACCAATTTCAACGGCACGGGAACTGTTTTCTCCTCCTCGACGCCCAATGTCGCGCTCAGCACGCTCACCGTTTCAGGACTATCAGCCAACACCACCTACTTCTTCCGGATCGGAAGCTTGAACTGGGCTAGGGTTGCCAACTACGTGGTCTTAAATGCCACCTCCACCTTGGCCCCGCCTCCGGTGTCTCCCGCCTTTTCAGGGATATTCGTCTCCAGCGCTTCCGTGAGCTGGACCGCCGTCAACTCACAGGGTTACGTTTTGGAGGCCTCCTCCACGAACTTCGATGGAACCGGGGTTTTGCATTCTTCCTCCACTTCCAATGGAAGCCTGACCTTGCTGACCGTAGCCGCTCCGGCTTTATCCCCCAACACCACCTACTTCTTTAGGGTGGGCGCTCTAAACCACAACGGGGTGATCAGTTTCGCGCTTGTGGGCTCCACGCCTACTTTGGCGAATGCTCCTGTTTCCCCCGGCTTCTCAGGGGTTTTTGTCTCCAGCGTGGCGGTAAGCTGGACGCTACCCTCTGGAAGCAATCGTGGCTACCGTCTGGAGGCTTCGGTCAATTCCGATTTCTCCGGAACAATCCTTTCCTCCTCCACGCAAAATAGCGCCGCCACCCTGTTGACGGTGGAAGGTTTGAACTCCGGGACCACCTACTTTTTCCGGGTGGGCGCACTGAACTGGAGCCAAACCCCGAACTTTGCCAGCGCAGGTTCCACAAGGACTTTGACTTCCGAGGACACCATCCCCCCTGATCCTGTGGCAGACCTGGCCGCCTTTACGAATACAAATACCTCCATGAAGCTCACCTGGACCGCTCCCTTCGACCCTACGGATGATCCCTTGAGCGGCAACTACGCCATCCAGTACGCAACTTGGACAGGCGTGGTCTGGTCCACGACCAACGCCCAAGTTCTCATTTCGACATCGGGAGTCGTGGCGGGAGTACCCCAGAGCACCGTCGTCAACGGCTTAGATCCCAACACCACCTATTACTTCCGGTTGTTCACATCAGACTTAAAGCCCAACTGGTCCGACCAGAGCAATCTAGCCAACGAGATGACGCTCTCCAACCCTGTCCAGAATTTATCTCTGGTTGGGCTCTCCACAGGCAGCCTCACGTTGGGGTGGACCGCCCTCCCAGCCTCTCCCTCCAGCGCAACCGCCAACGGCTACCGCCTAGAGGCCTCTTCCACCAACTTCAACGGCTCGGGAACTGTGTTCTCTTCCTCAACGGTCAATGTGGCACAAAGCACCTTGACCGTCTCGGGACTGCTTTCCAATACCACCTATTTCTTGCGAGTGGCCTCCCTGAACCAGAAGAACATCGCCAACTTCGCGGTGTTCGGTGGGACCTCCACGCTGGCCAATCCCGTTCAGACGATCACACCCGTCTTTCTAGATGTGTTTGTTTCCTCCGTCACTGCCCAATGGGTGGCCCTTCCCGCCTCCCCTTCTTCCGCCACCTCGGAGGGATACATTCTGGAGGCCTCCACCACGAACTTTGACGGAACCGGAGTGGTACTCTCCTCCTCCACGCCCAGCGTATCGCTTTCCACCCTGACGGTTTCAGGGCTGTCAGCCAACACTACCTACTTCTTCAGGGTTGGCTCTTTGAACTGGAATTCGGTGGCCAACTTCACGACCCTGGCCTCCACAAGCACCCTGGCCAACCCTCCTGCCCTGGTCAGCCCTTCTCTAAGCATGGTGGGGATCTCTTCCATCACCGCCCAGTGGGGCGCCAACGGGAACGCCTCCGGCACTCTCTATACGGCTCAAATCTCCACCGCTTCGGACTTTACGGGCACGATTTTCTCTTCGGGCACGCTCAATCTTTCGGCCACTATAACAAGCCTCTCTCCCAACACCACCTATTACGCCAGGGTCCGTGCGGGCAACCACAATGGGATTCCTACGGCCTTTACAAGCCTCGGCTCCACCCTCACCCTGGCCTCCCCGCCAGGATTCGTCTCCCCGTCTTTTGATCCCGTCTTCGTCTCCAGCCTGACGGCGCGCTTCAGCTCCGGGACTCCGGCCAATCCCCCTGGAACAAGATACGAAGTCCATCTATCCAGCTTTTCTGATTTCAACGTCGTCTTCACTTCGGATACCGCGAATCTATCGGCGGAATTTTCCGGCCTCTCCGTCAACACCACCTACTATGCCCGCGTGCGGGCCAGAAACGCTGCGGGCCTCAATTCCCTTTTCACCCAACTGGGCTCCACATCCACTCTTTCCGTGCCCCCGGGACCCACGGCCTCCACCTTCACCAACGTCACCGCCAATGATTTCACCCTCAACTGGTCCTCCGGCACCCTTGCCACGGGATTTAATCCTCCCAGCACGCTCTACAGGGCCCAGATCTCCACGGCCTCGGACTTTAGCATCGTCTTTCTGGAGCAGCAGTCCGATGCGCTCGCCACCACTTTCAGCGGCCTGGGCCCGGGAACGACGTACTACGCGCGGGTCCAGTCCCAAAGCCATCAGGGCGTCAAGACCGCGTACGTCAACTTCAGCTCCACGAAAACCCTGGAATCCGCCATCCCTTCATTCCTGGCCGGCACCTTTGAGGTCTCAAACTCCCAAGGCCAGTTCATAGATCCTTCTCTCTATTCGGATACTACGACGCCAAACGTTCGGGTGCAGATCAAGTCCAGCTTCGCGCCGGGGCTTTCTGTTTCCACGACCCCAGCCCACCTGGGAGTCTGGCATCTGGATGATGGAGCCGGAACGACGGCAACAGACTCCAGCCGCAACGGCCGCAACCTAACTCTTTCGGGCGGTACCTCCTGGGTGGCCGGGCAGTTGGACCGGGGCCTTTCCTTTGACGGAGTCGACGACCAGGCCATCTCTCCGGATCTGACTCCCTTCCGCAACAGCGCGTCCAACAATCAATGGACGCTCGAAGCCTGGTTTAAGACCACCACCAGGGACGGCTACATCGTCCAGATGGCCAACTCCAACTCAGCCAACGCCGGAAGCATAGACGGGGAAATCACCTGGGAGCGGTATCCTCAGGAAAGCGGCAACCTGGTGTTCGTGGTCTACACCAGCGGGGGAGCCCAGCAGAGGGCCGTGGCAGCGCTTCCCTACACTGACGGCCTCTGGCACTTTGTGGCGGCCGTGCTCAATCCCTCCGGCATGTTCCTGTATGTGGACGGGAGCCAGGTCGCTTCCAACACCTCGGTCAACTCCGACACAGCCAGGACCTATCCCGGACCGATTTATCTCTGGGTCGGGGCCGCCAGCAAGGCGGACGGGCAGCTGGGCAACAATACGAAATTCTTTGCCGGACAAATAGACGAGGTCAACCTCTCCACCGCGGCGTTCACCTCATCCGAAATCAACGACCACTACAATCGCACGGCCGTTTTGGGACACGGCCTGGGAGCGCCCAATGTGGACTTTTCCACAAGGGCCGGAGCCAACTTCACCTGGGTGAGGATTTCCACAAACTCCATTTCCATTACCGGTTCCCCAGGCTCCTTGAATACAGAAACCTTCTCGGGCCAAAGCCTGCCCTTGAGACAAACGGAGTCCCCGGGAGCCAACACAAACCGGGTCTACTTCCTGGCGTCCTCCCTGAATGGCAAGGTTAAGACCGAGGAATTTACCGTCCTAGTGGATACCACCCCTCCCACAGGAGCTGGCATCAGCTCCCTGGTGAGTCCCTCTTCCTTCAGCCTCACAGCCAATCTTCTGACCGCTTCCGATCCCTTGAGCGGCCTGGCCGGCTCCCCCTATAAGGTCCAGGCCTCCACCGATTCGGGCTTTGGGATCATCAACGCCGATTCCGGATTCATCGCAGGACCCTCGGTCACATTCAATACCCTCGACTCTAACACCACCTACTTCTTCAGGGTCCAGGCCAAGGACAATGCGGGCAACGTCTCCGCCTTCTCCTCCAGCGTCTCCACCGCCACCCTAGCCAGGCTTGTGGACAATAACCAGGTCGCCGGCGTCTTCCTCACATCAGCGACCCTCAACTGGACTCCCTTGCCTGTTTCTCCATCATCCTCCACGGCGGAGGGCTATTTGCTGGAGGCTTCCTCCACCAACTTCAACGGCACAGGAGCCGTGCTCTCTTCCTCCACACCTAACGTTGCCTTAAGCACACTAACCCTCTCGGGACTTCTAGTCAACACCACCTACTTCTTCCGCGTGGGAAGCCTCAACTGGAACAACCTGCCCAACTATGTCTCGGCAGGTTCCACATCCACCCTGGCCAATGTCCCTGTCAGCCCAGCCTTCAGCGCGGTGTTCATCTCCAGCGTCTCGATCACCTGGTCCCTGCCCTCGGGAGGAGCGGAGGGATATAGGGTGGAGGCTTCCTCCACCAACTT
>JBGFSC010000050.1:0-24128 GCA_041694815.1 Elusimicrobiota bacterium | reverse complement strand
GACGCTAATATCGCTAATTTCCCTCCCGTGCTTTTAGATCACTATCCCTTCGACTTTAGCCTGCTTCAGCGTTCGTTAGCTGGTAACGATGTGCCCGACGTCCTCACAAGCTGGGCGCCTTATAGGCGAGCCGCTTGTGATAATCCTGGAGCGCGCAGACCTGTAGAGGCGCCTGGCGCAGCACCGCCACGGCGCCCAAGGCGGCTTGGCAGGAATGGATGTTGGTGATGGTCGGGATATTGAGCTCCAGGGCGGTGCGGCGTATGGCGAAGCCGTCGGAATGGGAGCGCTTGCCCGAGGGGGTATTGATGACGAGGCTCAAGCTCCGCTGCTTGAGCAGGTCGATGGCGTCGGGCTTTCCCTCGCCCAACTTGTAGACGTGCTTGGCCTCGATGCCGTGCCGCTCAAAGAAGCGGTGGGTGTTCTTCGTGGCGTGGATCGTGAAGCCGAATTGGCGCAGGGCGGTGGCCACCGGCAGTATTTCCGGCTTGTCCTGATCGCGCACGCTGATGAACACCGCACCCGATACGGGCAGCGACATGCCGGAGGCCAGCTGGCCCTTGGCGAAGGAACGGGAAAAATCGAGGTCGATGCCCATCACCTCGCCCGTGGACTTCATTTCCGGCCCTAGCATGGGATCCACGCCGCGGAACTTGATGAAGGGCAGGACCACCTCCTTGGTGGCCGTATAGGGCAGCGGAGGGATCTTGTGCCCGAGGAGCTCCTTGGGGAGGAGGCCCTTAAGCGACGCGCCGGCCATCACCCGGGCCGCGATCTTGGCCAAGGGAAGGCCCGTGGCCTTGCTGACGAATGGCACGGTACGCGAGGCACGGGGATTGGCCTCCAGGACGTAAACGACGTTGTCCTTGACGGCGAATTGGATGTTAAGCAGCCCCACCACCTTCAGGGCCCGCGCCAGGCGGTGCGTGTAGTCCGAGATCCGCTCGAGCTGCTCGGGAGTTAGGGAATGCGCGGGGATCGTGCACGCGGAATCGCCCGAGTGGATACCAGCCTCCTCGATATGCTCCATGATGCCGCCGATGAAGACATTCTTGCCGTCGCAGACCGCGTCGACATCGACCTCGGTGGCGTCGGAAAGGAATCGGTCGATGAGCAAGGCAGGGTGCTCGGAGGCCTTGGCGGCCCGGAGCACGTATTGTTTGAGGCTCGCTTCGTCATAGACCGTCTCCATGGCCCGCCCGCCCAGCACGTAGCTGGGGCGCACCATCACGGGATAGCCGATCCGCCGCGCGATGCGCAGGGCGTGGCGCACGCCGCCGGCGATGCCGTAAGCGGGGGCGGGGATGCGCAGGCGCTTAAGTAGCGCGCCGAAGCGCTCCCGGCTTTCGGCCATGTCGATCGAGGCGGAGGAAGTCCCCAGGATCCGGATCCCGGCGCGGTGCAGGCCCTGGGTGAGGTTGAGCGGGGTCTGACCGCCGAATTGGACGATCACGCCCTCCGGCCGCTCGAAGTCGAGCACCTCGAGAACGTCCTCCAAGGTCAGCGGCTCGAAATACAGGCGATCGGAGATGTCGTAGTCGGTGGATACCGTCTCTGGGTTGCAGTTGATCATGATCGTCCGGTATCCCGCCGCCTTGAGGGCCTGCGAGGCGTGCACGCAGCAATAGTCGAATTCGATGCCCTGCCCGATGCGGTTGGGGCCCGAGCCGAGTATCGCGATCTTGCGGTTTTTCGCGCGCCCCTCGCCCTTGCGGACGGATCGGGGCGGGGGAGTCGAGGAGTAGGTGGAGTAGAAATAGGGAGTTTCGGCCTCGAATTCCGCCGCGCAGGTATCGACGGAGGAGAAGGCGGGGCGCAGATCCCAACGCCGCCGTAGCCGGCGCACCGATGCCGCCGAGCGGGCGCAGAGCTTCCCGATCTGCTCGTCCGAGAAACCGAGCGCCTTGGCTTCCCGCAGGAGCTGAGGGGTCAGGGGTGAACGCTTCAAGGCCTGCTCGAAGGCCACCAGCTCCTGAAACTGGTGCAGGAACCACGGATCGATGGAGGAGATATCGGCGATTTCCTTGGGGAAAAGCCCTCGCTGCAAGGCCGCCTTGACGGCGAATACACGCTCGGCGCACGGTAAGGAAAGCTTGCGCAGCAGGCGCTCTTCCTCCGCGGCTGAGGGCTGCTCCCCCAAGGCGAATTCCCCCGATTCCAGGCCCGCCTTGCCGATCTCGAGGCTGCGCAAGGCTTTCTGGATGGATTCCTTGAAGGTGCGGCCGATCGCCATCACCTCGCCCACCGATTTCATCGTGGTGTCTAGGGTATATTCGCTGGAGCTTTGGAACTTCTCGAAGGCGAAGCGGGGCACCTTCGTGACGACGTAGTCGATGGCGGGCTCGAAGCTGGCCGGGGTCTTGCGCGTGATGTCGTTGGGAATCTCGTCTAAGGAATAGCCGACGGCCAGCTTCGTGGCGATCTTGGCGATCGGAAATCCAGTGGCCTTGGAGGCGAGGGCCGAGGAGCGCGAGACGCGCGGATTGATCTCGATGATCACGCGCCGGCCGGTCTTGGGGTCGACGCCGAACTGGACGTTGCAGCCGCCCGTCTCGACCCCGATGACACTGACGGCGCGCTTGGCCTCGTCGCGCATCTCCTGGTATTGCCGGTCGGTCAGGGTCTGGGCCGGGGCGACGGTGATGGAATCCCCAGTGTGCACCCCCATCGGGTCGAGGTTCTCGATGGAGCAGATGACCACGAAATTGTCCTTGCCGTCGCGCATCACCTCGAGCTCGTATTCCTTCCAGCCGATGACGGATTCCTCCAGCAGCACGCGCTTAACGGGGCTGGCCTCCAAGGCGGCCGCCACACAGGAGCGGAGCTCTTCTAGATGGTAGGCGATACCGCCGCCCGTTCCGCCCAAGGTGAAGGAGGCGCGGATGATGATTGGGAATCCCAGGTCGCGCGAGACCTCCTGTAGCTCCCGGATGTCGGTGACGATGCGGCTTTTGGGAAGGTCTAGCGAAGCCTCCTGCATGGCGGCCTTAAACAACTGGCGGTCCTCCGCCTTGCGGATCGCCTCCAGCTTGGCGCCGAGCAGTTCGACGCCATATTTGGCGAGCACCCCTCGCTCGGCCAGCGCCGTGGCCAGGTTGAGCGCGGTCTGGCCCCCCAGCGTCGAGAGCATTGCCTGCGGCCGCTCCCTCTCGATGATCATCTCCAGGAACTCGGGGGTCAACGGTTCGATATAGGTGCGCTCGGCCAGCTGCGGGTCGGTCATGATGGTGGCCGGGTTGGAATTGACTAGCACGACGTTGTAGCCTTCCTCCCTTAGGGCCTTGGCGCCTTGGGTGCCCGAATAATCGAACTCGCAGGCTTGGCCGATGACGATGGGGCCCGAGCCCACGACGAGGATTTTCTGGATATCGGTGCGCTTAGGCATGAGCCTTCCGGCCTCCCTCGCGCCGGGCCATCGCCTGGGCGAAGCGCTCAAAAATGTAGCGCGAATCGTGCGGACCCGCGGAAGCCTCCGGGTGGTATTGCACCGAGAAGATGGGGAGGCTTCGGTGCCGCATGCCCTCCGAGGTCCGATCGTTGAGGTTGATGTGGGTGGTCTCGAGGTCCGCGGGCAAAGATTGCATGTCCACGCAGAAGCCGTGGTTTTGGGACGTGATCTCGATGCGCCCCGTCCGTAGGTCTTGGACCGGATGGTTGGAGCCGTGATGGCCGAATTTGAGCTTGAATGTCCGTCCCCCGAAGGCGAGGCCAAGCAGCTGGTGGCCGAGACAGATGCCGAGGGTGGGCAGCCCCGTCTCGACCAGGCGCCGGATCTCCTTGGCGACGTCGCTTAAGGGCTCGGGGTCGCCGGGGCCATTGGAGAGCACGATCCCGTCCGGCCGCAGGGCGAGCGCTTCCGCCGCGGAGGTCCAAGCGGGCACGACGCTCACGCGGCAGCCCAAGGAGCCCAGGCAGCGCAGGATCCCGCGCTTGACGCCGAAATCAAAGACGATGACGTGGTGCCCACGGGTTCTCGAGCCAGCGGAACGCTGCCCATCGCGCCGGCCCGTCCATTCGTACGGCTTGCTGCAGCTGACCGCCTTGGCTAGGTTCTGCCCCGACATAGGCGGGCATTGGCGCGCCTTCCGGATCAGGCGCTCCGCGTCCAGGTCGACGCTAGAGAGCACGGCCCGGAGGGAGCCCGCCTGGCGCAGGCGTATCGTCAAGGCGCGGGTATCGACCCCTTCGATGCCGGGGGTTCCGTTGCGTTTGAGGAAGAAATCGACGGTCTCCACCGACTCCCAGTTCGAGGGATGGCGGCAGAGTTCCCACACGACGAACCCTTCCAAGAACGGCCGCGCCGATTCGTAGTCGGCGGCGGTGATCCCGTAATTGCCGATCTGCGGATACGTCATGACGACGAGCTGCCCCTTGTAGGAGGGATCGGTGAGTACCTCCTGGTAGCCCATCATGGAGGTATTGAAGACCAGCTCGCCGGACGACTCGCCTTGGGCGCCGCAAGAGAAGCCGCGAAAGACCGAGCCATCTTCGAGGGCGAGAACGGCCGGTTTCTTCATTTCATCCATTGTATCACTTAATGTTTAAAGTGCCTCATGCCGGTAAACAGCATCGCCAGCCCCCTCTCGTCGGCGGCGGCAATGACCTCGGCATCGCGCACCGAGCCCCCGGGTTGGATGACGGCGGTGATCCCCAACGCGGCTGCGGCGTCGAGCCCGTCGCGGAAGGGAAAGAAGGCGTCGGAGGCTAGCACCAGTGGCCGCGGCTCCGGATTCTCCTTGAGGAAGGCCTTGTATTTCGCCCCGGCCATGTGCACCGAGTCGACGCGGGACATCTGCCCCGCCCCGATGCCGACGGTCGATCGGGCGTCCGCCAGGACGATCGCGTTGCTCTTGACGTGCTTGCAGCAGGTCCAGGCGAAGCGCAGGGCCTCTTCCTCCTCGGCCGCGGGCTTGCGGCGGGTCACGACGCGCACCGCATCGCCGAAGAGCAGACGATCCGGCTCGTAGACCAAGAACTCCTCTCCGACGCTGCGGCATTCCAGCCGCGCTCCCGGCGCGGCGGAGCGCTCCAATAGCCTCAGGTTCGCCTTCTCGCGCAGGACGAACGCGGCCTCCGGTTCGAATTGGGGAGCCGAAACCACCTCCACGAAACGCTTGGAGAGAAAATCGGCCATTGCTCGGTCGAACGGACGGTTGACGGCGATCACGCCCCCGAAGGCAGATAGGGGGTCGCAGGCCCAGGCCCTTTCCAAGGCTTGCGCCGCGGAAGTGCCAGTAGCGATCCCGCAGGGCGTGCCGTGCTTGAAGATCACCGCGGCCGGTTCGGAGAATTCGCAGGCGGCCTCCCAGCTGCCCGCGGCGTCGAGTAGGTTGTTAAAGGAGAGTTCCTTGCCCTGGAGCTGCTCGAAGGAAGCCCGGCTCCCGGGCGATTGGCGCGTGTACAGCGCGGCGCGCTGGTGCGGGTTCTCTCCGTAGCGGAGCTCCTGGGCCTTCGCGAGCGAAAAGGTCATCGTTTGCGGGAACGGCCCGCCCTCGGCCTCCGGGGAAGGCGTTTCGTCCCAGGCGGCCGAAATCATCGCGTCATAGCCGGCCGTGTGCCGGAAGGCCGACAAGGCGAGGCGTCGGCGGGTTTCCAGGGCTAGCTGCCCTTGCCCGAGCGCGAGCTCCTTGAGCACCGCGGGGTAGTCTTCCGGCGAGACGACGACGGCGACGTTCTCGAAGTTTTTCGCGGCCGCCCGGATCAGCGTGACCCCACCGATGTCGATCTGCTCTATCACCTCCCGGCTGTAAGGAGAATGGGCGCCGGCGGCCGCTCGGGCGAAGGGGTAGAGATTGACGACGACCATGTCGATCGGCTCCAGGCCGAAGTTGGCGGCCTCGCGCTCCTGCTCCGGGTCTCCACGCCGCAGCAGGATGCCTCCGTGGATCTTGGGATGGAGGGTTTTGACCCTGCCCTGCAGTATCTCCGGAAAGCCGGTGATGGAGTCTAGGGAGCGGGCCTCGAGGCCGGCCTCGCGCAGCGCCTTGGCCGTTCCCGAAGTCGAGACAATCTCCAGCCCCAGCTCATGGATGCCTCGGCAGAACTCCACGAGGCCCGTCTTGTCAGCCACCGACACCAGGGCCCGGCGTATGCGCGGCGACTCTTCCCTGGGTGACGGTAGCAGCTCCACCCTTGCCCCGGGACCGACGCGGAGACGGCCCTCGCAGAATAGGCGGACGGCCTCCGGATAGGCCCAATGCTCCTGCGCGCGCACGCGCGCGGCGAGCGAGCCAGGCGTGTCGTTCGCCAGTACCGGGACCGTTGTTTGGGAGATGATCGGGCCGTGGTCGTAGACCTCGTCGACGAAATGCACCGTGCACCCGCTGACCTTGGCTCCGGAGCGCAGCACCGCCTCGTGGACGCGGGAGCCGTACATGCCCTTGCCGCCGAAGGCGGGGAGCAGGGCGGGGTGGATGTTGAGGATGCGCTGGGGGTAGGCTTCCAAAAGCGAGCTTTTAAGCTGCAGCAGGAAACCGGCGAGGCAGATGAGGCCGATCTCGTGCTGCTTGCAGAGGGCCGCCAAGGCGGCGCTGTATTCATCCGGGCCGGCGTAGTCCGCGGGCCGCAGCACGACCCCGGCAATCCCGGCTCGGGCGGCCCGGCGCAGCGCGCCGGCATCGCCGACGCTCGAGACGACCAGGGCAACGCTCGCGCGGATGCGCCCGTTGCGCGCGGCGTCGATCAAGGCCTGGAGGTTCGTCCCTTCCCCGGACGCGAAGACGGCGATACGCATCACTTGAGCAGCACCTCTTGTTTTCCGCCGATGATCTCGCCGATAAGGCGGGCCTGGGGCAGGAGCTTGAGGGCCAGGGCCAGGGAATTGGGCCGGATCACGATCGCCATGCCGATGCCCATGTTGAAGGTGCTCCACATCTCGGCCTCCCCGATGCCGCCCTTCTCCTGGATAAGCCGGAAAAGGGGAGGCACCTTCCAGGCCTTCGTATGAAGCACCGCCTTGCAGCCGCGCGGCAGCACGCGCGGGAGGTTGCCGGGGATGCCGGAGCCCGTGATGTGGGCCATCCCGAGGATGATGTGGCCGGCTTCCAGGAAAGCGCGCTGCAGCAAGGCGATCTCCTCTACGTAGATGCGCGTCGCAGTCAGCAGCCGCGGCCCGAGCCGCCGCAGCTCGCGGGGGCCGAGGGCCTTGCGCGCCAAGGAATACCCGTTGGAATGAAGCCCCGAGGAAGGAAGCCCGAGGATGAGATCGCCGGGGAATATCTTCGTGCCGTCGATGATCTCCGAGCGCGCGACGATGCCCACCGCGAACCCGGCCAAGTCGTATTCGCCGCCATGGTAGAAGCCGGGCATCTCGGCGGTCTCCCCGCCCAAGAGGGCCAGCCGGCCCTGCCGGCATCCTTCGAGTATCCCTGAAAGAATTCGCTTGGAGCGCTCGAGATGGAGCTTGCCGGTGGCGTAATAATCCAGGAAGAAAAGCGGCTTGGCGCCGCAGGTGATGAGGTCGTTGACGCACATGGCGACGAGGTCGATGCCGACGGTCTCGTGCCGGTCCAGCAGGAATGCGATCTTAAGCTTGGTGCCCACGCCGTCGGTGCAGGCGGCCAGGCAGTAATCCCCCGCGCCCGTAAACTTGAGTGGGAAGAGCCCGGAAAAGCCGCCGATGGCCGGCGATTTCTTTTGCAGGAATTCGACGAAGCGGTCGGCCAGGTCGATGTCGACGCCGGCTTTTTTATACGTCAGCACGGCTTGGGCTCCGGCCGGCTTCCCGGCTTGACCAGCGGAGCGCCCAATCGGCACAGCCCGCACTCCCCGGGGGGCTGCGCGCGCAGCGGGAGCCGGAGCAGGCTGCGCGCGGGAAAGCCGAGCGAGGACTGTTCCACGCCGCGGTCGATGACCGAGAGGACTGCGGCGACCCGCGCCCCGAGGGAACGCAGCAGCGAGGCTACCTCCAGTGTGGACTTGCCCGTCGTCAAGACATCCTCGACGATGAGGGCCGTCCTCCCCTCCTCGAGAGAGAACCCGCGCCGCAGCGCCATGGCACCGCCCTCGCGCTCGGCGAAGATAAACGGCGCCCGCAGCGCCTTGGCCACCTCGTGGCCGATGAGCAGCCCTCCCAAGGCCGGAGAAACGACGCAGTCGGGAGGTTCGGGAGCCAGCGAGGCCAGTGCTCGGCCTAGAGATTCGGCGAACGCGCCGTCGCGGAAAAGCAGGGCGCATTGGACGTACTGGTCACTGTGGAGGCCCGAGGAAAGGAGGAAATGCCCGCGCTGCAGCGCGCCGCGCCGCTCGATCTCGCGCAGGAGCTGCTCGCCGTCGAGGTTCATTGGATCGAGCCCAAGATATCGAGCGCCGCCTCGCGAGGCGAGCTGGCTTCCGTGATCGGACGGCCGATCACCAGGTAACGGACGCCGAGACGGGAGGCCACCTCGGGGGTCGACACGCGTTTCTGATCGTGCCGGTCGGAACCGGCGGGGCGGATTCCGGGCGTGATCAAACAGCTTCCGGGGCCCAAGGCCTTAAGTAAGTCGGGCGCCTCCTGCGCGGAGCAGATGGTGCCGTCCAAACCGAGGCGCTTGCCTAGCTTCGCGAGGCGCAGCACCGTGGGCTTAAGGTTCAATCCTGGACCTATTCCGCGCAAATCCTCGGCGCCCCAAGAGGTCAGCACCGTCACCCCCCAGAGCTTGGGACGGGGACTCACGGAGGCTGCCGCCGCGAGCATCCCCCTGCCTCCCCACAGGTGCACCGAGAGGGAGAAAACCCCGAGCTCCTGCGCCCGGCGCACCCCTCGCTCGACCGTCCGGGGTATGTCGAACATCTTCAGGTCCAAGAAGACCTTGCCTCCGTAGCGGTGGACCAGCTCGACGGCGCGAGGTCCGTGCGCGGTGAAGAGCTCCAAGCCGATCTTGTAATGGTCGATGGCCCCGCGCAGCCGCTCGAGCAGCCGTTCCGCTTGGGCCAAGGTATCGACGTCGAGGGCGGCGATGACGTCGGTCATGCGTTGTTTACACTCAACCCTACGGCATCCTCGACCGCGGGCAGCCCGTGGGCTTCCAGCAGCCCCGCCAGGCCTCGTTTGATCTCGCGCACCAGGCCGGGGCCCTTATAGACCAACCCGGTGTAGAGCTGCACGGCGCTGGCGCCGGCGCGCAGCTTCTCGTAGGCGTGTTCGGCGGAGGATATGCCGCCGACGCCCACGATGGGGAGCCTGCCTCGCGTGGCCCGACGAAGGCGCGCGATCCATTCCGTGCTGCGCAGCCGCAGCGGGGCTCCGCTGAGGCCTCCCCGCTGCTCCAAGTAGCGTTCGGGCAGGCCTTCGCGGGAAAGCGTCGTGTTGGAGACGACCGCGCCGGCGGCCGCCTGGAGCAGCAAGGGGCAGAGCTCCTCGAGGCGCTCGGGGTCCATGTCGGGCGACAGTTTCACGAGGACGGGTTTGCGTCGCGGGTTCCTCGAGTCGATCTCCGTCAAGATGCGCTCGAGCCTCAGCCGCCCTTGGAGCTCCCGTAGGCGGTCCGTATTCGGCGAGCTGACGTTGACGACGAAATAGTTCCCATGCTCACGCAGCAGCTCGAAGGCGCCGGCGTACTCCCAGGGGGATTTCTCCAGCGGGACGTCCGCGTTCAAGCCGATATTGACGCCCACCGGCAATGGGAGCTCGCCGATCTCGCGCAGGCGCCGAGCGAGCGCCTCGGCGCCGTCGTTGTTGAAGCCCAGGCGATTGAGCAGCGCCTCCTCCTCGGGAATACGCCAGAGCCTGGGGGAAGGATTTCCGGATTGGGGCCGGAGCGTCACGGTACCCAGCTCGATGAACCCGAAGCCCAAGGCGGCCAGCGCCAGCGGAGCGCGAGCGTCCTTGTCGAAGCCGGCGGCGAGGCCCACGGGATTGCTCAGGGTTATCCCGCCAAGGCGCGCGCGCAAAGCCGGAGAGTCGAATCGGAAGGCGGCGGCCAACATCGCCAAGGCGCCCGGGACCCGCGCGGCCCATTCCAATGTCCCAAGCACGAGCGCGTGGGCTCGCTCCGGCTCCATTCGGAACAAGCAGGGGCGCAGCAGGGACTCATAGAGCGTCATCGCGGCGCGAAATCCCCCTTCTCGAGGACCAGGCGCCCTCCGACGATTACCGTTTCAGCGCGCCCCTTGAGCTTCCAGCGACGGAAGGGAGAGTTCCGGCTTCTCGACTCGAAACGGTCGGCGACGTAGCTCGCGGAGGGATCGACGATCGTGACGTCGGCGTCCATTCCGGGCTTCAAGCTCCCCTTGGCCTTGAGCGAGAGGATGCGCGCCGGCGCGGTCGAGAGGAGCTCCACCGCCCTGCGCCGCGATAGGGCGCGGCGCTCCACCAAGCGCAAGGTGAGGGGGAGCAGGGTCTCCAGGCCGATCACCCCGAAAGGCGCGGCGGCCAAGCCGAGGGCCTTCTTGCCCGGGCCGTGAGGGGCGTGGTCCGTGGCGATCGCGTCGATGACGCCCTCGGCCAGGGCGCGGCAGACGGCCTCGCGGTCTTCCTCGCGGCGCAGCGGCGGATTCATCTTGAAATCGGCGTCGTAGCCGGAAACGTCCTCGTCGATGAGCGTGAAATGGTGCGGCGCGGCCTCGGCCGTGACCGGCACACCGCGCTCCTTGGCGCGGCGCAGCAGCTCGATCGTCGCCGCGGCGCTGACGTGGCAGAGATGCAGCCGGCCACCGGTCAGCTCCGCCAAGGCGATGTCGCGCATGGCCATCACGCTCTCGGCCGCGACGGGGATCCCGCCCACCCCTTTGGCCGCGGCGTGGGGTCCTTCGTTCATGACGCCGCCTGCCGAGAGGTTCTCGTCCTCGCAGTGATCCAGGATGGGGAGGGCGAATCCACGGGCGTATTCGAGCGCGCGGCGCATCACCTGCGCGTTCATGATGGGGCGCCCGTCGTCGGTCACGGCGACGGCACCGGCGGCTGCCATGCGGCCCATTTCCGAGAGCTCCGCTCCCTTTTGCCCCCGCGTCACGGCGCCCGAGGCGAGCACGTTCACGAGCCCCTCGGCGCGGGCCCGGTCGAGTAGGAACTCCACCATGGCGGGAGTGTCGATCACCGGCTCGGTGTTCGGCATGGCGAGCACGGTGGTCACGCCGCCGGCGGCCGCCGCGCGCGTGCCGGAGGCGATCGTCTCGTCCTGCTCGCGGCCCGGCTCGCGCAGGTGCACGTGCATGTCGATGAGGCCGGGCAGCACCCAGCGCCCGGAGGCGTCGATGCGGCGGCAGCCGTCGCCGGGAAGCTTTTGACCGACGGCGGCGACCTTGCCGTTCTCCAACAGCAGATCCCGTGCCGCCTCGAGGTTTTGGGACGGATCGATCACCAAGCCGCCGGTGATGAGTATCCGCTCGCCTAGGCTCATGCGCGCACCTTCGTCTTTCGAGCCTTCGCGTCCGAGGACACGGAGGCCAGCAGCTTGAGAGCGGCCATGCGCACGGCGACCCCATTGGCGACCTGCTCTAGGATCGCCGAGCGGGGCCCGTCCGCCAACTCCGATGATATCTCGACGGCGCGGTTCATCGGTCCGGGATGGAGGATGAGACAATCGGGCTCGGCGTCGCGCAGTCTCTCGGAGGTAAGCCCATAGCTCTCGTAGTACTCGCCCAGGGAGGGGATGAGATTCTCTTTTTGCCGCTCCAGCTGCAGGCGCAATACGTTGACGGCATCGGCGCCTTTGATGGCCCGAGATAGATCATGGCTGACGGCAACGCCCCATTTCTCTACATCCTTCGGGATCAGGGTGGCCGGCCCGCAGACCGTCACGCGCGCCTTGAGCTTTTTTAAGCCCCAAATATTGGAGCGCGCCACGCGGCTGTGGAGGACGTCTCCCACAATGACGACCTTGAGCCCCTCGATGCGACCTTTCCTTTCCCGCAAGGTGTAGAGATCGAGCAAGGCCTGCGTGGGATGCTCGTGGGCGCCGTCTCCGGCGTTGATGAGATGCGCCCGGACGGAGCCGGCCGCCTGGGCGACCGCTCCGGAGAGCTCATGGCGGATGACGAAGAAGCCCACTCCCATCGCCTGGAGGTTGAGCAGGGTGTCGACGAGGCTTTCCCCCTTAAGTACGCTCGAGGCCGAGACCGAGAATCCCAGTACCTCCGCGCCCAGCCGGCGCGCGGCGATCTCGAAGGAGGAACGGGTACGCGTGGAGGGTTCCGAGAACACGAAGGCGAGCGTATGACCACGCAAATCAGCGCCGACTTTGCCGGATTTAAAGTCGCGCTTGCATTCGCCCGCGGTATCGAGCAGCAGCTCGATTTCGCTTGAGGAGAGTTCCTCGATCCCCAAGAGGTCCTTGCGGGTCCAGTTCATGAAAGTCCTTGGGCGGCGATGGAGGCGGCCTCCGTGCGTCGGCGCTCCGCCAAGGCCTTCGCCAGGCGCGCGTCCGACAGGGATAAAATCTGCGCCGCCAGCAGAGCCGCGTTCTCGGCGTTGTCAATCGCCACGGTCGCCACCGGGACGCCGCGGGGCATCTGCACGGTCGACAGGAGCGAGTCTAGGCCGTTGAGCTTGGAGGACAGCGGCACCCCGATGACGGGCTTCTGCGTCAGGCTGGCCACGACTCCCGCCAGGTGGGCGGCTCCTCCCGCGCCCGCCATGAAGACCTGGACCCCGCCCTTGTCGAGTTTTAGTACCAGCTCATGGAGGTAGGCGGGGCTGCGATGCGCCGAGGCGACCTTCCACACGAAAGGGACGCCCAGCGCTTTGAGCGCCTCCGCCGCCTTGGAAAGAATCGGCCGATCCGATTCGCTCCCCATGAAAATAGCTACCGCTGGCTTACCCATACTGCCTCCTTGGACCCGATGTCCGTGCGATATTGCATCCCTTCGAAGCGGATGCCCCCCGCGGCCCCGTAGGCCTTCTCCAATGCCGCCGACAAGGACGGTCCCGAGGCCTGTACCGCGAGCACGCGCCCCCCGGCCGTCACCCATGCGCCGCCGCTTTTCTTCGTGCCGGCGTGGAAGACGTGCACCCCCTCCTCTCGTTCGGCCGATTCGATTCCATCGATCCAGGCTCCCGTCCTGGAGGTTCCAGGATAACCCGGAGAAGCCAGTACGATCGATGCGGAATAAGCGGGGCGCGTCCTGAGCGTGAGAGAGCGCAGGCGGCCGTCGCGGCAGGCCTGCAGCACGTCGAGTAGATCCGTTTCCAACAGGGGAAGAACGGTCTGGGCTTCCGGGTCGCCGAAGCGTACGTTGAATTCCAGGACCTTGGGGCCGGCCTCGGTGAGCATTAGGCCGAAGTATAGGACTCCCCGGTACGAGAGTCCCTCGGACCGCAATCCCTCGAGCGTCCGGTCCAGGACCCCGGTCTGGATGCGCCGTGCGAGATCCTCACCGAGCGAGGGCAACGGCGAGACAGCCCCCATGCCTCCCGTATTGGGCCCCTCGTCGCCGTCACCCAGGCGCTTATGGTCGCGACAGGGCGGAAGGGGCTTGAGGGTTTTTCCGTCGTAGAAGGCCATGACGGTCAGCTCGGGCCCTTGGAGGCACTCCTCGAGCACGACGCGCCTTCCCGCCTCGCCGATGGAACGCCGGATCATGAGCTCGCCGACGGTCTGCAGCGCCTCCTTGCGGCTGCGGCAGATGAAGACCCCCTTTCCGGACGCCAGTCCGTCCGCTTTCACCACCAAGGGCAGTGGAAGCTGCGCGGCGGCGTCCTGGGCCGATACGGGATCGTCGTGGACTTCATGCGCGGCCGTGGCAACGCCGTGGCGCATCATGAATTCCTTGGCGAAAATCTTAGAGGATTCCAGCCGCGCCGCGCTCCGCCCCGGGCCGAAGGCCGCGATCCCCTCCGCTTCGAGGGAGTCGACAAGCCCGGCGGCGAGGGGCGCTTCGGGCCCCACGACGACGAGTTCGATCTTTAGCCGGCGACAGGCCGCCAGCACGCAGGCAGGGTCGAGGGGGTCGCCGGCCATCGTCTCGGCCAGGCCCGCGATGGCGTCGGAACCGGGCAAGGCGAAGAGCTCGACGGGGCGACGTCCCGTCTTGAGCGCCCACGCGAGGGCGTGCTCGCGTCCGCCGGAACCGACGAGCAGCACCCTCATTGGAAATCCGCGATCGGCGTAGGGTAGCGCCGCGTGAAGCAGGCGTCGCAGAAGCGCTCGGGCCCGCCTCCCGACGCCCTGCGCAGCCCGTCCAAACTTAGGTAATGGAGGCTATCGACGCCCAGGTAGCGCCGGATCTCTTCTTCGAAGTGATTGGCGGCGATTAATTCGGAGCGCCGCGGGGTGTCGATGCCGTAATAGCAGGGAGCTACGATCGGCGGGCTGGAGACGCCCATGTGTATCTCGCGCACGCCGATCTTGCGCAGCATCCGGCAGATCTTGCGCGAAGTAGTGCCCCTCACAATGGAGTCGTCGATGAGCACGATCCGCTTGCCCTCCAGCGCCTCGCGCACGGGGAGCAGCTTGAGCGCGACCGAGGCGTCCCGCATCCCCTGCGCGGGTTGAATGAAGGTGCGGCCGATGTAATGGCTTCGCACGAAGCCGGTCTCGAAGGGAAGTCCGCTTTCCTCCGCGAAGCCCAGGGCGGCGGGCACCCCGGAGTCGGGAACGGCGACCACCAGGTCCGCACGGACAGCCGCCATCTCCTTGGCCAGCTCGCGGCCCATGGCGCGCCGGGAGGCCTGGACGCTGGCGCCGAAGACCATGGAATCGGGGCGCGCGAAATAGACCTGCTCGAAGACGCAATGTGCCGCCCTGGCGGGGAGAGGGAAGGGCTTGAGGGATTTGAGGACGGTTCCCTCGGTGATGACGACCTCCCCGGGCTCGACCTCGCGCACGAAGCGGGCTTCCAGGAGGTTGAGGGCCGTCGTCTCCGAGGCGAAGACGAAGGCGCGGCCGATCCTGCCGATGACGAGGGGGCGGAAGCCCCAGGGATCGCGCGCGGCGATCATCTGCCGGGGCGTCAGAAAGAGCAGGGAGTAGGCGCCCACCACCTGCCGCAGCGACTGCAGGATGGCGTCCTCCACTGGCCCGCGGTTGCGCGCGATCAGGTGGACAATGACCTCGCTGTCCGTCGAGGACTGGAAGATGGCCCCCCGCTGTTCGAGCTTGCCACGCAGCTGCATGGCGTTGGTGAGGTTGCCGTTGTGCGCGATGGCGATAGGGCCGTGCACGTGGTTGAAGGTCAAGGGTTGCGCGTTCTTGAGGTGGCTGGCGCCGGTGGTCGCGTAGCGCACGTGCCCGATGGCCGAGCGGCCCTTGAGGGACTTGAGCGAGGCCGCGTCGAAGATCTCCGAGACTAGGCCCATGCCCACCTTGAGGGAGAGCTCCTTGCCGTCGGAAGCCACGATGCCGGCCGACTCCTGCCCCCGGTGCTGCAGGGCGAAGAGGCCGAGATTCGCCAGCCGGGCCGCGTCGCGATGCCCGGATACTCCTAGTATTCCGCACATAAAAGGTTCAAAACGTCATGAGACGTGCCGCACGGCGTTGCGCAGCATCTCGAGCCCAACGCCCTCCTTGTGGAAGGTCTGCCGGGTCCAGTTGGGATGGTGGTAGCGCGTGATGAATCGTTCCGGGTGGGGCATTAGGCCCAGGCAGTTTCCTTCGGGATTGGAGATGGCCGCGATGTTGAAGACGGAGCCGTTCGGGTTGTAGGGATAGCCGGCGGGCTCTCCCGTCTCATTGACGTAGCGCAGCACGATCGAATTGCTGCGCTTGAGCTCCTCGAGCACCTTCGGCGTCTTGACGACAAACTTGCCTTCCGCGTGGGCGACGGGCAGCTCGATCATTTCGGGCAGGCCCTTGGTGAAGAGGCAGTTCGAATGGGTGTTGATGCGCAGGTGCGTCCAGCGGGCCTCGAAGCGGTTGGAGTCGTTGAAGGTGAAGCTCGCCGACTGCAGCTCCTGGCGGTTGTTTGGCAGGAACCCGGCCTTGACGAGAACCTGGAAGCCGTTGCAGACGCCCAGCACCGGGCGGCCGGAACGGATGAATTGGCGCAGGTCGACGACGAAGCGTTTGAGCTCGTTGGCGAGCAACCGGCCCGCGGCGACGTCGTCGCCGTAGGAAAAACCACCCGGGATGACAAAGATATCGGCCTCCAGCAGCTTCACGCGGCCGGACTTAAGCTCGTTGATGTGCGCCAGCTCGGGACGGGCCCCGGCCATGGCGAAGGCATTGGCCGTTTCCCGTTCGCAATTAGTGCCGGCGCAGCGCAGGATCAGGGCCTTGGGCAGCTTCATGAGTGGGCCCCGTTGCGGCGCTCGAGCATGGCCAAGGGCAGCGTCCGAATCCAGGCCTCCTTGAGTTTGGCCAGGGGCTCCTCCAGCAGCGCCGAGCCGTCGGTGCCCTTGATCCGCAGGACCGGATTGGCGAGGGTGCTGCCGACGCGCGCGAGGATGGCCCCCTTCATCGCCTTGAGGAACTCCTTCTCCTTCTCGCAGGCGACCTCGACTAGGAAGCGGCTGGGCGATTCGGAGAAAAGCACCGCTTCGTTGGAATGAAGGCCCTTGGGGCGACAGACCTCGTCGAGCTCCAGGAGCGCGCCGATCTCACCCGAAAAGGCCATCTCGGCGGCGGCGACCCCAAGGCCTCCCTCGGAAAGGTCGTGGCAGGCGGAGACGAGCCCCTTGGCGATGGCCGCCGATAAGAGGCGCAAGCAGGCCCGGGCCCGCTTAGGGTACGGCAAAGGAACGGCTCCGGCCAGTGGGTCTCCCCGCCATTGGGAGTAGAGCGATCCGCCCATCTCCTCGGCCGTCCAGCCGACGAGGTAGATCGCGTTCCCGGGAGCCTTGAAGTCCAGGGTGAGGGCCTTGCGAAAATCATCCACCGGCGCCACGGCCGAGATCAGCAGGGTGCCGGGGATCGAGTGCTTGTTTCCACGGGCGTCGCGGTACTCGTTGTAGAGGCTGTCCTTGCCCGAGATGAACGGCACTTGGTAGCCGAGCGCCGCGTCGCGGCATCCCAGGGCCGCGCGAACCAGGGAGCCGAGCGTGCGCGGATCCTCGGGATTGCCCCAGCAGAAATTGTCCAGGAAGGAGGCGCGCGAGACGTCGGCGCCGACGCTCACTAGGTTGCGCAGAGCCTCGTCGGCGCAGCAAAGAGCCATGGCGTAGGGATCGAGCCGCCCGTAATTTGGATTGAGGCCGTGGGCGATCGCGACGGCCGAAAACCCGTCGACCTCGCCGGTCGCCGCGTGCGGCCAATGCACGCAGGCGTCGCCGGGCCCGTCGTGGGCGGTGCCCTGCAGGGCCTTGATCACGGCCCCGCCCTGCACCTCGTGATCGTACTGGCGTATCACCCAGGCGCGGCTGCAGACGTTCCAGTGCGAGAGAAGGGCATACAGTGCATCGGAGCAAGAGCCGGACCCCGATTTAATTCTAGAGGCGGAGACTTTGGGTGGAGGATTCCACTGCGCTTCAAGCGTCCGTTTAGGCAGCCCCTCGTGCAAAAATGACATCGGCAGATCGATGACCGTTTCTCCGCGGAATTCCACCTTCAGGCGCCGGTCGGCGGTGAATTCTCCAAGCAGCGAGTACTCCACATCCTCGGCGTCGAAAAGGTCGAGCAATGCCTTTAAATTCTTTGGGGGGCAGGCGAGGATCATGCGTTCCTGCGATTCCGAGAGCCATATTTCCCACGGCTCGAGGCCCTGGACCTTGAGCTTGGCCTCGTCGAGCTTCACGCGGGCCCCGCAGCCCGCGCCGAGCTCGCCGATGGCCGAGGAGAAACCGCCAGCGCCGCAGTCAGTGACGCTGCGCAGGAGCTTGGCGTCGCGCGCCTTGAGCAGGACGTCGAGCATGCGCTTTTCCATGATGGCGTGGCCGATCTGTACCGCGGAGGAGGGGGAATCCCCGTGCAGTCCGGACGAGGAGAAGGTGGCTCCATGCAGTCCGTCCTTGCCCGTGCGGCCGCCAACGGCGACGATGACGTCGCCTGGCCGTACTTCCTTGCGGACCGCCCAACGCGGCAGCAGTCCGACGCTACCGCAGAAGACGAGGGGATTGAAGCGGAAGGCCTCATCGAACCAGATGGCGCCGCCGGATGTGGGGATGCCCATGCGGTTGCCGTAATCGCGCACTCCGGCGACGACGCGCTCGAGCATTAGGCGGGGCGCAGGGCCTTCGACGGGGTCGGCGCCGTCGGGAGGGCAGAGGCAGAAAACGTCCGTTCCGAGCACGGGCTTGGCCCCCAGGCCCACGCCGAGAATGTCGCGGATGACGCCTCCGACGCCGGTAGACGCGCCTCCGTAGGGCTCCAGGGCGCAGGGGTGGTTGTGGGTTTCCACCTTGAAGGCCAGGGCCCAGCGCTGATCGTAGGCGACGACCCCGGCGTTGTCCTTGAATACCGACAGGCACCAGGGTTTCTTGAGGCGGCGGGTGGCCTCCATCACCGTCTCGCGCAGCAGATTGCCAAAGCGCAGGGTCCGCCCGCCTTCACGGTAGCGTATCTCGCCGGTGAACGTCTTATGCTTGCAATGCTCCGACCAAGTCTGCGCGATCGTCTCCATCTCCGCGCGGCTCGGTTCCCGTCCAACCGAACGGAAGTGGCGGCAGATGGCGGCAAGCTCGGCCGCGTTGAGCGACCAGCCATGCCGCCGGTTTAAATCCTGGAGCTTGGCGGGCGAGGCGTCGCGCAGTCCGATCGCCGGGCGGGCGGATGCGGGTGGCGGCGCCTCGGGCTTGAACGTCTTGACGGGCATCAGCGCGGCGCCTCGACGCTGGAGCGGTGGATAAGCGGGTTCGAGAGCCATTTGCGCGCGACGCGCTCGATCTGCGGCAGCTGGCAGCGCCCGACGATCTTGTAGACGCGTCCGCCGCGGATGGAATCGGGAGCCGGCAAGCCGAGGTCGCGTAGGCCCTTACGCAAGCTCTCCTCCTCCGGGTCCGAGACGCCGTCCTTGAGCCATATCTCGACGCGCCAATGGGGACTCAGCAGGAAGGCGGGAGGCACCGCTTGTTCATTGATCCGGTAATCCTGGGTCACGGGATCGGCCAGGAGTTCCCGGGCGGCCTGCTCGACTTGGGCCGGGGAAAGGCGCCCGACGATCTCGTAAATCCTACCCGCGCGTATCTCGGCCGCGCCCGAGAGTCCCACGGAAGCGGATTGGGCGAGGAGCTCGGTACCGGCAGGGTCGCTGAAGCCGGGCTTGCCGAATATCTCCACCCGGTAGGGCGTCACGCGGCCCCCTGGGTCAGTCTGGCGAGCGCTTCTTGATAACGCCCCGTGGTCCCAGCGACGACATTCGGGGGAAGCTCGGGCCCCGGGGGCCGCTTGTCCCATCCGACGGCTTCGAGGTAATCTCGCACGAACTGCTTGTCGAAGCTTTCGGGGGAAGTCCCGATCTTATAAAGGGAAGCGTCCCAAAATCGGGAGGAATCCGGAGTCAGGACCTCATCGATCAAGATCGTCTGGCCGTCGAGAAGTCCGAACTCGAATTTGGTATCGGCGAGGATCAGGCCCCGTGCGCGCATCATTTCTGCCGCCTCGGTGTAGAGGGCCAGGCTGAGGCGCTCTAGCTGATCCGCCAAGGCCGGGCCGATGGCGCTCGCCAAGGCGGCTCGATCGATGTTCTCGTCATGGCCCACGTCGGCCTTCGTGGAAGGAGTGAAGATCGGCTGTGGAAGCCTTTCCGCCTCCTGAAGTCCCGCGGGCAACGCGTGTCCGCAGACCGAACCCGTTTTCCTGTACTCTTTCCAGCCCGATCCGGCCAGGTATCCGCGCACCACGCATTCGGCGTCGATGCGGCGCGCCTTGTGTACCAGCATGCTGCGCCCTGAAAATTCCCTTGGATCGAGCGATGCCCCTGCGGGCAAATGGCGGCGGATCTCCTCGAGGTCTGTGCTGATGCAATGGTTGGGAACGATCCGGCGCATCTTGCGGAACCAGAATTCCGACAGCTGGGTAAGCACCCGGCCCTTATCGGGGATCGGCGTGGGCAAGACCACGTCGAAGGCCGATAGCCGGTCGGTCGCCACGATGAGCAGCGTGTCGCCGAGATCATAGATGTCCCGCACCTTTCCCCGCTTGGGTTCAGGCAAGCCTGGAATGCGGCTTTGGATTAGCGCCAGCGCGTTCATTCCCATTCGATCGTGGAGGGCGGCTTGGAGCTGATGTCGTAGACAACGCGGTTGACGCCCCGCACCTCCGAGGTGATGCGGCTCGAGATCCGCGCCAGCAGATCGTAGGGGAGGCGGGCCCAATCGGCGGTCATCCCGTCGACGCTGCCTACGGCGCGCAGCGCCACGACCGGCTGATGCGTCCGCTCATCGCCCATGACCCCGACCGATTTGACGGGCAGGAGCACGGCGAATGCCTGCCAAGTCTTTTCGTACAAGCCGCTCTTCATGAATTCCTCCTGGACGATCGCCTCGGCCCGCCGCAGCAGCTCGAGCCTGTCCTTGGTCACGGCGCCGAGGACGCGGATGGCGAGCCCTGGCCCGGGGAAGGGATGGGCTCCCAGCACCTCCTCGGGCAGGCCGAGCTCGCGCCCGAGCCGGCGCACCTCGTCCTTGAACAGGAATCGGAGCGGCTCGACGAGGCGCAGGCGCATCCGCTTGGGAAGCCCGCCTACGTTGTGGTGGCTCTTGATGACGGCCGAAGGGCCGTGCACCGAGACGGACTCGATCACGTCGGGGTAAAGCGTGCCTTGGACCAGGAAGTCCGCCCCCCGGATCCTCCTCGCCTGGGACTCGAACACCTCGATGAACGCGCGCCCGATGATCTTGCGCTTTCGCTCCGGATCACAGACCGAGGCCAGCCGCCGCAAGAACAAGGACGAGGCGTCGACGATCTTAAGCCGCATGCCCAGCCGGCGCGCGAAAAGCTCGCGCATGCGCTCGCGGTCCCCCAGGCGCCCGAGCCCGGTGTCGACGTAGAAGGAATGCAGGCGCCCCCCCAGCGCGCGATGCGCCAGCGCGGCCGCCACCGAGGAGTCGACGCCGCCGGACAGGGCGCATACGGCCCGGCCCGGGCCCACAAGCTCGCGGATCACGGCCAGGGAGCGTTCCAACTGCGCGGCCGGGGTCCAGCGCTGTTCGTCGGAGCAGATGCGCCGCGCGAAATTCTCGAGCAGGCGGGCCCCCTGCGGGGTATGCGCCACCTCGGGGTGGAACTGCACCCCGTACCAGCGCCTGCCGGAGTCGGCGATGGCCGCGAAGGGGGCGGCGGGGGTGCGCGCGAGCACGCGGAAGCCGTTGCCGAGCTTCAAGACGCCGTCGCCGTGGCTCATCCAGACCTTGAGCTCGCCTTCCATCCCGTCGAAGAGCGGGTCCGGCTCCACCACGGAGATCGTGGCGTCGCCGTACTCGCGCTTGCCCGCCGGGGCCACGGCTCCCCCGTGCGAGTGCACCAAGAGCTGCATCCCGTAGCAGATCCCCAGCAGCGGCAGGCCTGAGAAGGGACCCAAGTCGAGTCGAGGGCTCCCCGAGCGGTGCACGCTGGCGGGCCCGCCCGAAAGGATCAGTCCCTTAGGGGCCTTGGCCAGTATCTCCCGGGCCGGGGCGTTGTAAGGCAATATCTCGGAGTATATCTCAAGCTCGCGCAAGCGCCGCGCGATGAGCTGGGTGTACTGAGAACCGAAATCTAAAACGACAATCAAGATGTATAGCCCCCCTCAATGCTCGCCTCCCCCCGGGGGAGGCTCACGATTTCCCCATCCCGATGCGCTGGGCCTTCTGGAACAATTTGCCCTCGGTCTTGATGGCCGGGGCGATGATGATCTCGGCGAGCTGCATCTCCTTGATGTTGGAGGCGCCGACCGAGCCCATGCAGGTCTTAAGCGCCCCGACTAGATTTTGCGATCCGTCGTCGAGCCTCGAGGGGCCGTAGAGTATCTCCTCGAGGGTGCCCGTGACGCCGACGTGGATACGGGTGCCGCGCGGCAGGTTCTGGTGGGGGGTGGCCATGCCCCAATGGAATCCCTGTCCCGGGGCCTCCTTGGTCCTGGCGAAGGCCGAGCCGACCATGACCCCGTCGGATCCGCAGGCGATGGCCTTGCAGATGTCTCCGCCCGTCGACATGCCGCCGTCGGTGATGATGGGCACGTAGCGGTCGGTTTTCTTGTAGAAGAAGTCGCGCGCGGCGGCGCAGTCGACGGTAGCGGTGACCTGCGGTACGCCCAAACCCAGCACGCCGCGGGTGGTGCAGGCGGCGCCGGGGCCCACCCCGACCAAAAGCGCCGAGACGCCCGCCTCCATTAGCTCGAGGGCGACGGAGTAGGTCACGCAATTGCCGACGATGACGGGGATGGGCATCTTCTTGCAAAACTGAGCGATGTCGAAGGGCTTGTACTTGGTTGCTTTATGACGGACCGTCGTGACGGTGGACTGTACGACGAAGAGGTCGCAGCCGGCCTCGGCCGCGATCGAACCGTAGCGCTCGGCGTTCTGGGGGATGGTGCTGACCGCGCAGTGCACCCCGGCCTTCTTGATCTCCTCGACGCGCCGGGCGACGAGATTCTCCTTGGTCGGCTCGCGGTAGAGGTCCTGCACGAGCCTCGTGGCGGTTTCCGGATCGGCGGAGGCGATCTGCGCTACGACCTCGCGGGGCTTGTCGTAGCGGGTGTTGATGCCGTCGAGATTGAGCACGCCCAGGCCGCCCAGCTTGCCCATCGCGATGGCGAAGGGGACGTCGACGACGCCATCCATGGCCGATGCCAAAAAGGGAATCTCGAGCCGGACCTTACCCAGCTTCAGGCTGGTGTCGACTTCCTCCGGATTGACGGTGATCTGCCCCGGGACCAGCGCGATCTCGTCGAAGCCATAAGCTCGCCTGGCCTCTCGGTCACGGCCGATGAAAAACGCCATAGAAGACCTCGTGGAGAACGAGCGGCGGCCCGTGGGGAACTTCGCTCAGCCGCCGGTCGGAATTGAGCATTTTCCGTCGGAGATAGTTTACCAAATTGCCTCCGGCGCGGCAATCAAAGAAGCGCGGATGCGCGCTAAATCGCCCAGTCCTGGAGCAGCTCCTTGGCGGTGTCGGCGTCCTGGGGATGCACGAGGATCTCGACTTCGGCCTCCGCGCGCTTGAGCGCCTCGATGCCGTTGCCTTGGAGCATGTCGAAGGCGAGTGTGGCGGTCGGCTCGGCGCCGTGCCAGACGGGGGTCCAATCGGACCCCTGAAATCGCATGGTTTCCATAGGCCTAGTGTAATCCGCGCCGATGCTTGAAGGCAATCGGGCCGCGATGACGTTTACGTATCGAAAAAGCGATTAGGCGATCGTTAGCTGGGGCCGGGCCCGACGATAACTCCATCGTGCACACGCACGAGTTCCGATGGCGACTGAGGGTTTTTGACGAAACCATTGACTAGCTGGCATTTTTCTACCGTCAAAACCGATCCGAACAGCAGCCCTTTGCAGGTGACGATTTTACCCTCCAGGGCCTCCAGCTCCGGCGGCATAGAGACATGCTCTTTGCCGTTCATTTGCAACGAGCATTTCTTTCCGGGTCCAAGGAGAAGGTCAGGCACCGTTCGTGCGCCTGTTGTTTGATGCTTGCCGACGAGTCCGGTCAGAAGAACATCGGCAGGTTCTGGTGGGAAATCCTTGAAATATAGCGGCTGGGAGTATTGGGTCTTTGTCGGTCCCGTATCACCGCAGCCTTTTTCAGCTTTAGTGACGGCTAGGATGAAGTATTCGGCCAGATTAGGATCCTCCACTGAGGAATCCACCGCTCCGACCGGGATATAGGCTTCAAAGCTCGGACCTCCTATGCATATCGCCGCGATCAAGCCGATTTTCTTGAACGGCGTATCCTCGGGCAGGTCATTCTGCCATCGCACTTTGCCTGAGTATTTCGTGCTTGATACCTTGCCGAATACGCCCATGATTTTTTTGCGGGTATCTTGGCTGATGGGACGCGATCGAGTTGCTGCTCGACGCAGCTGGTCCTCCACATCTTCGGTATAGCCATACGTGCCGAAATTCGTCGCAGCCAGCGACAAGGCAATCAAGGTTCTTTTCATATTCCTCCAAAACTAACGGGCGCAGCAGTCCTCCGGAGAAATTGTACGGTTCTGGGTGAGATCCGGCAGGTGGCCAAAGGCCTAGATGGTCAGCAGTCTTTGGTCCCAGGGACTCTGCCCCAGAGGGCCCAGATACTTAGAACTCGTCGGGCACATCGTTACCACCTACCGAAAGAACGAGAAATCTGTTGGATGTCGTTTAAAGAATTAAAAAGAATGAGGCGCAAGCACTCCCTGACAGAACGCGAATTCGTGACA
>JBGFSC010000031.1:0-24931 GCA_041694815.1 Elusimicrobiota bacterium | reverse complement strand
CGCGACGAATCCTTGCCCGGTAGTCATTTGAATCTCCTCTGCGAATTAGTTTCCTCATTTTACTTTCCGCGAGGATCGCAGAGAAGCTGCCGACATTCATCATATAAGTCTTGAGCGCGTGACTCGTCGCGCTTCGCGCGACGAGTTCGAGGTTTCTCGCGAAGATGGTGCCAGGGATTGACTTTCGCCTAGGCGAAAGTCAATCCCTGGCACCGCGAAAACAAAGCGCGCCGAGCCACGCGCCCGAGGCGCGTAAAAGCCGCCGTTGTTCTAATGCCGATAGTGCCGAATCCCGGTAAACACCATCGCCAGCTGCTTGTCGTCGCAGGCCTTGATGGAATCCTTGTCGTCGCTCGAGCCCCCCGGCTGGATGACGGCCGTAACACCGGCCCCGGCCGCTTCGAGGATATGCTGAAGGCTTAAGGGCCCGTCGGAGGCAAGCACCATGGGCAGGTCCGGTGGCACGATGGGGTGGCGCTCCTGGCTCTTGACGATGGCCAGGCGGACGGCGTCCATCCGCGAGCTCTGCCCCGAGCCGATGCCGAGCGTCGTCGATCCCCGGCAAAGCACGGCCGCGTGCGTCTTGGCGTGCTTGGCCACCTTCCAGGCGAATTCGAGCGAGTTCTTCTCCACCTCGGAGGGAGCGTGCCGCGTGACGCCCCGCATCTGGGGTAGGGTCTGGTTGTCCTTGTCCTGGACCAGCACCCCACCCGAGACCGGGCGCAGGTCGATCTCGTTGGGGGAGAGGAGCAGGGAGGCCAAGGTCAGCAGGCGCAGGTCGCGCTTGGGCCGCAAATGCCGCATCGCGCCCTCGGAATATTGCGGGGCGATGATGCACTCCAGGTATTGCTGCGCCAAGAATTGCGCCGCCTCCTCGTCGACCTCCCGGTTGAAGGCCGCCACGCCTCCCGTGCACCCCACCGGGTCGGCGGCGTAGGCCAGATGCGCGGCTTCCCCGCCCACCGAGGAGCAGGCGGCTCCGGAAGGGTTGCCGTGCTTGGCGATGGCGCAGGCCGGCTCGGCGAATTCCGCGACGAGCTCGGCGGCGACCTCGAGGCTCAGGTAATGGTTGAAGGACAGGGGTTTCCCATGCACGAGCTGGGCGGCGCTCAGGCCCCAGGGGCGGGCCCCGCTCCAGCGATATAGCGCGGCCTGCTGGTGCGGGTTCTCGCCGTAGCGCAGGTCGGCGGCCTTCTTGAGGCTGATGACCATCTCGTCCGGCAATCGGTCGACGTCCATCTCGCCCAGGAATTGGGCCACGGTGGAGTCGTAATAGGCGCTGTAATGGAAGGCCTTGGCCGCGAGGCTTTGCCGCTTCTCGGGGGTGAGGTCCTTGAACTCGCGCAAGGCCTCGACGGTGGCGTTGTAGTCCCGGGGGTCGTAGAGGGCGGCGACGTAGCGGTGGTTCCTGGCGGCGGCCCGCAGCACCGCCGTGGCCGAGACGTCGAGGAAGTCCAGTACTTCTTTTTGCGTCAGATTGCCTTCCTGGAGTATCTCGGCGACCGGGTAGAGGTTGACGGCCACGAGGTCGATGGGGGGGATATTCAGCTTTTCTAGATCATGCATGTCCCCCGGGCTTTCGCGGTCGGCGAGTATGGCCGCCAGCAGCTTGGGGTGGCTCAGCCGCAGGCCCCCGCCCAATACGTCCGGGAATTGTACCTGGTCGCGCAGATCATCGATGAGGAGCTCCGACTGTCGCAGCAGCTTGGCCGTGCCTCCGGAGGAAAGGATGCGGTAGCCGAGCTTGGCGAGCTCGTGCGCGAACTCGACGATCCCGGTCTTGTCCGAGACGCTCAGGAAGGCCGTCTTGATCTTGGGGGCCGTCATGGCCGGATCATTTTAAGGAATTCGGCCTCGCCCAGCACGTTCAATCGGAGGCTCCGGGCCTTTTCCGCCTTCGATCCGGGGTCCTTGCCCACGACGACGAAGGAGGTATTTTTGGAGACGGAGGAAGCGGCCCGGCCGCCCAGCCTCCGCACGGCCTCCTCGGCGTCGCTTCGAGTCATCGTCTCTAGTTCTCCGGTGAAAACGAAGGTCTTGCCGAGCAGGGGAGCCAGGCCCGAGACCTCCCGCTTGGGTTCGGAAAATCGCAGGCCGGCTTTCCTAAGCTTCTCGACCAGGCGGACGACCTGGGGCTGCTTGAAGAAGGAGGCGACGGACTGGGCCACCACCGGGCCGACCTCGTGGACGCCCAGCAATTGCTCCTGCGATGCCGAGAGGAGGGCGTCCATGTTTCCGAAGGCGGCCGCCAGGTCGCGCGCCGTCTTTTCCCCCACCTGGCGTATGCCGAGGCCGTAGAGAAGGCGCGAGAGCGGGCGCTGCTTGGAGGCCTCGACGGCGCCCAGCAAATTGCCGGCCTTCTTCTCGGCGAAGAGCTCGAGCTTGAGCAGGTCGTCCTTGGACAGGGAATAGAGATCGGCGAAGTCCCGGACGCGGCCGGAGTCCGCGAGCTGCTCGACCACCGCTTCGCCGAGGCCTTCGATATCCATGGCGTCGCGCGAGGCGAAATGGAGCAGCGAGCGTTTGATCTGCGCCGGGCAGGAGGGGTTGATGCAGCGCCAGATCACCAGTTCCTCTTCCTTTTCGATCCTGCCCCCGCAGACGGGGCAGTTCTTCGGAAAGGAGACGTCCTTTTCCTTTCCGCTGCGCGCAGAAGCGACCACCTGGACCACCTTCGGGATCACCTCCCCGGCGCGCTCGATGAGCACGCGATCGCCGACTTTAATGCCCAGGCGGCGGACTTCGTCGAAATTGTGCAGGGTGGCCGAGGATATCGTGACCCCGGCGCAGAAGACGGGCTCGAGCTCGGCGGTCGGCGTCACGGCCCCGGTGCGCCCCACGGAGAACGAAACGCCGCGCACCGTCGTCGTCGCCTGTTGGCCCGGGACCTTGAAGGCGATCGCCCAGCGAGGGCTGCGCGCCGTCTGGCCGAGCGCGCGGTGCTCCTCGAGGCGATCGAGCTTGACGACGAGGCCGTCGACGTCGTAGGGGAGCTCCCGCAGCGTCGCCTTGAAGCGCTCGTAGTGCAGCAGGACCTCCTCGATCGACTTGCAGCGATGGGCCGCGCCGGCCACGGCGAAGCCCAGTTCGCGGCAAAGCTCCAGGAACTCGCCGTGCGTGGCGAATTCCGTGCCGTGGAGTTGGCCGTAGGAATGCGCGAAGAATTTCAGGCGCCTGGAGGCCGTCACCCGCGGGTCTTTCTGCCGTAGCGAGCCGGCCGCGCAGTTGCGCGGGTTGACGAAGGGCTCGCGCCCGGCAGCTATTTCCTTCTCGTTGACCGCCTTGAAGGTGGCGCGGTCCATGTATACCTCTCCCCGGACCTCGAAGAGCTCAGGGACTGCGCGCCCGCTTGGGGGCATCAAGGATAAGGGGATCGCCCGGATCGTGCGCGCGTTCGCCGTCACGTCCTCTCCGGTGTTGCCGTCGCCGCGGGTCAGGGCCACCGATAACGAGCCGCGGATGTAGGTGAGCGCGCAGGAGAGGCCGTCGATCTTCGCCTCGACGAGGTATCCGGAGGGTTCCCTCCCTAAGCCGCGCACGACGCGCTCGTGCCAGGCGCGGATCTCCTCGGCGTTGTAGGCGTTGTCGAGGGAGAGCATCGGTACCTTATGCGGCACGGGACGAAAGGCGGAGGCCGGAGGGGCGCCCACCCGCTGGGTGGGCGAATCCGGGCTGCGCAGTTCCGGATGGGCGTTTTCGAGCTCCGCCAGGCGTCGGAGCAGGCGGTCGTACTCCTGGTCCGATATCTCGGGCTTGGCCAGCACGTAATAGCGGTGGTCATGGCGCCGGATTTCGTCTCGAAGCTTGAGAATCTCCCTGCGGGGGTCGCTCATGCCTACTTCTGAGGTCGGCGCTCCTTGAGCTTGCCGAGTATCCCGTTGATGAACTTGGTGGAATCTTCCGAGGCATACTTCTTGGCGATCTCCAAGGCCTCGTCGATGACCACGCCGACGGGGACGTCGGGGCTGTGGAGCAGTTCGTAGGCCGCCATGCGCAGGATGCTGCGGTCCACCATCGCCATGCGGCCCAGCTGCCAGTTCTGGGCGGTCGCTTGGATTTCCGCGTCGAGCTCCGGCAGATGGGCGAGCGTACCGTCGAGGAGCCCGCGGCAGAAGGCCTCGGTTTTCTCGTCGAGCTCCGCCTGCCTGGCCGTCGCGTAAGCCTCCGGGGCGCCCATCGACGAGGCGTCCGTCAAGTAGAGGGCTTGGAGGACGATCTCACGCGATTGCCGGCGCCTTCCCATGCTACTCGCCCCCCCCGCGGGGGGGCGAGTAGCGGGGGGGACAATTCGTTTTCATAAGGTCTTTCGTATTTCCATTAGTTCCAACGCCGCCTCGGCCGCCTCGCGGCCGCGGTCCAAGGACCCTCGGGTGCGCGCCTTGGCCTGGGCGTAGGTCCTAGGGGTGATGATGCCGAGGATGCAGGGAACGCCGGTGGCCAGGCTGACGTCATGGAGATGCGAGATCGTCGACGCGGAGATGTAGTCGTTTTGGGGTGTCTGCCCCTTCAAGACCGCGCCCAGGCAGATGACGGCCCGGTATTTCCCCCGGCGGGCTAGGGCCTGGGCCGCCCACGGGATCTCGAAGGCGCCGGGGACGCGGACGACCGTCACGTGCCTCGAGCCCACTCCGCCCTCGCGCAGGCGCGTGAGGCAGTTACGGAGGAGGCGGTCGGTTATCTCAGAATTAAAGCGGGAGGCGACGATCGCGAAACGAGCGCCCTTCACAAGCCCTTTCGCACGCTCAGCCAATGGCCCATCTTGCGCTTCTTGGCCAGGAAATAGCGCTCCGTATGGGTTGTCGAGGGAATCTGTATGGGGATGCGGCGCACCACGCGTAGGCCGTAGCCTTCGATCCCGACGATCTTGCGCGGGTTGTTGGTTAATATCTTCAAGGTGCTCAGGCCAAGGTCGGCGAGTATCTGCGCGCCGATGCCGTATTCGCGCAGGTCCGCCTCGAAGCCAAGGGCCTTGTTGGCCTCGACCGTGTCCATGCCCTGGTCCTGGAGCACGTAAGAGCGGATCTTGTTGAAGAGCCCAATGCCGCGCCCCTCCTGGTTGAGGTAGACCAGCACGCCCCGGCCTTCCTCCGATATCTGTTGCAGCGCCCGCTGCAGCTGCGAGCCGCAATCGCAGCGCAGGGAGAACAGCGTGTCGCCGGTGATACAGGAGGAGTGGACGCGGATGAGCACCTCCTTGGCGCCGGCGACCTTACCAAGGGCCAGGGCGAGATGCTGCTTGCCGCTTAGGAGTTCCTCGTAGAGGTGCAGGACGAATTCGCCGTAGCGGGTGGGCAGCCTGGCCGAGACGAGCCTGCGGACCAGCTTCTCGTTGGCGCGGCGGTATTCGATGAGGCTTTGGATGGTGAGCATCTTGAGGCCATGGCGCCGCGCGAACTTGCCCAATTGCGGCACCCGCGCCATGGTCCCGTCGGGGTTGAGGATCTCGCAGATCACACCGGCGGGGCGCAACCCGGCGAGCTTGGCTAAGTCCACGATGGCCTCGGTGTGCCCGGCGCGCACCAGCACCCCGCCCTCCTTGCAGCGGAGCGGGAAGACGTGTCCTGGCCGGTTGAAATCCTCGGGCACCGCGCGCGGGTCGTGGAGGGCGTGGATGGTGGCGCAGCGGTCGTGCGCCGAGATGCCGGTGGTCGTGCCGCGCTTGGCGTCGACGCTCACGGAGAAGGCCGTATCGCGGCCGGAGCCGGAGGCCGGGGCGCCGTCGACCATCGGCCCGATGCGCAGACGGTCGAGGCTTTCCGGCAGCATGGGCACGCAGATAAGGCCCCGCCCGTGCGTGGCCATGAAATTGACGGCCTCGACCGTCACCTTCTCGGCCGCCATCGCGAGGTCTCCCTCGTTCTCGCGGTGCGGGTCGTCGACGAGCACGACCATCTTCCCTTTGCGGATGGCGTCTACGGCTTCCGTGACGGTGTTGAACTTAGTCATTCGCACGGTCCCTCGCGCAAGCTTGCGCCGTTGCGTAATAAGTTCATCAAATACCTCGCCATCAAATCCGCCTCCAGATTCACCCTATCCCCCGGCCTGCGCGAGCCGAGATTCGTGCGGCGGATGGTGTGAGGCACGAGCACGGTCTCGAAATAGCCCTTCCCGACGCGCGTGACGGTCAGGCTCGTCCCATCCACGGCGATGGAGCCCTTGAGCGCCACGAGAGGGCGCAGCTCCGGCGGAAGGCTTATCCGAAGCCTCAAGAAACCGCCCTTGAGCCGATCGACTTCGAGCACCGCGGCCGGGGAGTCCACGTGGCCGCTGACCCAATGCCCGCCGACGAAGTCCGAGGCCTTCAGCGCCGGCTCCAGATTGACCACGTCACGCTTCTGGAGCGAGCCCAGGTTCGTCCGTCGCAGGGTCTCGCGGCTCATCTCGAACTCGAGCGAGGCGCCGAGGCGGCGCGCGAGCGTCAGGCAGACGCCGTTGACCGCCACGCTGCCTCCGATCGGAATGCGCCCGAGCCGGGCCTGAACCAGCAGTCGGCCGTTCTTGTTGGAGTGGACGTTTCCAAGCTCCCGCACGATTCCCGTAAACATTATAAGTATCCGGTGACGAGCGTATCGGCCCCGAGGCTGCGCACCCGCAACTGCTTAAAGCGGAGCGCACGGTTGAGTGAAGCGAAACCGCCCCCCTCGAAAAAGCTGCGGGCCGAGGCGCCGCCGATGAGCATGGGCGCCAGGAACAGGCGCAGCTCGTCGACGAGGCCCTTCTCGATGAACGCGGTGTGCACTGCGCTTCCTCCCTCCACCAGCACGGTGCCGACGCCCATGGAGGCCAGGGAGGCCAGCACCTGATGGAGGTCTAAGCCCGCGCCGTTTTGAGGCACCGGCAGGGCCCACGCGCCCGCGGGCGGCCGGCGGCAGAGCGCCTGCGGCGACGTGAACAGCAGCGCCGGTGCGCGGCCCCGGAGCAGCTTGGCGGAGGCGGGAGTCCTCAGGCGCGAATCCAGGACGACTCGCAGCGGATCGCGGCCCATGCCGTGCGCCGTCAGGCCCGGGTCGTCGCGGAGCACCGTCTCGACCCCCACCAGGATCGCGTCCACTTCCGCGCGCATGCGGTGGGCCAGCCGCCTGGACGCTTCGGCGGTGATCCAGCGCGACTGCCTGCGCGAGGTTTCGATGCGCCCATCGAGGCTGGCGGCCGCCTTCAAGATGACGTAGGGCCGGCCGGTGCGCATCCGCACGAAGAACGGGCGATTGAGGGCCGCGCACTCCTCGCGGAGCAAGCCGACGGAGACTTGGATCCCCGCGCGGCGCAACTCCCGAAAGCCGCGTCCGGCGACGTTCGGGTTCGGGTCCTCGCACGGCGCGACCACGCGCCGTATCCCGGTGGCCACGAGGGCGGGAGCGCACGGGGGGGTTTTTTTACCGCCGCCGCCCGCGCAGGGCTCCAGCGTGACGTAGGCCGTAGACCCCCGCGCCGAAGAGCCCGCCCGGCTCATGGCGGCGGCCTCGGCATGCGGCCCCCCGAAGGCGGCATGCCAGCCCTCGGAGACCCGGCGGCCGTTTTTCACCAGTACGCAGCCCACTAGCGGGTTGGGGCTGGCCTTGGGAATCCCGCGCCTGGCCAGGGCCAGGGCGCGTCTAAGCCAGGATTCGTCTTCGGTTTTCTTCACGGGATGACGGCGACCTTCGGGTTCGATTGCCGGTGCGTCCGCTCGAAGTAAGAGGGGATCTCCTCGAGCGGGATGCTGTCGGCGATGAGGAGTTCCGTCCGCACTCGGCCGGCGGCCAAAAGCTCCACGGCCTGCCGGAAATATTTCGGGGTGTGGTGGAAGACCCCCTGGAGGCAGAGCTGCTCGTAATGCAGGCGATGGGCGTCGACCGGAATGCGGGTGCCCATCGAGCACCCCCCGAAAAGGCAGACGCGCCCCCCCTTGCGGGCGAGGGAGACGGCCTGCTCCCAGGTGTCGGGCTTGCCGACCGCCTCGAAAACGCAGTCGGCGCCGACGTCCTGGGAAAGCGCCCGGACGGCCCGCGACGCGTCACCCTCCAGCGCGCTCACCGTCGCGTGGGCGCCCGCTCGCGCGGCCAAGGCCAGGCGCGCGGGGCTGCGTCCGATCACGGTGATGTGGGCGCCCCGCTGCGCTAAGGCCATGATCAAGAGCAGGGACATGTTCCCGGCGCCGATGATCGCGACGCGCTCATCAGCCTCGACGCGCATCACGTCGACGGCATGGATCGCGCAGGCGAGGGGTTCGGCCAGGGCCGCTTCCTTGAAGCCCAGCTCCGGCGGTAACGGGTAGACATTATGCTTGACGATCTGCGCCGGAAGCAAATTATACTCGGCATAGGCTCCGTTATGGAGCTTGAGGCGGTCGCAGAGCTGGTTTTGCCCCTTGAGGCAGAAAAAACAGCTGTCGCAGGGCGCGGAATTGGCCGCCACCACCCGCATGCCGGGCTTAAGCCCGCTCACGCCGGGGCCGGCCTCGACGACGGTGCCGGCCAGTTCGTGGCCGAATGGAGCTGGCAGATCGCCTAAAAGCACGCGATGCCCCTGGCGGTAGGCCTTAAAATCCGTGCCGCAGGTCAATGCCGCTCCGACCTTAAGCAGCACCTGCCCCGGGCCGGGCGAGGGGAGAGGAACGTCGACGAGCTTGATCTGCTGGGGGCCATAAAAGAGAATGGCCTTCATCGCGCGCTCCGCGGGGTAAGGATGGCCTTGAGTACCTCGCGTCCCCGGGCCCGACGAAGGGCTTCCGGGAAGCTAGAAAGACCAAAGGTATGGCCCGTATAGGGAGCCAAATCGATCGCTTTATCGCCGATGAGCTCGAGCGCCTCGCGCAGGTCCTGGGGCGTGGCCGAATAGCTCGCCACGATCTTGAGCTCGCGGTGGTAGACGGCGTTTAAGTCCAGGCGCATATGGGGATCGGGATGGAAGCTGGCGAAGATGTTCAAGGTCCCGCCGTCCCGGATCCAGGAGAGCCTCTCGGCGGCCAAGGAGGGGGTGCCGGCCGTCAGGATCAGCGCGTCGGCTCCCCGGTACCCCGTCAAGGTCCTCACGAGCTCCTCCGACCGCCCGTCTTTTCCGGTATAGGAGTGCTCGATTCCCGATTTCTGGGCGAGCCGCACCCGGGCCGATTCCAGGTCGAAGGCCAGCACGTTGACCCCCCGCAGGCGCAGCAGCTGCGCCGTCATGAGGCCGATGGAGCCCAAGCCGACGACTATGGCCCAATCGTCCGGCTCCAGGGCCAGGCGGCGGAGATTGCGCAGGCAGCAGGCCAGCGGCTCGACCTGCGAGGCGGCGAAAAAGTCCACCTGCCGGGGCAGCTTGAGCATCGTATGCCGCACGTGGCGTTCGGAGACGCGGACGTACTCCGAGAACCCGCCGGGGTCTAGATTGCTTTCCTTGAACTGAACGCACATCGTCTCGCTCAAGCGCCTGCAGAAATGGCATTGGCCGCAGGGGACGTGATGGGCCACCATCACGCGGTCGCCGACCTTAAAGCCCTTGACCCCGCTTCCTAGGGCGTGCACGCGGCCGGAGACCTCGTGCCCCAGGGGCAGGGGTGGGCGATGGCGGCCGTTCATGATCTTGACTATGTCGGTGCCGCAGAGCCCGCAGGCCTCCACCGCTACCAGGGCCTCCCCGTCGCCGATTTGCGGGATGGGGACCTCTTTGAGCTGGACCTTTTGGGGTCCCTCATATAGGAGGGCTTTCATTTGAATTTAGAAGGATTATTATAGCAAATATGCGGTGCCAGGGATTGACTTTCGCCTAGGCGAAAGTCAATCCCTGGCACCATCTTCGCGAGTATTTCGCGGCCTACTGTCGTTCGTTGATCAAGTCCAGCTGAGATGTCCAATACCGCGTCTTAAGATCGATCAGGGAGCGCTCCAATGTTTCCAGCCGCAGCTGCGCCTGCCGGCAGCTAAGGGCATCATTGTCGGCTAGCCCGAGCAGCGAGGCCCCCGGGGAGGGCTCCGGATCGAACCAGTCGATCGGCAGCTCGAACGTCTTGGCGAAAACGATGTCGCCGCTTTCGATGCGGATGAGCCGCGCGTTGGCCCTGACCTTTCGCCCGAAGCTGATGAAGGATCCGGTCACGACCGCGTCCACCGACAATATGCGGCCGATGGCCTGGCGGCCTTCCGTGCCGACGATCCCGGTTTGCGCGAGGGACTGTTCCTTCATCAGGCTTGCGAGCAGTTCGCGCTCGACGACGTGCAGGCGCCGCCGCTCCACGAGGGCGCTGACCAGTCGTTCGGAGAGCACCAGCCCATCCTCGGGGAAGTGCCCGTTGGAGGAGACGAAGGGGAGCACCGCGACGCGCTGGATCTTGGCCGCCGCCGCGGCCTTGGAAACTTTTTTTGCGATGGAGTCCAGCGAGTCCGTGGCCGCCGCCGGTAGGGCGAAACAGGCCGAAAGCATCAGGGCCGCGGGTCCCGCGCGCATCATGCGCAGCATTATAGGCGAGGCCAGCGCGCGAAGGCATGAGCGGACGGTAAAGCTTATATGGGGATTATTTGCGGCGGGACTTGGGGGAAGGCAGGCCGACGGTAAACGCGAATGAAACGCCACGGCCTGGATTTTTCTCCACCCAAATCCTTCCGCCGTTGGCCTCGACGGCGCACTTGGCGATGCGCAATCCCAGGCCGGTTCCCTTGCCGAGCCGGTGCTTGAACCTGGAAAGGCGCTTGAAGAAATCGGGCAGCAGGGAAGGGGGGATGCCGCTTCCCTCGTCGCGGACCGCGACGAGGGCCTGCTGCCCGCACGCACGGGCCGAGATTTCCACCGTCCCGCCGGAGGGCGTAAATTTGAGGGCGTTTTCGTAGAGGCTTTGCAGCGCCCGCTCCAGATGGTCCGCGTCGCAGTCGACGCGCAGGCCCTCGGCCGCGGATATTTTTAAGGCGACCTGCTTTTTCCGGGCCAGGGGCGCGACGGAATCGGCGAAATTCGACAGGAATCCGGCGAGATCGACGGATTGGCGGGACAAGACGCGCCTCTTGGAGTTGAGCGAATGGAGCACGAGCAGGTTCTCGATGAGCTTGGCCAGCCAGTCGGAGTGTTTTTCGATGGTCTTGACGAACTCAAGCCGGTTCTTTCGGTCCTGCAGGCCTCCGCGGCGCAGGGTCTCGGCGAAGCCCTTGATGGCCGCCACGGGGGTGCGGAACTCGTGGGAAACGTTGGCGATGAGCTCCCGCTCGGCGGTCTCTTGGCGCCTTAAGCGACGCAACTCCTCGAGGTGGCGGAGGCAGTTTTGCCGCGCCTCCTGCAGCTGCCGGGTGGTCTCCTTGAGGCGGCGCCTCTGGTTGATGTACTGGAAGAGAAGGGAGGTGTCGTGTTCGAGCGGGGACGAAAAAATCCTGTCGGCCAGGGCTATTTTCATGCGGGCGGCACATTAAACCTTTCTTGCGCCCCAGGGGGCATGGAGCGAGGGTAAAAGAATTATGACGCGGGGATGTCGCGCTACGCGGAGGGCGGCTCTACCCACTTGCCGTGGGACTTGATGAGCTCGATGAGGGCCTCGTCGGCGACGGCGGCGGGGATACCCTTGCGCACGCATTCCTTGCCAACGTAGAGATTGATCTTGTCCGGGGCGCCCCCGACATAGCCGAAATCGGCGTCGGCCATCTCGCCGGGGCCGTTGACGATGCATCCCATGATGGCGATCTTGACGCCCTTTAAGTGCCCCGTCTTCGATTTGATCCGCTCGGTGGTGGTCTGCAGGTTGAACAGGGTTCGCCCGCAGGAGGGGCAGGAAACGAACTCGGTCTTCGTGACGCGCACGCCGGCGGCCTGCAGTATGTTGTAGACGAGCTCCAGGTTGCGCGCCGGCTTAAGGGCGGAGTCCACCTGCACGCAGTCGCCGATGCCGTCGCACAACAGGCTGCCGATGAGCACCGAGGAGGCCAGCACCTGCTCTTGCTCCTCCGCCTGGACCGGAGCCCGCAAAAGGATGAGCTCCTTGGAGCCGGCGGCCTTGAGCCTGGAGGCCAGGAGCCTGTATTCCTTGAGCAGCGCGCCGGCGTCCTCGCCCCGCAGCGAAAGCAGGACGGGCGTTTCCGGCTCCATCCGCGCGCGCAGGGACATCAACTCCTCGGCCGATGGCGCCTCCAGGATCAACGCGTCGAAATCGCCCCGCGCGAGCGGCTGGGCGGGCGGCTCGAAACGGGCGGCGAAGGCGAGCCGGGATGTTTCGGCGCGCAGCCGTGCGCGCAGCGCCGAGAGGGCTTCGAGATCCGAACCCCCGCGGACCCGCCACTCGATGATCTCGGGCTCGAGGTTTTTGGCGGCGCGGAGCTGCTCCTCCAAGAAGGCGAGTATCTGTTCGGCGGAGGGATTCTCCTTGAACGCCGTGACGACGCGCACGAGCTGCGCGTCACCGGCGGGGAAGGGGCCGATGGACACGGGACGGCTCTTACGGCGCTCATAATAAAACGGATCGTATGGGAGGGTATTTACGCGCTTTGGGCGCGTGACTTGCCTCAAAGACGTGGGTTGGAACGGCCGGGCGAGAGCATAACAAACGGGGATTTCGTATTCCGGGTCCTCGGTCAGCGAAACCCGTATGGTATCCCCGATCCCGTCTGCGAGCAGACTGCCGATGCCGATGGCGGATTTAATCCGCCCGTCCTCCCCGTCGCCCGCCTCGGTCACGCCCAGATGGAAGGGATAATCCATGCCGAGCTCCTCCATCCGCGCGGCGAGCAGGCGGTAGGCCGCGACCATCACCTTGGGGTTGGAGGCCTTCATCGAGAGGATGATGTCCCGGTAGCCGTTCTTCTCGCAGATGCGCACGTACTCCAAGGCCGACTCGACCATCCCCAGGGGGGTGTCGCCGTAGCGGTTCATGATGCGGTCGGAGAGCGAGCCGTGGTTGGTGCCGATCCTCAGGGCGCGGCCCAGGCGCTTGAGCTTCTCCACGAGGGGGGTGAAGGCCGCCTCGATGCGGGAGAGTTCCTCGGCGTACTGCTCGTCGCTGTACTCCTTGACCGCGAAGCGCTTGGAATCGACGAAATTGCCGGGGTTGATGCGGACCTTCTCGACGTACTCGGCGGCTTCCATCGCGGCCTGGGGGGAGAAATGGATGTCGGCGACGAGCGGAACGTCGCAGCCCAAGCGCAGTAGCCGCTCCTTGATCTTGCCGAGCGCCCGCGCGTCGCCCACCGTGGGCGCGGTGATCCGGACGATTTCGCAGCCGGCCTCCACCATTTTCAGGGTTTGGGCCACGGTCGCCTCGACGTCGAGGGTATCGGTCGTCGTCATCGACTGGACGCGAATGGGGTTGTTCCCGCCGACGGGCACCTTGCCGACGCGGACGACGCGGGTTTTGCGCCGGGCGTAGC
The DNA here is from genome assembly GCA_041694815.1 of Elusimicrobiota bacterium. Lineage (GTDB taxonomy): Bacteria > Elusimicrobiota > Elusimicrobia > UBA1565 > JACRDR01 > JBGFSC01. The sequence goes on along the minus strand of JBGFSC010000031.1, from coordinate 11,633 downwards.
CGAAGGGGTCGGAGCAGTAGGCCGGCGGGGCCGTCGATGGGAGGGTTTCGGTTGGCATAAAAAACAATTATACCAAATGTATAAACGGTCTTTTACGCGCCTCGGGCGCGTGACTCGTCGCGCTTCGCGCGACGAGTTCGAGGTTCCTCGCGAGTATTTCGCGCTGGCTTGCGCACACCGCCCTTATTTTGACAGAATCATTCAAACCGGAGGCCCACATGCTCGGATTATCCCCCATCGTAATCTTCCTGATCGTCATCGTCCTCTCCAGCATCAAGATACTTAACGAATATGAACGCGGCGTCATCTTCACGCTCGGACGCTTTTCCGGAACGCGGGGCCCCGGCATCACCCTGGTCATCCCGGCCCTGCAGCGCATGGTCACCGTCAGCCTCCGCACCATCGTCTTCGACGTGCCTCCCCAGGACGTCATCACGCGCGACAACGTCTCCCTCAAGGTCAACGCCGTCATCTATTATCGGGTCATGGACCCCGGCAAGGCCGTGCTCCAGGTGGAAAACTACATCTACGCGACGAGCCAACTCTCCCAGACGACGCTGCGCAGCGTGCTCGGCAAGATGGAGCTCGACGACCTGCTCGCCAATCGCGACAAGATCAATCTCGAGCTACAGCAGATACTCGACCAGCACACCGAACCCTGGGGGGTGAAGGTCTCCAACGTCGAGGTCAAGAACGTCGACCTGCCCGTCGAGATGCAGCGGGCCATGGCCCGCCAGGCGGAGGCCGAGCGCGAGCGCCGTGCCAAGATCATCCACGCCGAAGGCGAGCTCCAGGCCTCCCAGAAGCTCTCGGAGGCCGCGATGGTGATGTCCAAGGATCCCGCGGCCATCCAATTGCGCTACCTGCAGACCTTAACCGAGATCGCGGCGGACAAGAATTCGACGACACTGTTCCCGGTGCCGATCGATTTCATGGCCTCCTTCATCAAGCGCGCGGGGTCTTGAGCGCGCCCCGCGACGTGGGTCTGCGAGGACTCTACATCCACGTCCCGTTTTGCTCCATCAAGTGCTTCTATTGCGATTTCACGGCTTTCGCGGGGCAGCGGAACCGGACGGGGCGCTACCTCCGGGCGCTGGCGGCGGAATCGCGCTCGCGCCATAGGCCGGTGGACACGCTCTATGTGGGCGGGGGCACGCCGAGCGAACTCTCGGCTGAAGAGATGGACGAGCTCTTGTGCAGCGTCGAGGAGCTCTTCGGCCCCGTCGAGGGCTTTCTCGAATCGACCTTCGAGGCCAATCCCGAGAGCTTGAGCGAGGAAAAGATGGACGTGTTGCGCAGTCGCGGCGTCGGCCGCTTGAGCCTGGGGCTCCAGAGCGCCGATGACCGGCTGTTGCGCTCGCTGGGCCGCCGGCACGGCTGGGAGGATTTCTGTAGGGTCTACGCCGCAGCGAAGGCCCGAGGCTTCGCCGTGAACGTCGACCTTATGGTCGGCCTTCCGGGGCAGAGCCCCCAGGATGCCCGGCGCAGCTTGGAGTCCGTCTTGTCGCTCGATTGCGATCATCTCTCGCTTTATTGCCTGCAAGTCGAGGACCGCACACTACTGGCCAGGCGCGGCTTCCAGGTCGACGAAGACCTGGTGCGCGATATGTTCGAGGGCTCCATCGAGCGGCTCAAGGCGCTGGGCTACCACCATTACGAGATATCCAATTTCGCCAGGCCCGGTTTCGAGTCGATCCACAACCGGATCTACTGGCGCAACGAGGAATACCTGGGCCTGGGGTGCGGGGCCTCCTCTTATTTGGACGGCCAGCGCACGCAGAACTTGGACCGCCTGGAGGCCTATTGCGCCGCCATCGAATCGGGCCGGAGCGCCGTCCTCGAGTCCGAGTCCCTCTCGCCCCTGCGGCGCATGGGCGAGACCGTCCTGCTCGGCCTCCGGCAGATCGACGGGATGGCGCTCACGCCCGAGATGTGGGAAGCCTTCGAGCCGCAATGGGCGCGGCTCTTGCGGCGGGGTTGGATCGCCAAGCAGGATGACACCGTCAAGCTCGCGGGGGAAGGGCTCTACCTCGCCAACCGCGTCTTCGAGGAGTTCGTGCAATGACCGAGAATATTCGAGGAAATGGTTGCGTCGATCGCTGTGGGAGGCAACCGTGAAAACCTTCGTGCTCGACACCAACGTCGTCATCCACGACCCCAACGCCATCTTCGCCTTCGAGGGCTCGAAGGTGGTGCTGCCGTTGCCCGTCATCGAGGAGCTCGATACCTTCAAGCGCAACAACGACGAGCGCGGCCGCGCGGCGCGGCTGGTGGCCCGCAAGCTCGACGGCCTGAGGTCCAAGGGGAAATTATCGGACGGGGTTATCCTGGAGCATGGGGGCACTCTCAAGGTCGAGATGGTGAGCGGCAACGGCCTGCCGCCGACCTTCCTGTCCCATAGCAAGGACAACATGATCCTCGCCGTCGCGCAGCAGCTCAAGAAAGAGGGCGACAAGATCGTTTTCATCTCCAAGGACATCAACCTGCGCATCAAGGCCGAGGCCATCGGGCTCGACACGCAGGACTACGAGAGGGAAAAGGTCGACGTGACCGACCTCTACCGCGGCTGGCAGGAGGTGGGCGCGCCCCCGGGCGAGATCGACTCCTTCTACAAGACCCGGCGCCTGGCGGTCAACGAGGGAGGGCTTAAGCCCAACGAATTCGTGATCCTCAAGGACAACGACGGCGGCTCCAAGTCCGCTTTGACCCGCTACGACCAGAAGCTGGGCTCCCTGGTGCCGTTAACGAAGGCCGACACCGTGCCGTGGGGCATCAAGCCGCTCAACACCGAGCAGCGCTTCGCCCTGGAGCTTTTGATGCGCAAGGAGGTGCAGCTCGTCACCTTGGTCGGGGTCCCCGGTTCGGGCAAGACGCTCATGGCCTTGGCCGCGGGCCTCGAGCAGATACTCGAGGAGAAGCTCTACCGCCGCATGCTCATCGCCCGGCCGGTGATCGCGGTGGGCCACGACATCGGGTTCTTGCCCGGATCCAAGCAGGAGAAGCTCGAGAGCTGGATGGGAGCCATCTACGACAACCTCGAGTTTCTCATGGACCGGCCCCATTCCGAGGAAAGCGAGATGAGCATCCAGATGCTCGTCGAGCAGAAGAAGATCGAGATCGAGGCCGTGACATTTTTGCGCGGCCGCACGCTGCCCAACCAATACATCATCATCGACGACGCCCAGAACCTGACGCCGCACGAGATCAAGACCATCATCTCGCGCGTCGGGCAGGGCTCGAAGATCGTCTTGACCGGCGATCCCTATCAGATCGACAATTATTACCTGGACGCCGCCTCCAACGGGCTCACCAACCTGGTGGAGCATTTCAAGGGCCAGCCCCTGTTCGGGCACGTGACCTTCTCCAAGATCGAGCGCAGCCCGCTGGCGGCCCTGGCGTCTGAGCTTTTGTGAGATTGGCGACGACCCTGGGCATTGCTGGAGGAGGACCTCCGCAGGCGGCGCACCCCAAAGCCGCCGAGGACAGAGCGCGGCCCCAAAGGCCGCGCGTTCCGACGGAAGCAATGCCCGGGGTCGTCGCCGGTTAGCATGCTAGAGAAGGTTTACAATCCCGGGCCCGTCGAGGCGAAATGGGTCTCGGCCTGGAGGCGGGCGCGGCTCTTCCACGCCGAGCCCTCCGCCGAGGCGCGGCCCTTCGTCGTGGTCATCCCTCCGCCGAACGTGACGGGCGCGCTGCATATCGGCCATGCCCTCAACAACGCCCTCCAGGACTTGATGGTCCGCTGGCGGCGGTTAAACGGCGATGCGGTCTGTTGGGTCCCGGGCACCGACCACGGCGGCATCGCGACGCAGAACGTCATGGAGAAGCAGCTGCGCGCGGAGAAGGGCTCGAGGCAGGCTCTGGGCCGGGAGAAATTTTTGGAGCGCATGCGCGAGTGGACCCTGGCCTGCAAGAGCACGATCCTGGGGCAGCTCGAGCGGCTCGGCTGCGCCCTGGACTGGGATCGCGAGGCCTTCACCATGGACGAGCCCCGCGCGCGGGCGGTATTGGCCGCCTTCAAGCATCTTTGGGAAAAGGGGCTCATCTACCGGGGCGAGCGCATGGTCAACTGGTGCGTGCGCTGCGGCACCGCGCTTTCCGACATCGAGGTGGAATACGAGGAGCGCAAAGGGAAGCTCTGGCATATCCATTATCCGTCGGCCGACGGCGGCCGGGGACTGGTGGTGGCCACGACCCGTCCCGAGACGATGCTCGGCGACACGGCGGTGGCGGTCAATCCCAAGGATTCTCGCTATGCCGCCCTGGTCGGCAAGACGCTTAAGCTCCCGCTGACGGGGCGAACGATCCCCGTCAAGGCGGACGAGCACGTGGACCCCTCCTTCGGGACCGGCGCGGTGAAGGTGACCCCGGCCCATGACCCCAATGACTTCGAGATCGGGCAGCGGCACTCGCTGCCTTCCATCAAGGTGATCGGTCCCGACGGGAAGATGACCGCGGACGCCGGAGAAGGATACTCAGGCCTTTCCCGCGAGCAGGCCCGCGACAAGGTGGCCGCGGACTTGCGCGACGGGGGATTCCTCGAGAAGACCGAGGAGCACCCACACGCCGTCGGCGTCTGCTACCGCTGCAACCAGGCCATCGAGCCGCTCGTGTCGTGGCAGTGGTTCGTGAAGATGCCCAAGCTGGCCGAGCCGGCCGTCCGCGCCCTGGATCGCGGCGATTTCAGGCTTTTTCCGGAGAGCTGGAGGAACCCGTACCGCCGATGGCTACAGGAGATCCGCGACTGGTGCATCTCGCGTCAGATCTGGTGGGGGCATCGCATTCCCGTCTGGTATTGCGTCTCGTGCAATCCTGGAATAAGCGAGAAGGATTTCCATCAGGCCGCGGACCTGAAAGGGATCCCCGGCGCGGAAAAGCCCCAACGATGCCCCGATTGCGGCGGGACCTCGCTGCTTCAGGACCCCGACGTGCTCGACACGTGGTTCTCCTCGGCCCTGTGGCCCTTTTCGGTGTTCGGCTGGCCGGAGAAGACGAAAGACCTGGAGTATTTTTACCCGACCTCGGCCCTGGTGACCGGCTACGAGATACTCTACCTCTGGGTCGCGCGCATGCAGATGATGGGGTTGGAGCTCATGGGCGGGGTTCCCTTCTCGACGGGGATCATCCATGGCATCGTGCGCGACAAGGCCGGAAAGAAGATGTCCAAGTCTCTCGGCAACGTCGTCGACCCCTTGGTGATGATGGACAAATACGGCACCGACGCTTTCCGATTCTCGCTGCTGTCGCAGGCCCATCCGGGCCGGGACATCCCCTTCGCCGAGGACTCCATCACCGGCCCGCGCAATTTCGCCAACAAGCTCTGGAACTCGACGCGCTTCGTGCTCATGAATCTGCCGGCGGCGCCGCCGGCAGGCGGTTATCGCCTGGAGTCTTTGTCCCACTGCTGCCTGGAGTTGGCTGATCGATGGGTCTTGGCGCAGTACCAGGGTATGCTCGCCCGGGTGCGCGAGAACATGGACGCGCATGAATTCGCCGCGGCCGCCGATACGCTTTACGGCTTCCTTTGGGACAGCTTTTGCGACTGGTACGTGGAGTTGGCCAAGATTCGGCTGACCGGCATTGATGGGGAGGAAAAGGAAGCCGCCCGCGCCATCCTGGTCGAGGTCCTGGTGGGAACGCTCAAGATGCTGCACCCCTTCATGCCGTTCATCACGGAGGAGTTATACGCCTCCCTTAAGGCCTTCGCCGGCCAGTCGCATGATTTCCTCATCCAGTCTGGCGGCCCCGTTTTGGAAAGGGATTGGCAGGACGGCGAGAACGTTTCCAGGATGGAGGCGGTGATGGAAGCGGTCGTGGCCCTGCGCACCCTGCGTTCGCAGCTGAACGTGCCGCCGGGACTCAAGATCCAGGCGCATTTCGAGGGCCCCAAGGACCGCGGGGGGCTTGTGCTCGAGCACGCTCCCTATTTAAAATATTTGGCGCGGCTCGAAAGCCTGTCGGAGGCCGAAGGGGCCAAGCCCGCGCGCAGCGCGACGGCCTTGGCGGCGGGCCTGACCTTCTACGTGCCGCTCGAGGGCTTGATCGACTTCGACAAGGAGCGCGCGAGGCTCGAGAAGGAAGCCCGGGAGATCGACGCCCAATTGGCCCGGTGCAAGAATCAATTGTCGAACGAGGCCTTCGTCTCCCGCGCGCCGCAGGCGGAGGTGGAGACGATACGCCGCCGCCAGGCCGATTTCGAGCAGAAGCAGAGCCGCCTGCGCGAAATTTTAAGCAGCTTGAATTGACGAGGTGGATATGGCGACCAATACGAAGGACGAGGCGACGGGAACCTATGTTTTCGACAAGAAGCTCGGCAAGGTGGTCAAGGTCTCGGACAAGGTTCCAGGATTAAAGAAAGGCGGAGGCGCTAAGGATTTTGAGCCGGGTCCCTCCTGCCCGCCGCAGGGCTGCGGGCGCTGCGCCTAGATGCGTTTCTGTTAATTTTACTTCCAACGTTGGAAGTAAAATCCGCAGAAACGCAATCACTGTGCCCGCATGCCAATATTTATTATTTACATGTAATTTATTGAAAACTACTTGACGCGGTTCCGGACGACTGTTATACTAGGCTTATGGTGACTACACTCAGCGAGCGGGGACAGACGGCGATACCGGCCCGAATCCGCAAGCGCTTCAAGCTCAAGGCGCATCAGCGCCTGGAGTGGGCGGAGGATGGTAAGGTGATCTACGTGCTCCCGGTAGCCAAAGACCCTATTTCCGCGTTCCGCGGATCGGCTCCCAAGGGCTTAACAAAGGCCTTGTTGGCTAGCCGTAGGGAAGATGCCTCCCGCCGTTGAAACCTTCGTTCTGGATACGTCGGCTTTGCTCTGCCTGAAAGAGAACGAGCCCGGCGCCGCCGAAGTGGAGTTGATCCTTAGGCGAGAAGGGAAGAACGGGCGGGTCTTTATTAGTTTCATGTCGATCATGGAGTTCGCCTATGTTCTCGAGCAGGAGCAGGGCGAGACGGCGGCTCGCCAAGGCATACTCGAGCTCAAGCAGCTTCCCGTTGAGACCGTTGAGAGCGACGAGCCATTAGGGCTTGCGGCCGCGCGAATAAAGGCCGGGCATAAGCTTTCCGTAGCCGATGCTTGGGTCGCTGCGACCGCTGAGCGACTAGGCGCCACGCTGGTGCATAAGGATCCGGAATTCGAGCATTTGGGGAAGCTTGTTCGACTTAGGGCTTTGCCGCTTAAGGGTGGCGGTTGACGAGTTGGGGCTCGTTAAGGAATCAAGCTCTTGACATCTGCGGATAATGAGGTATACTCATTGTAGATACTCCTGGGGAGCCTGCCATGAATGCGACCGTTCAAAGATGGGGAAATAGCCTGGCCCTCCGTATCCCAAGCTCGCTTGCCAAAGATGTGCGCCTGCATCAGGGCACGGTGGTCGAGGTGGCCGTCGTGGAGGGAAAGATCGTCGTAAAACCAAAGGGTGAACGAAGGTACTCGCTTTCAAGAATGCTCAAAGGCGTCACCCGGAAGAATCGTCACGACGAACAGGATTGGGGTCGCAGGGCCGGACAAGAGACCTGGTGAATGCCGCAGCCGTATTGCCCGAAACGCGGCGATGTCGTTTGGCTTTCCTTTGCTTCTCAAGCGGGGCACGAGCAGGCTGGCCATAGGCCGGCTCTGACGCTTTCTCCCGAAGGGTATAATCGAAAGGTCGGACTTGCGATCTTTTGCCCGATTACAAGCCAGGTGAAGGGTTACCCTTTTGAGGTTTCATTGCCTCCGGGCTTGAGGGTTTCCGGCGTCGCGCTCGCCGATCAGGTCAGGAGCTTGGATTGGCAAGCCAGGGATTCCCGGTTTTGTTGCAGGGTTTCAGAGGCGATCTTAGGGGAAGTCATCGAGAAGCTCCTGGTGTTGTTGAATCCGCGCGGCGTCTAGCTATCGCAGGCGCCCTGAAAGCGTTGCTTATATTCTAAAAGCGGTTCCAGCCCCATCGCCTTGCGGCGTTCATCGACTTCCCCGGGACTGTCGATCGGGAAAGGCTCCCAAGTTCCGGCGACGCATCGCCCTTGAGTGCCGTATAGCTGCGGCCGATTTTCATGAATGGCCACTCTATCGTAGAGATAGGCATAGTGGGATGGCTTTGTTTCACCCGCGGGATAGAGCGCCGCTAACTTTATAAGCGTCTCTTTTTGAAAAGCGAGATCGTCATCGGCGTGTTGGACCAGCAGCCAGGCCGCATTGTCGGCTTCCTCCCCGAATTCGCTAATCTTAATCCATCCGTAGACCGCCAGCAGCTCCTTTAAGTCCGTCGTGTTTCGATGATCGATCATTTTCCAACGAGGCCCTAATTTCTCCCAGAAGTACCGTTTTTCTTCGCCGGAATATGATTTCTTTAAAGGCGTTTCCATCGCGAATGTTCGAAGATGCTGGTCGACTTTAAACATATGCGATAACTTGGCCTTGACCCATTTTTTGTCATGAGCATTTTTGGGCCTACCGCTAAAGCGGCGCTCCATTTCCGTAATCGTTCTATCGAAGGCGGTAATATCGGCGTCGACTAGAGGATAAGAGGAGGCGAGAACGGCATTGGTAAGCAACGCGATTATCCAGGCTTTCATTTAGAACTTAAACCTATTTTGCGCGGTGTCCGACTCCGATGCCTCTATGGTGCGTTCCTGTGGGTTGTCCTCTGGTTTTTCCTTCAGGCGTTGCATCCACTCGGCCTGTTTTGCTTTTAAATAAGCTTTGTGCTCCTGATGGTCTCTCCACTTCCCTGATAATTTCCCAAGATCGCCTCCGGCAAATCGCAGTAGCGCGGAGACGAGGCCGAGGCAGAACAGGCTGCTTATCATTAAAGTACAGCCTAAGGTGAGGAAAGGCGCTCCCGGGTTCCCTTCAAGGACTGGCGTGGGACCGCCGATATAAAAAGCAAACCCCGTGACTCCGAGCGACACGCCCAGCATGACGAGGCCCATCCATGAGCCGATCCCGTCCCCGATACGCGCGCCTTTCTTGCTCCAGGCCTCCTCAAATCGTTTCGGTTGCGGTGGCGCGGCGATCATTTTCGAAGGGGAATCCGGTCCGGCGGCCAGAGCGGCGATGCCGGCCGGTGGGGCCGTCACCTTAACGGAGGCATCTTGCGTCCATATCTTCTCGCCGAAAAGAACGCCCGATTCCATTTTAAGCTTCTCCGGGCTGAGCCTATCGGCGAAGCAAGGGAGCCGAAACGTCATCGTCAGTAGCAGTAAGATTATTTTCAAAATTTAAATCGCTCCTGGGCGGAATCGGCATCGTCACCGTCCGTTTGCGTTCCGTCGGTTTTGGGGCCGTCCTCGGCCTTCGGGGGCCGCGACCACGATGCCAGGCGTTCCTCCAAATAGCGCCGGTACTCGCGGGTATCCTTCGCCTTTCCCAGGCGCCTTCCGATCAAGGGAGCGATCATAAGAGGGATAAATCCGGAAAGGAAGGCCAGCGCGAGGAATTGGATCGCTATGACGAATTCGACCCTTGAAGTCGCAAAGGCTCCGGCCATCGATATAAGCATGCCGAATATCGTCGGAAAGAAGATGGCGGAACCGATGAGCTGACCGCGCCGCATGCCTTTTTGCTCCCAAGCTTGTTCGAATTGCTTCGGTTGAGGAGGTTCCGGAACCGATCCCGCAGGGTTTCCCGCCCCCGCCGCCAGGGCGAGGGGGTGCACCTTCGGTTCCTCACGAGTGATGGCGGATGCCGCAGGCGTAGGGACCGTCTCGCCGAAAAGCGCGCCCGATCCCGCCTTATGCTTTTCGGGACTCGACGCATCCTCACTGAACACAGGTAAGATGCATAATGACATAAGGAAAAAGGACCGGGGCATCGTTAAAGTTTAAACCGGTCCTGGGCGGAATCCTCGCTTTCAGGATCGGGGGATTCTAAATTCGCGGGTTTCGTTAAGCTGTGGGACCACTCCTGTCTTTTTGCTTCTAGGTAAGCAGCGTATTCGCGTTGGTCCTTTTTTTGGCCTAAGGACTGTCCGATTGCAGAGCCGACCGATGGGTCCTGGCGCGGGCCCTGTAGTTTCGAGAAAACGTTGTTCGTCAGAGCCGCTGCTTCAACGTAAGGCAGCGAAAGCGTCGGCGTGTTCCAGGTCGGGGAGTCCGTCCGTCGTTCGGTGGTCTGCTCAAAAAGGATGCCGGAGTCATGCTTGAGCATCTCCAGGGCAGCCTCGGCTGAAACGTGCTTTACAGGACAGAATGTGGAAGCAATTAAGATGGACGAGAACGGTGAATGCGAAACAGCGTTCATCGGAGTTTGAATCTTTCCTCTGCGGACTCCCAAGCTTTCCCCTTGGGCTTCGCTGTCGAGGGCGGGGATGCGGTAGGTAAAAGTTCCTGGTCCGTCGTGGTCAATTGCCTTGCACGTCCAGCTGACAGCATTTCAGTCCATTCCTCTTTTTTCGTCCGGAAGTAAGTTTTATGCGCATTGATATCCTTGCGCCTTCCAAGCCAGGCGCCGAGCCGGCCTCCTGCGCTTTTCACAAAATCGCGGCCCGGAGGGGTCAGCGTGAACAGGGCCCAAAAGAGGCCTCCTAGAAGGCCCATGCAGGTTGATAGAAGCAGAATCGGCCGTAATTGTATTAACGTAACCGCCAGCTGCATTTGAAAAAAATCCCTAGAGTATAGGAGGGCATCCACTAGAACGGGTGAGACGTTAAAGGCGATCAAGGAGGCCACAAAGCCCACGATGCTGGTTTTAAGCCCGATTTTGGTCACCTTCTCCGCTATGCTTTCTCCCTTAAAGCGCCAGGACTTTTCATATTGTTTTGGTTCGGGGGGCGCGATGTGGTACTTTGGCCCGAGTGCGTCGGAGTTCAGTCGGATAACCGTTGATGGCAGCTCGAGCGCCGCTACCGCGGAAACAGCGGATTCCGTTCTGGCGCTGCGCTCAAAGAGCAGGCCAGAGTTCATCTTCTCCCATTCCAGCGCGCCCGTCTCGCTGTAAGCCGAACTCAGACCGAAGGCGGCGCATAAGAAGGCCACCAGGAACTTAGTTCCCGCTTTCATAACTTAAACCTTTCTTCCGCGCTTGGCTCGTCCTCCGCGGAGCCATCGTTAGTGCTCGAAGCGGAGCTGACGGGCTTGGCGGCGGTCGACAAGGTCTTTTTCCATTCCGCTCTCTTGGCGCGGATGTAGCTTCGATGCGCGGCGGCGTCCATCCATTTACCGAACCAAGCTCCGATTCTCGCGCCGAGTTCACGAACCCATTTTTTCCCATGAGGCGTCACGGCGGGAATCGTCATCAAGGTTCCGGTCGCCATGCTCAACGCGGTCACGATCATAAGCGAGCGTCGCCAGTGGATAAGGTTGATCATCAAGTTGATGTCTTCGGGCTTCGTGGACATGGCGAGGGAGGGCTCGGTCATCAAGAAGCCCAGAATGACGGAGCCGGCCTGGGTGGCCAGAATCGCGAGGATGGAGAGCGTCAGCGCCCACTTGGCGGCATTCTGGGCGATGGTCCCGGCCTTTAGCCGCCATTGCTCCTCGTATTGGCGCGGGGCCGGAGGCTTCAAATGATATTTGGGTCCACTCCTGTCCGGTTAAAATAGCGTAGGCGCCCTTCGTCATTGGTAGAATGTTTCTGCGAGGAAGCAATCTACCGACGGAGGACGCCTATGCCTCATTATAACACAGTCCTGCATCAACT
>JBGFSC010000051.1:0-24934 GCA_041694815.1 Elusimicrobiota bacterium | reverse complement strand
TAATTCTTTAAACGACATCCAACAGATTTCTCGTTCTTTCGGTAGGTGGTAACGATGTGCCCGACGAGTTCTCTCCGAATAGGTCTATAGGGTCCGATTCGTCTGGGCCTTAAGGCTCAGGTAATTTTTCTATCTCTCATTTACCCTATGATTTAAGATGGATAATTACGTGAAACTTCTTTTTACCCTCTTACTCGCCCCCTCCCTCGCCCTCGCGCAAAAGCTCGAGCAAGATAAAGTTACCGCCGGAATTCTATTTGATGATAATGGGGCCGCGACGGCAACGATGCCCCTCGTGCCTGCGTTCGGATCGGCGAAACGATTCCACCAGGCCCTAACCGTTCCACCTGCGGAACGGACAGTCCTGCCCGTCACGTCTCCGGAGCCGACCGAAAGGCAGCGCCTGACCGGCCGGCTGATCGCCGGCATCCCCCTAGGTTTATTGGGCTCTTTGGTGAGTATCCCTATTCATGTGCTCGCTATATCCATCCTGTTGCAACGCTTCGACCCCATGTCAACCGCAATGCTCTCCTTCAACATCCTCTCGGGAATTGGCGCGGGAGTATTGATATCCAAATATTTTTCTATCCAACCTTCTCAACGTCGCGCCTTCACGCTTGGAATGATCGCTTTAGGAGCCCTTTTCGGCGCGGGAGCGGTTGTTTTTTACTCCTCCGCCGAACTCTACGGGGAGAATATCGCCAAATGGCTGCACCGTCGACAGCCCGCTCCCACATTAAGTCGTCAAGAAGTCCGAGAGATCCATCGCACTTTCGGCGAGCGAGCCGCGATTCCTCACAAATCACCTGCCGACTCCGAGGAAACGGCCGAACAACGTTTTAGGTTCTGACTCCATGAAAAAAACATCATTGCTTCCCATAATCATTTGCGGCTTGGCATCCGCGCCTAGCTTCGCGGGCCTGGAAGAGGATGTCTCCGCCGCCAGGCGGCGATTCGATGGAAATGCAGTCAATGAAGAGGCGGTTCCCGTGGGGGGAGCTATTCGTTCGGACATGGCCCTTCTCACGGGTCCAGACGCTGAGGGCGGTTGGCCTTCACCGCGGATCGTGCCCCCGGAACCTCAAAGATACGAAAAAGAGTATAAGGCCCGCGGTCGGGCGATCGGAGAGCGCATCGCCTTCATCGCCATGTTCCCTATAGGCGCGGGACTCGTTTGGATGGGCTCCGATGCCCTCTTGCAATATACGATAGGCGCCGACCCGCAAAAGATCTCAAGCGGCGTTCCCTCACTCTTTTTGTTTATCGCTTTCATTTTACTGCCCACCGCGATCTATATCGGCGGAGGCAAGCTGGGCGCCGCGCGCGGCCGCCGGAAGGACGCGCAAGAGAAGGAGAAATATCTGGCCGCCAAGCAGGCTGAATGGAAAGAGCGTCTCTCGAAGGCGACCGCCCTGGAGATAGAGCAGAAGAAGGCCGAGGAGGACGGCGCCGACAACGCGCAGGACCGTTTTCGCCTTTAATCGCCGTCCTCATTGTAGGCCTTAAAGCCCAATCGGCATTGGGCATTCGGACCCTTGGGGCGGCGCCCGCTTAGATCGCATAATAACCCCGTGACGGCGTTGCTCCTCTTACTCAGGCTCTGCCTGCCGGCCGCCCAGGCCATGCCGCCTGAGCCCTGGTGGCAATCCGGCGGCCAGGCCCCAAAGATTTCAGCCTGGCCCGGCGCGCCGATCCCAAACCCCGTCTTCGGCGCCTTCATGCCCGCCTGCGAGTTCATCTACCGCCGCTGGAGCAAGAGCATCGCCGACACCGGCAAGCCGCAGGTCCTCTCCGGCCGCCAGCGCGAGATTCTCGTCAAGGAGTTCGGGGAGGACTTCGTCAACCGCGTCCAGCTACGCTACGAGGCGGACATGCAGTACTTCGGCGTCGGCGGGATCGTGCTGGGCGGCCTCAAGAACATCGGCGCCCAGACCTTCGGCCGCAACGTCTACGTCCGCGACGCCTACCAGCCCGACAACGACTGGCAGCTGGCGCTGCTCGCCCACGAGTTCGTCCACGTGCGGCAGTTCGAGGAGGGTAATTTCAGCGGCCGCTACTGCCGCGCCCTTTTCGACGGAAAGATGGATTATTACCGCAACGCGATGGAGCTGGAGGCCTACGCCTTCGCGAGGCAATTCGCTTGCAAGCACAAGCTCTCCGTCGGCTGCCGGTAATCAACCCGCCGGCGGGGGCAGGGGCCGCGGGAGGATAAAGCGCTCGGGGCCCTCCAGGAAGGACTGCGAGTCGCGGCGGCCGAACTCGAAGGCGGGCACGCACTCCTTGGACGTGAAGCTGAACTGCGAATAGGCCAGCTTGGCGGAAGGGTAGAAGCGGAACACGCGCGGGCGCTTTTTCGCCTCGAAGAGGGAATTGACCCCGTGCACGAGATCCACCCCGCCCTGGTCGCCGCGCCAGCGGGCGAGTATCCCCTGGCGGCCGATCTGCTCCGGGCGGTTCATCTGCACGACCAGCACGTCCTTGCAATCGCTTAAGGAGTCGAAGCGGATCCATTCCTTGCCGGGGGTCCCTCCGTCGACGAGCCATTGCACGCCCTCCCCATCGAGCTTGGCCTTCACCGGAGGAAACACCCAGCGCACCGCGCAGCTCGCGATGATCTTATGGGCGAGGGGCCCGTCCCATCCTTGCTTGCCTCCGGGGGTGAACCGCGCGTAATGGTAGCGCCTATCGCTTAGCCGAAGGCTGACCGCGATGAACTCGCAGCGCGCCTGCCGCTTGGCCTGCCTGTCCTCGGCGTAGGGGCTTACCACCTTCCACAAAGGCGCGTCCGAGAATAGGCTGAAGGGGCGCAGCCGGGGCGCTAAGCGCGTCAACGCGTAGCGGTCGATCTCGTGCCAATACGAACGCAGGTCCCCCATGCGGTCGAGGAAATAGGCGAGGGCGTTGATGCACCCGCCCGAGATCGCGAGTATCTTGTCGAAGGCCAGGCCGCGAAGGGCGAGCGCCTCCAGGCAGCCAGCCTGCCAGGCCGCGTGCGAGCCTCCCCCCGCCAGCACCAGCCCGAGCGGCCGCCGGAAAATCATCGGTCCACCCCCAGTAACCGCCGGTAGAGCTTCTCCTGCTCGCGCACCATCCCATCGATGTCGAATTCAGGCCCTATGGAGCGCGCGGCGCTCTCGCCCAGGCGCCGGCGCAACCCCTCGTCGCGCAAGAGCAGCAGGACCTTCCGGGCCAGTTCCGCTTCGTCGTTCGGCATGATCAGCAAACCGTTTTCTCCGTCCCGGACCAGGTCCTTGATCCCGTCGGTGGCGTAGCAGGCGCAGGCGAGCCCCGTCTTCATGGCCTCCACCAGGGCACGGGGCAGGCCTTCCCAAAGCGAGGTCAGGACGAAAACGTCCGCGCTCGCGAGTATCTCCGCCCCGTCGCGACGCCAGCCCGGGAAAAGGACCTTCCCGTGCAGCCCCCGCGCGATGACCTGCACCTCGAGCTTGGACCTGAGCTCCCCGTCGCCCACGAACAGGAATCGAGACTCGGGCATCTCCTTGAGGCAGGCCGCGGCCATCCTCAAGAAGGCTTCGGGGTTCTTTTGCGGCTTGAGATTGCCCACGCTGACGACCAGGGGCTTGTGCATCCCGCAGCCCAAGGATGCCTTCTTGCGCCCCTTATCCTCCAACGGCGCCGGATACGCCTTCAAATCGACTCCGCTACGGATGATCGAGTGCCTCTCGGCCGGGGCGAGTCCGAGCCCCTGCGCCGCCCGCCTGTTTTCCTCGGAAACGAAAACCGTCCAATCGCTGAGCCGGACGCAAAGCCTCTCCAGCGAGACGTAGAAGAGGCGGAGCAAGGGGTTCTGGCGCGAGTGGAACCCGAAGCCGTGGTAGGTATGCACGACCCTCGGCACTCGGGCCAGGAAAGCGGCCAGGCGGCCCAATATCCCGGCCTTTGAGGAATGCGTATGCACGAGATGGGGACGGTGGCGGAGCAGGTGGGCCGTCAGGCGCAGGAGGGCCGAGAGGTCCCGCAAGGGAGCTACCTCGCGGCGCAGATCCGGGAAAAAATGGATCTGGAACGGCCGCTCGGCGTCGCGCGAGATGGTTTTGGCCTCTTCGTCCAGGAAACCACCCGGCCCGCAAAGCAAGGAAGGCTCGAATTCCGATCGGTCGAGATGGGCGACGGTATGCAGGGTGTTCTGTTGGGCTCCGCCCAGGTCAAGGCGGGTGATGAGATGGGCGACCTTGATCCTCACTCGCCCTTCTTTTCCGCTCGGGCCTTCTGCGCCGCTCGCAGGCGCGCGGCACGCCGGCGCCTGGCGCGATCCCTCTCCTTGAGCGAGGGTCCCCCAATCTCCGTCTTGGAGGCGGGGCTCCCCAAGGCGCGGGTCGCCCTTTCTTTACGAACGGCCCTCGCGGAGGCGCCCGGAAGCTGCGGGAAGGAGGCGTTGGGGAAATAGAATTTCAAGATATCGCGGTAAGATCTGCCCAGATGGGCCTGCCCCATGGCCCCGGCATTGCAGAGTCCTTGCCCGGAGCCCGTCCCGGCGCCCCAGATCAACAGGTATTCGATATTCTTGGAGCGGTAGATCGGTTGCACCGTGAACAGCATCGATCGGATCCCCCCGGGAGAGAGGGCCTTTTCGATGGCCGCGGCTCCCTCGAGCTTGATCGTCCGGTAGGCGCCAATGATCTCTAGGGCCTTGGCCCGCCCGGAGGGAGAGCGTTCAAGCACGCGAAGGCCGCGCAAAGGCCCCAACTCCTGACCGCGCTCGATGCGGTCGCGTATCCATTGCGCCTCTAGCAGGCGGACCCAGCGCGACCACGCGGGCTGCGCCAGTGCCGAGGCCTCGCAATAGAGATCGGAGCCGGGATAGGAGTGGATACGGCGCTCAAGCTCCGAGGGCGCGAGCAGGGGTGGGTGCGGCTTGGGGCGATCGGGCGTTTCTTCGGTGGCGAACCCGCAGGAAACATGCTGCAAGGGGAGCCATCCGGCACCAAGCGAGACCTTGATGCCGCGGGTATCGATCACCGCCCGCCGGGCGGCCAGGTTCTCCTGGCTGATGCCGGGATAGACGTGGCAATGGGTCGAATCGCAAAGATCCGTCCTCAGGAAGGAATGATGCGCCGCGGCGGGCAGCCCCGCCAACTGCGTCCTGGCCAGCACCGCTTCGGCCTTCAAGGCCTCCGGCGGCGCGCCCGAGGGGAGCAGCGCGGAAATTCGGCTCGAGAGATAATCCTCCAGTCCCAGCTCGTTGACCAGCTGAAAGCCCTGCGGCGACGGGACGCCTTCCACGGCCCCGCGCATTTCGCGGTCGCCGATATCGACGCCCTTGATGTCGACGAGAGCGGCGCTCTTGACGAGCACCGTCGCCCCGGGGTGGATCGGCTCGATCCGGAAATTCTGCTTGGTGGTGAATTTGAGCTCGCGATGAGCGTCGCGCACCTCGATGACGCGCGTCTCGGGCCGGAAGGAAACCTCCCACTGGTCGAGCGGCCTGCTGCGGGCGATCTCGCCGAGTCGGGTATCCACGAGCTTGAAGCCGCTGCCCGATATGCAGTAGAAGCGGGTCAACTGCGCGCTGAGCCCCTCGGGATTGGAGAAAAGGCCGACGCGCACGGATGGCGAGGCCGGTGGCTGGCTGAAATGGGTCATGAGCGGGCTGACCAAGCGGCGCACGGGCAATACCTTTTCGGCCCGCTCGAGTAAAAATGCCTCCGTGCGGGAAAAGCCGGCCTGGGCCGCGGGGTCGGAGGAGTCCAGGTCGAGGGCGAGCTTGTAACCCTGCCAGGCCGCCTTGGGAGAGCCGTTTCGCTCGTAAATCCTGGCCAGCTCCAGGATCGTTTCGAGCTGCTTGGGGTCCTGGCTGAGCGACTGCTTAAAGTATAGTTCGGCGGTCGAATCCCGTTTGCGGCGCGAGGCCAGGCGGCCCATCTGGGCGCTGACAGCGGGCAGAAGGTAGGGACTGTGCGTGTAGGCGATCGAGTAGGCCGCGATGGCGGCTTTGTCGTTGCCATCAAGCTGTTCGGTCAGCCCGAGCCCGAAGCGCGCCTCCGCCGTTTGATACGTGATGGAGGAGGTCTCGATGGCCTTCTTGAACGAGTCCCGGGCGTCGCGGTAGCGCCGCAGGGCGAGGCTGCTCCATCCGCGTTGGCTCCAAAGGAAGGAATCGTAAGGCTCCAGCAGGGTCGCCTTCACCCAATGGGCCAGGGCCTCGTCCTCCTTGCCCTGGTCGCGCGCCATCAAGGCGAGATTGACGGAAGCCTCGGCTCCGCCTTCTCCGAGCGTCGCCAGATAGCGGTAGCCGCTGGCGGCGTCCTCCAGCCGGCCCTGCAGGTAGGCCCCCCACGAGGCGCGGTAGGTTTCGACGGTCTCCACCGCGCCTGAAGACAGCGCCAGCAGGCCCAGCGCGGCGGCGAGCGCCCAGCGGCGGCGCGTTATCGCGAGGCCCACAGGGGAACACTCATTTCAATGCGATTTAGCAACGTGAGGGACTCCTCGAAACGCCCGTTCTTGGCCAACTCCAGCGCATGCGCGGCCAAGGCTTCCAGCTCGCCTGAATCGAACCCTCGCCCTTTGGCCTTGGATAAAAGAGCCTTGATCCTCCCATACTCGGCGACGACCTGCCGCGTGCGCCGGTTGCGTTGCTCCTGTTCTATCTCCGAGCCTAAGGGAAGCGGGGCGGTGACAGCGCCGCTCCGGGCCCCGAACCACTCCCGCGCCCGCTGCCGGTTGGCGCGGTAAAAGGACACGAGGGCCGCGGCCGCGAGCACGCAAGCCGCCAGTCGTACGGCCCTCCCGAGGTTCACGTCGCCACCGATGGTACCATAATTTTAATTTAGGCTATAATGCGGGCCATGCACAAGGCGAATGCCGTGGAGCAGCGCCGCCGCTTGCGGCTGGAGCTCATGCGCAAGCTGCCGGACGGCCCGATCCTCCTGACCGGCGGCGTCGAGCAGCTGCGCAACGGCGACGTTCATTATGTCTTCCGGCAGAAGTCCAATTTCCTCTACCTCACCGGGGTGCCCGAGCCGGGCTATCGCCTCCTGCTCGACCCGAGGAAAAAGCGCAGCGTCCTCTTCGTGCCCGAGGTGGACTCGCATTATCGGGTCTGGCTGGGGCATGTCCCTAGCCCCACCGAAGCCGGCCAGAGGTGGGGCTTCGATGAGACGCGCCCGTGCGGCCGCTTCGCGGCCGAGGCCAAGGCGGCCCGGCGGAGTGCCCGCCGCTGCTACGCCGACGCGGACTCTTGGAAGGAGGTGAAGGCGTTTCTTGGCGCGGAAAACCGGCCGAGCGAGCTGATCGATGCCCTCGATGAGATGCGGGCCTGCAAGACCCCTGGCGAGCTCGCCTTGATGCGGCGGGCCAACGAGGTGAGCGGCAAGGCGCACCTGGCGGTCATGCGCGCCGCCAAGGAAGGCATGTTCGAATACCAGCTCCAAGCCGAATTCGAGCGGCATTGCCTCAGCGAAGGCCTCAAGCATCTGGGGTATCCCAGCATCGTAGCCGCGGGTCGCAACGCATCCGTGCTGCATTACCATCACAACGACGCGCGCCTGCGCCGCCAAGACCTGCTCCTCATCGATGCCGGCGCCGAATGCGAGGGCTACAGCGCCGATATCACCCGCACCTTCCCGATAGGAGGCCGTTTTTCCCAACGGCAGCGCGACGTCTACGCGATCGTCCTCGAGACCCAAAAGGACTGCATCCGGCGGGCCCATGCCGGAGTCTTGTCGGGGGAACTCCACCTGCATTCGATGCGCATGATCGCCGAAGGGCTCCGCGCCCTCAAGATCCTGCGGGGCCCCGTGGACGATCTCGTCTTGGGTGGTGCCATCCGCCTGTTCTACCCTCATGGGCTGACGCATATGCTCGGGCTCGACGTTCATGACAGCCTCGGGGGCAAGCGTCGCGCCGTGCCGGCCCCCGCCCATGTGCGCCTGCGCTTCAACGCGCGCCTGGAACCGGGGTTCGTGATCACGATGGAGCCGGGGATCTATTTCATCGAGGCCCTGCTCAAGGACCCGGCACTTCGGGAAAAATACAAGGACCAGATCAATTTCGCCAAGGCCGACTCCTTCCTGGATTTCGGCGGGGTGCGGATTGAAGACGACGTTCTCATCGCGCCCTCCGGCCCGCCCGAGAACCTGACCTCGGTGCCCAAGGAAATAGCCGAGATCGAGGCCCTCGTGCGCCGTTAGTCCGCCGAGGAAGGGTTACCCGCGGGCTTTTCGAGTCCCGGGAGAAGCAGTTGGTCCAAGCTGCTCTCCTCCCCTTCCTTACCTTGGGGCTGCGGCGGCGCGTCCGAGCCTCCCGGCGCCGCGGCCGCGGGAGGAGCCGAAGCCTCCCCGACAAGTTGGTCGGAAGCCGGCTGGGCCGCGCGCTTGGCGCGCTTGAGCTGCTGGCCTCCTTTCTTGATCCCAGAGAGAACTTCCCCCGCGAGGTCGACCTGTCCCTTGCGGCGGCGCCGCGAGCGGATTTTGCCGTCCGCCGACGGCAATGAGCCGTCCATGAGCAGCGCCACGGCCAGCTTGTTTAGGCCCTGCACCTGCTGGGCCTTCGGGTCCACCTGGAATTCGAACACCGGGGCCTTGCTGGGCGCCTTGGCCGACTGCGAGGCGTAGAAATGAACCTGATAACGATCGGCGCTCAGCTTCTCCACCATCCACGGGGACAGTTTGCCCGTTGGAGGATAGCGCGTCTCGAGCAATTGCCCAACGGTCTCGATCTTGCCCACAATCGTTCGCGCCTTAACCGTATGGATCGCCTCCTGGCTCAAATCGGGCTGCGCTTCGGGAAGGGGCACGGGCGTCGCCGCCTCTTCCTTCACCGGTTGAGGCGGTTTGGGCTTTTGCTGCCCCAGATAATAGAGGGTTCCCGTCACCGCTCCCGCTCCAATGAGCACGAAAAGAAATAGAGGGCTTTTCTTAGTCTTCTTAGGCGACTCCGCCGTGGCCGTCTCGGCCGCCGGTTCGCTCGCCGACGCGAGTAGGTTTTCCGGCGCGCCGCCTTCCGCTGCCAAACGGCCCATCATCGTCTTGGCCAGCGGCGGCTCCGCCGCCGGCGTCTCCAGCGCGGGCGCGGCGGGCGAGACCAAGGGAGACATGGGCTGCGTCGACATAGGAGATAGGACGGGCGGGGGCGCGAAGGAGCGGGCTTGGCGCTCGAGCTTGTCCTGAAGATCCCGGATCAGCGAATCTTGCGTCGAAAGCTTGGATGTGGCGCCGCGCAACTCGGCCTGCGTTTTCTCCAGCTCCTCCTTGACGCCCGAGACCGCGAAGACCTTTGCCTCCACCTCCGAGAGTTTGGCGCCCAAGTCCGAGGCCGCGCGCCCCTTCTGCTCCAGCTCGCTCTTGAGCCTGGATATCTCCGCATCCCGCGCCTTAAGGTCGTCCTGCAAGCGGCGAAGATTGTCGCTTAAGTCCTCGACCTTCTCCTGAAGGCTGCCCAATACGGCCAAGTCCCGAAGCGTAGGCTCGGGCGGCAGGCCGCCGGCGGCCGGCCCGGCCCTCTCGCCGGCGGCGCGGACCAAGGCCGGGACACGGCTAGACCTGGCGATCGCATCGGTGAGATCGGGCACGGTCGAGGCGCGCATCCAGTCCCCCATTTGCGTTCCCTTGCGCCCCTCGGGGCAAACCAAGCTTTCCGCCGAGAACCCGGAGAGTTGGGCGATTTGATCCCGGTCGAAGGGGCCGGTGACCTGATTATTGTGGAATAGCCAATATCTCATGAGCGTCTCTCCAAAATAAGCGACTGCGATCTAGGGCGCATTCCTCGGCGCCGCAAAAGTATAAAGGCGGCCTGACAGGAAATCAATGACTAAATTGTTAACAGCCAAACGCCTGGCACGGGTTTCGAACTGCTGCTATACTGCGTCACGCGCCCGTCACAACCCGCATGTCCGAACCGGTCGAACAATATAATCCGGCCCTGCTTCAAAAAAAGACGGCGGTGAGCGCCTTTCTTAACTCGTTGGTCACCAGCGCCAAGACCGCCGGTCTTTATAAGGATGGGCATCCGTCCATCGCGGCCATTGCCCAACGCATGACCCAGTTGCTCCAGAAGACATTGGGCCAGGAATCGAACCTGACGCTGGAGGTCAAGGCCAAGACGGTGCTGGTGGAGGAGGCCCCTTTGGGCGAGACGGCGGAGGTCGTCGCCTTCGCTTCGGCCCTGCATACGCTCGGTATCGGCCAGGTCGTATTCTCGAACCGCATCACGCCGGAAGGAATGCGCGAGTTCTTTCGCATCCTGATCGCGAAGCCCGATGAAAAGAATACCCTGACCGATCTCCAGAAAGCCGTTCAAAACGTGCATATCGACGGCCTCCAGATGGTCTTCATCCTCAGCTTCGTGGTGACCGGCGAAACGGAGGAGAAGAAGCAGATTCCCGGGCAGCTCAGCGAGGAGCAAATACTCGCCTTCATCTCGGCCGCGACCCTCCCGGATTTCCTGTCCCTGCTGCTCAAGCAGAACGAGGATCTCTCCGGAAAGGACGCCGAACGTATCGGCGACTTACTCGACTCCCTACTTTACCGAGAGCTGCCGGTCGAGGACTTCGTCGCCTCGATGCCCTGGTCCTTCTACGACCCGCGTATCCGCCAACGCTTCGAGGAATTCCTCTCGCGCATGGACCTCATCTCCTGGGCGAGCATCCTCGACAAATCTGACGCCGCCGCCCTGAAGAATCATCATCATCATGAAAAAAAAGATTCCGTCGCCCACGCCTTCGAGTGGCTGAGCCCGGTCCTTGATTCTCCCGCCGTGCCCAGCCAGAAGAAATACGCCATCTTCGCCTACGTGCGCCTGCTCTCCGAACTGGCGCGCGACGGGGACATTCCCTCCCTGCTCAAGGAATACGGCCGCTGGCAGGCGATGGAATCCTCCGATCCCCCTAACGCCGCGTTGCTCAAAAATGGGATTCAGGAAAAGTTGCTCGGCCCCGCACTGGCGTCCCATATCGCCGACTATCTGGGTCGCGGCAGCGACTCCTCCTCTTTTTTACCTTTCGCGCTATACATGGGAGAAGACATGCTCCCATTGCTGCTCGAGCAACTGCGCAACACGCAAGACCAAAGCGCCCGGCAAAGGCTATGCTCGTTGTTGGCCGCCTTGGGCAAGGCCTATGGAGAAGCCCATCTCGCGCAGGCTCTCAAGGACCCAGACTGGTTTCTGGTCACCAATGTCGTCGGCATACTCGGTGAAATGGGCTCGATGAAAAACCTCGGACCGATCGCGGCCCTGCTCAAGCACGAACACCGCAAGGTCCGAGAAGCCGCCACGCGTTTCTTGGCCAAGGCCGGTGGAACCACCGCCATCGACGCCTTGGGAGAGTTCGTGGCTCGACCCGGCCATGCGGAGGCCGACGAAATCGACCGCGCGGTCATCGCCCTCTCGCTCATCAACGATCCCCAGGTCGGAGAAAGGCTCGTCGCCGCCTTCCGCCGAACGACGAACCCCCAATGCAAACTGGCCCTGGTCCGCGCGCTCGGGCGCTTTCCCTCCCAAGAGTCCGTGCGACTGCTCAAGGAAGTCGCCCGCCGCAGCTGGTACGAGATTCTCAGCGGAGCCAACAAGGACCTGCGCCTGGCGGCCCGCAAGTCGCTGGAAGCAATCGGGAAGGAGAGAAAATAATGGCGCGGCGGGTGCGCAAATCCAGGGCCGACAACGAACGCTGGAACCAGATGATCGAAGCCCTACGGCTTCTCAATTTCGCCTTCAACAGCATTAAGCTTTACCCGCCGACCCACGGCGAGGTGATCTCGGTCATCAAACGATTCCACGAAACCCTACTACCCATACTCGAGGAGCAAGGGGACATCGGCTTCGGGTTCATGGACGAGCTCCTCTATATCGAGGGAGCGATGTCAATCGAGGAGACCGCCAACAACCAGGTGCTCGTCGACCGGTTTAACCGCTGCCGCGTCAAATACCTGACCCTAATGAAGGGACTGACGATCGAGCAAATCACCCGTTTCCTACAGATACTCAACGCCGAGGCGTTCAAGCCTAGTACCGAGCACCCGGCGCAACTGCTGGAAAAGGCGCAGATACCCACCATCCACATCGTCGAGGCCGAAGTCGACGACGCGGCAAGCCGCTCGAAACTGGCGAAAAAAAAAGACTCTGCTAGATTGGTATCAAAAGGCGATGGACACCCTTGAAGCCGCGCAGGCGGCGCTTCGCGACAATCCGGAGGCAGACCTGACGACGCTCTACAGGGTCATCGACGACATGATCGCCACCATACGCAACAAGGGCTGCGCCCCCTTCCTACTGCTGCCGCTGTTGGGACAAGGCAAGGACGAGCACGCCGCCCATAGCGTCAACGTCGCGGTACTCTGCAGCGCATTGGGCGACATGGTGGGATTGAATTCCGGGCAGATCGGCGCGCTTGCTGCCGCGGCCTTCCTGCACGACCTAGGCCGGATCACGATCCCACCCGAATGGACGCAGGACCACAGCCCCTTGAGCGCCTCGGACCGGGCCGTCGTCGCGCAACATCCCCTCTGGAGCGGGCTGCTGCTTCTGCGCCACCAGCCGACTCCCATTCCGATGGCCGTCCTGGCGGCGCGACACCATGCCCCGGCCGTCGGCGGCGAGACAAACTCCTACCGGCCGGACATTTTCCACAAGATATTGGCCTTGGCCGATGCGTACGACTTGGCGCGCATCAGCGACAAGTATTACTGGAAAAAACACCGGCCGGACCGCATCTTATGCAGGCTGATCAATCGGCGCGGGCGCGAGCACGACGCCGCCCTGGTCAAATGCTTGGTCAATTGCGTCGGGTTTTACCCGGTCGGCTCGCTGGTCCGGCTTGACGACGGCAGGCGGGCCCTGGTCGTCAAGCCCAATCCAGCCAGCGCCTCGAGGCCGAAGGTCTTTCTATTCGAGGAACCCTCTCCAGCCGGGGCCGACTCGCAAGAGGAGGCGCCGCCGGCGGTGCTCGACCTGGCCGAAATGAACGAAACGGCGACGGGCTTTAAGCGCTCGATCGCTTCGACCCTCGACCCGCGGCCGACGCTCGCGACAATGGCGGCGGCCCTGGAGCGCAAGAAGGAGTTCCTGTTAGACTATAATCTCTAATCGGTGAAGTTCTCGAGGAACTTCTCGTCCTTGTACATCTCCCGGAACACGTAGGCGAGGTCCGTAAGGGATACGATGCCCACCACCTCCTTGCCCTCGGTAATCGGCACGTGTCGGAATTGCCCCTTGGCGAGGCAATCGAATATCTTATCCAACGGCTCCGAGGCGTCAACGGTGACGAGTTTCTTACTCATGACCTCGCCGACGGGCGTCTTGGCGGGGTCCAATCCCTCCGCGATGACGCGGCGGCACACATCACGCTCCGTGAAGATGCCCGCCGGCCGCTTGGGGTCGCCCACCAGCACCGAGCCGATATTGGACTTCTTCATGAGCCGCGCGACCTCGGTCACCAAGGTCTCGGGAGGCACCGCGACAGGCGTTTTCATGAGCCCGGCCGCCTGGGATTTCATGGCCTGAGTATACCCCCCGACGCCGAAACTGTCAATTGTATTTCGTTATTTGATATCATGAAGGGTCTTACTAAGGATGCGCGACCATCGCCGGGCCATTAGCTCAACGGTAGAGCAGGCGCCTCTTAAGCGCAAGGTTACAGGTTCGAATCCTGTATGGCCCATATTGATCTCGCTTTGCCTGCTGGGAGCCAAGCCGACCAAGGAAACCCTGGTGGAAGTGCCACGGGGGACGGTCCTAACCGTCGAGTTGGTCGACCCGCTCAGCTCGGGCAAGAACAAGCCTGGAGATGTTTTCCGGGCGAAGATCGAGGAGGGGGTTTGGCTGCGCGGCCAGGTAGTCGTCCCTCCCGGGACCACCGTGCGCGGGGTCCTGCCCGAGGTGGTGCCCTCCGGCAGGATCAAGGGGAAGGCCAAGCTAACCTTGGTGCTGCAAACCGTTGAGCTTGACGGCCGTTCCTACGAGATCAAGACGGATACCCTCTCCTACAGCGGCGAGGGGCACGGCGGCAAGCATTGGGGGTCCTCCTTTTTGGGGGCGATGCAGGGAGCGCTTTACGGGGTGCTCTTCGGAGGCAAGGAGGGAGCGGTTATCGGGGCCGGCGCCGGCGCGGCGGCGAGCACGGCGGCCTCCATTTTGGGAGGCAAGCTCAATGTCGAATTCGCGCAAGGGGCCAAGCTGATGTTCGAGACGCTCGAATCCTTCTCGGTCCCGGAGCTGCCGGCCGACGCGCGCGTCGAAAAGGCACCTGCCAAGGACGAGAAGCCCGCGGCGAAACCGGCCGACGCCCCGCCGGTCAAACCCTCGAGCTGAGCGGGAGCCAAAGGGGGACGGGTGGCGGAACGGCAGACGCGCAAGGCTTAGGACCTTGTACCCGCGAGGGTGTGAGGGTTCAAATCCCTCCCCGTCCAAATCTTAACTCGAGAGGACGCCATGTTCGCAGGAATACTTTCCAATAAGGACAAACTGAAGGTCAAGAAGCTCAAGGAGGAGGGCTGCCTCAGCACCCTGGAGGTTCAAGTCCCCACCTCCCGAGTCCAAGAGACGACTCATAACGTATGGCTGCAGATCCAGACGCAGGCCCGCCTCCCAGGATTCCGCGCTGGCAAGGCCCCCTTGCCCCTGATCCAAAAACAGTTCGCGCAGGAGGCCAAGGAACGCGTCCTGCACCAACTGATACAGAAGTCGGTTCCCGAAGCGGTGCAGGAAGCCAAGCTTAAGCCGGTGGTCTCACCGGCCGTGCACGCGGTGCGCATGGAGGACGACCAGCCCCTGGTCTTCCAGGTCGATGTTGAGTGCGCCCCCAAGTTCGAGCTCAAGAATTACAAGAAGCTGCCCGTCGTCGAGAAGTCCTACCCGGCCACCGATGAGGAGCTCTCCAAGCGCTTGGCGGAGTTACGGGAAGGCAACGCCCGGCTGGAGTCCTTTTCGGGGGAGGCCGCCCAAAAGGAGCATTATCTCGTCGTCGATTACCAGGGTTTCGCTGGCGGCAAGGCGCTCAAGGAGAGCCGAGGCTCCGATGAACTTATCGACCTATCCTCTCCCCAAACGCTCGAAGGCCTCGTGGAGGGGCTGCTCGGGGCCAAGCGCGGCGAGACCCGCGACGTCGCGGTGAAGGCGGGCCAGCGGGACATGAGTCTCCGCGTCACGGTCAAGGAGATCAAGTCGAAGGCGCTGCCTCCGCTCGACGACGCCTTCGCGAAAGACCTGGGCTTCGAGACCCTCGAGGAACTCAAGAAGAATCTCCGGGAACTTATTGAGCGCGAGGGACGGCAAAAGGCGGAGCGAGATCTCGCCCTGCAACTGGAGGAGGCGCTGCTCAAGGCCAATCCCTTCCCCGTGCCCCCGTCCCTGGTGGAGCACCAACTCCAGCGCCTCGCGCAGCGGGTACAGGAGCAATGGATCGGCCCCAAGGCGGAGCTGCCCGAAGCCGAGCGTAAAAAGCTCGAGGAAAAACTGGCCCCCCGCGCCGAGGCGGAGGTCCGGCTCTCCTTCCTGCTAGAGGCGATCGCTACGGCCGAAAAGATCGAGGTCGCGGACTCCGACGTTGAGGCGGAGCTCCAGAAAAGCCTACCGGAAGGGGCCTCGGAGGAGCAGCGCAAGGGCCTGCGCCGGATATTCGAGGAACGCAAGGAGGAGATTCGCGGCCTACTGCGCGAGCGCAAGGTAATGGCCTTAGTCAAGGCAAACGCCGCCGTCGCCAAGCAGTGACGCGGGCTTTGCTATAATAAAAAAATGATTATCCCTACGATACTCGAACGCTGGAACCAGGGCGCGGCCATCGGCTACGACATCTATTCGCGGCTGCTCAAGGACCGCATCATCTTCGTCGGCGGCCAAGACGGCGCCGTGACCACTGACTCCGCCAATCTCATTATCGCCCAACTGCTCTACTTAGACGCGGAGGACAATGACCGCGACATCAACCTCTACATCAATTCCCCCGGCGGGATGGTCTCGGCCGGGCTGGCGGTCTACGACACCATGCAGTATGTCAAGTCGCCAATCACCACAATCTGCATCGGCATGGCCATGTCCTTCGGCGCCGTGCTCCTGGCGGCGGGAACCAAGGGGCGCCGCTACGCCCTCCCGTATGCCCGAGTCATGATCCACCAACCGCTCATCTACGGCGGCCTCGGCGGGCAGGCCACGGACATCGAGATCGAGGCCAAGGAGATGAACCTCACGAAGGAAAAGCTCATCGGCATCCTCTCCAAGCACACGGGCCAGAAGGCGGACAAGCTACGCGAGGACATGGAACGCAATTACTACATGTCCGCAGCCGAGGCCAAGTCCTACGGGATCATCGACGAGGTCATGACCTTCAAGAAGAAATGAAACCCTCCCATCTTCCGCTCCTAGCCGTCCGGGACGTGGTGCTATTCCCGCATATGGCCCTGCCCTTGTCGGTCGGCCGCGAGAAATCCATCCGCGCCCTGGAGGCCGCCGCGGCGGAGCCGGCCAAGCTCATCCTGGTCGTCGCGCAGCGCCAGGCGTCGATCGAGGACCCCCAGACCAAGGACCTCTACGAGGTCGGCGTGCTCGCGGAGATCATCCAGTCGCTCAAGATGCCCGACGGCACGCTGAAGGTGTTCCTGCAGGGGCTCAGCCGCGCGCGGGCCGCCTCCCCGCAGTTCTCGGGCAAGGGCTATTGGGAAAGCGGCTTGGAGCACATCGAGGAGCCTGTGCGCTCCGGCCCCGAGGCCGCCGCCCTCATGCGCCATTCCATCGAGGTCTTTGAACGCTACGTCAAGCTCAGCCGCCGCGTGGCCGTAGAGGCCCTGGCCCCCCTCGCCCAAATCGACGAACTCGGCCGCCTGACGGACACGATCGCCGCCAGCGCGATCGTCAAGATCGCCGAGCGCCAGGCCCTGCTCGAGAGTTTCGACCCCAAGGCGCGCGCCAAGAAGCTCATCACCCTCATCAACGCCGAGATCGACATCCTCAACCTCGACAAGAAGATCCACTCGCAGGTGCGCACGCAGATCGAAAAGACGCAGAAGGAGTACTACCTGACGGAACAGATGAAGGCCATACAAAAGGAGCTCCGTCAGAAGGACGATTTCGGCAAGGAAATCGAGGAACTGCGCGAAAAGATAGCCCAGGCGAAGATGCCCAAAGCGGCTCAGGAGGCGGCCCTTAAGGATTTAAGCCGCCTCGAGAAGATGATGCCCTTCTCGCCGGAATCGACCGTTTGCCGCACCTACCTGGATTGGATGATCGGGCTTCCCTGGTCCAAGCAGACCCGCGACAACCTGGATATCTCGCGGGCGGGCAAGGTGCTCGACGAGGACCACTACGGTCTCGAAAAGCCCAAGGAGCGTATCCTGGAGTACCTCGCCGTATGCCAATTGACGAGAAGATTGCGGGGGCCCATCCTCTGCTTCGTCGGCCCGCCCGGGGTGGGCAAAACCTCGCTCGGGCGTTCCATCGCGCGCGCGGTGGGCCGCAAGTTCGTCCGCCTTTCGCTCGGGGGAGTCCGCGACGAGGCGGAGATACGCGGGCATCGGCGCACCTACATTGGATCTCTCCCTGGACGAATCATTCAGTCCCTGCGCAAGGCGCAGAGCCGCAATCCGGTTTTCCTGCTCGACGAGATCGACAAGATGGGAATGGATTGGCGCGGCGATCCAGCGGCCGCCCTGCTCGAGGTCCTCGACCCGGAGCAGAATTCGACCTTCCTCGACCATTACCTCGACGTCGAGTTCGACCTTTCCAACGTCATGTTCATCTGCACCGCGAATACGCTCGAGGGGATACCCGTCAGCCTCCAAGACCGGCTCGAGATTATGCGCTTTCCGGGATACACTCATCGGGAAAAGATATCGATCGCCCGCGGCTACCTGATCCCCAAGCAACTCAAGGACCACGGCCTGGCTCCCTCCTTGGTCGAGATCCGCGACGCCGCGCTCGACCGCGCCATCCGCGAATACACCCGGGAGGCCGGCGTGCGCAACCTCGAGAGGGAGATGGGCAGCCTCGCCCGCAAAGCGGCCAAGAAGATAGTCCAAGAGAAGCCCCAAAAGCTCGTCATCGATGCCGGAGACATCCCGAAGTACCTCGGCGTCCCAAAGTTCCACCAGGAGCGCATCGCCCATAACGAGGTGGGCGTGGCGACCGGACTGGCCTGGACCGAGCACGGAGGCGAGGTCCTGGCCATCGAGGTCGTGGCCACTCCTGGCAAGGGAGCCCTGACCTTGACCGGCAAGCTCGGCTCGGTGATGCAGGAATCCGCCCAGGCCGCCCTTTCCTACATCAAGTCCGCCGCCAAGTGGCTGGGAGTGCCTCCGGCCACTTTTCGCAGGCAGGATTTTCACGTACACGTGCCGGAAGGGGCGATCCCCAAGGACGGCCCCTCGGCCGGCATCACGCTGGCGACGGCCTTAGCCAGCCAGATCTCAGGGCGCCCCGTTCGACCGGACGTGGCGATGACCGGCGAGATCACCCTGCGCGGCCGCGTGCTGCCCATCGGCGGCCTCAAGGAGAAGGTGATGGCAGCCCACCGCGAGGGGATCAAGACCGTCTTGTTCCCGTACGCGAACGCCAAGGACCTCGAGGACATCCCCAAGGATGTCCTGGCCCAGCTCGAGATGCATCCGGTCCGCCATATCTCTGATGTGTTCGCCAAGGCCCTGCTGCCCGAGATGGCCAAGGCGAGAGGTTCCGCTTGGCCGGGCCTCGGCTCGCCGCTGACCGATAGAAGCGAGCCGCTCCAGCGTCCCGGCGCTGCCGCATGAAGCCGCGGCCCACCATCCTGCTTACTCCCGGCCCCACGCCATTGCCGCCCTCCGTTTCGGCGAAGTTGGCCGAGCCCATCCTCCACCACCGCACCGCGGAGTTTGGCAAATGCTTCGAGCAGGTGATCGCGGACATGCAGTACGTCTACCGGAGCAAGAATACGGTCTTGATGCTGACCGCCTCCGGCACCGGCTCCATGGAGTCGGCGGTGGCCAATCTCCTGTCTCCGGGCGAACTTGCCCTGGTGCACACCACCGGGGCCTTCGGCGACCGATTCGTGAAGATCTTGCGCGCCTATGGCATCTCCCCCACGGTCGTCGAGGAGCCGTGGGGACGCGCCGCCGATGGGGCCCGGCTCCGCGAGGCCTTAAAGAAAAACCCCACGGTCAAGGCGGTGTTCCTGCAGCACACCGATACTTCCACCGGCATCGTCAACGATCTCGCGTCCTTATCGCGCGTCGTTCACGAGAATTCCGACGC
Organism: Elusimicrobiota bacterium; assembly: GCA_041694815.1. Classification (GTDB taxonomy): domain Bacteria; phylum Elusimicrobiota; class Elusimicrobia; order UBA1565; family JACRDR01; genus JBGFSC01. The sequence goes on along the minus strand of JBGFSC010000051.1, from coordinate 5,767 downwards.
GCTTGTCGTCGTCGATTCGGTCTCCGGCCTGGCCGCCGAGGAATGCGAGACGGACGCCTGGGAGCTCGATGTCGTTCTCACCGGTTCCCAAAAGGGGCTCATGAATGGGCCGGGCCTGGCCTTCGCAAGCGTTTCCCCGCGCGCCTGGCGGGCCGTCGAATCGGCCCGACTTCCCCGCTTTTACTTCGACTGGCGCATCATCCGTGATAGCATCCCCAATAAGGAAACCCCCTACACTCCGGCGGTCAACCTGGTCGTGGCCCAGGCGGAGGCCCTACGCCTTATCCGCGCCGAGGGCATCGAGAACGTATGGAAGCGGACGGCGACGCTGGCCGCCCACACGCGCCAACGGCTCTCGGAAATCGGCCTGCGCCTCTACGCCTCCGACCCCGCCGACATCCTGACGGCCGCCTGGCTGCCTTCCGGCATCGATGGCAACGCCCTACTCAAGGCCCTTCTGGAGGAAGAGCGCATCTCTATCGCTAACGGCCAGGAAAAACTCAAGGGGAAGATCGTGCGCGTCGCGCATATGGGATACATCACCCAGATGGACGTCGACGCCGGCCTTGCCGCGCTCGCGCGGCGCTTGGGCCCGATCGCCGCCTCCCCTAATAAATAATATGCCGGCCGTCAGCGAGAACGGCAAGCGCTTCACGGTACTGGTGACCGACCCCATCGACCGCGACGGGCTGCGGCCCTTGGCCGAACACCCTGGGGTGCTCCTCAAAGTCGACCTTCACCCGGAACCCGAGCGCCTCCTCTCCCTTCTTCCCTCGATCTCGGCTTGGCTGGTGCGCTCGGAGACCAAGGTGACGGCGCAGTGGATCGATAAGGCGCCGCAATTGCGCATCATCGGCCGAGCGGGAGTCGGCGTGGACAACATCGACGTGGAGAGCGCCTCCAAGCGCGGCATCGCGGTGATCAACGCCCCGCAGGCCAATACGATCGCCGCCTGCGAGCATACCTGGGGGCTGCTGCTCTCGCTCTCGCGCAACATCCCCCAGGCCGACGCGGACATGCGCGCGGGGCGCTGGCAGCGCGCCCCTTGGATGGGCACCGAATTGCTCGGCAAGACCCTCGGCGTGCTGGGGCTCGGCCGCATCGGGCGCGAGGTGGCCAGGCGCGCGGCCAGCTTCGGGATGCAGGTGCTCGCCTACGACCCCTACATCTCCTTGGAGCAGGCCAAGGGGATCGGCGCCTCCCTGCTCTCCTTGCGCGAGGTGCTCGAGCAATCCGATTTCCTCACCCTCCACATGCCCGTCTCCGAGCAGACGAGGGGCCTGTTCAACGCCGAGACCTTGGCCTGGGTCAAGCCCGGGGCCCGGCTGGTCAACTGCGCCCGCGGCGAATTGATCGTCGAGTCCGCGTTGATCGAGGCGGTGAAATCGGGAAGGCTCAAGGGGGCCGCGCTCGACGTGTTCGAGAAGGAGCCGCTGCCGCCCGAGCATCCCCTACGGAAGATGCCCAACGTGCTCTTGACCCCTCATCTGGGGGCCTCCACCGAGGAGGCCCAGCGCAAGGTGGCCGAGGAGCTTTCCAAGGGGATCATCGAGTTCTACGAGCGGGGGCTGGCCCGCTACGCGCTGAACCTTCCCGGCTTCGACCCCGAGACCCTCGAATCCATCGGCGTCTATCTTGAGCTCGGAGAGAAGCTGGGGCTATTCGTCGGGCAGATGCTCGACTCCGGGGTACGGGAGCTGCGCTGCGTCTTCCACGGCGATTTCGAGTCGCGCCAGCACCACCCCATCGCGGTCGCCGCTCTCAAGGGCCTGCTGGGCAGCATCCTGGCGCAGGGGGTGGGCTTCATCAACGCCCCGATCCTGGCCAAGGAGCGCGGGATCAAGGTCTCCGAATCCTCCGACCCCTCGGGAATCGAGGGCTATTCGAGACTCCTGGAGGTCTGCGCCGTCACCGACGCGGGGGAGATCAAGGTCTCGGGATCCGTCGTCTCCCACGGCCCGCGCATCCTGCGCCTCAACGACCTGTTCGTGGACGTCCGCCCGCGCGGCAAGATGCTGGTCATCACGAACCAGGACCAGCCGGGGCGCATCGGGGCCGTCGGCATGCTGCTGGGGCGGCACGGTATCAACATCGCCGACATGCGCGTGGGGCGGCATTCCCCGAAGCAGCTGGCCGTCATGGTCATCACCGTGGACGAGGATGTCCCCCCCGACGCCCTCAAGGAACTCTCGGAGACCCCGGGCATCACCGCCGTGCGATGGGTGAGACTCTAGGCCGGCCCTCCCATAGCCCCCATGAGGGCCGGCACAGCGGGGCTTGCGCCCCGCTAGCCGCACTGTCCTACCAAGGCGTCAGCAAGGTCTACGTCCGCTCGCATTTGGGGCGGACGACGCGCCGCATCGGCCTCGAGGACCTGACGCTTGAGCTCGCCCCGGGCGAGACCTTGGGGCTTCTGGGCCTCAACGGCAGCGGCAAGACCACGACGCTCAAGCTGGCCCTGGGCCTGCTCGCGCCGAGCTCCGGTGAGCTGCGCGTGTTCGGGCATCTACCCGACAGCCGCGAGTCCCATCGCGCCGTCGGCTATCTCCCGGAGCTACCGTATTTCTACCCGTACCTTTCGCCCCGGGAGGCCCTTCGCTTCTTCGGCCGGCTTTCCGGGATCCCCTCGGCGGAGCTGGGCGCGCGCTGCGCCGCCGTCTTAGAGCAGACCGGGCTGCGCCCGCACGCCGAGCGCCGCATGGCGGAGTTCTCCAAGGGCATGCTGCAGCGCGTAGGCCTGGCCCAGGCCATGCTCCACGAGCCGCGTCTGCTCCTGCTCGACGAGCCGGCCAGCGGGCTCGACCCGCTGGCCATCACCGAATTCCGGGCGGTGCTCTCCCGCCTACAGAAGGAGGGCAAGAGCCTCGTCCTCTGCTCGCACAGCATCTCGGAGGTGGAGCGGCTCTGCCACCGCGTCGCGATACTGGCCCAGGGGCGGCTCGTGCGCACCCTAGAGCAGAGGGACTGGTCGGCGGCCCCAGGTCGGCTCGAGGAGCTCTTCGTCGAGACGGTGCGTCCTAGCTCCGAGGGGGCCTGGCGATGAGGGCCCTTTGGCCGATCGCCTCCAACACGCTGCGCGAGCAATGGCGCAGCCGGGCCTACCAGGTCGCCCTGCTGTTTGCCGGGGTGATGCTCTACCTCAGCCTGCTGTTGGGCATGTTGGCCGTCGACCAGGAGCTGCGCGCCCTCCTGGATTTCGGCCTGGGCTTCATCGAGACGCTGGCCTTGGCCGCTGCCGTCTTCGGGGCCGCCAACCAGCTGCTGCGCGAGATGGAGACGAAGGTGGTCTACCTGGTCTTAAGCCGCCCCTTGTCGCGCGGCAGCTACCTGCTGGGCCGCGTGCTCGGCCTCGCCCTTTCGATCGCCCTGGCGGTGCTCGCGATGAGCGCCCTCCACCTCTCCATCCTGTTTTTCAAGGGTTGGGCCTGGCACGGGGATTACGCCCTCGCCGTATTCGGGATATTGCTCAAGCTGCTCATCGCCGTGTCCCTGACCACGCTGCTGGCCCTCTCGACCACATCCCCCCTCTCGGCGCTGACCATGACGGGCATCTTGTGGACGCTGGGGCATTTCATCCAGGAATTGAACTTCCTCGCCCGCAGGTTGGGCGAGTCGACCGCCTCCTGGCCCCTGCTGGCGCTCTTGCGGCTGCTGCCGAACCTCGAATTGCTCAATTTCCGCGACCGCATCGCCCTCCCCGAGGCGCTGGGCACCTCCTCCCCGGTGCTGTTCGGGCTGATCTATTCCCTGGCCTACTCCGCCGCGTGCCTACTGTTGGCCCAAGCCCTCATCCGCCGAAAGGACCTATGAGGTGGGCCGCCCTCGTCCTTGCGCTCATCCTGGGCAATCACGCGACGCTCCAGTCCTTTTACTGGCCCATGCCTCCCATCAGCTCGGTCCCCCTGAGCGCCCGGGACGCCACCCAAAACATATTCCTCGCCTCGCTGGGCATGCGCCGCCTGGCCGCCGATCTCGCCTTCATCCGCCTCCTCATGTATTATGGAACGCCGGAATCCGGGGAAGACGGGCACGGCCACTCGCACGAGACGCCGTTCGGAGCCGGCCATTATCCCGAGCTCTTAGAGCGCAGCCTGCGCATACTCGACCTCGACCCGTACTTTAGCTACGCGGCGCTCTACGGCGCCGGCGCTTTGGCCTTCAATCTCGGCCGGCCCCAGGAGGCGGTGCGGGTGCTGCAATACGCCTCCGCGAGGAACCCCAAGGAATGGAAATACCGCGCCTACCTGGCCGCGATCGGCTTCCAGCACAAGGGAGATGCCTTGTCGATACTACGCGAATTGAGCCCGGTCGTCGACGACCCCGACTGCCCCACGATGATCAAGAATCTCGTCGCCTTCCTGAACCTACGGGCGGGGCGGCGCGGCGAGGCGAGGCGCATCTACCGCTCCATGCTGGAGTCGCGCGACCCGGCTTATCAGGAAGTCGCCCGCCGCGCCCTAGAAAAATTGGGGGCGTCTTAAATCGGCTTGACGAAGACGAGGATCAATTCCGCGAGGGCCAAGCCCATGAACAAGCGGCGCCAGCGCCGCAGCTTGCCCTCGCAGGAGGCGTCGAAGCGCTCGGCCATTCTGCGGCTGGCGACGGTCAGCGCGATCGTCGGAAGAATCATCAACACGGCCACGCCCAGTTTGGCCAGCATCCAGTACTCGCGCAAATAATATTCGGGGTTGAAGGCCAGCATCGCCGCCCCCGTCAGCAGCACGAGCAGCATCCCGGGATGCGCTGTCCTTAGCATCAGGCTGCGCTCCAAGGCCGTAAACGACGGTCCCGGTCCCGACCTGGCGTGGTCTAAAAGCACACGGCCCGCGGCGAACACGCCGCCGACCCAGAGGATGATGCCGAGCACGTGCAAGGCCAGCATGGAGCCGAGCATGGCTCCATGCTAACGTTTTTAAATGAGGACGGTCAACGCTCGGACGACTAGGGGACGATCGTTCGCTTATACTCCATACGCCCCTTAAAGTAAGGCCCGCAGTCTTTAGCAGTGTTTTTCAGGATTTCGTTTCCCTTCGCCTGGTTGATTCTAAAATCCTCTCCAAAGGCCTTGCCCCAGGGATAAGCGGAAATCCTCGATTCCCAATAATCCCTGAAATTTCCAGGACCAAACACTCGATAATTCTTGAGAAATAAATAACTCATTGCTTGGCCGCGTAATTCCGTAAAAAAAACCTCCATGAAGGTCATGGGTCTGATGCCGCGCCCATGGCCATCGACGATACCAAGCCTCACGAAATCGGTGATGTGGACCCATTCATGCGCGCGGCTGCCTTCGTCGCTCTCATTGGAATACGCGACCGTCAGTGGAGCGTCGCCTTCGGCGCTCAATTTTCCCTGTTTAGAATCGATCAACTCGATGCAAGAGCTCGTGACGGCCCGAGCATTGTCTAGATCTGGCATATAAAACTCATGGAACGGAGGGATGGCGGGATTCGCGAGGATTTTTCTTTGCAGGGTCCTGAAATAGGCCTTCCATTCGCTCTTCGGAACGGGATCTCTCCATAAGGCGACCCCCCTGGGGCGCACCGGCAACTCTCCCGCGAGGGACAACGCCCAGCGTTCGGCGGCGTCCGCCGCCGCGTTGAAGGCTTCCTGATGGCGTTTTTCCGGTTCTTCCATCCTTAAGGAAAAATCACTCCTGTCCGGTTAAAGTTGGAGGCATAGCTGGAGGTCTTGACGCCTGAGGCGGTCGAGCCTTTTGGGGTTGAGGTGGAGCAGATCGAAAAGCGAGGCTCGCTCAAGCAAGGTT
>JBGFSC010000013.1:0-25683 GCA_041694815.1 Elusimicrobiota bacterium | reverse complement strand
TTGCTCATCTTGATGACCTCGTCCATTCTGGATCGTCCCTCCGTTTTCAGAGGAACAGGGTAACCCAAAACCGGACATTTCTATTCTCGCTAAACAGGACATATTAATTCTCGCGCGACAGTCCAAAAAACGTCCTTGACAAAACGAATTCCGAGGGCTATAAATGAGCGTCCAACCACTGCAGGACGTCGCGAGCGCGACGAGATCGAGATCAGGGGGTCCGTATGGCGGAAAATCGAGCGGGAAGCGCCCTTCCCTTCTTCCTTGGGGGAGCGGCGATCGGAGTGATATTGGGGGTGCTCTTCGCGCCGAAGGAAGGGCGCGAGACGCGGCGGGAGCTCAAGGATTGGCTTAAAGACAAGCGCGAGGAAACGAAGGAGCTGTTGGCGCGCGCGCGGGAAATCATCCCGGAGAAACGGGAGCAGCTAAGCGCGGCGCTGAAAGCAGGTCAGGAGGCTTATCGCGAGGCCCGGCCTCATTCCAACGGGCACCGCCGGGAGCCGCAGCACGTTTAACTGAAGCAAGCCGTCGCCGATCAAGGGCCTGCGTTACGACGCAGGCCCTTTGCTTTTGCCGTCTTCCGCTTTCGCGAGGGGGGCGTCGGCGTCCTCGATGACTAGCCCGGCGCCGTCGGGCGCGAGCTTGGCGACGAGGCGCTGCGAGTGTTTTCCGAGCATCTTCCTGGATAAAGGGCCGAAGAGATAATTCTGGATCGCGCGCCTCATCGGCCGAGCGCCCAGTTGCGGGTCGTAGCCCTTTTCCAATAAGAAGGCGCGCGCCTCGGGACTCAGTTCCAGGCTCAGCTGGTTGGCCTTGAGGTTCTGCTCGACCTTCGCCATCATGCCGTCGAATATCTCGTTGAGGGTCGGGCGGTCCAGGGGGTTAAACAGCGAGACCGAGATGCGGTTGAAGAACTCGGGGGGCAGCACCTGGCGCAGGCTGGCGAGCACCTCCTCCTTGCGGGTCTTAAGCGTCGGGGTCTGACGTGCGTCGCCGTCCTTCCTGAAGCCGAGGCGCGGCTTGGAGGCGTCGTCGAAGAACTTGCGGCTCAAGTGGTTGGAGGTCATGATGACGATGGCGTTCTTGAAATCCGCCGTGCGGCCCTTGCTGTCGGTGAGCCGCCCGTCGTCGAGCATGGGCAGCAGCAGCTTGAGTATGTCGGGGTGCGCCTTGTCGATCTCATCGAGCAGGATGACGCTGTAGGGCTTGTTGCGGATCTCCTCGGTCCAGGGGGTCTCGTCATGGCCCACGTATCCGGGGGGCGAGCCGATGAGCTTGCTCTTGTCGTGGCTTTCCTGGAACTCGGTCATGTCCCGGCGGATCAAGGCCTTCTCGTCGCCGAAGAGAAACTCCGCCAGGGCCTTGGCGAGCTCGGTCTTGCCCACGCCGGTGGGGCCGACGAACATCAGCGTGGCCAAGGGGCCGTTGTCGATCTTAAGCCCCGCGTAGGCTTGGCGCACGGCCTCGCCGACCGTCGCCAGGGCCTCCTCCTGGCCCTTGACGCGCTTGCGCAGGAACTCCTCGATCTTGAGCAGGCGCTCCTGCTCGTTGGAGCTCAGACGCTCCAAGGGGATGCCGGTCATCGAGGCCACCATCGAGCGGATGTCCTCCTGGCCGACCTTCTCGGCGTTCTTAAGGCGCGCGCGGCTGCCGGACTTGTCGAGTATGTCGATGGCGCTGTCGGGAAGCTGTCGGTAGGGCATGTAGCGCGGCGCGAGCCCGACGATCGCCTCCAAGGCCTCGTCGCTGAACTGCACCTTGTGGAACTTCTCGTAGTTGGGGCGTATGGCCTTGAGTATCTCGAGCGTCTCCTGGGCCGAGGGGGCGAGCACCATCACCTTCTCCATGCGCCGCTCGAAGGCCCCGTCGGACTGGATGATGCGCTGGTACTCGTCGACGGTGGTCGCGCCGATGACGCGGATCTCGCCGCGCGCGAGCGCGGGCTTGAGCAGGTTGGACATGTCGACGGCGCCCTCGGCGGCGCCGGCCCCGATGACCGTGTGCAGCTCGTCGATGAACAGGACCACGTCCTTGGCGGATTTGAGCTCCTGGAGCACCTTCTGAAGCCTTTCCTCGAACTCGCCGCGGTACTTGGTCCCGGCGATAAGCGAGCCCACGTCGAAGCGCACGATGCGCAGGTTGCCCAGCGCGGCCGGGGCCTTGCCGGCGGCGATTTTCTGGGCCAGCCCTTCTACGATGGCCGTCTTGCCCACGCCGGGCTCGCCGACCAAGACCGCGTTCGGCTTGCCCTTGCGCAGCAGCACCTCCATGAGCTGTTCCATCTCCTTCTCTCGGCCTTGCACCGGGTCCATCTTGCCTTCCTTGGCCAAGGCGGTCAGGTCCACCGAGAGCAGGTCCAAGGTCGGTGTCGGGATTCGGGGAGGAGGGGGAGGCGGCAGCGCTTTCTGGGGATTATTGGCGAAGGGGACGATCTCGCCGCTGGAGTCGGGCCGGGGGTTCCCCTGCCCGCCCGTGAAGGGATCATTCTCTCCGTTGTTGCTGATCTGCCAGTCCCGCTGCTGGGAACGGATGGTATCCGTAAACGACTCGCCGCGGGCTTGGGTCAGCTTGGCGCGGACCTGAGAAAGCGCCGCCTGCACCTCCTTTTGCAGCTTCGGGCTTAGCAGAGAGGATATCTCGTCGGCCAGCTGTAGACATTCCTTTAATTTCCCGAGGTAGTGGACGTCGGACGAGCTTTCTTGGGCCCTCAGGATAAGCCCGCGCGGGTGGCCCATGACGATGGAGTGCAGATCATGGCTTTCCAGCGGATGCCGCGCCTGGATCCATTGGAGCTGCTCTTCGGTGAGCTCGGATGCCCTAGAGGAGTGCAGGCCTACGGCCTCCAGCCGCCTTTGAACGGCCTTTAAATCCGTCCAGATCTCCGCGAGCGTCTGTTGGCGATCGGATGCCTTCGGAGCGCTGGGCGCGAGCAGGCATAAAACCAGGAAAAGGCGCAGGGTTCGGATCATGGGCAGCAGTATGACCTAAATCAATATCGACAAGCGCGGGCCGTCCGGGGAAAAAACGCGTGGGACTAGAGGCCTAGAATGTTGTCGGGGCGATTAGAGCTTGAACCGGTCCTCGGCGGAGTCGTCGACGGACTCTTCCTCGATCGGGACGGCGGGGGCGGCGAGCTTGCGCAATAATTCTTCTTTCTTCTTGGCCGCTTGCTGCTTTTTATAGGCGCGCAACGCCTTCTTGTAGACTATCCGCTCTTCGAGATCCTTCTTGCGTCCCATGGATTTGCCCTGGGCTCCTCCGGCGACAGTTCCGATAATCGCGCCGCCCACAAGGCCAAGGAATAGGAAACTCGCCAAAACCGTTATCCCGGGAAGAGACAGAATCGTTTCAAGGCTATTGCTGGAAATAAAACCGGCGGCCAGTGGCAGTTCGAGACCGAGGATGCCGATGAGAGCGCCCAAATCCTTGCCCTTCTTTTCCAAGCGATTCTCCCAGAACTTTGGTGCCGGGGGCTGGGGGGCGGACGAGCCGGCCGACGCGGGCGCCGGCGTTCCGGCCGGTGTTTGAGCAAGGGCTAAGGGCAGAACGAGCCCATCGTCGCTTTTTGGGGCGACGGCCTCGAACGGCGCGTCCGACTCGGCCTTCCGCGACTCCGGTGAGCCCTCCGAATGAGCGTGCCCGCAGAAGAACGAAAAAGCGATGAGGTAGATGAGGCTCATTGGAGCTTGAACCGGTCTTCGGCGGAGTCGTCGACGGACTCTTCATCGACCGGGACGGCGGGAGCGGCGAGCTTGCGTTTCAGCTCTTCTTTTTTCTTTGCCGCTTCCTGCTTCTTGTAAGCGCGCAACGCCTTCTTGTAGGCTGCTCGTTCTTCCCGATCCCTCTCGCGGCCCAGGGATCCGCCTATCGATTCTCCGGCGGCTACTCCCATACCGCCGCAGGCGAGGATCATGACGCCTAATCCGATAATAGGAACGAGTAAAAACGGATCGCGGATGATGTGATCAAGGCTATTTAAAATAACAAAGGTCCAGTATGCCAGTTGAGAACCGACAATGGAGACCAGAAAACCCCAACCACCGCCGCTCGCGCGCCAGCGCTCTTCCCAGTATTTCGGCGTCGGAGGCTGGGGGGCGGCTAGATTCGCGTTTGCCTGTGGCGCCGGCGCAACGGTCGGCTTTTTCGCGGCAGCGGCGGGCAGCGCGACCCCCTTCCCCTCACGTTGAGCGACAGCCTCAAAAGGCGCGTCAGATTCGGCTTTCTGCGACTCCGGCGAGTCCGCGGGATAGGCGCTGCCGCAAAATCCAAGAACGGCGAGGAGGGCGATATGCATCATTGTAGCTTGAAGCGCTCGGCTGCGGTTTCGCCGTCGAAGGCGGGCAGCACGGCTCGGTTGTTTAGGAGCCGGCGGGCGTCTTCAAGTTCCTGAGCGGTAGGGCCGACGTTCCATATCTTGACCACCGTCGTCATCGTGGACTTGGGATCGCCCTCGTCGGCTATGCTCAGCACGCGGCCCTTATCCGGCTTAAGAAGTAGGTCATGAGAACGGCTTTCGATCGTCGAGATAACGATATCGCTCTCGATGTCCCAAACGATCGATTTATCGAAATATCCCAAAATCACCGTGGAATCGTTCGGGCCGAATAGCGCCGAATGGATATATCCTTGGCCTTGGAAAGCGCGATGGGGCTTCAATGCATTTTGCAGGTTCCATAGGACGGCGGTTCCCTTTTCATCAGCCGTGACAAGCCGCGATCCATCGCGGCTAAACGAGGCCGTCTTTACCGGATTATAGACATGCTGCCCTTTGGGATGTTGCAATGCCTTCAAGGCGCGTCCCGTGGCTACATCCCAGATCGTCACTGTATTCGAGTAGAAGGTCGCGAGTTTCGTCTTATCCGGGCTTAAGGAGGCACCATTCGCCAAAATATCGGATCCGAAATAAGAGCGCTCGCCTAATACCTGAATTTTCGAGCTGCGAGACTGGAAGGCGATAGGTAAGTCCCAGTCTAGAAGATTGATTTGCGAGCCAGCCGGGTCTGCGTTCGCGTCAGCGAGGCCGTTTTGGAATTTGGTCAGCGTTAGCAGATGCTTTCCTGTCTGCGTTTCCCAAACATGGATTTTATGTGAGTCGGTCGAGTTCGAGCCGGTCGAATTATAGTGATCGAAGCTGCTGGTCATTATTTTAGAGCCGTCGCGGCTGAATGCGAATGAAAAAATAGAATGGCCGGGAGCCCCTATTTCCTTGAGCTCCCGCGTTCTTAGATCCTGGACGATCAAGCGGTTGCTCGTCCATGCGTCGGTCACTCCGGCAAATTTTGTGCCGTCAGGGCTGAAAGAAGCGATCATGATTTGCCCCCCGCCTCGCCAACCGGCAATGGGGGTGCCGCTCTCGCTCGATAAGATAGATGCGCCGCCTTCGAGGGCGCCGTATAAGGCTATCTTTAGCCCGTCAGCGCTTATCGAAAGAGATGTTAGGTACGAACCGGAGCACTTTTGTTCGATGATGGTCTCGGCCTTTGCTTTTCGAAAATCGAGTTTCTCCAGCAGCCCGGAGTTTTGCGCGGCAACCGAGGGCTGCACCCAGATCAATAACGATAAAGCAAGCAGGATGGCCTGCATACCCCAAGTAATATTAGGGAAAAGGAGCGGCATCGCGAGTGCCAAAGGTCCCAAGCCTGGCCGTCGTTTTGGGCCTACCGAGGATGGGTCTTTTGTCCTTAGGGACGAGCCTAGCCGACCAGGATTCCCGCGATGGCCGCGGTCATGAAGGTGGCGATGGCGCCGACGATCATGGCCTTAAGTCCCAATCGGGCCAGGTCCTGCCGGCGGGCGGGGGCGATGGCCGAGATGCCGCCGATCTGGATGGCGATCGAGGAGAAATTCGCGAACCCCGAGAGGGCGTAGCTGGCGATGACGACCGAGCGATAGGAGAGGCGTCCGGCCTTGAGCATATCGGCCATCTGAAGGTAGGCGACGAACTCGTTGACCACGGTCTTGACGCCCAAAAGCTGGCCGACGGCGGCGCAGTCCTGGACGGGCACCCCCATCGCCCATGCCAAAGGCCAGCAGGCCAGGCCCAGCACCCTCTCCAGCGTAACTCCCGGCATCCCCAGTTGGGCCAGGCTCCAGCCCAAGAGCGCGTTGGCCATCGCGATGAGAGCGATGAAGGCCAGCAGCATCGCGGCGACATTGAAGGCCAGCTGTAGGCCCTCGGTGGCGCCCCGCGAGGCGGCGTCGATGAGATTGGCGTCGGGCCGCGCCTCGGGTATCCGCACCTGCCCTGAGGTCTTGGGGCTGTCCGTTTCGGGCATCGCGATCTTAGCGCAGGCGAGCGCGGCGGGGGCTGACATCACCGATTGCGCGATCAAGTGGCCGGCGATGTCCGGGAAATAGGGATGCAGGATGCTGACGTAGGCGGCCAGCACACCGCCGGCGGTGTTGGCGAAGCCGCCGACCATGACGGCCAAAAGCTCCGAGCGGGTCATCTCGTTAATGAAGGGCTTGACCACCAACGGGGCCTCCGTCTGGCCCACGAAGATATTGGCCGCCGTCGAGAGGGTCTCGGCCCCCGAGCACCGCATCGTCTTGTGCATGGCGGCCGCGAAGAGATGGACGATCTTCTGCATCAACCCCAGGTGGTAGCCCACCGTCATGAGGGAGGAGAAGAAGATGATGGTCGGCAGGACATGGAAGGTGAAGTTGACGAGGCTCCGATCGACGGCCCCGGTCGAGAAGGAGCGGAAGAGGAAGTCCGAGCCTTCCTTCGTGAATCCCAAGAGGGCCATCGTCCCGTCGTTGAGGCGTGAGAAGAACCAAAGCCCCGGCCCCGTCTTAAGCACAAGCACCCCGAAGGCGAATTGCAGGCCGAGCCCCCAAGCCACGAGCCGCCAATCGACGCGCCAGCGATTGTCGCTTAAGAGCCAGCAGAGCCCGAGCAGCAGTCCCAGGCCCAGGACGGATTTTAGGCGCTGGCCGAGAGTCGTGCTCGAGCTCGAGCGCAGGCGCTCGAGCTCGAGGGCGACGCTGTTGGTCTCCGTCGTTTGCGCTGATGGCGGCGGCTGAGACGGCTTTGTAGGGGAAGGCCCGCAGAGCGCCGTCGTCGCCAGGGCGCCCAGGAGGGCGCAAAGCGTGAAGAAGCAGAGGAGGCGAAGGGGCGTCTTCATGCTTCGGACAAGCGAGTCTAGCAAAAAAACTGCTACCTTATGCCGTGCATGAAAGCCGCCCTGATGCTTTTAATGATGCCGGCCTTGAGGCTGTCGTGCCAGGAGCCGGCCTTCTCGACCGCCACCGCCGTGAAGGTGTCGACCGAGTCCGTGCTGCTCACCCCGGCCGACTACAAGCCCGTCCGCGGCGTGCATTTGAGCGCCTGGGCGGCCGGAGCGCCGTTGGCGCGGCGACGCTTCCTGGAGGAGATGAGCGACACCGTGCTCAATGCCGTCGTCGTCCCGGTCAAGGAGATAGAAGGCTGGGTCTACATCCCAGGCGTGGAGTCCGCGCGGCGCCTGGGGACCGTCCAAATCGCCATACCCGATCCCGAGTCCATGCTGCGCGATTTCAAGGCCAAGGGCCTGCACAGCATTGCTCGCGTGGTGCTCTTCAAGGATGATCTCCTGCCGAGCAAGCGGCCGGAATGGGCCGTGCGCACCCCCGACGGCGGCGTATGGAGGAATACGAAGGGCGTCGCCTGGGTCGACCCTTATCGCCGCGAAATATGGGAGTACAATCTCGACGTCGCCTCGCGCGCGGCCGCGCTCGGCTTCGATGAGATACAGTTCGACTACGTGCGCTTCCCTTCCGACGGCGACACCACGACTTGCCGGTTCATCCGGGCCGACCACAGCAAGAAGACCGCCGTGGAGAACCTGGCCGCCTTCCTGCGCTACGCGCGCGAGAGGCTCTCGCCCATGGGCGTTCCCTTCTCGGTCGCGGTGTTCGGCATGACGACGACGGCCAAGGACGACATGGGCATCGGCCAGCAGATCGCCGACATGGCCGAGATCCCCGACTTCATCAGCCCGATGATGTACCCCTCCCATTACGCGCGCGGCGAATACGGCCTTGCCAACCCCAACCGGGAGCCTTACAAGGTGATCCACCGGGGCTTGCGCGACGCCAAGGCCCGCCTGCGCGGCAACGCCTACAAGCTGCGCCCCTACCTCCAGGATTTCTCGCTGGGCCACCGCTACGGCCAGCCGGAGGTGCGGGCCCAGGTGCTGGCGGCGCGCCGCGAGGGGATCGAGAGCTGGATACTTTGGAACCCCTCCAACCGCTACACCTGGAAGGCGATCGAAGTCCGCAACGACTCGCCCCTGATGCTGCGCTGAGCCTGTAACCGTTTCGTTACTTGCGGTGACTATAGTCTTCGCAGGGAGGAGCCCCATGAAAATCCGACTTGCCTTTTTAGGAGTTCTCCTGTCGCTGGCCGCCCCGGACGCTTTCTGCGCCGAGAGGCGGGCCGCTTCCAGGCGCTGGATCCGGCCGAGCGCGGTGGAAGGGCCTCGCGTGGGGCGAGTCAACCCCTCCGGCTATCGCGCCGAGCCCGCCGCGCCGCCGGCGCTGCTGCCCCCCGCGAGCCTCATCGAGAGCGAGGCTCTCTCCAGGCTGGCCGCCTCCGGACAGCCGGCGCCCCAGGACCGCATCGAGCCGCGTACGGACACCGTCATCGACAACCGCTCCATCGCTTTCGGCGCCGCCTCCGCTTCCGCCCCCATCGCGCAATCGCCGAAGGGAAAAAACGGCCGCGGCCCCAAGGCCGAGCACGGGCATACGAAATAACGGGCCGTTTTTAATATACTAGACGCCATGGCCGCCCGTGGCGCAGCGCTCGCCGCCGCCTGCCTGACGCTGGAAGCCTGTGTGAGCGTCATCGGCCCCTTCCCCGGGCAGCGCTCGGTCCTCAATCCCTATTCGGTCGTCAACGCGCTCGCCTTCTCCGCCGACGGGCGTTTCCTGGCTTCCGGCGGGGAAGACCCCGCCGTCCAAGTTTGGGACGTCGCCGAGAGGCGGCCGCGCCTGCTGCTAAGCGGGCATAAGGCGGCCATCGCGGCGGTGGCCTTTTCGCCTCGGGGCTCGCTGCTCGCCTCGGCCAGCTGGGATAAGACCATACGCCTTTGGGACGCGGAAACGGGCAAGGAGAAAGGCGTCCTGCGTGGCCATGAGCTGGGCGTCAATTCGGTCGCCTTCTCTCCCGACGGCAAGCGTTTGGCCTCGGGAAGCTGGGACAAGACGGTCCGGATATGGGATGTCGAGGACCAGCGCTTGGAGCGCACCTTGAGCGGGCAGGAGGCCGTCGTGGAATCGGTCGCCTTCTCTCCCGACGGGCGTTGGCTGGCATCGGCCGGCGAGGACAAGAAGGTCCGTCTGTGGGAGATCGAGTCGGCTTCCGAGAAGGCGGTCTTAAGCGGGCACCGGGATTTCGTCAACTCGATCGCCTTCTCGCCTTCCGGCCTGCTGGCTTCCGGCAGCGAGGACCGCTCCGTGCGCCTGTGGGAGGCGTCCACCGGGCGGGTCCTGGGCGACTTGAAGGATCATGACGGCTCGGTGCGCTCGGTCGCTTTTTCCCAGGGAGGGCGACTCTTGGCCTCGGGCAGCGGGGACAGGACGGTGCGGCTGTGGGACCCGGCCACCGGCCGGGAGAAGGGCGTCATCGACGACCATTATGCCGCCGTCAACGCCCTGGCCTTTTCCCCGGACGGACTGACCCTGGCGACCGCCGGCGACGACGAGAGCATACACCTTTATTTCCTTAAGGGCGCACTTTCAGATTAGTTAAGCGTAGACCGCGGCTTCGTCCTTGAGATTCTTGAAGCGCCGGTGGATCCAGAGCCATTGCTCCGGGTACCGCCGCACCCAGGACTCTACCCTAGTGGCGACCGCCTGCGTGGCGGCCGCCGCGTCGCCTTGGAAGGCGGCCTCTTCCATCGGGGGCTCGATGCGCACGACCGTGACCCCGCCGGGCTCGCGGTAGGAAAGCGTGGGCAGCACGGCGGCGCCCGTGCGCCGCGCGAGGGTGCTGACGACGGCCAGCGTGTCGACGCGGACGCCGAAAAACAGCACGGGAAGGCCCATCGGGGGAGGCGCGTATTGGTCGTTCATGAAACCGACGGCGCCGCCACGCCGGAGGGTACGCAACACGGCGGGCATGGAGCCGGGATGGAAGGCCGAGGCGACTCCGTTGGCCGCGCGGCAGGAGTTGATCCTCTCGTGAAGCCAGCGCGGCTTGATCACCGTCGTCACGATGGTGGGAGCGAGCGCGGCCAATCCGGTGGCCGCCCCCGACATCTCCCAGAAGCCGAGATGGGCGGCGAAGAAGACGGCGCCCTTGCCTTTCGCGGCCGCGCTGTGCCAATGCTCCAGCCCCTCGAGACGAGAGACCTTCCTCGAATAACGGGTGAAGTGATTGGGAATCGGAGAGAAGAAATGCAGGAACTCGAAGAAAAGGACGCCGTAATGCTCGAAGTTCGCCTCGAGCAGGCGCCGCCGCTGCGCCTCGTCGAGATCCGGTAAGCAGCGCGCGATGTTCTGGCTCGCGACCCGATGCTTGAAGAGGCCGAGCGCCAAGCAGGCGCGGCCGAAGAGGCGTCCCAGGCGAAGCTCGAGCGGCCGGGGCAGGGCCGCGGCGGCCAAGCCCAGGCCGAAGAGCAGGGCGCGCAGGGGCAACGACCAGAGGCGTATCAGCGGGTCCGCCGCCAGCGGCGAAGGCGCCGCTGGGGCCAGCGGGCGCTGCGCGGTGGAAGAACGGCGCGAACGAGAGGCGAGGGAGCCGGGGCGGGGACGCGGGAGTGGCCCTGAGCGATGGGCGCCCCGTAATCGAACCCCTCCACCGTCCGCCGCTCGATGAGCCGGCCCATGCTGCGTTCGATCCGGCGGATCATCGGTTCATCCTGGCCGGCCACCAGCGTGAAGGCGTCGCCGGTCTTGGCGGCCCGGCCCGTCCTGCCGATGCGGTGGACGTAGGCCTCCACCGTGTCGGGCATGTCGTAGTTGATGACATGCGAGATGTCGGAGATATCGAGGCCTCGCGCGGCGATGTCGGTGGCGACCAGGACCCGGTAGCGTCCGCTGCGGAAGCCCTCCAAGGCTTGGCGGCGCTGGCCCTGGGAGAGGTTGCCCTGCAACTGCGCCGAGGAATGCCCCGCGGCGGCCACGCGCGCGGCCAGGCGATGGGCGCCGTGCTTGGTCCGGGTGAAGACGAGGATGGAGCCCCCTTCGATGCGATCCAATAGGGCCAAGAGCAGCGCGGATTTGCGATGATCCCGGACGGGATATACGGCGTGAGCGACCGTAGTCAAAGGCACGGTATGCGCGACCTCGATGGTCACGGGATCGCGCATCCATTCGCGCACGAGGCCGGCGATGGGCGCCGGCATGGTGGCGGAAAACATCAGGGTCTGGCGCCCGGCCGGAAGGCGGGCGAGGATGCGCCGGATATCCGGCAGAAAACCCATGTCGAGCATCCGGTCCGCCTCATCCAACACCAGGATCTCGATCGAGGAGAGGTCGGCCTGCCGTCGGCCCATATGGTCGAGCAGGCGCCCGGGGCAGGCGACGACGATCTCGCTGCGCCCCGCGAAGGCCTTGCGTTGCTCCAGCATCCCGACGCCTCCGTAGACGCTGGCGCTGCGCAGCTGGGTGTCTCGTCCCAGGTCGCGGAAGGCCTCGTGGATCTGCTCGGCCAACTCGCGCGTCGGGGCCAGCACCAGCGCGCGCACCCGGCCCTTGGGCCCGCGGAGCAGGCGCTGGAGTATGGGGAGCGCGAAGGCCGCGGTCTTGCCGGTGCCCGTCTGCGCTAAGCCCAGCACGTTGCGGCCCTCCAGGGCGGGGCCGATGGCCTCGCCCTGGATGGGCGTCGGGGTCTCGAATCCCACGCGGCGCAGGCCGGATTGGATGGACGGGTCGAAGGGGAAATCGCGGAAGGTCACCCCTTATTATAGCATGTAGACGGTATGAAGCTGGGATTAAAGTCTCTTCGACCAGAATTGGCCCACTAGGCTCTTGCCGAAGCTGCGATGCCGCTCTTCGCGGTCGAGCTTGAATCCGGCCGCCTCGTAAATCTTCCTGGCGGAGACGAGCACGCTGTTGGTCCAAAGGGTGACTCGTTTGTATCCGGCGGCCTTGGCGAAGCGCAGGCATTCCTCCACCAAGCGCGAGCCGAGCCCAAGGCCGCGCGCCGATGGGTCTACGAGCAGGATGCGCAGCTTGGCCGTCTCGTCGTTACCGCGGACTAAGAACACGCAGCCCAGGCGCGCCCCGCGGGCCTTGGCGATCCAGGCGCGTTCCCGCTTGGGGTCGTGCTTCTTGGCGAAGTCGGCGACGATCGAGGCGACCAAGGCCTCGAAATCGCCGTTCCAACCAAACTCCTCATGATAGATCTCGCCGTGCCGGCCGATGACCCAGCCGAGATCGCCCGGGCCGGGCCGGGCGAGGCGTATCTCGGAAAGGCGCAGGCTCTGTTTGCGCTTCAAGTTATCGGCGTCCTTCATAGAGCCGTAAGGTACCGAAGAGCACGTTGCGGCGATAGGGCTCCCGGATGTCACCGAAGCCCGCCTCGCCCATTAGAATGGGAATCCTTCCCTTCACGTTCTCATCGGTGTCCTCTAGGAACCCGAAGAGAAAGGTGATGACCGCCGCCGGCTTCCCGTCGGGAGGGCCGATATCCAAGATCAGCAGCCGCCCGCCCGGCTTGAGAACGCGGTAAAGCTCTCCCAGCGCGGCGCGCTTGCCGTCGGGGCCCAGGTGATGGAACGCGAGCGTGCTGAGCGCCGCGTCGAAGCAGCCCTTCTCGAAAGGCAGCCGCTGGGCCATGGCGGCCCGGAAGATCACCGGCAGGCCTTCGCGTCGCCGCTTTTCCTCGGCCAGGGCCAGTATCTCGGGATCGCCGTCGACCCCGGCGATGGAGACGCCGGGAACTTGTCGGGCCAGGCGAAGGGCCAGGGTCCCGGTGCCGCAGCCGACATCCAGAACTCGGGATCCCGTGCCGGCGCGAAGGTTGTCGATCACGGCTCCGTGCAATTCCTCGACCGGCACGAACCAGGCGTTGATCGCGTCGTAGTAGCGCGTGAGCCGCCGCCAGCCGAGGGCCGGAATGAAATTCTCGTCGTTTCTCATTCGATCTATCTAAGCCCCGCGATTATGCCACAGATAGGACTGCGGCACCAAACGGTTCGGCAGCTGTTCCAGGGTTGCAATGGCACTTCCACGGCACCGCCTCGGCGCACATGAAGGCAAGGGGCGCTTCATTCGCCGCCGCCAGCAGCTCGCCTAGCGCCGTCTCGAACTGCGGCGTCTGCATATAGTCCGCGTAGGCCCGGAATCCGCCGAACCTCCAGCCCGTGTTGATGGAATCGGGCCTGGGCTTGGCGCGCCGGCGATCGTGTCGCGACGCGTTACGCTGGCTCGAACGAAGCAAGGTCGTCGGGGATGCGCCAATCGATACGCTCGGGCTTATAATGCGGCCTGAAGATGACAGTGAGCGTGCCTGAGGCAAACCGTTCCGGCTGGAAGACGCCCCAGCGCCAAGGGGATCGATATGCCCGGCGTGCCGACGCGTCGATCACCAACAGGTGCTGGCCCGGCAGGAGCCCGTACCAGTACTTCCATTGCGGCACTGCGAGATACCTGGAGTCGTCCGACCAGAGGAAGCTCGGGTTGCACTTCTCGACGACGAGCCCGTTGGAGATCCGAAGCGTCCCGGAGGTCGGCTCGCTCATCGAGACCTCAAAGGCCGACGCGATCTCCGCCGTGAGTCTGCCGTCCGGCGACGTCGCTTTGTGCGACGTGCGGAACCTCGGCTGAGCATACGGGTCGTCCTCGTTCTCAATCGTCATCCCAGGTGCCTCCTTGCGATCGCCGCGAGCGCCGAGACGATGAATACCACGACGCCGCCCTCGAGCACGAACCCGTCGCCGAATAGCTTGACCAACGTGACGTAGAGCCCGACCAACAGCACCCATACCGCGATCGCGGATCCAGGAGCAGCGAAAAGCCAGGGGAGGAGCGGTACCGCGCAGAGCGCGCCGGCCAGCGCCGCGCATTTCCAGATCGGCCAAGCGCCTTCGGATTCGTAAGCGAGGTCGGCCATCGAATCGCCAAATGTAGCTCTTTTCCCGGTTCGAGTCCAACTTGCCTTGAGGGGTGGAAAGAGAGAATGGCAAAGGCGAATACCGCGTCTGCGGTGCTGCTGTTTGGGCTGTCCGAGAAGCTGGCGGGAACGGCGAAAGCAAATTACCACATCCCCAATTCCCTCCCCTGTTCCAACCCCGGAAAAACTCTATCATTTTCCGCACTTTTCTTTAACCTGGCCTATCGCCTGGGGCCGTATCACAAACGGCGAGCGCGTTGTCAATGACGCTCTTCTCTCACCGAATGAAATTACCACAGAGGTCGAAGTCCCGGATTTCCAATCCCGCCACCCCCTGCTTGACCGGTCGCAAGCAATGACAAAAATGCATGGTCTCTGCCCTAAAGGGGCAGCGAACGCAGAGTATGCCGGCCAATAAGCCGTCGGTTGGGACCCGGCACCTCACCGTTACCGGGACTCCTATCCAGATTCTCGAGGTCCGCCAGGATACTGTCGTGCTCCAGGGCCTGGCTTCCGACAACCGCCTTCTCGTTCCCGCAAGCTATCCTCTCCAACCCTTCGATCCCGACAAGGCCGCGTGGGAGACACGTTCCACTCCCTACGTTCCGCGATCTAAGAAAGCCAGAGCCTCCACGAGCCTCGCGCAGGCCAGACCCCTGGCCCCACTGATCGACGCGATGCTTCTGGCCGGAAGCATGACCATGCGTGGCATTGTCCGCGAGCTCCGACGTAAGGCCAGCGCGGCCTGCAAAGGACGGGATATTAGGGCAAACATCCGAGCAAGGCTTTACTGGCTCCGCCGGAAGGGACATCGCATCGATTTTAATCTACGGTCCGCGGTCTAACGGCTGCTGTTGAAGGAAGCTTGATGATGCCGGTCTTCGCCAGATGGACCAGAACCTCAGCGAGGGTTTCAAGATCAAAGTTGGCCTGCTCTATCTTGAACTCGGCAGGGAACAGGGTGGCGAGAATTTTAGCGTTGTGGAATTCCTCGGATACCCCGAGAGAAATTAGATCCCTTCGGGTCTTCTCGAGGAGGCTCCCAGCTTTTCGACTCACACGAGCCTTCGGCTAAGGAGCTGGGAGCTGGGAGCTGGGAGCTGGGAGCTGGGAGCTGGGAGCTGGGAGCTGGGAGCTGGGAGCTGGGAGCTGGGAGCTGGGAGCTGGGAGCTGCATAAACTACACCGAGTTTAGCAAAAACCAAGATCGCGAGCGATGAGCCCCATCAATTACTGGGTCGTTTTGGCGCTTCGCTAAATGGCTTGTATCGTCGGGGGAACGAAGGTACTGTCTTCGATCCCGACGGAGCAGATTAACCGTCCGTCGATATCGCAAAAGGAGATCGCACATGTCGAAGAAAAAGAGTCGGAAAGTCGCAAAGCAGAAGTCAGCAAAATTGGAGGCGACAACGACGGAGGTTGAACAGCCTGCGGCGCAAAAGCCTGCGGCTGACGAAGGTGAGACCCGGACGGGGAAATACATCATTCGGGCGATCCGCGTGACCCAGGAGATGCTGGATGCCGCCAAAGAGTACAAGAAGGTCAGTGGCGTGAGCTTCTATCGGCTCGGTGAAGAGTGCATCACCGAGCGCTTGGTCAAGGAGGGCTACCTCAAGGCTACGGAGACGAAGGCGTAACGTATGCCGAGGCGGCGCAACGTCACGGTCACGGAGTTCGCGGTCGAGGTCAAGGCGAACCGCATCGCGTGGGACGGCTTGGATGCCTTCTTACTGTGGTTCCTCCGTAGCAAGCCGGAGGGCGGCTTCTTGCCCCATGCGCGGGCGATCAGCCGGGTTCGGGCAAAGGCCCATCGCTCCCGCCGACCGAAGTAGCCCGGGCGCAGCAGCGCGTCGCGGCGGCCGGGCCCTAGCCGGAGTTTGCGCGAGTCTCAGGGCTCGATTCCAGACCTCGAATCTTGGGGCGAAATACGCAACACGTTGCCCGTTTCGCCCCGAACTTGGGCCTTCCTGCCTATGGATTAATTCGGGAACTCGCTGTAGCTTCAGTCCTGCCCGACGGGGAATCGGGCAAAAGGAGGGCGAGACGATGGGCGACAAGACGAGAATCCAGAGGGCCATCAAGGACGCGGCGAAGTTCCAGAACTGGAGCCTTGCCCGCAGCGCTGCGGCGCGGCAGGCCCATCACGTCGCGGTCCTCCTGGGAGACGACGGCCGCTTTTGGGTGCCGGCAACGATGGCGGACATGGAGCGTCTGATCCGCGCCGGCTACGAGGCGGCCGAATAAAAGGGAGGGTGAAACGATGCGCTTGATACGAGTGAAACCGACGCGAAGGAGGGACTGGGCGAACTACATCAGCCCGGAGGACCAGGAGCGGGTCCGCAACGAGCTCTGCTACCGGATCAGCAGCCGCCTGGACGCTGTGGTGGACCGCAAGGGCGAGATCGCCCTGATGCTGCACCAGGGCGACGAGTACCAGGCCGACGTAGTCCTGACCGCCAAGGCCCGGGCCAAACTGGCCTACGTGTTGCTCGGGGCCAGAAGGAGGAGGAGCGTGCGATGAGGCTCGACAAATTTTGGATCGTGACGCGGCCGATAGAGTCGAGCGAACTCGGAGACATTTGCTTCCAGACCGACATCAATGGACTCGCCCTCCAGTTCAAAGGAGGTCTCGACCCCGAGGAGATTCACGCGGTCTACACGGCCATGAACGAGGCGCAGAGGGAGGCGGATCGCATCCCGACCATCATCAGGGGGGCCAAGATCGCCTTCGAGCAAGGCCGGCGGATTGCGCGCAAGGAGGGCAATCGATGAACTTGCGGTGCGCATGCGGTAGCGGGCGGTTCAAGGCACCGAGGGTGACGTTGGTCCTGACGGGCGTCCCCTGCGAGATCACGGAAGATGGGCCGCAGTACGACGATACGGACGCGGACTGGTCCGAGGGCTGGGACTTCACCCGCGAGAGCCGGGTGGCCTGCATCTCATGCGGGAAAGAGTACGACATCGCCGAGGACAAGGAGGCGGATATCCGCCTGGAGCCCGTCCAGGAGGGATCGCGATGAGGATGCCGAAGGAAGACGTGCTCAACGCTATCGTGACCGACTTGGTCGCGGACCAAGCCCTCCGGGCGTTCGAGTTGGGCTTCACGCACCAGGAAGTCGAGGCCGCCATCAGGGTCGGCCTCACCCATGGGGTCGAGGAGTACGCGGATCGCCGGAAGGAGATGGAGGCGACCCAGAGGTTCCTGGATGGAGATCGTCGAGGACTATAACGAGCTGGATAGGCTCGGGAAGACCGAGGGCCGCGAGGTGCTGGTGCGCTTCGCGAACCTGATCCATCGCGTGATTGACGGTCGTTGGGAAGTGGTGGGCAAGCTCACCAAAGAAGGGAAGGTCGTCTACCGGCGATGATCTGTGAGCGCTGCGGCGACAACGTGATGGCTGGACGCTTGGTGGTTCGGCGAACCTTCGCGGGATTCGCCTGCCACCCGTGCGCAGACAAGGTCAAGAGAATCGACTGGGAGGAGAGAGCCATGGCGAAGAAAAACGGAAGGGATGGTCGTGCCGTAGCGGCCAAGGCTGGGAAAAAGGGACGTGCCGCGGGCCGGGAAGGGTCGCTGGCGGCGTTCATCGATCCCATGCTGACGGCTGGACGGTACACCATCAAGGAGATCGCGGCCGAGCTGGCCAAGAAAGCGGGCGAGGCGGCCAAGGACAAGGACCTCGCCGCCAACGTTCGGGCACGCATGGTCAGCTACACCCGCAAGGGCTGGCGGGTCGAGAAGGATGAGAAGAAGCGGGTGAAGGTCGTCCAGGGGGCTTGATGGACTGGGCGACCAAGCTCAAGGCGGGCGCGGCCAGGATGCGCGAGCGGTGCATCCTGGCCGCTCTGGCCAACACCCCGGCCTCGGTCAAGGTGATCCGAGTCCGGCAGGGCCTCGGCCCGGGCGTAAGCCACGCCACGTGGAGGAGTACGAGGCCGAGCGCTGGGCTTTCGACCGTATGCGGGAGACGGGGATAGTCGTCCCCCGCAAGTCCCTGCGCCGGACGAAGAGCTACGTGGCCTACCTACAAGATCCGCCAGGCCCGGCGGCGCGAGGCCAAGGCCGTGGACCGCGAGGCCCAGCGGTGGGCCGGGGAGGTGGCGTCATGATGGGCGTGGACCTGCTCAAGGAGTTTATCCGGCACATCACGGTGGAGCGCGGGCTCGCGCCCAACACCTGCCAGTCCTACAGCTACCAGCTCGGCGGCTACCTGACCTTCCTCCGGGAAAGGGGCAGGGAGCCATCTGCGGCCTCGCGCGAGGATGTGCTGGCCTACCTGGAGTGCCGCAAGAGCGAGGGCATCAAATCTGCGTCGCTATTCCTCGCCGCAATGGCGATCAGGCAGTTTCACCGCTATCTGGCTGAGGCCAGGCTCACGCCGGCGGACCCGACCGCCGGGATGCGCCTGCCCCGGTTCAGACAGCGAATCCCGAAACCCCTGGCCCCGGAGGCCATGGATCGGCTGCTTCACCCGCCCCTGGGAGCCAAGTACTCGGCCCTAAGGGACCACGCCATGCTTGAGCTTATGTACGCTACGGGGATGCGCGTCTCGGAGCTGGTCAGCCTGCGACTCGAGCAAGTGGATATCCAGGAGGGGTGGGTGCGCGTGATGGGCAAGGGCTCCAAGGAGCGCCTCGTCCCGGTCGGGCCGAGGGCCGGGGCGGCCTTGGGACGCTACCTCGAGGCCCGCAGCGCCCGCTTCCCGGTGACCAGTGACACCGTATTCCTCAACCGTCGCGGCGGGGCGATTACGCGGGGCGGCTTCGGGCGACGACTTGAAGCGGCGGCGCGCCGGGTGGGGATCTCAGCCAGGGTGACGCCCCATGTCCTGCGCCACAGCTGCGCGACGGCTTTATTGGAGGGCGGGGCGGACATCCGCGTAGTCCAGGAGATCCTCGGCCATTCAAGTCTGCTCACCACCCAAAGATACACGCATGTCTCCACCGCTTTAATGCGCAGCACCTGCCGGCAGGCCCATCCTCGATTTGCGTAGCCATCCTAACCTGACCAGGTCAGGCATCTTCCTGTCCATTGTCACTAGCCGTGATGATGACGGCCGGGATGGCTTGATCCCTGGTCTCCAGAATTAAGCCAAATTTAAGCGGGTTGTGAGCTTGACGTAAGTTCTCCGAGGTACGCTTGAAGGGCCTTAGAATCGATAGGGGGCGTGGTGGCTAGAGTCTTATTTTTTTTCGTCTTTAGTCTGGCGGCTTCACCAATTTCTGCGGCCGATAGCTTCAAGGCAATGGCTAAGGAATTCGCCAACGCTTGCCGAAAGTATAAGGTTAATAAAGTAGTAGTGGTCGAGTTTGTCTCGATGGATAGGCGCGCCACCCCCGAAGGGAAGAACGTTGCGGAGCGCCTGACCACCCAATTGACTCGTTTAGAGGATATTGTCGTTGTGGAGCGGATACAACTGGACAGGGTGATAGAAGAACACAAGTTGATCTCGACCGAGTCAAGTCTGCCAGACCACGCAAAAAAGTTGGGCAGGATACTTGCTGCAGATGCCATCGTCACGGGGTCCGTCCTCCCTTCCAAGCACCAACTAGAAATACACGCCCGCATGATTGATGTGGAGACAGGAAGGATTCTCCATGCGGCGGTCGGAGAGTTAGAACTCAAGCGGCCAGAGGGTTTGTGTCGCCATGGACCGAAGGTCTGTGTATGGGATGAGTCGTCTGCCAAAACCCCTTGGGGCAGGAACTGTGGCGGGGCAGCGCCTGCCATAGTGGCTCTGGAAGAGAAGGTTCTAGGGCTTAAGGCGAGATACTGGGCCGCCAAGATGAAGGAACCGGGATTCTCATACGCTAATTTGCTTTCAGTTCCTGGTGCAGAGATACCTAATCCTAATCTGCGTCTGCGTTTTTACGAATTGCTCAGGTCTTGGTATCGCCAAGATAACACTTCAGAGCTCACTCTACAGGAGCTCGAAATTCTCACGCGAGCCGAACAGCAGATCATGCAGATCATGAAAGTGTGCGGGTGATGTTACTGCCCTCTTCTTTCAACGGCTGCGCAGGCTAAGAAGTCTCTCAATACGGGCCACAAGTTCCGCAGTAGAATATGGCTTTTGAAGGTAATCGTCCGCTCCGCTGGCAAACCCCAGGGCTTCCTCCTCGGCCTTATCGCGGACCGTCAGCATAAGGATGGGCAGGTGTCTCAGATTCTCCGTCTTTCTAATCCACGATGCTAGCTGCCCGCCGTTGAGCTTGGGCATATTCCAATCCGAGACTACCAAGTCCACAGCATTTTTTTGGAGCATCTCCCTCCCCTGGGCCCCGTCCACGGCGAACAATACTTCGAAGCCCGCTCGTTTCAATGTTCGTTCCAACAAGTTACGATGCCCCGCCTCATCTTCCACAACGAGGATTTTGTATTTCATTTGTCCTCCGTTAGACGGTCTTTTCATTTTCGGCCATAGGAAGCGTGAAGTAAAACTCGCTGCCCCCCACGTCGTTGAGCTTGACGCCAATTTTCCCGCCATGGCTTTCTATAATGCCCTTGCATATGGATAAGCCAAGACCAGTGCCTTGCCTGCGATCATGGAGTCCCTTGACTTGCTCGAACTTGCTAAAAATCCGGCTCATGAATTCCTGGGGAATTCCAGGTCCTGTATCGACCACCTTGACATAAACCCAGCCCTGGGAAAGTGCCTGGGCACCCACGATGATCTTTCCGCCCTCGGGAGTAAATTTCAAAGCGTTTCCAATCAGATTAATGAAAACTTGATGGATGCGATCGGGGTCAGCATAGATCGCAGGCAGGTCTTTACCTATCTGTTCGTAAAGGGTCAGCTTTTTTTCCTCAGCCTTCGGAACCAAGGACGCCAGAATTTCATGGATCATTGAGGCAAGCGAGACCTTCTGAAGGTTCAGGTCCAACTTCCCTCGTTCGATTTTGGCTATGTCCAAAAGTTCTGTGACGAAGCGGCTGAGCCGAAAGGCGCTGTCTTTGATGTGAGCCATGGAGGATATCCAGTCGTTCCTGTCATTTTGAGAAAGGCCCTGGGCTTGTCCAAGGTCTTGTAGAACGGAGTTGGCATGGGATTCAATGATGCTTAGGGGAGAGCGCAGTTCATGGGTCATGCTAGCGACAAAGTCCTGCTTCATCTGGTCTAGCTCCTTGAGTTGAGCGGTCATTTTCTGGAACGATCGGGATAGATCGCCCAACTCATCTTTTCGTTTGGCCGTGGGGACGGGAGTGTCCCACTTTCCTTTCCCGATCTCATTGGCTACGTCGGAAAGGAGCCTTATGGGGCGCGTTAGATTCAAAGCGAGTAGCAGGGAACCAAAAAAACCCAGGAGCAATGCCCACAAGCCTATGACAGTAACGCGATTTCTGACTTTTAGTAGGGAGGCTTGGATATAACTTTCCAGTCGAACTTGATCGAATCCAACCTCGACGCGACCGAGACCGCGTCCATTGGAGACCACTTCCTGGCTGAGAAGCACAATATTCTCTGGCAAGCTGACGCTGCTGCGGTCCACTCCAAACAGGTTGATATCCAGACTTGCCTGAATTTTGCCCTCTGAATCTACGATGCATAGCCAGCCAATTTCCGGATAGGTTTGTTCACTCAGCTTGAGATAGTTGAGCATCAAAAGTGGATCGCGGGTGATGTGGGCTTCCCGAACGATCCCCGCGACGCTCTCCAACGCCGCACGCTGACGTCTGTCGGTTTCCTTGACCAGGAATTGCCGTTCCATCGCGATAAGCGTCAACGCGACGAAGGCCAGAATGAAAGAAATGAGCAGGCTCATCGTCAGAAAAAATTGGCTACGCAGCCTCATGGCTTACCTCCTGAGTCAGCGGGGACTTGGGGAATTGTAATGACAGTTCCATCTGGCAGCCCATAAGCGTCTTTGATCCCCGGATTGGCGTCTCGGATAAGAGTCCATTTGTAGGGATCTCCGTAGAATTCCTTGGCCAGACTCCATAAGGTGTCTCCCTTTTTGGTCGAATACTGTATTCCTTGCGGTCTGGTGGTCGGCTCCTGGGACTTTTGTTCTGTTCCCAGTTCGACCAGGGTTCTTTCCAGCGACTTTTTCACCCACTCGTTGGTCGGATCTAATTCAAGGCTTGTGCGGAATGCCTTAGCGGCTTTCTCGAGTTGGCGATTGCTATAGTAGCGCACACCTTCTTTGTATAGATCCTGGGCTTTCGCTGGGTCCGGAGGAAGTGTGCGGACCTCTGGCGTTGCAACGGGAGCGGGCTTGGCTAATTTTCGCTGCCTGGCTCTTTCCAGTTCCTGTTTCAGAAGCCGGATTTCCTCCTCCAGGCCGCGCAAGACTTCTTCGCGGCTGACTTCAGGAACTGCCGGCTCTTTGCCAACTATCGTCATTGTAGAAGCCTGGATTTGCTTCTGTTTTTCCAGTTCTTCCTCAAGCTTCTTGATCTTGTCTTGCAAGAGCTGCGCTAGAAGTTCCGCCTGGGCTGCGCGTTGTTTAACCGCCTCTAGTTCCTCCGAGTCCCGGGGTGCCTCACCGAGCCCCCATTGAATTTCTCGCGGGACTGTTTTGCCGAAGCGCAGCGAGAGGGATAGCCGATGAGTTCCATACGTGCTTCCGAAGGAGACGCCGGAGAGCGGCATAAGGAAGGCGTAATCCATCTGCATGCCATTGAGGCGGTAACCCATTCCCAGGGTTAGTTGGCTGAAGGAACGGCTGCCAAAACCCATGGAACCTCTTAGGGCCAAGCTGGAGATGGGTCCCAACGACTTCCACCTCTCCGCCGCGAAGATGGCTTGGTAATCTCTCTGCCCTTGGAGATATTCTTGGGTTCGTACTTCCGAGGTGACTAAGAACGCGGAGCTTCGGTGCGCAATCCCGAATCGCATTAGGGTGGGTATCCGATTAGAGTCCGCCAGGGCAACCTTGGGTTGGTTGATGTTCTGCAAAGACAGGCCCAAACTGTATTTCGGAATGGGCTCATAGAGCAGGCCTAGGTCCACACCGATGCCGCTGGCCGTGTTTCCTCTGGCAAAGGTTGGGTCTGCCTTGGTCTCAACCATTCCGTTATTGTCGTAGTTGGTTCCAGGGGGCTCCACCGACACCTGCAGTTGTTTGAGAGTGGCCCCCAAGGCCAGCTTATCCGTCCACGTATGCCCATACCCTAGGGCTAAAGTCCTTTCCTTATATAAGCTGTCTAGTTTCATTTCCAGCCAGCCGGTTCCGAGGCTGCCCCAACGGTTGATTGGCTGGCCATAGATCAGCAGCGAGCTCGAGAGATCGGATTTATCGTCGAGTCCTATGAAAAGCTTGCTGTATGAAGAACTGAATTCCTTGCGATTTAAGTAAGCCAAACCCGCCGGATTATGGAGCAACGAGTGGATATCTCCTCCCACGGCGCTAAAGGCCCCGCCCATACTGCTCTGCCTCGCGCCAGTATCCTGGCGCTCAAAGGCTGCTTCTACTCGAGGAGCAAAGAGGTGGCCCCAGAGGGAAAGGACAGCTAGAATCGATATTCTTTTCCTCATCTCGCCACCACTACCGTTCCCGTAGCATTCTTGTCACCGATACTAATCTTGTACAGATAGACGCCCATGGGTACTACATTGCCCCGATCATCCTTCCCATCCCATACAAGCGAAGAATCCGGCACTGGGCCGGACTTCAAGCTACCGACCAAGGCCCCATTAAGGTCATAGATCCTGCCGTCCTTGGGAGCATCGGTCGCCTCAAAGAAGAAGAAGACACGATCGTTTATGCCGTCCCCATTGGGGGTAATGACCCTGGGGTAAGGAGAGCCATCGGTCAGCAATGTGTCGGCAGCTCCGCTTAGGAGTCGTAACTGGTACCGACCAACATTGGAGCTGAGCACGTTGACGGTTCCTTCAGTGAAATTGAGATGTCCGCCTAGGCTGATGAACCTTGCCCCGTTGTTCCAGTAAATGGAGAGCTTTTTATCTGTGTGGTTCAATGAGCCTATTCCGGAGCCTGTGACAAAGCCGAATAGAACATTGACCATCGGTTTTGAGAAGGAGAACTGCGTGACTGGCTGGTTATCCTCCGCTCGCCTGGCTTCAAAGCGATAGGATTTCAACACGTTCCCAGTTTCTTCGGCTGGCAGTCGGACTGGAACTATAACCAGATTGCTCCCTGCCGCGTTGTTGGCTTTATGGAGTTCTGTGGCGACCTGGTCGGAAATGATCAGGAACGTTTTACCGTCATCAGCAGGAGCTAAGATATTCGCCTTGGCCTGGGAGATGATCGAGTTCGAGTCCATTGACTCATTGGCGCTGGTATCGACGGCCCTGACCTTGTAGTAGAAGACGTTGTTGTTAACGGTGTCCGCAAATGATGTTTGGGACGCGGGTAGATTGAATGTGGCTGTCGTGGGCGCAAAGAGGCCTGTCGATTTGAGAATTCTGTAGAGAGACAGATCGGCTATGGGGGTCCCATTGGCGTTGGTAGTGACCGTGTCCCACATGATGTTAAAGGTCAGGCCATCGGCTGAGAGTTGTCCGGAAAGGCCTGCGACGGCTGCGGGCGGCAGCGTGTCTCCAGGAGCCATGCTGACAATCGAGGATGGTGGAGATTCCAGGGCCAGACCTGGGAAGGCTGGGCTGCCCCTATCTACTGAAGTGATGAAATAGAAGTAAGTATTTCCGTTGGTTAGGCCGGCATGCACGAACGATGTCGCGGTGGATGATACATTGATGGTGAAAACATTCCCAAAGTCATACGGGGGAGTTGAATCAATATGCAAGCGATAGAAATCTAGATCGCCGACCGCGACAGCATTCCAAGATAGCGTGAGCTGATTGTTCCCGCCCACGATGGAGAATCCGGAGGGCGTGGGCGGTGCCAAGTCGGTCGCAATAGCGAAGTTGTTGGCATTGGTGCCGCCAGATCGCGACCATGTATTTCTTTGGCCAATATCATCTTCGGCCAGAATCGCAAAGTAGTAGGTGACGCCAGGCTCGAGATTCTGGACGAAATAGGTCTGGCTGCTTAGGGCAATGGCGTTTGTGGATATGACAATATTGGCCGGGTCGGTCCAAGTGTCGATCTGCGCTGTCGAAAATTTAATTAGAAACTTGCTATTAACGAGATCCCCTAATATCCCATCATCGCCCGGGCTGGTCCAGGTGAGTTTCACCTCTCCTTCGGCGGTGCCTGGAACGGCCACGAGATCGGAAATGTTGGCGGGAGGTGTTTCTGGTAGCACTGTGACTGTGACATTGAAATCCAAAGGATTGCCAGTGGCGGCCAAGGCGCGGCCTGAGGGCGCAAAAAGCCCTCCCCACATCAGCCCTAAGCTGATGAATGGAAGCAAGAGGCGTTTCCTGAGCCTCACGCTCATACGCTATGTGCTCATCGTCTTGGCCATTCTCTAGCCATCACTATCTGTCAGCCAGTCTCCAACTCTGCATTCATTGCCCCAATCCGTTTTCGCCTAGCTCATAAGTTCTTTCGTTTTGTTCGAATCCGTCGTTTACGTTCCAAGCCTGGACTGGTGCCGCCCCTTGGCGGACCTGCCGGGCCTGAAATCCTGTTCAACGTCCTCCTTCCCTTTGAGCCAAAGCCCGGGCTACCCCGAATGGGGGAACCCCGCCTGAGGCCCAAAATCGCTCGACGCGGTTTATGCGGCCGCGCCCTGAGCGCACGGACTTCTTGCCGTGTCATGGCTACACC
>JBGFSC010000014.1:0-5945 GCA_041694815.1 Elusimicrobiota bacterium | reverse complement strand
GCGCATCTAAAAACAGTGAGACGGTCTTAGAACCGTGCCACGGATTGCAGGCAGTCTTTCTTGGCTAAGCGTACCGCGGATCGCTGGGAACTTGACATTCAACATAGCAAGCGCGTAAAAGATCGTTAATCCCCTTCTTCGTTTATCCCAAACAGCCGATTCGCCTTCCTCGTCCTAACCTCGTCCCGCCTTTCCACGGACCCGTCATAATGATGCCCGGAGCTAAGCGAATCTTTGTCCGTCCCTGACAGGAAGGATTCCAGGGTGTCCATTAGGGCTACCCGAAGGCTTATAAGCTTGCGCAAGGCGTCGTAGCCGTAGCGCTCCCCTAAAGCCGGCTGGTCCAGCGTGTCCAAATGGGCCCGAGCCGCCGTGGCGGCGTAGCGCCGCTCGAGTCCGGCGGCGTCGGCGCGCGGGCGGCCCGGAGGAAGGATGGTGAAGGCCGGCGCCTCAAGCCTTTCATCCTTAGACGACATTTTTCCAGCCGAAAGGGGAGGGGGGGATCGATCCTCCCTTAGGGCCGGGTTCGGCATGGAAGTGACCGTGAACGGGCTCTCTTCGCGCTTGGCGCCAGCGTCCCGCGAGGGCATGCCCAGGGGGACGCGCCCCGCCCGCGAGACGGATACGGCGTCCTTGCTCGGCAAGTCCGCCGTCGAGATGACCGATTCGGGAGCCTTTTCCGGCGCCGCCGAGGGGCTCGGAGGCTTGGAGCCGATGCTACATGCGTTTCCGGCATTGACGGCGTTGATCGCATCGAGCTGGTAGACACGCTCGGGGGTCATCGGCTCCGAAGCCCCGGTATGGCCCGTAACGGTGTTGCGTACCGCCCATCGGGTTGCCTGACGATAGTCGGCCACCTCGTTGTTGTTTTTATCGTAAAAGACTTCCCTGTAGTTGTTGAAAAATTGGGTGTCGTAATCGGGCGTGGGCGTGTTCAGCAAGCCTTGGCAGAAAGCTCGATAGTTCGTCGCCAATAGCATCGCAGCGGCTAAAACGACGGTTCGAAGAGCTGCCATACTGAGAGGATGGGGCCGAAGCTTCGTCGAGGGTGGGGCCGAAGGGCCTAATGGCATGCAGGCAGAGGTCCTATTAAGAAATAGGCCTTTAGGCCCAGGTTTTTTCCGAGCCGGATGGTTAAATTTTAAGGCATGAACAGGCTCTTAAACGGCCTATTCTTGACGGTGTTGTGGGTTATTCCCGCCTTTGCATCGGAGCCGGGAAAGGTGGCATTAATCCAGACCAAAGCCGACAGCCACTTCGGTGATTACCTGCATAATCGGGCGCTCCTAACAGCCTTCGCCAAGGAAGCCGTTTCAAACGGGGCCAATATCATCGTTTTTTCCGAGGGGTCGAGCTATGGGTATCAAGGGAACAGTAAACACTGGTGCCTTCATCAAGGCCGCGAAAAAGGAGAGAGTTGCGCTGACGTTTCCACCGTGGCCGAAAAAGTCCCTGGAGGGGAGTCCACCAGCTATTGGGCGCAATTTGCGCGAGAAAATAAAATTTATCTTCTATTCAGTGTTCCGGAAATCGAAGGGGGTGTCTATTTTAATACCGTTGGCGTCGTCGGTCCGGATGGCTATATCGGGAAGTACCGTAAACGATTTTTAACGCCCACCGATGCCCTTTATGCAATTCCTGGGAATGATTCCTTGGTCATTGACACGCCCTACGGATGTTTCGGAATTCTTATTTGCCGCGATCTCGCCGATATCAGGCTTTCGCAGCATTATAAGCAACGGGGTGTTACAAATGTGCTGATGTCAGCTAATTTCTTTGGCGGCAGTTATTATAAAGACTATGTAGAGCGGGCCAAGATAAATGTCTACGTTGCCGAAAGCGCTCGATGCGACGCGACTGGTAGCTATTGCGGCGAATGCGGCGTTTGGGATCGCGGCGGGCTTGCACCCGGAGAAAGCGGCATTGCCTACCACGTTTTGAAGCCGCCTATGCATAACAAGCAACAACGGCGATTCGGTCCTATCCATTTGGGGTCCCGTCTAGTTCACGAGCGTTTTGACGGGGCGGAAAAATAACTCCAAATTAACGTTGTCAATAGAATGACTATTTGGTATATTCGGCGCGCTCATGGCCATCCACTTCGGCACATCGGGTTGGCGGGCGGTCTTTGCTGATGAATTTACCTTTGCGAACGTTCGAAAATTAACGCATGCGATCGCCGGGCATGTCAAGGAAAACGCCGAATTCGGATTTGACTCCCCGGATTACCATGCCGCCCTTAAGGCCCCACCGGGCCCGACGCCGGTTGTCGCCGTAGGTTATGACACTCGCTTCCTGAGCGACGCCTTCGCCCGCGAAGCCGCCGAAGTGTTCGCTGCCGGCGGTGTGCGGGTCCGGCTGGCGTCTTCCGAGGTGCCAACCCCGGCCTTGGCGTGGGGGGTGCTGCAGCTCCAGACAGTAGGAGGCGTCGTCATCACCGCCAGCCACAATCCGGCCCGTTATAACGGCTATAAGTGGACTCCCTTTTGGGGAGGGCCCGCGACTCCCGCCGTGACCGACGACATCGAGCGCCGCGTTGGGTTGCTCAGCCACTCCCAGATCGCGGCCATGGCCTCCGACAAGGCCGAGCGCGAGGGATGGATCATCCGGCAAGACTTCCGCGCGCCGTATTTCAAGCAGATCGCTTCGCTGCTGGAGCCCAAGCGGCTCAAGGCGGCGCGGCTTGCGGTCGGCGTCGACTCCCTCAACGGGGCCGTGCGCCAATATCTGCGGCCGCTGCTGGAATCTTTCGGCATCGAGACCAAAGGCCTGCACGAGGAGCGCGACGTCCTCTTCCGCGGACATTCTACCGAACCGGCGCCGGATACCTTGCAGGAGCTGGTACAACTCATGCGCCGCGACAAGAAGTTGGCGCTGGGCCTGGCCTGCGACGGCGACGGAGACCGCTTCGGCATTCTCGACGCGGGCGGGGTCTGGATACCCCCCAACGACGTATTGGCCCTGGCGGTCGACCATCTCGTCCGCAACCGTGGGCTGCGGGGGAAGGTGGCGCGCAGCCTCATGACCTCCCATTTCGTCGACGCGGTCGCCAAGTCGCACGGCCTGGAGGTGCGGGAGACTCCGGTGGGTTTTAAGTTCATCGGGGACTATATGCGCGGCGGCAATTTCCTTTTGGGCGGCGAGGAGTCCGGAGGGTTGACCATCCAAGGCCATGTTCCGGAAAAGGACGGACTCCTGGCCTGCCTGCTGATGGCGGAGTTGGTGGCCTTCGACCGGAAGCCATTGGTCAAGATACGCGAGCAGCTGCACAAGAAAGTCGGGCTTTTCTGCAATGAGCGCCGCAACCTCAAGGTCGGGGGGGCTTCCGCGCTGGCCGCGCTAGAGGATCGGCTCAAGCTCAAGCCGCCTTTGTCTTTGGCCGGCTCCTCGGTCTGGAGGATCGACCATACCGACGGCTTCAAGTTCGTCCTCAAGGACGGCAGTTGGCTCGGACTGCGGCCGTCGGGGACCGAGCCGGTCGTGCGTGTCTACGCCGAGTCGTCCTCCCCGGAAAAGCTGAAGGCCCTCATGGATGCCGGCGAGAAGATTGTGCGCGGCAAGCACTAGGGGCTTTTGAT
Source organism: Elusimicrobiota bacterium (assembly GCA_041694815.1). Taxonomy (GTDB): domain Bacteria; phylum Elusimicrobiota; class Elusimicrobia; order UBA1565; family JACRDR01; genus JBGFSC01. Next base: position 2,367 of record JBGFSC010000014.1, on the reverse strand, counting down.
TCAATAATGCCCGCCCGGATCAAGAAGATCGCAGCCCGGGAAATCCTCGACTCGCGCGGCTGGCCCACGGTCGAGGCCGAGGTGACCCTGGAGGACGGCAGCGCCGGCTCTGCCGCCGTCCCGAGCGGCGCTTCGACGGGCGCACACGAGGCCGTGGAGCTGCGCGACGGCGATGCGGCGCGCTTTTCGGGGAAGGGAGTGCTGCGGGCCGTCCAAAACGCCGAGAAGGAGCTGGCCAAGGCCATCAAGGGCAGGGATCCTTTCGACCAGGCCGGGGCGGACGAAGCCATGATGGCGGCCGACGGCACCGCTAATAAAGGAAGACTCGGGGCCAACGCGATCTTGGCCGTTTCGATGGCGCTTTCACGGGCGGCGGCCCGCCGATGCGGGCTCGCCCTGCACGACTACCTGCGCCGCTGCTTCGGGATCAAGCGCGGGCCCTACGTGCTTCCGGCTCCGATGCTCAACATCATTAACGGCGGCAAGCACGCCGACAGTGGGTTGGACGTCCAGGAATTCATGATCGTGCCGACGGGCGCCTCCTCCTTTCGGGAGGGCCTGCGTGTGGGGGCCGAGGTGTACCACGCCCTCAAGAGCCTGCTCGCCGAACGCAAGGAGTCGACGGCGGTGGGAGACGAGGGGGGCTTTGCCCCGCGTCTGGAGGGGCATGAGCAGGCCATCGAGGCGATTTTGGAGGCGATCCGGCGCGCCGGGGCCGGGGAGAAGGTACAGTTGGCGATTGATGCCGCCGCGAGCGAATTCTTCCGGGACGGACGCTACCGTTTCGGCGGGGAAAGCCTCGACGGTCCCAGCCTGGGGAAACGCTACGCGGCGTGGGTCGGCCGGTATCCGATGCTCTCCATCGAGGATCCCTTCGCCGAGGACGATTGGGCCTCGTGGAAGGAGTTCACCCGAACGCAGGGCGGCGGGGTGCGGATCGTGGGCGACGATCTGTTCGTCACCAACCTCAAGCGCTTAGAACGCGGCATCCGCGAGCGGGCGGCCAACGCCATCTTGATCAAACTCAACCAGATAGGCACCGTAACGGAGACGGTGCGCGCCGTCCTCATGGCCCAAAAGGCCGGCTTGGCGGCGATTATCTCGCACCGCTCGGGGGAGACCGAGGACGCGTATATCGCCGACCTTTCGGTCGCGCTCAACGCCGGGGCCATCAAAACCGGGGCCCCCTGTCGTTCCGAGCGGCTGGCGAAATACAACCAGCTGCTTCGCATCGAATCTGCGTTGGGGCGCCGCGCGGTGTACGCGGGGAGCCGGGCCTTCAAACCCGGAGTCCTCGCGTCCGGATGAAACTGCTCTCTGACTCGCGTTTCAAGCGTTGGCGGACTCCGGCGCTCGTGCTATTGGCCGCCGTCGTACTCCTAGGTAACGGGGGCTTCCGGCGCATGGCGCAGCGCCTCGTCCAGCTCAAGCGCATCGGACGCGAGATGGAGGAGTTGAGCCGGGAGCAGTCCCTGCTGCGCGAGCAGATCCGGCAGGCCCGCAGCCTCGAGGGCATCGAGCGCTCGGCGCGCCGGCAGCTCGGCTACCTCAAGCCCGGCGAGATCGAATACCGCTTCCCGCCCCCGGGCGGATCGGACCGTCGGTGATCGAATTACAGCAGCTTGAGCTCGGGCCAATGGCGAATTTCGTCTATATCATCGGAGACCCGCAGACCAAGCGCTGCGCGGTGGTCGATCCGGCCTGGGATGTCACTGCCATCCGGGAGGCTATCGAGAAAAGCGGTTGGCGGCTTTCCTGCATCCTCGCCACACATAACCATTTCGATCACATCAACGGGGTCGCGGAGCTCCTGGAGCACGCCGACGTGCCGGTCTACATCCATGTCAACGACGCGTACGCGCTCAAGGAGCTCAAGGGAAACGTGCGGCCGACGAGGGGGGGCGACAAGGTCGAGCTCGGCAAGCTTGATATTACCTTCCTGCATACGCCCGGCCACACCGAGGGCTCCCAGTGCTTCCTTTTCGCGGACCGGTTGCTGTCGGGGGACACCTTGTTTATCCGGGGCTGCGGCCGCGTGGACCTGCCGAACTCCGATCCCGAGAAAATGTACCAAAGCCTGCGCAAGATCGCCTCGCTCGATGACCAGACCGTGGTCTTCCCCGGACACAATTATGCCGAGGCGCCGTGCGCCCCGCTGGCCAGTGAAAAAAAGCATAATCCCTACCTGAAGCTGAGCGTTACGCAGGGTCTGGGCGATTTTCTTAGGCTCGTCGGGCTATGAGATGGACTGAACAACGACAGCTTTTACGCGCTTTGAGCGCGTGACTTCGTCGCGCTTCGCGCGACGAAGTTCGAGGTTTCTCGCGAAGATGGTGCCAGGGATTGACTTTCGCCTAGGCGAAAGTC